>NZ_CP042856.1:2126503-2835338 GCF_008001035.1 Salinibacterium sp. dk2585
GCGCACAGCGCCCCTGCCCTCGGGCTCGTCCTGGGTCCAGCCGAGCGAGCGCAGGACGTCGCTGACGGTCTTGAAGAGCGGCTCCGGGGTGCCGCCGACCGCCGCACCCTTCAGCATCATGACCGCCTGCTTGACCTCCGGGAGTTCGAAGAAGCGGGTCGCGCCCGTTACCCGGGTGCTCACGCCGACGTCGGCGAGCGCGGTGTCGATCGCGAGCGCCTGCGAGTTCACCCGGTAGAGCACCGCGATGTCCTGCGGACGCGTGCCCGCGGCGATCTCGGCGGCGATGGCCCGGGCCGTCGCCCGCGCCTCCGCCATGTCGTTGTCGTAGGCAGTGACTGCGGGAGGCTCGGCCGCCGCAGCGACGCCCTTCGCGAGCGGCGCCGGATGCAACATCAGTGCCCCCGGCCGATCGCGCATGAGGCGGTTCGCGGTCTCGATGATGGGGGCGAGTGAACGGTAGTTGCGCTCGAGCCTCACGACCGTGGCATCCGGATAGTCGGACGGGAAGCGCAGCAGGAAGCGGGAGGATGCGCCAGCGAAGGAGTAGATCGTCTGGCTCGCGTCGCCCACGACGCACAGGTCGCGGCGGTCGCCGAGCCAGAGTTGCAGCAGGTAGTGCTGCAGGGGCGAGACGTCCTGGTACTCATCGACAACGAAGAAGCGGTACTGCTCACGTACCTGCTCGGCGACCCGAGGCTCCGACTCGACCATGCCTGCCGTCGCCAGGAGCACGTCTTCGAAGTCGAGCTGGCGCCGCTCATCCTTCAGGTCCTCGTAGGCCTTGTGCAGCGCGAGCATCTTCTCAAGGTCCAGCTGCTGCGGGAGGGTGCGCTCCGCCTCCGCGTACTCCGCGAGGCTCAGGCGCGAGACCTTGCGCCACTCGATCTCCGCAGCGAGGTCGCGCAGGGTCGCCGTGTCGAGTCGAAGCCGCAGGCGCTCTGCCGCCTGGCCGAGCATCCGGCCCTTGCTCTCGAGGATGCGCGGCATGGCACCGCCGATCACCTGGGGCCAGAAGTAGCCCAGCTGGGAGAGCGCGGCCGCGTGGAAGGTGCGGGCAGAGACGCCCCCCGCCCCGAGTCGAGCAAGGCGGGCGCGCAACTCTCCCGCCGCCTTGGCCGTGAAGGTGAGCGCCATGACACGGTTGGGTGCGTAGACACCGGATGCGACGCCATAGGCGATCCGGTGGGTGATGGCGGTCGTCTTTCCGGTGCCCGCGCCCGCGAGCATGCAGACGGGGCCGTGGGTTGCCTGGGCCGCCTCGCGCTGTTCCTCATCGAGGTGCGCGAGCAGGGCATCCGCGCTTGGTGGCTGGTTCATCTGGCCCTTCCGACCGCGGCGCCGTCGACGATCTCGCCGCCGTACCAGTGCTCGATGATGGCGCGGGCGATCGAGACGCGCCCTGGCAGGATGATGTCGTCGAGCGACGCAGCCAGCTCCTCGCGGCTGAACCATCGGAGTTCGAGAATCTCTTCGCCGTCCGGCGCCAGGCGGGATTCGCGCGTGGCATCGACCCGTGCCGTGAACCCGAGCATGAGCGAGGCGGGAAAGGGCCAGGGCTGCGAGCCCAGGTACTCGAGGTCAGTGACCCAGAGCCCGCTCTCCTCCAGCACCTCCCGCTCGACCGCGCCCTCGAGCGACTCACCCGGCTCGACGAAGCCAGCGAGAAGCGAGAAGCGATTCGCCTCCCACTGCGCGTTCGAGCCGAGCAGGATGCGGTCGGAATCATCCAGCACCGCCACGATGATCGACGGGTCGATGCGGGGATAGATGTCATGCTCGGGATCGACGCCGCGACGCACCCAGCCGGCCTGCACGACCTCAGTCGGCTGGCCGGTGCGCGGCGAGAAGCGGTGCGAGCTGTGCCAGTTGAACAGCGCGACCGCCTGCGTGAGCAGCTCGACGTCGAGCCGGGTCGCCGAGGCTCCGAGCGAACGGAGGTTCTGCCAGCTCGCGGTCGAGGGCGCGGGTGGCACCTGCTCGACGTGGGGCGGCACCGCGATCGCGAGCACGGCGGTGCCGGCAGGGAGGCTGCCTTGCGGCTGGATCGTGCGACCAAGGTAGACGAGGGCGTCGGCGCTCTCGATGAGCTCGGTGGGAATCTCGGATGCCGCGAGCAGCGCGAGCGAGCCGGATTTTACGAGGGCTGCACCGCGGCGGACGACGATGGCGCGAGTCGCGGGATCCGCAAGCAGTGCCGGGATCGCGTCAGGGCGCAGGCGGGTCGGCACGTCGCGATCGAGCCCGGAGCGCCAGACGGGGAGGCGCGCCGGCATCGGCTGTGGCATGCGGAACCAATCTCGTTGAATGGCGCGGTTGGGCATCCGCCTTTCGCGTGGCGTTCTGCCCGGGGCGGCCCGAATCGACCTAGCCTGTCTGTATGGCCAGATCGCATCTCACTTTAGCCGCCTTGGCCACCGCCGCCGTCGAAGGATTGGACGCGAGGGAGGTGGGCGGCTACGACGCGGGCGAGGAGAGCGACTTCGACTCTGCCGTCGTCACCGGCACCGACGGACGGCACTGGATCGTGCGCGTTCCGCGTTCCGAACGAGCCGAGCTCGAGCAGCAGGCCGACATCACGGCCCTGCGCGCCCTGAGCGTCGGAGTGCGCGGTCGCCTGCCCTTCGAGGTGACGCGCGTCGCGGGCCAGACCCCCGTCGGCACCACACGCGCGGTCGTGACGGAGTTCGTCTACGGCGACCGGGTGCGCCTCGACGCGATCCCCGCTGGCGAGGGCCTCGCGACGTCGATCGGCCGGGCCATCGCCGCGATCCACACCCTCCCCACCAGTTTCGTGGGCGACTCCGGGCTCCCCGTGCGCTCGCCCCAGGAGTGCCTGCGCTCGCTCGTCGGCGTGCTGGACCGGGCTGCCGCGACCAACCTCGTTCCCGTCGCCCTCCTGCGCCGGTGGGAACGTGCCACGGAGGATTCCGCGCTGTGGCAGTTCATGCCCACCGTCATCAATGGCGCCATGACTGCAGACTCGTTCCTGCGCTCGGGCAACGAGGTGTCTGGGGTCAACGGATGGCACGCGCTCTCCGTCGACGACCCGGCGCGCGATCTCGCCTGGCTGCTCGCCGCTCGCGACCCTGCCGTCGCGGAGTCGGCGCTCGATGCCTATCAGGTGGCGCGCGGCTCGAGCGATCGACAGATCGCGCAGCGCGCTCGCCTGTATTCGGAGCTCGAGCTGGCGAAGTGGCTATTACACGGCAGGCAGGAACGCAGCACCGCGATCATCGACGACGCGGTCGCATTGCTTCACGCGCTCATGGATCGTGTCGAGACCGACATGGACACCACGATCACGCACGAGACCATGCCGGTACTGGCCGTGGACGAGGTCGAAGCAATGCTCGACGAGCGGGAGCGACGCGGCGACTCCCAGTCGTAGTACGGCCTCGTGCCGTAGCGGGCGGGCGCTCAATCGCCCTCGCCTCGCTCCTGTGATTCCAGCCAGAGTCGCTCGAGTTCCGCCTTCTCGAAGATGCGTCGCGGGCTGATGATCGCGTCGTCGGCGACGTAGTAGAACACCGCGTCGATGCGGGATGCCTCGATGCCTTTCCATTCGGCGTAGGCCTGGCGGTAGAGCGCGAGCTGCAGTTGCCGGTCTTCGAGCTCCCCGTCGTCGCGGGGCGCCTTTCCGGTCTTCCAGTCGACGACCTCGTAGCGTGCCTGGCCATCGGCACTCGGCTCGGCCTCGTAGACCGCGTCGATCTTGCAGACGACGATGCGGCCCGCGAGGGGGAGGTGGATCTCCCGTTCGACCTCGAGGGGGATCACGCCCGCCCAGCGGGATGCTTCGAAGGTGCGTTTGAGCACCTCGAGCTGTGCCCCCTGAGTGACCTCGTCCGCGCCCTCCTCCATATCGAGTTCGCTCGGGAAGGCATCGATCTCCTCGAGCGCCCCGTGCACGCCGTAGCGGTGCTCGACCCATTCGTGGAATAGGGTGCCGAGTCGCGTGGCGCGGTAGGGGCGCTCGGGCATGGGACGCCGCAGTTCGGCTGCGGTCTCATCAGGAGCCGTGACGTAATCCTTGAATCGCGACGCTGGCACGCGCACGGGCGTTTCGCCCCGGGCATCCCGGCGCCCGCGGGCGCGCCGCTCCTCAAGCAGCAGCTCGAGGTCGACCTGCCACCTGCCCTCGTCGAGGATTGCGCCTGCGGCGCGCTGGACACGCGCGGAGCGTACGCGCTCAGCGGCGTCCTCGACGATCCGTCGGCGCCCTCCGAGGGGGTCCTCCGGCCAGGTGAAGACGAGGTGGTCCGTCGTACCGGGGTCGCTGTCGTTCTGCGGTACCTCTGGCGGCGGCGCCACGATGCCCGCTTCCGCGAGGGAGAGAAGGTATCGGCTGGGGCGCCGAGCCTTCGTCTGGCCAGACCAGAATGATCCGGTCAGCAGGAGCCGGTGCCGTGCGCGGGTGACGGCCACGTAGGCGAGGCGTCTCTCCTCACGTTCCTGGTGCTCGCCGACGGTGGATTTGAAGATCTTGATCGTCTCGACGAGCTCCTTGCGCGTCGTCGCCGCGCGCCACTCCAAGGCGGGGAGTTCGGCAGCATCGCCGCGGAACTCCCACGGAAGCCTGCCGAAGCCGAGCCACGCACCTGTGCCCTCGAGAGGAGTGGCCGGGAGTTCGCCCTCAACCATGCGGGGCACGACGATGATGTCGCGTTCGAGTCCCTTCGAGCCGTGGATGGTCATGAGCTGCACGACACCCGGCTCGGGTTCCTCGGGGCGGGGAGCCAGGTTGTCGCGCCATTCGGCCTCGCGCAACCACGCGAGGAAGCTGCGGAGGCTCGGTGCATCGTCGACGGCGAGATAGTTGGCCAGCGCGTCGTAGAAGGCGTCGAGTGGGGCCCGGCCGAGCACCCGGTCGGGATTGGATGCGACCTCGACATCGATCATGAGTTCCTGCTCGCACATCGTCACGAGGTCGAGGAGGTCCAGTGCGGCGCGGCTGCGCAGGCGTGCGAGCAGGGTTCCGGCCTCGCGCATCCGCTCGACGCCGACCTCGCTGAGGCCCGTGATGAGCGAATGGTCTGGCTTCGCCGTCGCAAGGAAGTCGAGCGCCTCGACGAGCGATGCACCCTCGTCGTCGGCGACGGAGTCCCTCAGCCGCTGCACGACGTCGTCGTCGAGCCTGCGCTGGGCGAAGTCGCGCCGGCTGAGCACGGATGCGATGCGTCGCAGCCCGTGGAGGTCGCGGGCGCCGATGCGCCAGCGAGGGCCGGCGAGCAGTCGCACGAGTTCTGACCCGGCGGATGGATCCGACAGCACGGTGAGCGCGCAGACGAGGTCGGCCACCTCGGGCTCCTCCATCAGTCCGCCGACGCCGAGCACATGGAAGGGAACGCCGTGCTGGCGAAGCGCCTCGACGAAGGCGCGCTGCGTGCGACGGGTGCGGAAGAGCATGGCGGCGGTCGCCTGTCGGAACGTGCCGCCCTCCATGACCGGTTCCCTGAGGCGCTGCGCGAGCCAGCGGGCGACGGTGTCGGCCTCGCCCGCGAGGTCTTCCTCGAAGGCGGATTCGACCGCGTGGTGGGAGGCGGCCGGTGAGGGCGCGAGTCGCTCGACCTGCACGCGCGTCGCGGCGGTGAGCGGATCGACAAGGACGTTCGCGGCATCCAGGATTCGCGTGCCGTTGCGCCAGCTCGTGCTGAGCGAGTACTGCTGGACTCCACCCTCCTGGCCGGCGAACTGCCGCGCATAGTCCTCGAGGTTCGCCGAACTCGCGCCGCGCCATCCGTAGATCGACTGGTGCGGGTCGCCGACCGCCATGACCGCGTGGTCGCCGAAGAGCTCGGCAAGCAGCCAGGTCTGCACGACGCTCGTGTCTTGGTATTCGTCGAGCAGCACGACCCGGTAACGGTCACGGAGTTCCTCGCGAATCCGGGGCACACCCCGCACAAGCTCGAGCGCGAGGGCAACCTGGTCTGAGTACTCGACGAAACCCCGGGCCGCCTTCGCAGCCTGGAACTGCTGCGCGAGCTCGATCAGCACTGGGAGTGCGCCGACGGCTCCGACCTGGTTCATGACATCACGGAACTCGCCTCGGCCGCCGAGCGGAAGCTCTTCGAGTGCCGCGAACTCCTTGGCCATAGCCGCGACGGCATCGGGCTCAGCGATGTTCTCGACGAGACCGTGGCTGACCTCGAGCACCGCCTTCGTGATGACATCGACGCCCTTGCCGAGCCTGCCGAGCCGTTCGTCGCTGCTCTGGGTCACGATCCTGCGCGCGAGCTGCCACGCGGATGCCTCGCCGAGCACGTCTCCGTCTGGTTCCCGCCCGAGCAGCAGGGCGTTGTCGCGATAGATCGTGTTCGCGAAGGAATTGTAGGTCGCGACGCTCGGGGAGTCGAAGGGATCGCGCTCACCCGGCACGAGACCCTGCCTGTCGAGTTCGTCGAGGCGCTGGCGGATGCGCTCCCCGAGCTCTCCCGCTGCCTTGCGCGTGAACGTGAGGCCGAGGATCTGCCCGGGTGCGACGTGGCCGTTCGCGACGAGCCAGAGCACGCGTGCGGCCATGGTCTCGGTCTTGCCGCTGCCGGCTCCCGCGACGACGAGCGCCGGGCCGAGTGGCGATTCGATCACGGCGCGTTGCTGAGGCGTCGGCCGATGGTGGCCGAGCGTGTCGGCGATCGTGTCGGCGCTGATGGTCGCGACCGGCCGAGCAGCATCCTGGGCTTCGCGATCGCCGATGAGCAAGTCAGTCACTCGTCACCGCCCTCACTCGGTGCAGGCGTCGCGCGGCGGCACCCGGTCGGCGGTCATCGATCTCGCGGCTGCCCTGGAACGCGGCTGCCGCCATGCCGCGAGCGGCGATCGCGATGCGCTCGCGGAACTCCTGGAGGTGCTCCGGCGTGAGCGGTGCCTGCATTCCCTCACGGTAGGACTTGCCTCCGACACCCTCCTTCACGAAGAGGAGCTTCGCTCCCCCGGGCGCGTGCTCGCCGTGCGGGGCGAGCACCTCGTCGAGGAGTCCCTCCGCGTACGCGAGCTGGTAGGCGGCGAGCTGCGGATGCGCGTCAAGCACGCTCTGTTTCGTCTCGGGCCTGCCTGTCTTGAGGTCGACGATGACGACGCTTCCGTCGGGTGAGCGTTCGACCCGGTCGATCGAGCCGCGCACGCGGGCGCGGTCGACATCGAGCTCGAAGCGGCTCTCTGCGCCGATCAGTTCCTTGCGCTCTCGCGTGAAGTCACCGAGGTACTCGGCGACCCCCGCCGCGAGCGCTCGGGTGGCCGCGCGCTCCTTCTCTGCGAGCCACGGTGCCTCGAAGACAAGTTCGCTCCACCTCGACTCGATCGCCTGCCACACCCCTTCGACGCTCGTGTCTTCGCTCGTCTCCATTGCCCAGTGCACGATCGTGCCGATGCTCATGGCGGTGCTGGGAGCGGAGCCGGAGAGCGAGTCGATGAACCAGTCGAGTGGAGATTCCTCAAATGCGCTGAGACGCGAGGGCGAGACGGGAACCTGCTCGTCGTCATCGAAGACGGGCTCGGTCGTCGACGCCGCGAGAAGACCGTGCCAGTCTCCGGGGTCCGCGCCGGGGACCGACTCGTCGGCGAGGTGCGCGAGGGCCGCGGCGGCTGCGTCGCGCGAGGTGACAGAGCCGTCCCTGCGCGACAGCTCGTGCCGCAGGCGGCCCGTGAGCCCGCGGAGCGACAGCGGGATTGGCGAGGTGGCGTCGAGTCTCGCGGCGTCATCCGGCACGAGGGAGAAGAACACGCTCGGTGCCTCGTCGTCGTTCGCGACGGAACTCACGATGATCTCGCGACGGCAGCGGGACGCGGCGAGCGCGAACATGCGGAGTTCATCATCGCGCACGAGGCGGCGTTCATCGAGCGTCGCGGTGTCGCCGGCTGCCGCTCGCGCGAGGTCCTGGGCCCCGAGCAGCGTGCCACGGATGCGAAGGTTCGGCCACACGCCCTCCTGCACGCCCGCGAGGGCCACCGTGTCGAATTCAAGCCCCACGACTCCCGAGGGTGTGGTGACGAGCACTGCTTCACCCCGTGCCTGCGGTGAGAGCGTGTCTTCGGGAACGTCGGCGTCGAGCACGTCGTCGAGGAACACCCGCGCGGGCGCGCCGGGGTCCCGCTCGACGAAACGCTTGGCGGCCGAGAACAGAGCCACGATGCCGTCAAGGTTGCGGTGCGCCTCGTCGGCGACGATGCCGCTCCCCATCGCGTCGTCGTACCAGCGCCGGTGCAGGCCGCTGCGCTCCCAGGCGAGCCACAGCAGTTCCTCGATCGAGGCGTCGTCGTCGTGCGCCTGCCGCACGGCGGCCAGAGTCGCTGCCAAACGCTCGGCCCGGCGGGCCGAACGGTGATCGATCGTGGCGAACCGCCCCGGTCCCTCGAGTGCCTCCACGACCAGTGCATCCGCGCCGCGGTCGCCGCCGCCCGTGATCTCCTCCGCGCGCAGCGCGAGCCGGAGCCGACGAAGGTCGAGGCGGTCGAGCTGCCCGAACGGTCCGAGTAGCAGGTCTGCTGCGGCCGCCGCCGTGAGCGGCGTCCTTCCCATGCCGATGTCGACGACGCCCAGGAGACTTCGCGCCGCGCCATCATTGCGGAGCGGGCGCGCGGCGAGCGTCGTGCGCGTGGGTACCTCCGCGAGCGAAAGCGCCCGGGCAATCGCCGGCACCTGGGCACCACTGCGCACGATGACGGCCATGTCAGACCAGGCGACGCCGTGCATGAGGTGCCGCTCGCGCAACCTCCGCGCGATCGCGGAGCGCTCGCGCGATGGTGTGGGGGCCTCCACGAGCGCTATCGAACCCTCGTAGGGCTCGGCGGTCACGGCCCCGCGCTGGGCAGTGAGGCCAGCGGTGCCAATGTGGGCCGTGATGGACGACACGAAGCGGGTGAGGAGCGCACCCTGCCGATGCACCGTGCCGAGTTCGAGCAGCCGCGTCTCGACGCCCAGCACCTGGGAGAGCCGGCCGAGGGCATCCGCCTCGCCCCCTCGGAACGCGTTGGCGGCCGTGTCTGGATTGCCGAACGCGATGACCGCTGCGCCTCGCTCAGCGAGTGCGGCGAGCACGCTCAAGGTAGAACGGGTCGCCTCCTGCGCATCGTCGACGAGCACGAGGCGAAGGGGCGCCGCGATGTCGCCCGGCCGGCCGCGCCGCAGCTCGCTCACGGCGCGCTCAACGAGCTCCGTCGAGTCGAGCTGGTGAGGCCGCTGCAGGCCGAGCACGTCATGGTATTCGGCCATGAGCTCGCCGGCAGCGACCCACTCTGGGCGGTCTCGCTCGAGGCCAAGGGTTCTCAATTGGGCTGGCGAGACGCCGTGTTCCGTGCTCCTCATGAGCAGTTCGCGAAGCTCCGTGCGAAACCCACGAGTGCGACGGACGTCGGGGCTGAGCTGCTCCGGCCAGCGAGGGCCTCCGCCATCCTCGATATGGCCCTCAAGCAACCCGGCGAGGTCGGCATCCTGCTCACCACCGGTGATGAGTGTGGGTCGCGGCCTGCCATCGGCGCGCGCTGCCGCCCCCACGATGTCGAAGGCGAGGGAGTTCACGGTGCGGGCAAGCGGCCCCGTCGTGGGACGCGCGATGCGCAGCGCCAGCCGGTCGCGCAGGCGGGTCGCCGACACTCGGCTCGAGGTCAGCACGAGCACCTCGGCCGGGTCCCAGCCGAGGTCGAGGATGCGGTGGGCAGCCAGTTCGACCATGGCCGTGGTCTTGCCCGTGCCCGGTGCACCGACGACTGCGGCGGAGACGCCGGGCGGCAGCGCGAGGACGGCTCGCTGCGCGTCGTCCAGCGTCGGGACGTCGGGTGGGGTGGGCGCAGCGTCGTCGACCCCGTCGCGCACCTCATCTCGCATGCCTCAACGCTAGCGGCGGCCACCGACACGACGACCCCATTGCGCCGTGGACGAACGCCGACTCGTCGCGGGGCGCCATGTCGTACTCTGGGCACGTGGAAATTCGAATCGGCATCATCAACAGCGCCCGCGAGATCAGCTTCGAGTCGAGCCAGTCCGCGGCGGACATCCAGGCAGTCGTGGCGCAGGCCCTCGACACCGACGCGAAGTACTTCAGCCTGAAGGACGACAAGGACAGCCTCTACGTCGTGCCGGTCGCTTCGCTCGGTTACCTCGAGATCGGTGCCGAGAACCCCCGCCGGGTGGGTTTCGTAGCGTGAACATGGAGATGCTGTTCGCCGTTCTCGGCGGACTCATCCTGTCGCTCGCGGTGCACTTCGCCCTGCCACGCCGCGAGCTTCGCGGCGCCGCACTCCTCGGTGCGGTCGGCACAGCGGTATCGGCAGTCGTCTGGAGCGCACTGACGTGGCTCGGCTGGCCATTCGACGGCGGCTGGATCTGGGTCGCCTCGATTGCGGCGGGGCCCATCGCCGCGCTCATCGTCGGCCTTGTGCTCCCGAAGCGCCGCATCGCGGCCGACGAGCAGCTCTTCCAAGAGCTCGCCAAGGGCTAGGCGCGCCACCACTCTCGAAGCCCTCGCTGCGCATCCAGCCACCTTCAAGGGAGCGGTCCTAGCGTCGCGGCCATGAGCCGCGTGGTGATCTTTGCCCCATCCCCTCTCCTCACTGTCACGGTCGAGAACCATGGCGCTGGCGACGAGTTGCACCTGCACGCGGGCGGCCAGGGCGTCTGGCAGGGGCGGATGCTGCGGCGCATGGGCGTCGATGTCACCATGTGCTGCGCCCTCATCGGCGAGAGCGGCACCGTGCTCGGCCCTCTCCTATCGGATGAGGGATTCACGGTCGAGGCCGTCGAGGTCGACGGCAATGGGGGCGGCTATGTGCACGACCGGCGTGGCGGCGAGCGCGAATCGGTCGTCGAGATCGACGGCTCCCCCCTCGACAGGCACACCCTCGACGAGCTGTACACCCTCACGCTCCGCGAGGCGCTCGGCGCTGACGCCGTCATCCTGAGCGGCCCGGCCGGCGATGAGACGCTCCCCGCAGAGGTCTACCGGCGGCTGGCCGCAGACCTCGGTGCCGCCGGCTGCACGGTCATCGTCGACCTCGCCGGCGAGCGACTCTCGGCGGCCCTGGAGGGGGGTGTCGAGGTCGTCAAGGTGAGCGATGAGGAATTGGTCGCTGATGGGCGCGCGAGCAAGGCCGACGACGACAGCATCATGGCGGGAATGCGCGCCATGGCGCAGGGGGGTGCCCGCTCCGTCATCGTCAGCCGCTCCCCCGAGCCGATCCTCGTGCTCCAGGACGGCACATTCCACGAGGTGCACATGCCCGAGTTCGAGGCGGCCGATACGCGCGGCGCGGGCGATTCCCTCACGGCCGGCGTGACGGCGGCCATCGCGCGTGGCGAGTCGCTCCTTGATGCCGTGCGCCTCGGCGCCGCGGCGGGGGCCCTCAACGTGACCCGCCACGGGCTGGGCACGGGAGACGCCGAGGCGATCGAGAAGCTGCGCACCCTCGCTGAGGTACGGGCCACCCAGGAGCCGACGACGGATACCGCGACCACCACGACACCGGGAGACCTGGCCGCACGGGCCAAGGAGGAGTGAAGACCGCAATGACAACGGCACTCATCACGAACGACGACGGAATCGATTCCCCCGGCCTGCACAGGCTTGCCCGCATGGCGATCGAGTCGGGGCTCGACGTCGTCATCGCGGGCCCCTCCGAGCAGTCGAGCGGCAGCAGCGCGTCGATCCTGGGCGCGAATGCCGACGGGCGCGTGCCGTACTCCCGGCACGAGCTGGAGGGCTTCGACATCCCCGTCTTCGCTGTCGACGCCGCGCCTGCTCTCATCTCACTCATCGCCGCCCACGGCGCCTTCGGCTTCGTGCCCGACATCGTCTTCTCGGGCGTCAATCGCGGCGCAAACGTCGGGCACGCGATCCTCCACTCCGGCACGGTGGGCGCGGCCCTCACGGCGGGGGTTAACGGCGCGCGAGGCCTTGCCGTTTCGCTTGACGTCGGCATGGATCCGGATGCCTGCCTGTGGGATGCTGCCGCGCCCCACGTCTCCCACCTCGTGCCGCTCCTGCTCGCGCAGCAACCGGGCACGGTCTTCAACCTCAATGTGCCGAATGTCGACACGAAGACCGAGCTGCGGGAGGGCCCCCTCGCCGCCTTCGGTATCGTGCAGACGCTCACCGCGGTCGGGGGCGACGACGACGTGCGCCTCGAGGTCTCCGACACTCCGGCCGACCAGGAGGAGGGCTCCGATGCGGCACTCCTGCGAGCGGGCTACGCAACCGTGACGAATATCACGGGCGTGCGCGAGGCATCCGTTGCCGTCCTTGCCAACTGAACGCTCGAGCAGCGGCGGACGCGGAGCGTTCACGCGTGGAGCGCGCGAGCATTCCTTCGGATGGCGACGGCTTTCGGCCACGTGATTACGAGCGCGAAGAAGACGCCGATGACGGCGCCGAGGGAGTTGGAGGCCAGGTCGCGCGGGTCGGCGACCCGCTCGGGAAGCGTGACCTGGATCGCCTCGATGCCGACCGTGAGCGCGACGGCGAGGACGATGGCGACCCACCAGAGCCGCCGACCGAGCAGCAACACGAACATGAGCCCGAGGGGCACGAACATGAGCACGTTCGCCGTGAATTCGACGCCGCTGTAGGAGACCCAGTCGGTCGCCTCATGCCGCTGCAGCCACCGGATGACGCGCAGCAGCAGGCCGCGCCCTTCGTCGTCGAGCGGTTGCGGCCCCAGCGTGATCCACGCGACGACGGCGAGGTAGCCGAAGGTCGCGAGGCTCAGGATTGGATGGCGCCGCAGCATCCGTCAATCATGGTGGACGACGTCTGTGAGCGCGCCGCCCACGCGCCGGGAGGAGGCTGAGCCTGCCCCTAGAACTCCTCGTGTGTGTCAGGGTCGCCATCCCAGAGTCGGCCGGCCTCCAGGGCGCTGATCGCGGCGACCTGCTCGTCGTCGAGTTCGAAGCCGAAGACGTCGAGATTCTCGCGCTGTCGCTCGGCATCCCCCGACTTCGGCAGTGGGATGGCACCGAGTTGCACGTGCCAGCGCAGCACAACCTGCGTCGGGGTCACGCCGAGCGCCTCAGCAATCTCCACGATGGCGGGCTCGGTCGCGAAGTCCGCGTGCCGGGAGCCGAGCGGACTCCAGCTCTGCGTGACGATGCCATGCTCCCTGTGGAAGTGGCGAAGTGGTTCCTGCGAGAAGCGCGGATGCAACTCCACCTGGTTGACGGCGGGCGTCACCCCGGTCTCCTCGATGAGTCGCGTGAGGTGCTGCGGCGTGAAGTTACTCACCCCGATCGAACGAGCGAGGCCGCGCTCGCGAAGCTCGATGAAGCCGCGCCATGCATCGACGTAGCGATCCACCTTCGGCAGCGGCCAGTGGATCAGGTAGAGGTCGACATAGTCGAGCCCGAGGTTGCCGAGCGACTCCTCGAGGCTCGCGATCGCCTCGTCGAAGCCGTGGTGACGCCCGGGCAGCTTGGTCGTGACGAAGAGCTCGTCCCGCGAGACGGGCTGCTCGAGCCCTGCGGCCGCACGCACCGCCTCGCCCACCTCGCGCTCGTTGCCGTAATTGAGCGCCGTGTCGAGCATCCGGTAGCCCGATGCGACGGCGGCGGTCATGGCGGCGATGCCATCGTCGCCCGTGAGCTTGTAGGTGCCGAGGCCGAGGGCGGGGATGTCGCGCCCGTCGTTCAGAGTGATCGTGGGGGTGGTCATTCCCCCAGTCTGCCCCGGGAGGCGTGCGCCGGGTAGGGCGCGAAGGCTCAGGCAGTGAGCCCGAGCGCGTCCATGCGGCGCGTGTGTGCCGCGATGAGTTCCGTGAAGACGGGCTCGAGCCGTGCCTCGTCTGGCGCAACCCGGCCGGGCACGGCGAGGGATGACCGCGCGACGAGCAGGGTATCGCCAACAAGACGCCGGCCCCACAGCGCCAGGCGCGACGCGAGCACGGGCTCAGCGTCGATCGCGTTGCGCAGCTGCTCGACGATGATCTGGCTGGGGTCGTTGGAGAGCACCGCCTGGATGCGCTCGCGAGGAGCGGGAGGCAGGCCGTCGGCGAGCGCCAGGAAGAAGTCGGTCAGCATGCTGGCGGTGATGTAGCTCGTCACGACGGTCTCGTGCCAGTCGCTGCTGCGCGTGCGCTCACGGAATGATTCGACAGGGGCGGCGAAGTACTCCATGAGCTCTTCCGGACGGTCTCCGCCTCGTTCGATCTCCGCGAGGAGACCCTCAAGCTTCGAGAGCGACACGCGGGCGACCCGCGTGAGCGCGACCTTGTCGCGCGTCGTGGGCGAGTGCGCGATGGCGCCGGAAACGACCTCGAAGTTCGACAGCTGCAGCGACGCCGCCTGGCCCAGATACCGCGGCAGGTCGGGGGTGAGCTCGGCAAGACTGACCCTGTTGACGGCCTGGTCAGACGACGAGCGCCGCTGCCTGAGCTTGGGCGCGTGAACCGGGCGGGGTCGGCGGCCGAAGAGGGACATCACGCATAAAGACTAGCGTCGAGGGGCTTATCAGACGCGCATCCCCTAAACTGGGTGGCAATGCCTCCCGCTTCTGGTGGAGGCTCCTTACGCCCCAGGTCAAGAGCGGGCGTACGCACGCTTCGGAACAGGGCACACTCATCGTGACTTCAGAACAGATCAACCCCGACACGGATTCAATCGAGATCGACGCAACGGCGGCTCCCGTCGCAGAGCAGACCTTCGCTGACCTCGGCATCGAGCAGGACATGGTCGACGCGCTCGCGTCGAAGGGCATCACTTCGCCCTTCCCCATCCAGACCCAGACGATTCCCATGGGTCTCGGCGGCCAGGACATCATCGGCCAGGCGAAGACAGGCACGGGCAAGACCCTCGGCTTCGGCCTCCCCCTCCTGCAGTCGCTCGGCACCAATCCCGAGCCCGGCGTCAAGGCGCTCGTCGTCGTGCCAACCCGCGAGCTCTGCGTGCAGGTCGCGGAAGACCTGACGCTTGCCGCATCCAACCGCTCCACGCAGGTTGCCGCGATCTACGGCGGCAAGGCCTACGAGGGCCAGATCGAGCAGCTGAAGGCGGGCGCACAGGTCGTCGTGGGCACCCCCGGTCGCCTGCTCGACCTCGCGAGCCAGCGCATGCTCTCGCTCAAGGACGTCAAGGTCATGGTGCTCGACGAGGCCGACAAGATGCTCGACCTCGGCTTCCTCTCCGACATCGAGAAGCTGTTCTCGCAGACCAACCCCACACGTCACACGATGCTTTTCTCCGCGACGATGCCCGGCCCCATCGTGGCCCTCGCGCGTCGCTTCATGAACAAGCCGATCCACATCCGCGCGACCGACCCTGACGAGGGTCTCACGCAGGCGAATATCAAGCACGTCGTCTACCGCGCCCACAGCCTCGACAAGGACGAAGTGATCGCGCGCATCCTGCAGGCGGAGGGCCGCGGCAAGACCGTCATCTTCACGCGCACCAAGCGTGCCGCCGCGAAGCTCGTCGAGGAGCTCAACGAGCGCGGCTTCAACGCCGCCGCCGTGCATGGCGACCTCAACCAGGACCAGCGTGAGCGCGCCATGGCCGCGTTCAAGGCCGGCAAGAAGGACATCCTGATCGCAACGGATGTCGCGGCACGCGGCATCGACGTCAATGACGTCACGCACGTCATCAACCACACGGTGCCCGACGACCACGACACTTACCTGCACCGTGCGGGCCGCACGGGCCGCGCAGGCAAGACCGGTATCGCGGTCACCTTCGTGGACTGGGACGACCTGCACAAGTGGGCGCTCATCAACCGCGCGCTCGAGATGGGCATCGATGAGCCCGTCGAGACCTACTCCTCCTCGCCGCACCTCTTCAGCGACCTCGACATCCCCGAGGGCACCAAGGGTCGTCTCGCGAGCGCTGGTCCCGTGCGGGCGCGCGAACCGCGCACCGGTGCCTCGGGCGCCTCAGGCTCCAGCCGCAGTGGCTCCGGACGGCCTGTGCGCGAGCGTGGCGCCGCAGACGGTCGCCGTCGCCAACAAGGCCGCAGCGAGGCCGAGGGTGCCGCGAAGCCCGAGGGCGCGGGCACGCACGATGGCGGCGAGCCGCGTCGTCGGCGTCGCCGCACCCGCCGCCCCAGCACGGGCGCGGGCAGCACGCCGCCCACCGCCTGAGCCGCTAGGGGAGGAACGGCGCCGAGCCGGTGCCTTGCGCAATGATCCGCTCGAGCACGGCCTCCTGGGTCGTGAACTCTGCGAGGCGGTTCGGCTTGCCAAAGCCGTGGTAGTCACTCGAGCCGGTCATGACGAGCTCGTAGCGTTCGGCGAGGCGCCGCAGCATCCGCTTTCCTGACTCGGTGTTCTCGCGGTGCCCCACCTCGAGCCCGAGCAGGCCCGCCTCGACCAGGCGTGCGAGGGTGTCCTCGTCGACGACGGCATCCCGACCTTCGGTTGCCGGGTGGGCGAGCACTGGCACACCCCCTGCAGCCCGGATGAGCCGCACGGCCGTGACAGGGTCGGGCGCGTAGTGCGGCCTCGTGTAGCCGTGCCGTGGGTGCAGGATCGACTCGAATGCTTCGCTGCGGGTCGCCGCATGCCCCTTCGCGACGAGAGCATCGGCGATGTGGGGCCGTCCGACGGTCGCGCCCTGCTGCGTGTGCTCGAGCACGTCGTCCCAGCTGAGGCTGTAGTCGACCGAGAGTCTGTGCACGATGCTCTCGGCGCGGGTGAGCCGGGACGCGCGGATGCGAGCCGTCTCCGCGACGATCGCGGCATCCGTCGGGTCGAAGAGGTAGGCGAGCACGTGCACTGAGCGCCATTCGAGGCGCGTGCTGAGTTCCATGCCGGGGATGACGGTGAGCGAGGTGCCGGCTGCCGCCAGCCGCGCCTCCTCCCACCCGGCGGTGGAGTCGTGGTCGGTGATGGCGATCGCGTCGAGGCCTGCCTCGATCGCCGCCTCGACGAGCATCGTTGGGGTGTCTGTGCCGTCCGAGACGCTGCTGTGCGTGTGCAGGTCGATGACGCGGGCCATGCCGCCACTCTATTCGCGTGGGCCAAGTAGTGTTGCATGGCCATGTTCCGTCGACTCATCGCCGCCCTC
The DNA here is from genome assembly GCF_008001035.1 of Salinibacterium sp. dk2585. NCBI lineage: Bacteria > Bacillati > Actinomycetota > Actinomycetes > Micrococcales > Microbacteriaceae > Salinibacterium > Salinibacterium sp. dk2585. The sequence continues at coordinate 2,143,482 of NZ_CP042856.1, forward strand.
GTGATCGGAGGGACGGCCGTACTCCTGCTGGTCATGGCTTGGCCACAACTGTTCGGGGCGCAGCGTCTCGGCGGGGTCGTGCAGCTCGTGTCGTTGCGGGGGCTCGCGATCGCCGTCGCCCTCGCGCTCGTCGTCGTGCTGCTCCTGCTCGCACTCTTCATCCGCGGCTTCCGCCCGCTGGCAGCGTCGCTCACGGTGCTCCTCCTCGCATTTTCCGCCGTCAGCGGAGCCGTGCTCGGTACTCGCGGCTTCGGGCCCGGCGACTCGATCGACCCCGCGCAGCGCGCCGCCGACGCCGTGACCGTCATGGCTTGGAACACTCTCGGGCCCGCGACGGAGGCAGCGAATGTCGCATCCCTCGCCCTCGAGGTCGAGGCTGATGTCGTCGTGCTGCCCGAGACGCGGGAGGAGGAGGCGATCGAGGCCGCCCTGCTCATGCGCGAGGCGGGCCAGCCGATGTGGGTGCTCACGAGCGCCTACGACCGAATCTCCCCCGCCCGTTCGACCTCGATGCTCGTGAGCGTCAGCCTGGGCGAGTACCGCTTCGAAGCGGATGCCCGCACGACCTCCGTCCTCCCGACGCTCGTGGCGACGCCCGTCGACGGCGAGGGCCCGACCCTCGTCGCGGTGCACGCGGTCGCCCCCGTCCAGGGCCAGATGGACAACTGGCGCAGCGACCTCGAACTCCTGGCGGAACTGTGCTCTGGTGACGACGTCATCATGGCCGGTGACTTCAACTCGACGATCGACCACTTCTCCGGGCTCGGCTCTCGGGAACCCGGCGCACAGGCCGACCCCCGCGCCGCTGGGGCACGGCTCGGCGACTGCACGGATGCCGCAGCGCTGGCCGGTGCCGGAGCGGTCGGCACCTGGCCGACCTCGGTTCCCGCGCCGCTCGGCGCGCCCATCGACCACGTCATGGCGACTGACGCATGGCACGTCGATGGCTTCAGGGTGATCGACGACCGGGATGCCACGGGCAGCGACCACAGGCCGGTCGTCGCCGTGCTCAGCCCTGCCGCCTGAGCGACGGCATCCGCGTCCGTTCTCGAGGTCACGATTTGATATCCGACTTGCGAGAGGGAGCGTTCTGTATTTATATAGAGAATGCGTTCTACAGAGTACCCGTTCTACAGAATGGGCGTTCTGCAGAATGGACTCTCTCGTCCACACGCATCCCAAATACACCGTCGGGCACGCCAGCCTGATGCCAACCAGCGAAGGAACAGGCATGCACGACACGATCGTCACCCCAGCAGTTCTCCCGCAGCGCCAGACCGCCGTCGCGCCCTACCCCGTCGAGTCCGAAGACCACGTCTCGCTCGCGATGGCTCCGATCTCCTCACTATTCGGGCCCCTCGTTCCGCGCAACGCGCACCGCCAGCCCGCGCGCACTCGGAAGACCTACCGCGCCGTCGCCTAAGCAGGCTGGCCTCTGGGCCGCATCTCCCAGCCCGCTTTCCCTCCCCCAGTGGGAGAATGGCTGGATGGACGCGCACGCCACTGAGACGACCGACACAACCGGCACCGAGACGACGAGCACCGCAACGCCCGACGTGACCCCCGAGGGCACAGCGCCGCGAGCAACGGCCAACCGTTCGACGACGCCGAGTTCCTCCACCTTCACCGACTACGTCACGTCGCAGTGGGCGGAGCGCGAGGGGACCACGCCCAGTGCCCGCGAGGTCGCCGAGCACGCGGCCCGCCGCCGGGCAGCGATCTCGACGCTGCACCAAGGACGGCGACTCATCATTCCGGCCGGCGCAGCCAAGGTGCGCTCCAACGACACCGACTACCCCTACCGCGCCCACTCCGCCTTCGCGCACCTCACCGGCTGGGGCGCCGACAGCGAGCCCGGCGCCGTGCTCGTGCTCGAACCGACGGGCGAGACCCACGAGGCAACCCTCTATTTCCGTGAGCGCGCGGGGCGTGACTCCGACGAGTTCTACGCGAACCCCGAGATCGGCGAGTTCTGGATCGGGCCGCGCCCCTCGCTGCGTCAGGTCTCCGCTGACCTCGCGATTGCGACGGAGCACCTCGCCGAGTTCGACGCCGTCGTCGCGACGAGTGACGCATCCACCCTCGTCGTTCGGGATGCCGACGGCGCCGTCACGCGTCGCGTCGACGAGACCCGCACGACCCTCTCCCCCGAGGACGAGTCGTGGCGAGAGGCGGATGACGCCCTCGCGCGCGACCTCTCAGAACTGCGGCTCGTGAAGGATGCCTGGGAGGTGCAGCAAATGCGCCTCGCCGTCGCCGCGACCGCCCGCGGCTTCGACGACGTCATCGCCGACCGCGGCGAGATCGTCGCCCATCCCCGGGGCGAGCGCCTCGTCGAGGGCACCTTCAACCGGCGCGCCCGCGCCGACGGCAACACGGTCGGCTACGACACGATCGCCGCGAGCGGCCCGCACGCCTGCATCCTGCACTGGACGCGCAACGATGGTGCCGTGCGCGAGGGTGACCTCATCCTCCTCGACGCTGGCATCGAACTCGAGAGTTACTACACGGCAGATATCACCCGCACGCTGCCCGTCAGCGGCACCTTCACGCCCGTGCAGCGTCGCGTCTACGACGCCGTGCTCGAAGCAGCGGATGCCGCCTTCGCGATCGTGCGCCCTGGCATCCGGTTCAGGGAGATTCACGCTGAGGCCATGCGCGTCATCGCGGAGAAGACGGCCGAGTGGGGCCTGCTCCCCGTCAGCGCCAAGGAGTCACTCGAGGCCGACAAGCAGTACCACCGCCGCTACATGGTGCACGGCACGAGCCATCACCTGGGGATGGACGTGCACGACTGCGCGAAAGCCCGTCGCGAGCTCTACCTCGACGGTGTGCTTGAGGAGGGCATGGTCTTCACGATCGAGCCCGGGCTCTACTTCCAGCCCGACGACCTCACAGTGCCAGAGGAATACCGCGGCATCGGCGTGCGCATCGAAGACGACATCCTCGTGACGGCGGATGGAGCTGAGAACCTCAGCGTCGGCATCCCGCGCACGGCAGACGACGTCGAGCAGTGGATGCGTCGCGCGGCCGACTGATCGCGGGCTCCCCGAGCTACTCCTGCGGTTCGGGCTGCGCGAGCAGTTCCTGCGCGCGGAGGGCGAGCGAGGGGTCGACCACGATCTGGTAGTTCGACGCGAGGACCTGGTGCGTCGAGGTGAAGTCGCGTCGGCTGCGGTTCATGGCGTAGGAGACGATGCCGAAGATCATGCCGAAGCCGGCACCGATGAGGAGCGCCGCGCCCACGAAGGCGATCGCTCCGGGGTTGTCGGAGAAGAGGAACATGATGAGGCCGAAGAAGAGGCCAAACCATGCGCCGCTCGCCGCTCCGGCACCCGCGGCGCGGCCGTAGGTCAGCTTGCCGGTGACCCGCTCGACGGTCTTGAGGTCGTTGCCCACGATCGCGAGCTGCTTAACCGGGAACTCGCGTTTTGCGAGCCGATCGACAACCCCCTGCGCCTCCGGGTAGGTCTCGTAGGTGCCGAGGATCTCGCCACGGGGAAGACTCGGCGTCAGGGCGTCGCGACGCGAGAACGGGGATGGGCTGGTCACAGGCTCATTCTTCCACGCGGCGGCTAGGGTTAAGCCGTGAGCCCCACACGAGTCTTCGTTGCGCGCCTGACCGGGTGCTCAGTCTTCGACCCCGCGGGTGACAAGGTCGGCCGCGTGCGCGATGTGCTCGTCGTCTACCGGGCCACCCAGTCCCCCCGCGTCGTCGGTTTCATCGTAGAAGTTCCCGGACGCCGACGAGTGTTTCTCTCGGTCGGTCGCATCACCAGCATCAGCTCGGGGCAGATCATCACGACCGGGCTGATCAACCTGCGCCGCTTCGAGCAGCGTGGTGGCGAGGTGCGGGTCATCGCCGAGATGCTGGGCCGCCGCGTCACCCTCGTGAACGGCCGCGGCACGGCCACGATCGAGGATGTCGCGATCGAGGAGACCGGGCCCGGCGAGTGGCAGGTCAGCGAACTCTTCCTGCGCCTGCCCAAGACGAGCGCCTCGCCCTTCGCCAAGGGCCCCACGCACTTCGCATCGTGGGACGAGGTGCGCGAGAACACCGACGACGGCGAGGCGCAGTCGGCGACGCATCTGCTCGCAACCTACGAGGACATGCTCCCCGCCGACCTTGCGAGTGCCCTGCTCGACCTGCCAGAACAGCGGATGCTGGAGGTCGCGGGTGAGCTGAGCGACGACCGCCTGGCCGACGTGCTCGAGGAGATGCCCGAGGAGCGCCAGGTCGAGATCCTCGACAAGCTCGAGGATCGCCGCGCTGCCGACGTGCTCGACCAGATGCAGCCAGATGACGCGGCCGACCTCATCGCGCAACTCAGCGAGGAGCGCAGTGAAGTGCTGCTCGACCTCATGCAGCCCGATGGCGCCGACGATGTGCGCATGCTGCTCAACTACGAGCCCGACACGGCCGGTGGTCTCATGACAACCGACCCCATCATCGTCTCGTCTGAAGCGACTGTCGCAGAGGGCCTCGCCCTCATCCGCCGTCACGAACTCGCGCCAGCACTCGGCGCCGCGATCTGCGTGACCCTGCCGCCCTACGAGACCCCAACGGGGCGCTTCCTCGGCATGGTGCATTTCCAGCGGATGCTCCGCTACCCACCCGGCGAGCGCCTCGGCACGCTCATCGACCAGAAGCTCGAGCCCGTGCACGTCGACGCCTCCGCGGCGGAGGTCGCGCGCATCCTCGCGAGCTATGACCTCGTCTCGGTGCCCATCGTCGACGACACCCACCGGCTCGTCGGCATCGTCACGATCGACGACGTGCTCGACTACCTGCTGCCCGATGACTGGCGAAGTCACGATGAGGACGACGATTTCTCGCCGCCCACCCTCGACACCCGACCCCAGCCCGTGATCACGACCGCCGCTCCCCCAGGAAGGAGGCGCCCGAATGGCAAGGCACGATGACGGCGACCTCCATGAGCCGAAGAACCTGAAGCAGTCCCGGCTGCCCCGCTTCGGGCGCGGCCAGGACCGCATGGGGCGCTTCTCCGAGGCGTTCGCCCGTTCGATGGGAACCCCCTGGTTCCTCGTCGGCATGACGGTGTTCTGCGCCGTCTGGATCACCTACAACACGCTCGCGCCCGAGGAACTGCAGTTCGACCCCCGCGCGCTCAACTACACGCTGCTCACGCTCATCCTGTCGCTGCAGGCGAGCTACGCGGCGCCCATGATCCTGCTTGCACAGAATCGTCAGGACGACCGCGACCGCGTGCAGATCGAGCAGGACCGCCAGCGCGCCGAGCGCAACCTCAACGACACCGAGTACCTCGCACGCGAGGTCGTGGCCCTTCGCCTTGCGATGAAGGATGTCGCGACCAAGGACTTCATCCGCGCCGAACTGCGCTCCATGCTCGACGAGCTCGACCGCGAGAAGAGCGAACCCCGGAATGACTGAGGCGGCCGTCCGCGCCGCCCTCGCCCGGGTGATCGACCCAGAGATCCGGCGCCCCATCACGGAGCTCGACATGGTGGGCGACGTGCACGTCGACGACGCCAGGGCATCCGTCACCATCAAGCTGACGATCGTCGGATGCCCCGCGGCCGACCGCATCGAACGCGACGTACGCGAGGCGGTCGCGACGGCGGGCATCGACGAGCTCGACCTCACGATCACGGTCATGACCCCCGAGGAGCGCCGTGCCCTCACCGAGCGCCTGCAGGGTGGCCGCACCCGCACGATGCCGTTCACGCGCGAGAGCCTCACGCGCGTCATCGCGGTCACGAGCGGCAAGGGTGGCGTGGGCAAGTCGACCGTCACGGCGAACCTCGCGGTCGCCCTCGCGGCGCGCGGCCTGAGCGTGGGACTCGTCGACGCTGACGTATTCGGCTTCTCCATTCCCGCGATCCTCGGCATCCCCGACGCGAAACCGACCCGCGTGGGCGAGATGATCCTGCCCCCCGTTTCGCACGGCGTGAAGGTCATCTCCATCGGCATGTTCGTCGAGGGGCAGGCAGCCGTCTCGTGGCGGGGGCCCATGCTGCACCGCACCATCCAGCAGTTCCTGACCGACGTCTACTTCGGCGACCTCGACGTGCTCCTGCTCGACCTGCCGCCGGGCACGGGCGACGTCGCGATCTCGGTCGGCCAGCTCCTTCCCCACGCCGAGGTGCTCGTCGTCACGACTCCCCAGGCGGCCGCCGCGGAGGTCGCGGAGCGCAGCGGCATCGCCGCCCGGCAGACGGGCCAACACGTCATCGGCATCGTCGAGAACATGGCGGGCCTCGTGCAGCCCGACGGCAGCATCCTCGAGCTCTTCGGCTCTGGCGGCGGCGACGAGCTGTCCCGACGCCTCGAGGTGCCCGTGCTCGCCCGCATCCCGCTGAGTGTTCCCCTGCGTGAGGGCGGCGATGAGGGCCGCCCGGTCGTGCTGTCGATGCCGACGGATGCCGCGGCATCCGCCATCTCGCACCTGGCCGAGCAGCTCGCCCGCCGCGGTCGCGGGCTCGCCGGCCGAAGCCTCGGGGTCTCGCCAGCGGGGTGAGAAGTGCGCGTATCGACACCGTCCCCCAGGGTTTCGATACGGCCTGGCGGGCCCACTCAACCCACCCCCGCCTAGGATGGCGGAATGGCAGGCTCACAGCTCACCCCGGAGGTCATCGCCGACCTCGTCCCCGACCTCACGGCAACATCGGGCGGCACCGCCGACGTCATGGCGCCCTTCACAGGGGAGGTGCTGCACGCGCTTCCCCTCAGCACGGTCGACGACGTGCGCGACGCGGCCGAGCGGGCCCGGCTCGCGCAGCTCGCCTGGCAACACGCGGGCTTCGCGCACCGCCGACGGGTGCTCCTGAAGGCGCACGACCTGCTGCTCGAGCGGCGCCAGCTCCTCCTCGACGCGGTGCAGAGCGAGACGGGCAAGACCCGCGGCCAGGCCTTCGAGGAGGTCTTCCAGGCCGCCAACGTCACGCGCTACTACGCCCTGACGGCGCAGCGTGTGCTGCGACCGGAGTCGCGTCGTTCGGCCATTCCCGTCGTCATCACGACGCGCGTCGACGTGCGGCCGAAGGGTGTCGTGGGCGTCATCACGCCGTGGAACTTCCCGCTCAGCCTCTCGATCATGGACGTCATCCCCGCCCTTGCCGCAGGCAACGGCGTCGTGCAGAAGGCCGACAACCAGGGTGCCCTCAGCGTGCTCGCCTCGCGCCGCGCCTTCATCGACGCGGGTGTGCCAGCCGAACTCTGGCAGGTCGTCACGGGCCCGGGTGCCGAGATCGGCACGGCCGTGACGGATGTCGCAGACTACGTGTGCTTCACGGGGTCGACCGCGACGGGGCGCACGGTCGCGAAGCGCGCCGCCGAACGGCTCGTGGGCGTCTCACTCGAGTTGGGCGGCAAGAACCCGCTCCTCGTGCTCGATGACATCAACCCCGAGAAGGCCGCTGCAGACGCCGCGTATGCCTGCTTCTCGTCGATGGGGCAGCTGTGTGTCTCGATCGAGCGCATCATCGTGCACAGTGCCATCGCCGACGACTTCATCGACGCCTTCGTGCGCCGCGTCGAGGCCCTCAGCATCGGGCCCGCCTACGACTACACGACGGATGCCGGTTCCCTGACGTTGCCGTCACAGCTCGAGACCGTGCAGCGCCACGTCGACGACGCACTCGCGAAGGGCGCGACCCTCCTCACCGGCGGGCGGGCCCTGCCGCACCTCGGCCCGCTCTTCTACGCCCCGACCGTGCTGACGGATGTCACGCCCGAGATGGAGTGCCACAGCAACGAGACCTTCGGTCCCCTCGTGAGCATCAGCATCGTCGACAGCGAGGAGGAGGCGATCGTCGCGGCGAATGACACGAGCTACGGCCTCAATGCGTCGATCCTGAGTGGAAGCATCCGTCGTGCCCGTCGCGTGGCCAGCGCACTCGAGAGCGGCAGCGTCAACATCAACGAGGGCTACCGCGCGGCCTTCTCCGCGATCGACGCGCCCATGGGCGGCGCAAAGGAGTCGGGGCTGGGCCGCCGCAACGGGCCGGAGGGGCTGCTTCGTTTCGTCGAGCAGCGCACGGTATCGGCCAACACGGGCATCATGTCGCTGCCGCGCACGGCTGAGGAGTTCACGCCGCTCGTTGGCGTCATGGTGACGCTTCTCGTGGCACTGCGCACGCTCCGCCTCCGCTGACTCCAGCTCTCCCAACTCAGGAGTCGCTGACCCTGCCGACCGGCCCGAACAGACACTCCTGAATACGGAAAGGGCGCTTTCCCAACTCAGGAGTCGCTGACCCTGCCGACCGGCCCGAACAGACACTCCTGAATACGGAAAGCGCTAGGTGGCCTCGGAGTCGAAGGGGACGGCTTCGCCTGATTCCGCGAGCTGGGCGCGCCGAGCGGCGGCGGACTCGACCGGGCGCGCGCGCGTCGGCGGCTTGACGACCGGCTCGGGCTCCTCGATGAGGGCCTCACGGATGATGCGGCGCGGGTCATACTGCCGCGGATCGAGTTTCTGCCAGTCCACGTCGTCGAACTCGGGCCCCATCTCCTCGCGCAGGCGGTCCTTGGCGCCGTTCGCCATGTCGCGCAGGGAACGCACGAGGCGCGCAAGCTTGGCGGAGTACTCGGGCAGGCGCTCGGGGCCGAGCACGAACACGGCGATCAGCCCGATGAGGAGCAGCTTCTCGAACGTGAGCCCAAACACTCGTTCAGACTAACGTGATCGGCCGAGGCGGAGCCGTATCCTTGGAGGAGCCCCACTTCGCAACCCGGGGCAGGGAGCCCCCACGTGTCTGACAAAGATTCCAACTGGCGTTTCGTCGAGGAACTCATTACTGAGCCCAACGAGATCGCGCAGGCCCGCCAGCATTCCCTCGAGCTGGGTGTCGAACCAATCGCACCGGCGGTGGGCGCGCAGGTGTCCCTCATCGCGGCAGCATCCGGTGCCAGGAACATGATCGAGATCGGCACGGGACTCGGGGTGAGCGGCCTCTGGCTGCTGCGCGGCGCCCCGGATGCGACCCTCACCTCCATCGACATCGAATCGGACTACCAGCAGGCCGCCCGCAAGGCCTTTGTCGCGGCGGGCACGCCGAGCAGCCGCGCGCGCCTAATCACAGGCCGCGCCCGCGACGTGCTTCCCCGCATGAACGAACAGTCCTACGACGTCGTGCTGGTCGATGCGGATGCCGCATCCGTTATCGAGTACGTCGAGCACGGCCTGCGGCTCGTGCGCCCGGGCGGCACCGTCCTCGTGCCTCACGCCCTCTGGCGCGACAAGGTTGCCGACCCGACCAAGCGGGACGACACGACGGCCGGTTTCCGCGCCCTCATCATGGAGACGGCCGACTCGACGGCAGTGCTGAGTGCCCTGTCTCCAGCGGGAGACGGACTGCTGCAGCTGACCCGATTGCGAGACTGACGCTCGGGGTCGTCGCCTCTCGGCGCGAGGTGCAGTGTTGGCGCGGTGCCGTTAGGCGCTGACGACGCCGGCGAGGGCGTCGTGGAGTTCTTTTGCTTCCGCGTCGTTGACCGAGACGACGAGGCGCCCGCCGCCCTCGAGGGGCACGCGCACGATGATGAGACGACCCTCCTTAACAGCCTCCATTGGTCCGTCTCCGGTCCTCGGTTTCATGGCCGCCATTGGGTCCCCTTTCGTGGATGTCTCTCCATTATTCCGTACGGGGGCGTCATAAGTGAAAACGGCGGGGCGAGGGGAGCCCTACTCGCCCGACAACCAGCGGCGCAGCCCGGCCTCACAGTCGACGATCTGCTGCACGGGAACCCGCTCATCATCGGCGTGCGCCTTGAGGGGGTCGCCCGGCCCGTAGTTCACGGCAGGTACACCAAGCGCGGAGAAGCGCGCGACATCCGTCCAGCCGTACTTCGGATGCGCCGTGGCGCCCACTGCCGCCAGGAACTCGCGCGACAGGGGCGAGTCGAGCCCGGGGCGCGCCCCCTCGGCGCGGTCCACGACGGTGACGTCGAAGCCGTGGAACACCTCGCGCAGGTGCGCCTCTGCCTCGTCTGCCGAACGGCTCGGGGCGAAGCGGTAGTTGACGTGCACCATGCACTCGTCGGGGATGACGTTGCCCGCGATGCCGCCCGAGATGCCGACGGCGCTCAGGCCCTCGCGATAGACGAGTCCCTCGACCTCGATCTCGCGCGCCTTGTACTCCACGAGGCGCTGGAGGATGGGGGTCGCCGCGTGGATGGCGTTGTCTCCGACCCAGGGCCGGGCCGAATGGGCGCGGAGCCCGAAAGTGCGCACCTCGACGCGCATGTTGCCGTTGCATCCGCCCTCGACCTCGGAACGGGTCGGCTCGCCGAGGATCGCGAAGTCGCCCTTGAGGAGTTCCGGACGCGTGCGGGCGAGGCGGTTCAGGCCGTTCATGTCGTCGGAGACCTCTTCGTGGTCATACCAGATCCACGTGATGTCGACAGGCGGCTCGGTGAGCTCGGCGGCGAGCTTGAGCTGCACCGCGACCCCCGCCTTCATGTCGACCGTGCCACGGCCCCACAGGTACTCGACGCCATCGATCGTCTCGAAACGTGTCGGCACGTTGTTGTTGATCGGCACGGTGTCGATGTGCCCGGCGATCACGACCCGGCGGTCGCGACCCAGCTGCGTGCGCGCGATGACGGCATCGCCATCGCGGATGACCTCAAGGTGCGTGCAGGGGGCCAGGGCGGCGACGATGGCATCGGCGACGGCGGCCTCGTCACCCGACACCGAGGGGATGTCGCAGAGCCTCCTGGTGATCTCGACCGAGGTCGCGGAGAGGTCGAGCGCGGGAGTGGTCAGGCTGCTGGTCGACATGGCCCCAGCCTAATCGCCGATACTCTGGAGGGCATGACTTCACCTGCCTGGGGCTACGGCCTCGCCACCATCTCGGCCGACGGCACCGTGCTCGACACGTGGTTTCCCACCCCCGAACTCGGCATCCGTCCCGCTCATGTCGACCCCCACATCGCGCCCACCGAGTTCGAGGAGCTCGCGCGTGCCGATGAGCGTCGCAACGTGCGCCTCGAGTTCGTGACGGTCGAGATTGACCTCGACGAGGCGCCCACGTCGACGCCCGACGCCTACCTCCGCCTGCACCTGCTGAGCCACCTGTTGGTCGCGCCCAACAGCGTCAACCTCGACGGCATCTTCGGCAAGCTGCCCAACGTCGCATGGACCAACGCGGGGCCCGTGCAGCTCAATGACTTCACCCGCCTGCGTCCCTCCCTGCAGCGCCACGGCATCGTCGCGCACAGCATCGACAAGTTCCCGCGCCTCGTCGACTACGTCACGCCCGCCGGCGTGCGCATCGCGGATGCCGACCGGGTGCGCCTCGGAGCCCACCTCTCCCCCGGCACGACCGTCATGCACGAGGGTTTCGTCAACTTCAACGCCGGCACGCTCGGCGCCTCCATGGTCGAGGGACGCATCTCGCAGGGCGTCATCGTCGGCGACGGTACCGACATCGGCGGTGGCGCCTCCATCATGGGCACGCTGAGTGGCGGCGGCACGGAACGCATCACGGTCGGCCAGCGGGCCCTTCTGGGCGCGAACTCGGGCATCGGCATCTCCATCGGCGACGACTGCGTCGTCGAGGCCGGGCTCTACGTCACGGCAGGCACCAAGGTGACCGTCATCGACGACTCGGGCGAGCGCACGGCGAAGGCGGCCGAGCTCAGCGGCGTGCCGAACCTGCTCTTCCGCCGCAACTCCGTCTCGGGCGCCGTCGAGGTGCTCGCACGCACCGGCAAGGGCATCGAGCTCAACGCGGCGCTGCACGCCTAGCCGAGAACCACGAAGAAACGCCCCGACGATGTCGGGGCGTTTCTTCGTGGTGCGAACTCAGCGCTCGGTCGGCCACTCGCGGGCCGGCTCGCCCACGTAGAGCTGCTGCGGGCGACCGATCTTGGTCTTGGGGTCGTTGTTCGCCTCGCGCCAGTGGGCGATCCAGCCAGGCAGGCGGCCGATCGCGAACAGCACCGTGAACATCCGCGTGGGGAAGCCCATGGCCTTGTAGATGACGCCCGTGTAGAAGTCGACGTTGGGGTAGAGCTTGCGCTCGATGAAGTAGTCATCGGCGAGCGCGACGCCCTCGAGCTCCATCGCGATGTCGAGCAGGTCATCCTTGATGCCGAGGGCTTCCAGCACCTCGTGGGCGCTCTCCTTGACGAGGCGCGCCCGCGGGTCGAAGTTCTTGTAGACGCGGTGGCCGAAGCCCATGAGACGGATGCCGTCTTCTTTGTTCTTGACCCGCTCGACGAACTTCTCGACGCTCTGGCCGGAGTCCTTGATCTGGTTGAGCATCGTGAGCACGGCCTCGTTGGCACCGCCATGGAGGGGGCCGTAGAGCGCGTTGATGCCGGCGGAGACGGAGGCGAAGAGATTCGCCTCGGTGGAACCGACGAGACGCACGGTCGACGTCGAGGCGTTCTGCTCGTGGTCCTCGTGCAGGATCAGGAGGCGCTCGAGCGCCGTCGCAAGCACGGGGTTGACCTCGTAGTCCTCGGCCATGTTGCCGAAGTTCATCTTGAGGAAGTTCTCGACGAAGCTCAGGGAGTTGTCGGGATACAGGAATGCCTGCCCGATCGCCTTCTTGTGCGCGTAGGCAGCGATCGTCGGCAGCTTGGCGAGGAGGCGGATGGTCGAGATCTCGACCTGCTCCGGGTCGTGCACGTCGAGCGAGTCCTCGTAGTACGTCGACAGCGCGGAAACGGCCGAGGAGAGCACCGACATGGGGTGCGCGTTGTGCGGGAGGGCATCAAAGAAGCGCTTGAGGTCTTCGTGGAGGAGCGTGTGGCGACGAACCTTCTCTTCGAACTCCTCGATTTCAGAAGCGGTCGGGAGGTTGCCGTACATGAGCAACCATGCGACCTCGAGGTAGGTGGAGTTCTTCGCAACATCCTCGATCGCGTAGCCCCGGTAGCGCAGGATGCCCGCATCGCCATCGATGTAGGTGATGGCGCTCTTCGTGGAGGCAGTGTTCACGAAGCCTTGATCAAGGGTCGTGTATCCCGTCTGCTTGGTCAGCGTCGAGATATCGATGCTGTGAGCACCCTCGACACTGGCGAGGATGGGGAATTCGGCGGAGCCTCCGGGATAGTGGAGCGTGGCCTTCTCGGCGTTGGTGATGGCAGCGTCGTTCACACCTACAGCCTAGAGTGCACTTCGAGGCACCGTTGAACTGTCTAAAGGAAAATCCGGATGCTTGGGGAGATTCTCCAAAGCATCCGGATCTCGGGGTGCGTGTCTTCGCTGGGCTCAGGCCGGCGACTGCGGGGGCAGTGCCGCCACGATCGGGTGGTCCTTCTGGATCACGCCGACCTTCGCCGCGCCGCCCGGGGAGCCGATGTCGTCGAAGAACTCGACGTTGGCCTTGTAGTAGTCCGCCCACTGCTCGGGGGTGTCGTCTTCGTAGTAGATCGCCTCGACAGGGCACACGGGCTCGCAGGCACCGCAGTCGACGCACTCGTCGGGGTGGATGTAGAGCATCCGGTCGCCCTCGTAGATGCAGTCGACGGGGCATTCGTCGACGCACGCGCGGTCCTTGACATCGACGCACGGTAGAGCGATGACATACGTCACAGCGACGATCCCTCCTGTCTGGGCTGAACTCCCATCCTATCCCCGCCCCGCGTGGGAAGCTTCGGCCACGCGAGTACGACGACGGAGATCAGCAGGGGCGCGTAGGCCCAGACGAAGCCCTCCACGTTGCCGGGCACAAGCACCGAGCCGCCCGGTCCCTGCTGCGAGAGCAGGGCCGTTGCGCCCGCGACGCCGACCGCCGTGCTGAGGGCGATGAGCCGGCTCTCGAAGACGAGCCGCATGCCGACGAGCAGCGCACCAACGACGAGGAGGCTGACGATGAGGCCGATCGGGATCGTGACCTCGCCCAGCGTCACGCGGTGCTGGTGGTTAATCGTGAGCAGCACCCCGATGAGCAGGCCGATGATGAGGGAGACGAGCGAGGAGGCGACGCGGCTCGTGCGGGTCTCCGGTTCGGGGTCGCCGGACTCGGGCGCGCCTGCCGCGGCGTCGACCAACCGGAGGCCCTCCATGGTCGCGACGGGCCGAACGCGGCCGTTCGAGAGCGCGAAGCTCACCGGCTCACCCTCGCGCTCGATCACGGTCACCTGCGTGGCGTGCGCCCGGAGTGCATCGACCTTCGCATCGAGCACGGGCGTCACGTCGAGGAGCATGACATCGTCGGGGGCATCGTGCGCTTCGGGGTCGCTCACCCAGCGTTCGAGCTGCGCGCTGTCTTCGACCACCTCGAGGAACCCGACCCCGGCCCTGCCCGCGGCCTCACGGGTGGCACGGTGCGCGAGCACGTGATCCGGATGCCCGTAGCCGCCGCGCTCGTCATAGCTCACGACAGAGGTGGCCCCCGTGGAGTTGATCGCGGCGACCATGTCGGCGACGACCTCTTCGAAGTCGGCGAGGCAGAGGCATCCGGGGCTCGCATCGGGCACCAGGTGGGGCAGGCCATCGGGGCCCTCGACCATGCCGGAGTCCTCGTAGCGGCGCTCGGGAAGGCCTTCCGCCCGCGCGCCCGCGGCGCCGAGGTAGAGGTGGCGCGGAACGCCGAGCGCGCGCAGGGCGTCGGCAAGCTCGCCCTCACGGTGGGCGGCGAGGGCCGGCCCGTCACCCTCGAGGTGCACGAGTTCCGGCGGGATGACCTCGCCCCGCTCGCCTCGCGTGCAGGTCAGGACCGAGACTTCCACACCCTGCTGCGCGAGCGTCGCTATTGACCCGCCCGTCGAGATCGTCTCGTCGTCGGGGTGGGCGTGCACGAACAGCACGCCCTCGTGCGGCAGGCCTGAGGACTTCACCCCTACAGACTAGGCTCCGCCGCGCGGTCTCCCGCGCGGCGGAGCTGTCAGTCACGCGCTGGCAAGCATCCGACGCCGCACGACCATGAGGGCGGCACCGAGCAGCAGGAGCACAGAGCCGGCCGCGAGGGGTGCCGCCGTCTCGGCACCCGTGACGGGCAGCCCCACGACGAACGCGACGCTTGCGACCGTGCCGGAGTTCTGTCCGGTCATCACGAGAGTGTGGCTCCCCACCGCGAGCTGCGCCAGGAGCGACGGGGTGAGGGTCACCTGCACCACGCCGTTGACAACCGGGAAGGTGCCGACGAAGAGCGGGCTCGAGAAGGCGTAGACGTCGACCCACGAGTCCTGCGCGTTCCACACGACGTTCGCGGTGTGGGTCGCGCCCGCGTTGAGGCCGGCCGCTGGCAGGCCAACGGATGCGGCGGGCTGCGGTGTCGAGCCGTTGGCCGCGAGGTATGCCGCCAGGTCGGAGGGCGCGGGGGCCGGAGCCTTCTTGGGGGCGCTCACGGGCGTCTCAAGGAACGCATTGGTCCAGTTGTCGTCGTAGCCGGTGAGCTTGGCCGTGACGATGACAACGACCTGGAAGTTGATGACCGCGTTCGTCACGGTGTAGGTGGATGAGTTCGCACCCGGAATGTCGCCGCCGCGCTCTCCAGCGTTGAACCCCCACTGGTAGCTGAGCTGTGTGCCCGCAGGCCAGCCGGAGGTCTCTGCGGTCAGCACGTTTCCGACCACCGGCGTGCCGGAAATCGTGACCGTGCCGAGCGGAACGGGCTCAAGCGTCGGCGGGGCAGGAACCTGGGGCGCCGCAGCCATGGTGACGGCGGGCAACGTCACGTCGGAGTCGACAATGCTGAACGGGACGGTCACGGTCTCATAACCCTCAAGGGCGAAGACTACCTCGTAGTCACCGACAGGGAAGGACAGCGCCTCATCGCGTGCGAAGACGAATGCGCCGTCGACGCCAGTGGTGACGGAATAGTGGCTGGGAGTCTCGCCCGGCTCGGTGAACCTCACCGAGGCCCTGACACCCTCGAGTGGCACAACCTGCTCCTCGGCGTCCACAGTGACCACCGAACCGCTCAGCGCATACCGGTCTTCGGGAGCCGCGGATGCTGGCGCTACGCCGACGAGGCCGACAATACCGACGACCGCCGCGCTCAGGGCCACGGCTGCTGCCCGGCCTAGTTTGTTGTGCAGAGTGTTCATAGAGCTGTGCTTCCTCTTCGGGTCATCGGAATCGCCGAGGAAGCAGATTGCGGACACCGTGAGGCGACCGAGTCGATGGTTCCCCCGCATCGCCACACTAGATGCAGAAAGGCGCGCCCGGTATACCAGGCGCGCCTTTTCCCCGAACTGGGGGTGCCGCTTAGGCGTCCTGCTTCTTGGCACGGGCCGTGGCGCGGCCACGCGCGATCGAGTCGAGCTCGACCTTGCGGATGCGGATGACCTCGGGGGTGACCTCGACGCACTCGTCCTCACGGCAGAACTCGAGGCTCTCCTCGAGCGTCAGCTGGCGCGGAGGCGTCATCGACTCGAAGTTGTCGGCTGTCGACTGCCGCATGTTGGTGAGCTTCTTCTCCTTCGTGATGTTGACATCCATGTCTTCATTGCGGGAGTTCTCGCCCACGATCATGCCCTCGTAGACCTCCTGCGTGGGCTGCACGAAGAAGGTCATGCGCTCCTGCAGGTTGATCATGGCGAACGGGGTCGCGACGCCCGCACGGTCGGCAACGATCGAGCCGTTGTTGCGCGTCACGATCGAGCCGGCCCACTCGCCGTAGCCGTGGGCGATCGCGTTGGCGATGCCCGTGCCACGGGTCGTCGTCATGAACTCGGAGCGGAAGCCGATGAGGCCTCGCGACGGCACGATGAACTCCATGCGCACCCAACCGGTGCCGTGGTTCGTCATGTTCTCCATGCGCCCCTTGCGGGACGCGAGCAGCTGCGTGATGGCGCCGAGGTACTCCTCGGGCACATCGATCGTCAGGTGCTCAAAAGGCTCGTGCAGCTTGCCGTCGATCTTCTTGGTGACCACCTGCGGCTTCCCCACGGTGAGCTCGAAGCCCTCACGGCGCATCTGCTCTACGAGGATCGACAGGGCGAGCTCGCCGCGGCCCTGCACCTCCCAGGCGTCGGGGCGACCGATGTCGAGCACCTTGATCGAGACGTTGCCGATGAGCTCCTTGTCAAGCCGGTCCTTGACCATGCGAGCCGTGAGCTTGTGGCCCTTGACCTTGCCAATGAGGGGCGAGGTGTTGGTGCCGATCGTCATCGAGATGGCGGGGTCGTCGACCGTGATGGTCGGCAGGGGGCGCACATCATCGGGGTCGGCGAGCGTCTCACCGATCGTGATGTCGTCGAAGCCCGCGACCGCGACGATGTCGCCGGGACCCGCGCTCTCAGCGGGGTAACGGTCGAGCGCGCGCGTCTTGAGCAGCTCCGTGATGCGGGCGCTCGTGACGGTGCCGTCGTGGCGGGCCCAGGCGACCGTCTGGCCCTTCTTGAGGGTGCCGTTGAAGACGCGGAGCAGGGCGAGACGACCGAGGAACGGTGAGGAGTCGAGGTTCGTGACCCAGGCCTGCAGCGGGTGCTCGTCGTCGTAGCTCGGCGCGGGAATGTGCTCGAGGATCGCCGCGAAAAGCGGCTCGAGGTTGTCGTTGTCGGGCAGGGAGCCGTTCTCCGGCTTGTTGCGGCTCGCGGCGCCGGCACGGCCAGAGGCGTAGACGACGGGCACGTCGAGGATCGCGTCGAGGTCGAGGTCGGGCTGGTCCTCCGCAATGTCGCTCGCAAGGCCGAGCAGGAGGTCCTGGCTCTCGCCGACGACCTCGTCGATGCGCGCATCCGGGCGGTCGGTCTTGTTGACGAGCAGGATGACCGGAAGCTTGGCCTCGAGCGCCTTGCGGAGCACGAAGCGGGTCTGCGGGAGGGGACCCTCACTGGAGTCGACGAGCAGCACAACGCCGTCGACCATGCTGAGGCCGCGCTCGACCTCGCCGCCGAAGTCGGCGTGGCCGGGGGTGTCGATCACGTTGATCGTGATGGGGGTGCCGCCCGCGTGCTCGCCGTTGTAGCTGATCGCCGTGTTCTTGGCGAGGATCGTGATGCCCTTCTCACGCTCCAGCTCGTTCGAGTCCATTGCGCGCTCCTCGACGTCGGCGTGCGCGTCGAAGGAGTTGGTCTGGCGAAGCATCGCGTCGACGAGGGTGGTCTTGCCGTGGTCGACGTGGGCGACGATCGCCACGTTGCGCAGGTCAGAACGGGTGGCAATTGCCATAGAAGTAGTGTCCTCAAAGAATGTGGGAAAGAAAGAAGGGGGGTGGAGTCACCGCTGCCCTACACGGCAAGTGTACTCCCCCGCGCAACTAGCCCTGTGCAGCGTCGTCTGCGGGGCGCCAGCGCCAGGCGTCGTGCAACACCGTCGGGGCATACGGCGATGGCGAGACGCCCGCGACCTCGTGCGCGACGACCGTGACGACGGGGAGCTGCGCGATCGGCAGGCCCCACCCCTCCTGCCACAGGACGGCGTCCAGCGCTGCGCGCAGGGCGGCCCGCGCATCCTCGTCGTCCTCGCGCTCGAGGTCAGTGAGCAGCTCGTCGACCTCGTCGCTCGCAAAACGGCCGTGGTTGAGCGGAGAATCACTGCCGAACATGGCGGTCGCCGACTGCGTCGAGAGCGTGCGGTCGCGCAGTCCGTAGAGCGCCGCATCCCATGCGCCCGGCGTGCCGAGCAGGTTGCGCCAGTCGGGACTCGAGCAGTCGGTGACGGTGATGCCGACGGATGCCGCGGCATCCCGGATTTCAGAGAACTGGGCCACACGACGCGGGTTCGCCGGGTCGAAGAGCACGCAGACGGTCGCATCGGCCTTCACGTCACCGTCAGCGATGGCGGATGCGAGGGCCCGCTTCGCCGAGCGCGCATTCTCTTCGATGCGTTCGCCCTCGCTTGCCTCAACCGAGTCGTCGTAGCCGTGCGCCCCCGGCATCATCGTGAAGGAATCGCGTGCCGCGGCATCCGCCCCTGTCGCCCCGGCGGCTTCGATGAGCTCGTCACGGGGAACGCTCGCGAGGAGGGCGCGCCTGACCTCGGAGTTCTCGATGGCGGCGTTGGCGCTGTCGTCGAAGCGCAGCTGGAGCACGTCCCAGACGCCGGCCCGCGTGACCTTCGGCTCGACCTCGAGGTCGTCGAGCGCCGCCATGACGTCGGCCGACACCTGGGGTGAGAGCACGTCGACCTCGCCGGCCTCGAACGCGCTGAGCGCCTCGAGCGGATCGGAGATGTGGCGCACCTGGATCGTCTCGAACCGAGGGCGGTGCTCGCCCCGATAGCGCGGGTTCGCCGTCAGTGTCAGCACTTCGGCAGCGAGTGCCGTGATCATGTACGGCCCCGTGCCCACGAGCAGCGCCGGGTCGACGTCGCCGGCCTCGACCGCGAAGCCGCTGTTCCAGGCGCGGGAGAGGGCGGCGAGTGCCGCCGAGTCCCGCGTGGCGATGGCGTCCACCACCGCAGCCTTGGCATCCTCGTCGGATGCCTCGTCATCGAGGTCGAGTGCGAGCCTCCCCACGACGTGGGCGGGCAGGCCGACCGTGAAGATCGCGGCCCAGTCGGCGACGGGCTCATCGAAACGGAGCGTGATGGAGCGATCATCGTCTCCGACCTCCGGGAGTCGCGTCGCCAGGTGCAGCCCGTTGGCCGTGAAGCCATCGAAGTACACGGCGTCGTCGGGGAAGTCCTCGGTGAAGAGCCCCGTCTCGGGATCGACGTACTTGTCTGGGTCGAGGTCGTCGTCATTGAGCGCGCGCGAGTTCGCCGCCCAGGAGAGCAGCAGGTCGGCTGCGTCGACCTCGGCGCCATCCGACCATTCCACGCCATCGGCGATCGTGTAGCGCACCTCAAGCGGGTCGTCAGCGACCCTCTCGACCGTGCCGAATGACTCGTCGAAGATGAGCCGCCCCGCGGCATCCCACGACGCGAAAGCGGAGTTGGTCGCCGCGACCACGCTCGCATTGCTGCCGTTGGCGCTGCCGTGCCCCGTGTTGGGGTTGTACGACGTGAAGGGCGCGTCAAGCGCAACCGTCACGCTCGTGCCCTCGGCGACGCGGGAGTCGCTCGTGCACGCGGAGAGACCGACCACGAGGAGGGCCGAAACCACGACAGCGCCGGATGCCGCGACGGAACGATTGAGCACCAGACCCCCTTCAGACCGTCGACAATGCTACCGATCGCACCCTGACGGCCCAGTGGGAGCCGCCAGGGCGCGATGGTCGCGTCAGGCGCCGAGCGTGAGGTCTGCGCCGGGGATCGCGTTGAGCAGCTCGCGAGTGTAGGCCTCGCGCGGGTTGCCGAAGACCTCATCGGTCGTCGCGGACTCGACGATGCGCCCCTTCGACATGACCGCGACCGTATCGGCGATCACACGCACAACCGCGAGGTCGTGCGTGATGAAGAGGTAGGTGAGCCCGAGCTCGGACTGCAGTTCGGCGAGCAGGTTGAGGATCTGCGCCTGCACGAGCACGTCGAGCGCCGAGACCGCCTCATCAAGGATGACGATCTCGGGCTTGAGCGCGAGCGCCCGCGCGATCGCGACCCGCTGCCGTTGGCCTCCCGAGAGCTCGTTGGGATAGCGCCCCATGAGCGTCTCCGGCAGCGAGACCTGCTCGAGCAGCTCGCGCACCCGAGCCTTGCGCTCTGCCGCCGTGCCGACATCGTGGGTCACGAGCGGCTCGGCGATCGTCGCCGCGATGCTGCGCAGCGGGTCGAGCGAACCGTAGGGGTCCTGGAAGACCGGCTGCATCTTGCCGCGCAGGGAGAAGAGCTCGCGACGGTTGAGCTTCGCGATGTCGGTGCCGCCGATGCGAATCGAGCCGGATGTCACGGTCTCGAGCTTCAGCAGCATGCGGGCGACCGTCGACTTGCCAGAGCCTGACTCCCCCACGAGCGCCATGGTCGTGCCGCGGGGGATCGAGAAGGAGACGTTGTCGACGGCGGTGATCTCGCGCGAACCGGCCTTGCCGCCGCGGATCTTGAAGACCTTCGTCAGCTGGTCGACCACGATGGCCGGCTCCGCCGTGGTGGCAACGCTGTGCGTGCGAGCCTCGCCTGCGGCGATGAGGTCGATCTCCTCCGACCCCTTCGGCACCTCGTGCTGGATCGATTCGAGGTGACCGCCAGAGATCTGGATTCGCCGTGAAGCAAGGCTGGGAGCCGCCGCGACGAGGCGCTGGGTGTAGGGGTGCTGCGGGTCCTGCAGGATCTCCCGCGAGGGGCCAGATTCCACGATGCGACCCTTGTACATGACGATGAGCTTCTCGGCACGGTCGGCGGCGAGGCCGAGATCGTGCGTGATGAAGAGCATGGCCGTGCCTGAGTCGCGCGTGAGCGTCGCGAGGTGGTCGAGGATGCGCTTCTGCACCGTGACGTCGAGAGCGGATGTCGGCTCGTCGGCGATCAGGAGCTTGGGCGTCGACGAGAGGCCGATTCCGATGAGCACACGCTGGCGCATGCCGCCGGAGAACTGGTGCGGGAACTGCTTGAGCCGCGTTTCCGCGTCGTCGAGTCCCGCCTCCTTGAGCACCCGGATGGCGTGCTCCTTGACCTCCTTGCGGCCCCTCGCAATGCCGTTGGCCCTGATGGCCTCCTCGACCTGGAAGCCGATCGACCACACAGGGTTGAGGTTCGACATTGGGTCCTGCGGCACGAGGCCGATGAGCTTGCCGCGCACGTCCTCCATCTCGGCGCGCTTGAACTTCGTGAGGTCACGACCGTCGAAGAGCACCTCGCCCTGCGTCACCCGGCCGGAACCAGGAAGAAGGTTGATGATGGCG
This sequence comes from Salinibacterium sp. dk2585, assembly GCF_008001035.1. Lineage (NCBI taxonomy): Bacteria > Bacillati > Actinomycetota > Actinomycetes > Micrococcales > Microbacteriaceae > Salinibacterium > Salinibacterium sp. dk2585. The sequence goes on from NZ_CP042856.1 coordinate 2,165,086, forward strand.
TGCGCTGTCGTGGACTTGCCCGAACCGGACTCGCCCACGATCGCGACAGTCTCGCCGTGGTTGATCGTGAAGTTGACACCACGCACGGCGGGCACGAGCCCGTCCTGCGTCTGGAATCCGACGTGCAGGTCGCGGATATCGAGCAGCGGGCCGGTGGCATTCGACATACGGTTCATCTGCGTCGCATTCATTGCTGTATTCGTCAACGCTGGGCCCTCGCCTTCGGGTCAAGTGCGTCACGGAGGACCTCACCAAGCGTGATGAAGGCGAAGACGGTGATCGAGAGGGCGATGGACGGGAGAATCAACGTCTGCGGTGCCGTGCGCAGGTCCACCTGCGCGGCGCTGATGTCGTTGCCCCAGGACATGGTCGTGGTGGGCAGGCCAACGCCGAGGAATGAGAGCGTCGCCTCCGCGACGATCGCTGCTGCGAGCGAGATCGTTGTGATCACGATGACGGGCGCGATCGAGTTCGGCAGCACGTGTCGCACGAGGATCTTGAGCCTCGAGACCCCGAGCGCCTCGGCCGCCATGACGAAGTCCGAAGCCTTGACGCGCAGGATCTCCGATCTGAGCACACGCGCAACAACCGGCCACGCGAACAATCCGATCGCAAGCGAAATGACCCACACGCTGCGGTAGGCGCTCAACACCGACATGACGACGACGGCCGCGAGGATGTAGGGGATCGAGAAGAAGATGTCGCCCACGCGGGAAATGACGGCGTCAAGCCAGCCGCCGTAGAACCCGCTGACGGCGCCGGCCACAAGCCCCAGCACCGTTGTGATCACGATGACGATGAAGCCGACAGCCACCGAGGTCGACGTGCCGTGGATGATCCGCGAGTAAATGTCGCAGCCCTGCTTCGTGAAGCCAAGGGGGTGTCCCGCGGTCGGACCGCCGTTGCTATTGGCCAGCAGGCACCCGCTGTTGGGGTCCACCTGCGTGAAGAGGCCCGGGAAGAGGGCGACGATCGCGACCAACAGGATCAGCGCGCTGGAGAGCCAGAACAGGGGGCGACCACGAAGGTCACGCCACGCGTCTCGCCACAGGTTGCTGGGCTTCTCGTCGGCGCGAACCTTGACACTGTCGATTTCGACGAGTGGCGTCTCCTCCAGGGGAGCGACGTAGTGGTTGGGCTTGCCGCCCGGAGTGTTACTTGACATAGCGGATCCTCGGATCGAGAACGGCGTAGAGCAGGTCGATCACCAGGTTGACGACGAGATAGATGAGCACCATGACGGTCACGAAGGAGACGACCGTCGGGCCCTCGCCTCGCAGGATTGCCTGGTAGAGCGTGCGACCGACGCCGGGCACGTTGAAGATGCCCTCCGTCACGGTCGCGCCCACGAGCAGCACGCCGAAGTCGGTGCCGAGATAGGTGACGACGGGGATGAGCGAGTTGCGGAGGATGTGCACCGGAATGACGCGGCGACGACTCAGGCCTTTGGCATAGGCCGTGCGCACGAAGTCGAGCCCCTGCGTCTCGATCACCGAGGCGCGCGTGAGTCGCACAATTTGGGCGAAGCTCACGCTCGCGAGCACGAGTGCGGGAAGCACGAGATCGGCCCAGGGCGCACCGGCGCCCACCGTTGTGCGGGCCCATCCGAGCTGGATGCCGAACACGTACTGGGCCACGAAGGCGACGACGAAGATCGGCAGCGAGATGAGCACGAGACTCACCGCCAGGGCGCTTGCATCGAAGAGCTTGCCCTTGCGCAGGCCCGAGATGAGGCCGACGAGAATGCCCGCGATGCTCTGGAACAGCATCGCCAGCACTGCCAGGCGAACCGTGACGGGGAACGTTCGGGCGAGGATCTCGGTCGTGGGTTCGCCGGTGAACGACGTGCCGAAATCGCCCTGGAAGATGCCAGTGAAGTAGTACCAGTACTGCACGATGAACGGCTCATCGAGGTGGTACTCAGCGCGCAGGCGGGCCAGCAGCGCAGGGTTCGGCGTCTTGTCGCCGAACAGGGCGAGGATCGGGTCGCCGGGCATGGCGAACACCATGAAGTAGATGAGGAAGGTCGTGCCAATCAGGACCGGAATGGCCTGAAGCACGCGCCAGAGAAGATAACGAGCCATAGTGATTCACACGGGGAGACGGGGGCGGCGACCGTGTCGCCGCCCCCGTCCGAAACCGAGATCAGCCCTTGGTGATCTCGTGGTAGAGCGGAACCGAGTTCCAGCCGAAGGTGACGTTCTCAACGTCCTCGCCCCAGCCGCCGGTCACGTTCGAGTACCACAGCGGGATGACCGGAAGGTCCTGGAGAAGAATCTCCTGGGCCTGCTGGAAGAGCGCGGTGCCCTCCTCGATCTCGGTCGACGTGGCGCCCTCTGCGAGCAGCGCGTCGAACTCGGGGTTCGTGTAGTCGCCGTCGTTCGAGCCAGCGTTGGTCGCGTAGAGCGGCCCGAGGAAGTTGTACAGACCCGGGTAGTCGGCCTGCCAGCCGGTGCGGAACGCCGTCTGGATCTGACGCTCGGTGATGAGCGTGCGAGCCTCAGCGAACGTGGGGTACGGCTGCCCGGAGGCGTCGATGCCCAGCGTGTTCTTGACGCTGTTCGCAACCGCGTCAACCCACGACTGGTGTCCACCATCCGCGTTGTACGCGATCTGGAAGGAACCCGTGAAGGGGCTGATGGCGTCGGCCTCAGCCCAGAGACGCTGTGCCTCCTCGGGGTTGTACTCGAGCACCTCTGCGCCCTCGAGCTCCTCGGTCCAGCCGTCGATCACCGGGGAGGTGAAGTCGGAGGCAGGGGTACGGGTGCCCTGGAAGATCACCTCGGTGATCTCGTCGCGGTTGATTGCCATCGAGAGAGCCTGGCGACGGAGGTTGCCCTCTTCGCCACTCCAGTGCGCGAGGCGCTCCGGGATCGTGAAGGACTGGAAGATCGCGGCGGGCTGGTTGACCCAGCGGTCGCCGAGGTCGTCCTGGTACGTGCCGAAGGCAGCGTCCGGGATCGCGTCGAGCACGTCGAGGTTGCCACCCTGGAGGTCTGCGTAAGCAGCATCCTGCGAAGCGTAGAAGACGATCTCAAGACCGTCGTTCTGCGGCTCGCGCGGGCCGTCGTAGTCGGGGTTCACGGCGAGCGTGATGCGCTCGTCGTGCTTCCAGGCACCCTCGCCGTCGAGCATGTAAGGGCCGTTGCCGACGGGGTTCTCGCCGAACGCGTCCATGTCCTCGAAGGCCGAGGCGGGAAGCGGGTAGTAGGCCGAGTAGCCGAGTCGCAGCGGGAAGTCCGAGAGGGGCTGCTTCAGCGTGACGGTGAACTCCGTCTCGCTGACCTTCTCGAGGCCGGTGAGCTCGCTGTCCTCGTCCCAGCTGAAGCCCTCGATGTCCTCGAAGAAGTAGCTGGAGAGCTGCTCGTTGCTGAGCAGTGCGCCATAGTTCCACGCGTCGATGAACGAGTCTGCGTTGACGGGCTCACCATTGGTGAACTCGAGGCCCTCGCGAATCGTGATCGTGTAGGTCTGCGAGTCCTCGGTCTCGATCGACTCCGCGACGTCGTTGTGCGCTGCACCCTCGCCGTCGTAGTACACGAGTCCCGCGAAGATCGCGTCAAGGATCTTGCCGCCACCAGTCTCGTTGGTGTTGGTCGGGACCAGCGGGTTCTGCGGTTCGCTGCCGTTCGTGGTGATGACACCGCCGGCGTTGTTGCCTTCGTTGCCCCCATCACCTCCGGCGCAGCCGGTGAGCACCAGGGCGCTCGCGGCGACGATCGCTGCGGCCCCAAGGCCAATGCGTCGCATCTTCAATTTTCCTCCTGTGCAAGTGAGTCGACGCCCGATCCAGAACGGACTCGGGCCCCGGATGCCGCGGCTTCGCCGGACGGCGAAACCGCAAGCGGTGCGTGTGGATTAGAGCCACTTTCACCTGCCCACGTTTAAGGGGGCAGACGGTGTAGTTTGCCACGATAGGTGCCCTGAGCATGAAAAGCCGCTGAGGATCCAGATAATTTACACAACCGCAATGGTTACGCGGGAAATCCTCATCGTGCGCACTTTTCTTGCGCGTGAGGCGCTATCCGCTCGATAAGAGCGCTCACGGCCGAACCGCAGCGCTTTCCGCGCGCAGGTTGGGCCCCAAGTAACCACCTTGAGAAGGAGCAAGCGATTGTCGACACCCACCAATGGGCGCGCGAATGAGCAGCTGTCTCCCCGACGACTCGCCGTCGAGGTCGCGATCGTGCTCGGGCTGTCGCTCGGGGCATCCGCCCTCTACTCCATCGTCGCCATCATCAACCGGCTGACGCGGGAGGAGACACTCTCGCAACAGACCGCCACGCTCAACACCTCGCTGAGTTCGCGGCCCGTGTTCGACCTCATCTATCAGGTCATGGGGGTCTTCTTCGACCTCATGCCCGTGGCCCTCGTCTGCTACCTGCTGTGGAACGCGGCACGCCCGCACCTCGGCGCGCTGGGTCTCGACCTCCAGCACCCCGCCCGCGACACGCTCCACGCCGTCGCGCTCGCACTCGTCATCGGCATCCCGGGGCTCGGGCTCTACCTCCTTGGCCGCGAACTCGGCATCACCGTGACGGTCGTGCCGACCGCCCTCGACGAGCACTGGTGGACCGTGCCCGTGCTGCTGCTCTCCGCCGCGCGCGCCGGCATCGTGGAGGAGGTCATCGCGGTCGGCTACCTGCGCGACCGGCTCAAACGGATCGGATGGGGGCCATGGGCCTTCATCGTCGCGAGCGCCCTCCTGCGCGCCTGTTACCACCTGTACCAGGGCTTCGGCGCCTTCGTGGGCAACCTGGCAATGGGCGTGCTCTTCGCATGGCTCTATCACCGCACCGGCCGACTGCTCCCCCTCGTGATTGCGCACTTCCTCATCGACGCGGCCGTCTTCGTCGGGTACCCCTGGGCGGCGGCGACATTCCCCGCCCTGCTGGCCCCGTGACATCCGCTCGCGCGGGCTCGTAGAAACGCCGGTGGATATGTTGGCGAAGGCGACATACCACGGGTAGACCCATCTCACCAGTCTCTTGACACTCGTTTGCGGGCCATGTTTGAGTGTCCCCGCAGCACGCAATGCCGCGTGCTTCCCGTCCGGCGTATCACGCCTCGACAAGGCAAGGGAATCGCATGAGTAATGACGCTCGCAGTGCACCGCCAACCGATTTCGCAGAGGTCGAGGCCTCGGAACCGTTCACACGACTGAAGAAGCGTCACCGCTCCTTCGTGTGGCCACTCACCATCGCCTTCCTCGTCTGGTACTTCGCTTACGTCCTTCTCGCCTCCTACGCGCCCGACTTCATGTCGACCAAGGTGTGGGGCAACATCAACATCGGTCTCCTCCTCGGCCTCGGCCAGTTCGTCTCCACCTTCGCCATCACGACCTGGTACGTGTCATTCGCGAACCGGCAGCTCGACCCTCTCGCGGCAGAGATCCGTGCCGACCTCGAAGCCCGTGAAGGAGTTGCACCATGAACCGCACCGACATCATTCGCGCCGCCTTGGAGTCGACCGAGATCGGCGACCCCATCCTCAACATCTCTATCTTCGGCGCCTTCGTGCTGGTCACCCTCGTGATCGTGCTGAGGGCCAGTCGCAACAACAAGACCGCAGCCGATTACTACGCGGCGGGGCGTTCCTTCACCGGACCCCAGAACGGCACCGCGATCGCGGGCGACTACCTCTCCGCGGCATCCTTCCTCGGCATCTGTGGGGCCATCGCCGTCAACGGCTACGACGGCTTCCTCTACTCGATCGGGTTCCTCGTTGCCTGGCTCGTCGCGCTTCTGCTCGTCGCCGAGCTCATGCGCAACACGGGCAAGTTCACGATGGCCGACGTGCTCTCGTTCCGGCTCAAGCAGCGGCCCGTGCGCCTCGCGGCGGCCACCACGACACTCGCGGTGTGCTTCTTCTACCTGCTCGCGCAGATGGCCGGTGCAGGCGGGCTCGTCTCGCTGCTCCTCGGCATCGACGACAAGCTCGGCCAGTCCGTCGTCGTCGCCGTCGTGGGTGCGCTCATGATCCTCTACGTGCTCGTCGGGGGTATGAAGGGCACCACGTGGGTGCAGATCATCAAGGCGGTGCTGCTCATCGCTGGCGCCTTCGTCATGACGGTGTGGGTGCTCGCGCTGTACGGCTTCAACCTCTCCGAGCTCCTGGGCGCTGCGGCATCCGTCGGCGGCGAAGACGTATTGAGCCCCGGAAAGCAGTACGGCATCAGCGACCTCACCCGCCTCGACTTCGTGTCACTCGCGCTCGCGCTCGTGCTCGGAACTGCGGGCCTGCCCCACGTGCTCATGCGCTTCTACACCGTGCCGACGGCACGAGAGGCCCGCCGGTCGGTCGTGTGGGCCATCTGGCTCATCGGCGCGTTCTACCTCTTCACGCTCGTGCTCGGCTATGGAGCCGGAGCACTCATCGGCGGCGAGCGCATCCTCGAGGCCCCCGGCGGGGTGAATTCCGCTGCGCCGCTCCTGGCGTTCGAGCTCGGCGGCCCGCTGCTGCTGGGCTTCATCTCGGCCGTTGCGTTCGCTACGATCCTGGCAGTCGTCGCAGGACTGACCATCACTGCCGCCGCATCGTTCTCCCACGACGTCTACGCAAGCGTCATCAAGAAGGGCAAGCCCGGCCCGGGCACGGAGGTCAAGGTCGCGCGCATCACGGTCGTCGCGATCGGCATCCTCGCGATCGTCGGCGGCATCGGCGTGCAGGGTCAGAACATCGCCTTCCTCGTGGCCCTGGCCTTCGCCGTTGCGGCGTCGGCAAACCTCCCGACCATCATCTACTCGCTTTTCTGGCGCAAGTTCAGCACCCGGGGCGCGCTGTGGAGCATGTACGGCGGTCTCGGGTCGGCGGTCATCCTCATCGCGTTCTCCGGTGTCGTCTCCGGCAGCGAGACGTCGATGATCCCCGGCGTGGACTTCTCCTGGTTCCCGCTGAACAACCCCGGCATCATCTCAATCCCGCTCGGGTTCATCCTTGGCTGGCTCGGCACCGTCACGAGCAGCCGCCGGGAAGACCCCGCGGTCGCCGCCGAGATGGAGGTGCGCTCGCTCACGGGCCACGGGGCCGAGAAGGCGACCTCGCACTAGCGCACGAAGGCTGCATCTGCCCGATCTCACAGCGCCGTACGGCCGTGAGATCGGGCGGATGCATACTCCCGGGCGCCCGGAAGGTGCATTCGCCCGATCTCACCGAGGAGTGGGTTCTAGGCGAAGGCTTCCGGGGGCGGGCACGCGCAGACGAGATTGCGGTCACCGAAGGCGTTATCGATGCGCCGCACGGGGGGCCAGTACTTGCCGTGGATGGCCCGCACGCGGTCCGCGCCCGAGAGGGCGGATGCGGCGGGGTAGACAGCCTGCTCGCGAGAATACGGGTGCGTCCACTCCCCTACGAGCGCCGACTCTGCCGAGTGTGGCGCTCCCCGGAGCGGGTTGTCGTCGACCGGCCACTCGCCGCGACCGACGGCATCCGCTTCGGCCTTGATCGCGATCATGGCATCGATGAAGCGGTCGATCTCGGCGAGGTCTTCGCTCTCGGTCGGCTCGACCATGAGCGTTCCCGGCACGGGAAAGCTCATGGTGGGCGCGTGGAAGCCGTAGTCGATGAGACGCTTCGCGACGTCGTCGACCGTCACCCCAGTCGCGGCCGTGAGCGGGCGCAGGTCGAGGATGCACTCGTGGGCGACGAGCCCGTTGTCGCCCGCGTAGAGCACGGGGAAATGCTCCCGCAGCCGCGCGGCCACATAGTTGGCCGCGAGCACGGCCGCGCCGGTCGCCCGCGTGAGGCCCTCCATACCCATCATCCGCACGTAGGCCCAGCTGATGGGCAGGATGCTCGGGCTTCCGTAGGGCGCCGCGCTGATTGGCCCGCCGCCGTGCACGTACTCACCGACGAGGTCGGTCGCGAGGTCGTAGGCCGGATGGTGCGCCGACTGCGCCATCGGATGCCCGGGCAGGAACGGTGCGAGGTGCGCCTTGGCCGCCACGGGTCCGACGCCGGGCCCGCCCCCGCCGTGCGGGATGCAGAAGGTCTTGTGCAGGTTCAGGTGCGAGACATCGCCGCCGAAGTCGCCGAAGCGCGCGTAGCCGAGCAGCGCGTTGAGGTTGGCGCCGTCGACGTAGACCTGACCTCCCGCCTCGTGCACGGCATCCGTGATTGCCCGGATCTCGTGCTCGTAGACCCCGTGCGTCGAAGGGTAGGTGACCATGAGCGCCGCCAACTGCTCGCGGTGCTCCTCGACCTTCGCGTGCAGGTCGTCGAGGTCGACGTTGCCGAGCTCGTCGCACGCGACGACGACCACCCTCATGCCCGCGAGCACCGCGCTCGCGGCGTTCGTGCCATGCGCGCTCGACGGGATGAGGCAGACGGTGCGCTCGAGGTCACCGTTGGCGCGGTGGTAGCCGCGGATCGCCAGGAGGCCGGCCAGCTCGCCCTGGCTGCCCGCGTTCGGCTGTAGCGAGACGGTGTCGTACCCCGTCACCTCGGCGAGCCACGACTCGAGGTGCCCCGTCAGCACGAGGTACCCCTTGACGTCGTCGAGCGGCGCGAAGGGGTGGAGACCCGCGAACTGCGGCCAGGTGATGGGCTCCATCTCGGTCGCCGCATTGAGCTTCATGGTGCAGGAACCGAGCGGGATCATGCCGCGGTCGAGCGCGTAGTCCTTGTCGGCCAGGTACTTGAGGTACCGCATCATGCTCGTCTCAGAGCGGTGCGTGTTGAAGACCGGATGCGTCATGAACGTCGACTGCCGCAGGCACTCCCCCGAGAGGCGGGAACGGTGCTTCGACCAGTCGAGGTCGATGCGGCCCGAGCCGCCGAATGCGCGAACGACAGCGTCGACGTCGCGCATCGTGGTGGTCTCGTCGACCGAGAGCTGCACCGTGTCGTCGTCGACCTGCCAGAGCAGCACATCGCTCTCGCGTGCCGCCTTGACCGTCGCTGCGGCGCCGCCCGGCACCCGGAGCTGGAGGGTGTCGAAGAAGCGGTCATGCACGAGCTCTGTGCCGAGCGCGTGGAGGGCGTCTGCGAGCACGGAGGCGTGGGCGGCGACCCGTCGGGCGATACTGCGGAGTCCGTCGGGTCCGTGGTACACGGCGTACATCGACGCCATGACGGCGAGCAGCACCTGCGCTGTGCAGATGTTCGACGTGGCCTTCTCACGGCGGATATGCTGCTCGCGAGCCTGCAGGGTGAGGCGGTAGGCCGGATGCCCGTCCGCATCCTTCGAGACACCGACGAGCCTGCCGGGCAGCTGCCGTTCGAGCCCCTTGCGCACGGCCATGTAGCCGGCGTGCGGTCCGCCGAAGCCCATGGGGACGCCGAAGCGCTGTGTCGTGCCGACCGTGACGTCGGCACCCAACTGACCGGGGCTCTCGAGGAGTGCGAGGGCGAGCAGGTCGGCGGCGGCGACCGCGATCGCGCCCTTCGCCTTGGCCTCAGCGAAGATCGTGGAGGGGTTCCACACGCGGCCGGAGGCGCCCGGGTACTGCACGAAGACGCCGAAGTAGTCGGGGGGTAGGTCCACCTCCCTCGCAGGCTCGGTCGGCGCGATCGCCTCCGAGCGAACCGCGCTACTCAACCCGCGGAACACCAGCTCGATGCCGACAGCCTCCGCGCGGTTCACGAGCAGCGCCTTCGTCTGCGGAAGCGCATCCGAATCGACCAGGAACACGTTCGACGTCGACTTCGAGGCGCGCCGCGCGAGCAGCATCGCCTCAACGACCGCCGTGCCCTCGTCGAGCATCGACGCGTTCGCCGTCTCCATGCCCGTCAGGTCACAGACCATCGTCTGGAAGTTGATGAGCGCCTCGAGCCGGCCCTGCGAGATCTCGGGCTGGTACGGCGTGTAGGCCGTGTACCAACTGGGGTTCTCGAGCACGTTGCGCTTGATGACGGCTGGCGTGAAGGTGTCGTAGTACCCGAGCCCGATCATCGAACGCCGCACACGATTGTGCCTCGCGATCGTGCGCAGCTCAGAGAGCGCCTCGGCCTCCGTCGCGGCAGGCGGGATGGTCGAGCGACCGGTGTCACCCACGCGGATGCCGGCTGGCACCGCCGCCGTGACGAGCGCGTCGAGCGTGTCGTAGCCGACGGCGCCGAGCATCCGCTCCTGTTCCGCCGTGCCTGTGCCGATGTGCCGCGCGCTGAACGCGCCGAAGCTGTCGCTCACGGGCTACGCCTGCGTGAGTGCCGCGTAGGCCTCGGCGTCGATGAAGCCGGCCGCCTCGAGCGCCTCTGGCGAGGCGACCCGCATGGTGAACAGCCAGCCGTCGCCCTCGGGGGCGTCGTTGATGAGCTCAGGGCTGTCGGCAACCGCCGTGTTCGCCTGGACGATCGTGCCGTCGACGGGCGCGTACACCTCGCCGACCGACTTGGTCGACTCGACCTCGGCGACGACGCGGCCCTTCTCGACCTCGGTGCCAGCCTCCGGCACGTCAACGAAAACGACCTCGCCAAGCTTGTCGGCAGCGAAGGCGGTGATTCCCACCGTCAGCTGGTCACCGTCGATGCGCACCCACTCGTGCTCCGGCGTGTACTTGAGTGCTGCCTGCTCGCTCATGAGGCGACCTTTCTCTGGGTGGTGCGCTTGTAGAAGGGAAGAGGGGTGACGGATGCCGGCATGCGGCGGCCCCGCACGTCGATGAAGAGTTCGGTGCCCGGCTCGGTGAGGTGCGGGGCGACGAAGGCCATTGCGATTGGGCGCCCGAGGGTGGGGCTCAGCGCACCGCTCGTGACCTCGCCGACCGGCTCCCCGCCCTCCTCGGACGCGAAGACGGCGTAGCCCGCCCGGCCGGCGCGCCGCCCCTCGGAGACGAGGCCGACGAGCAGTCGGGCATCCGCTGCGAGCGCCTCCTCGGACGCCGAACGGCCGACGAAGTCGCCCTTGCCCTCAAGCCGGACCGTGCGACCGAGTCCAACCTGCGCCGGTCGGATACCGAGACCAAGTTCATGGCCGTAGAGCGGCATGCCTGCCTCGAGCCGGAGGGTGTCGCGGCTGGCGAGGCCGGCCGGCACGAGTCTGTGCGGTGCACCAGCGTCGATCAGCGCATTCCAGAGATCCGTCGCGAAGGGAGCGAGGATATAGATCTCGAAGCCGTCCTCACCCGTGTAGCCCGTGCGGGCGACCATGACCTCCTCGCCGCGCCACGATCCGGTCGCGCAACGGTAGTTGCCCATCATCTCGACCGGCACGGGCAGCTCGAGGCTCTCAAGCGCGAGCATGATCGCCTCGGATGCTGGGCCCTGCACCGCGATGAGCGCGAGGGCGTCGCTCTCGTCGACGACGGTCGCATCGTACCCGGCCGCGCGCACCGAGAGGGCGCCAGCAGCTTCGAAGCGGTTGCCCGCATTGGCAACGACGCCGTAGCGATCCTCGTGCGTTCGGTAGACGATGACGTCATCGACGACGCCACCCTCCGAATTGAGCAGCAGGCTGTAGCGCGCCTGGCCGACCTCGATCGTGGAGACAACATTCGACAGCGCGAAGTCGAGGGCGGCCCCCGCCTGGGGCCCCGTCACGAGGATCTCCGCCATGTGGGAGAGGTCGAAGAGCCCAGCCGCCTCGCGCACCGCGCGGTGCTCCTCGAGCTCGCTCGCGTAGCGCACGGGCATCTGCCAGCCAGCAAAGTCGGTGAAGCTCGCACCGGCGGCAACGTGGACGTCGTGGAGGGGGCTCAGGCGTCCGGGCCGCGCGGACGCATCCGCAGCACGGTCGTTCGGAATACTGCTGTCACTGCTGGGCAGGCCCATACGAGTTCTCCAATGGCTAGGCGTCGACGACGCTGGGAACTCTCCCTCTGTCATGGGACCTGAGAGCTTCGTCGACCGGTCGGTCGGCTTTCACCTTGGGTGGAATTGCGGAGTTGGTGTCGATACGGCGCTTCGCGCCTACTCAACCTGAATCGCTCCGCGATTCACTTTTCAGAGTTGCCTGTTCGATGCGGTACGCATACCTGAGAGATTTCGGAGAGGATTGCTCCTTCGGTGCCCAAACCCTGTGGTTCGGAGCTCTCCCGCATCGCCTGAGCGGCAGTATTCGGTTGTGCGGGCCAGCATAGCAATGCAAGGCCTGCCGCGGGGCCCTCGCTAGCAGGTCGGACGGCAAGTCCTCTGCGTAAAGGCATCGACGAACACCTTGTCGAGGTCGTTCGGCTCGTATGCCGAGAACGCCCCGCCACCCGTGACCGCCGCGATCTGCTGCATGGGCTCTATCTCGGTGTCGGGACCGAAGCCGATCAGGATGACCGGCACCGGCTTGAGCGGGTCATGCATCGCGGTGAGTTCCGCCAGGAGTGCCTCGAGCGTGATCGAGTTGCTGTCATCGTTGCGACCATCGGTGATGATGACCATCGAGTTCACCATGCCCGGCACGAAGCCCTCCTTCATATGCTTCACGCCGGCGAGGATCGTGTCGTAGAGCCCCGTATCGCCACGGATGTACTGCGGAAGAGTCGCCGTCACGTTGGCGATCTGGGCCCTGTGGTCGGCATTGCCCAGCGCCCCGACGGGCACAAGCTCCTCCCAGTCCTGATCGCCGGCCCGGTTCGTCGAGAAGACCCACACGCCCATGTGCGCCTCACCGCCATAGCGGCCGAGCGAGCCTCCGGCAGCCCGCTGGTAGACGTCGATACGGCGCAGTCCGTTGCCAGCCGGTTCGAGCATCGAGCCCGACACGTCAACCGCCACGAGCATCCGTGAACGCCGCGTCAGCGAACTCCACTGCGTGAGTGCGGCGACCTGCTGCTCCGCGACAGCAGCGGGAGGGACGGAGGTCGAGATCGGCAGCACGCCGGTCGCCTTGAGCTCGCCTGCACCAGCGTGATCCCGGAACCCCTCCGCCATGTAGAAGGCCCCGCCGAGTCGCGCCGCCTCCTCGAACGCGGCGAGAAGCGAGTCGCGCTCGTTCGACGCCGGCTTGTTGCCCGTGAGATCAACGAAGGGGTAGTCGAGCGCGGAGGTTCCGTCGTTGGGATAGAGGGCGATGACGGGGGCATCCGCATTCGCCTCATTGTGCGCAACGACGTCGCGCTCCGACATGACGACGACCGTCGGCGCGGGCGCCTCGAGCGCAGATGCCACGGCCTCCTCCTTGGAGTTGGGGATCGTCTTGCCCAGCTCGATCATGGTCGAGGGCAGACGTCGCGGGTCATCGGCGGGCGCCACCGCAGTCATGGAGGCGAGGGCAGCGAGGCTCGCAGACGACGACTCGGGGTCGGGCACGACCCCTCCCACGAGGCCCGCGAGGAGCGTGCTCCAGCCGACCTGGTCTGCAGCGAACTCGGCAGAACGGGCGGCAGGCGCCGCGAGCACGACGGGCGAGCTGGCGACGGATGCCCGGGGCTCGACGACGGGCTTGGTGCGACCGAGCGCTTCGGCAGTTGAGTTCATCCGGGCAATCCATAGCGAGGAATCCGGCACCCAGGCATCCGCATCGGCCAGGGCGTTGGAGGCGAGGAGCGCCGCGGTGTCGCCCGAACTCTGGGCGCGCACCTCGGTCGAGACGCACACCTCGGAGTTGGCGTCGAAGTCCTTCGCGACGTTCGTCATCGCCCCGTGGATTGAGGTGTCGGTGACGACCACGAGTTCGACCGGATCAGTGCAGCCGAGTCCTCCAGAGGCATTGGCCGCGAAGATGCTCGCGAGCCCGCCCTGCGAGATCGCGACGCCCGCACCCGTCACAAGGATGAGCACGGCTGCGGCGGCCGCGATCGGGCTGAGCAGGTTGCGGGGGGTGCGGGGGGCAGGTGCGCGGTGTCGACGGCGCGCGCCATCGTACGGGTCACGGGTGTTCACAACAACTCCATTGCTGATGGGAGCGGCGCCTTCGGGTAACGCTGGAGCCGAGCCGAGAGGCCCCCATTAGGGGCACGTAGGCAAGAGTGTAGGGGAGGCGGCGCCAAAAGTGAAGAAAAGTTCAGCGAGCCGCCTCCTCAGCCACCGGGTGCTGTGGTAGAGACCGCCTAGAAGCCCCAGTCGTCGGCGAGCTCCGAGCGGAGCTGCGCCGTCTCACGTTCCTTGATCAGGCGGGCGAGGTCGACGTCGATGAGTTCGCGCATCCGCTGCTCCTTCTCCGCTTCGTAGGCCGGGTCGTCGTCGACCTCCGGTTGCACGAGGGCATCCTCGAGCGCCCGGGAGACGTCTCGCCACGCCTCGTCGCGGGAGCGCTCGATCAACGCGAGCATGTATTCGTCGTCCTCCCGGAACTCGCGCAGCCGCTTCGCCAGGGCGCGCGAGACCGCCTCCCGGCGCGTGAGGTTCTTGACGTCGCCCGCGCGGTAGTCGTGGGCGTGCCCGGCCCTGCCCGCGAGCGACTCCGCCTCCTCGACCTCCCTTGCCAGCCGGTCTGCGGCGGCATCCGACTCAGCGGCGAGGGAGCCGATGACGGCCCTCGCCTCAGCGAGGTAGCGCCGTGGCTCGTAGTCCGCTGACTCCCCCACCGCGCCGATGATGATGGCGTTTCGGAGCCTCAGGCGCGCGGCGTATTCGGCCAGCATGATGCCTTCCGCCACCGCCGCTTGGAAAGTGAGCGGCTCGCGCGGAGTCAGCATGGAAGCGTCGAAGGGCGCCGCTCGCGCACGCGAACGGCGGCTACGGCGACGGAACCATTTCACAGTGTGGGAGGACTCTCAGCAGCGGGCGACCTGGGCAGATCGAGCCTACCCCGCCCGATGTCACGCCTCGTTGTCTGCGGGCCTGAGACGCGTGCCGTCGCGCCCGCATTCGAGCTCGTGCTGCTCGCCTCGATCCTGCGGACATCAGCCCATCAAGACACTTTGGAGCGCCGGTGCTGACGCAGGCCCTTCAGCGCGCCCGTCGACCACAACGCCCATGCCACGAGCACCGGCTGGAAGAAGAGGCGCACGAAGCGGGCCCTGTCTGTGTCGAGGCCGAAGGCATCCGTTCCCGTCACATACTGCGAGATGTTGCCCGGGAAGATCGCGATGAAGAAGGCGGCCACCGCGAGGCCGACGGGTACTCGCCGACGCGGAAGCGCGATGAGCGCGGCACCCAGCCCGATCTCCACGACGCCGGAGCCCAGCACGACCAGGTCGTCATCCAGGGGAACCCACTCGGGCACCTGGGCCTGGAACTCCTCGCGCGCGACCGTGAGGTGCGTCGTGCCGGCAAAGGCGAGCGCGGCACCCAGCGCGATGCGCGCGATCGTGCGCGGAAGCGAAGTGGGACGTGCCTTCGAGGTGAGGATGCGCACGAGAGTCATGCGGCGGACGGTAGCACCGCTTGCTGAGGCCTGGCCTTCCCAGGCGGACGCCCGAGTGACAGCATTAAGCGCACCCCACCCAGGAGACGAGAATGTCGATCATTGAGACGCCTACCGACGACCAGGCGGCCGGCTACACCGCTGAGCTTTATGCCGCCGACATCGCGCACCAAGGCTTCGTGGCATCCCACACCCGTGTCATGGCAATGAATCCCGAGGCATATGCTGCCTGGGAGCAGCTCATCACGGCGATAGCCAAGCCGATGGGCTTCCGCCGCTACGAACTCGTCACACTCGCCGCAGCGTACGGCGCGAGGTCACAGCACTGCCGCCTCGCCCATGGTCGGAAATCGCTCGGGGTCTTCGGCGAGGAGCAACTCGAACGCATCGCAACCGACTACCGCGACGCCGACCTGAGCGACGCCGAAGTGGCAATGATGGAGTTCGCGGAGAAGGTCAGTCGAGACGCGTCGAGCATGACGGATGCCGACAGCCTGCGGTTGCGCGAGCTGGGCTTCACCGACCGGGAGATCGTCGACATCGCGCTCGCTGCCGCAGCGCGCAACTACTACAGTCGAGCGATCCAAGCACTCGCGGTCGAGGTCGACGACGTGCCCGAGATGAGCCCTTCACTGCGAGCTGCCCTGACCGCGGGGCTCTGATGAGCATTGTCGTCAGGCCCGCCCATGACTTCGACGACGTCGCGCTCGTGCTCGGGCCGAAGCGGCCCGACGCATCCGTCTGCTGGTGCCTCTCGTGGCGGCTCAGTTCCAAGGA
The DNA here is from genome assembly GCF_008001035.1 of Salinibacterium sp. dk2585. NCBI lineage: Bacteria > Bacillati > Actinomycetota > Actinomycetes > Micrococcales > Microbacteriaceae > Salinibacterium > Salinibacterium sp. dk2585. The sequence goes on from NZ_CP042856.1 coordinate 2,181,041, forward strand.
GAACCGCTCGCTCGTCGGGCCTGAGCGCGCCGAGAAGGTGCGAGAGCTCTGTTCCCGCGACCAGGCGCCCGGGGTGCTCGCCTACCGCGACGGGGAGGTCGCAGGGTGGGCGGGCATCGCACCGCGCTCCGAGCTGCATCCCTTCGCCAACTCGCGCAAGATCCCCCATGTTGACGACCTGCCGGTATGGACCCTCTGGTGCATCCGCGTGCGTCCCGGCTATCGCAAGCAGGGGGTCACGCAGACACTCATCGAGGGCGCAGTCGACTACGCCCGGGCGTCCGGGGCGCCCGCCGTCGAGGCTTACCCGGCCGAGAACGGCGAGAAGCGAATGGATGCGACCATGGCGTTCGTAGGCACGCGGCGGTGGTTCGAGCAGGCTGGCTTCACGAAGGTCGCCGACACAGAGGCGGTCGCCGGCGGGTTCCCGCGGATCGTCATGCGGCGAGCGCTCTGAGCGATCGGGCCTCGGCTCAGTGCAGTCAGCGCACCTCGGCTCAGTGCACCTCGGCTCAGTGCACCTCGACGTCGCTCACGAGCTTCAGGCCCACGATGCACCCGACGAGCCCCATGATGAGAAGCACCTTGAGGAGTGACACGGGTTCGGTCCCCGAGAGCATCGCCCACACGACCGTCAGTGATGCGCCGATGCCCACCCACACGGCGTAGCCCGTGCCGACCGGGATCTCGCGCAGCGCGAAGGCGAGGCCACCCATGCTGAGGATGAGCGTGACCCCGAAGATGATGCTCGGCCAGAGCTTCGTGAAGCCCTCCGAGCGGCCGAGTGCAGTCGCCCAGACCGCTTCGAGCATGCCGGAGATGATGAGAACCAACCAGTACACGTTTTCTCCCGTGGCCAGTCTTGTCGCGTTCCGGGTACTGATCCCTCGTCCGGGGGCGCGGTTGGGCACCCAGCGGCCAGAGTAGCAATCCTGGCTGGGCAGCGACTGCCTTGACCCCGCGCATCGGGGCATGCGTACTATGACGCGTGTCCACTCGACTGCTGCCCAGCTCACTGCCGCTGTCCTGCGCGGGCGACTTCGCCTGTTCCGACAGCTCGGGATTCGATGCGGGGATCGTGCTCGCCGTCGTCGGCGCGCTCGCGGTGCTCGTCGTCGCCTCCCTGCTCTTTCGGCATCGACACACCCAGTGGACGTTCCTCCTCGGATTGCTCGCGCTCGTCACGGGCGCGGCGATCGGCCTCGCACAGCAACCGCCTGCCTCGTTCGGCTGGTTCGCCTACATACCCACCAGCGACAGCGTGTTCGTGCCGATGATGCCGTCGACCCTTCCCGGGTTGATCCTGGTGGGCACAGGGCTGCTCGTCACGGGAGTGGGGATCGGCGGGATGCTGCGACGCGGGGCCCCCTTCGAGGACTGAGTCCGCGTCATCCGGCGCTGCGCCTCGACACCTCCGGCAAGCGTGCCCCCGCGAAGACCCCGACGAGTCCCATCGCCGCGAGGAAGAGGAGTGCCCAGAAGATGTGCGCCGCCGCCAGGAGCGAACTGATGCCACCCACGGCGAGGAGGATGACGCCCATCGCCGTGTTGGAGACGGCGACGTAGGCCGTGCGCTTGTCGCCCTCAGCCATGTCGACGATGTAGGTCTTGCGCCCGACCCGCACGCCCGTATGCATCATCGTGAGCACGAAATAGCTGCCGATGAAGACGAGCGTGCCGAGCCAGCCCTCGCCTGTGAAGCCCGGCAGGGCTGCGACGACGACGGTCAGCACGATCACGGCCGACGCGATCCCCGCCCCCACGCTCATGAGGCGCTTGCTCGAGCGGTCGGCGAGACGCCCGAACAGGCGCCCGCCGAGCAGCGCCGCGAGGCCTGAGGCGATGATGAAGCCGCCAAGCCCCGCGAGGGTGTTCGACCCCGACTCGATCGAGAGCGACACGATGAACGGCGGGCTCAGGGCCGAGACCAGCAGGAGGCTCCGCACGAGCACGAAGCTGCGGAACGGCCGGTCATCGCGAAGGAGTCGCACCATCTGGCCGAACCAGTGCGCATCCTGACGCCGCTTCTCGCTCGTCTGCTGTGGATCATCCGCTGGTTCCCGGATGCCCGCATAGACGACCGCAACGAGCACCCACAGTGCCGCCCCGCCCGCGAGCAGCCAGGCGAGCTGCCCGGGAGCGAGCTCCTCCCCGCCGATCACTCGGATGGCAACGCCCAGGGTGATCGCGACGAGCCCCGCGGCGGCGGTCGCGACCCCGTTGATCTGGCCGCGCTCCCCCTTGGGCACGGTGCGCCCCTGCACATCCTTGGACGAGATTGAGCACAGGCAGCGCCCGAGCGAAAACACGGCGAGCGCCACGATGATTGCGATGCCGGCCCCGAGCCCCTCTCCCAGCGCCGCGGTCAAGGCGATCGCCGCGACCGAGAGCGCCTGCACGAGCGCCCCCGCCACGAAGACCCACTTGCGCCGGCGCGCGCGCAGCACAATGGGGGTGAGGAAGGCCTGCGGCAGCATCGACCCGGACTCGCGGATCGGCACGAGCACACCGACCAGGGCGCTCGGCACGCCCAGCGCCGAGAACAGCCAGGGCAGCACGGTCGAGGCGTTGACGACCTGGTCGCCGGAGGACTGCAGCGCGTTCGCCAGCACGAGTCGGAGCCCGTTGGGGGCGACATTGCGGCGCACCTCGGCGGGGAGTTCCGCCTCGGCCTCCTGATTGCGCCGCAGGAGCGCGGAGTAGAGGCCCTCGATCTTGCTCACCCCTGCACGGTATGCGCGGGCAGGATGCCTCGCCAGTGAGCATCGCCTCACCTTAGGAGGAGAGAATGGCCCATATGACGTCTCACTCAGACCCGGTGCTCTCGGTCATGGCGGCACGCCGCTCGATCTCCAAGGTGGGGCCCGAGACCCCAACGGACGCCGAACTCGCGGAACTCCTCACGGCGGTGACGCCCGTGGCCGACCATAAGGCACTGCGGCCGTGGCGACTCATCACACTCCGCGGTGACGACCGGATGCGATTGGCTGAGGCGCTGGATGCCGCAGCGGGCGAGACGCGCGCGCCGGGCGAGATCAACAGCAAGCCGTTCCGAGCTGAGTTGCTGATCGCCGTCGTCGCGAGCCCCAAGGAGCATCCGGCCGTTCCCGTCTGGGAGCAGCATGCGACCGCCGCCGGGGCCGCCCACCTGCTCGAACTCGCCCTGTGGAGCGCCGGTTGGGGCGTCATGTGGCGCACCGGGATGCTGGCCAACGCGCCCGAGGTGCGAGCCGCCCACGGACTCAGCGATGACGAGCTGCTCATGGGCTGGCTCTACGTCGGCAGCATCGAGGAATCGTTCAAGGCCCGCATGCTGGAGTCGAAGCGGCCCGCCCTCGACTCATGGCAGTTCCTGGGGCGCATGCCCCGCTAACCCGGCATACACCCTAAGTGGGGCGGCGATACCGCGAGCAAAGTTGGACTCCAGTCCATATTCTGGTTCGAGTGCGCGAACGCACGCCTGGACCACACCCCCCGGAGGCCACACCCTTGAACGCCACCGCGCCCGCGCGCACTGAGTTCGGACGGCAGGGGTTCATCGGCCAAGCGCGCCGGTTGCTGCTCGCCGGATTCGCCACCCTGGGTGCCGGCGGCGCTGCCCTGCTCGCCGTTTACGCGGGAAGTCAACTCCTCGTCGCCCTCCTCGTCGCGCCGCTCGTGGGCTGGGTGTTCCAGGAGGCGATCGCCGCGGCGGGCGTCACCGTCCTCAGCGCGGATGGGATCGCGGCGCTCCTCGGTACTCCCCTGTCGCTGTGGGGCATCCTCGCCACGCTCGCGATCGCATGGCTCGGCATCGCGCTGCAGGTCATCGTCATCACGGTCGCGGTGCGCCAGGTGCGGGCCGGGAGCGGCGTGGCGCCCGCAGCACTCCTCACCGAGACGCTCTCGACACTGCGCCGGCTCTTCCGGCTGAGCTCCCTGCCCCTCTTCTTCTACTTCTTCGTGTTCGCACCCCTCGCCGGGGGCGGCTTCCTGTCGGCACTCAGCCAAGGGGTCGCGATCCCCTCGTTCATCACCGACGAGATCGTCAAGTCGCCGGCGGGCCTCGCAGGGTACGCCGCCTTCGTGCTGGCGATGGTGTTCCTCGCGACCCGGTTCGCGTTGACCATTCCCCTCTTCACGGCCGCCGAGGTCACCGGTGCCGGCGCGATGCGCTGGAGCTGGCGCCTCACCCGCGGGCGGCGAGCCTCCGTATGGGCGCTCGCAACCCTCGTCGCCGTGAGCGGCCTGGCCATCCTGCTCGCGACATCCGCGATCGTCCTCGCGCCGACCGCCATCGCGGATGCCGTGTGGCCGCCCGCCTCACCGGTGGTCGCCGGCATCAGCCTCGCCATCGCCGAGCTCGTCGGCATCGTGGTCGTGAGCGCCATGGGGGTCGTCGTCATCGGCGCGATGTGCGAGCTGCTCGACTCCGCGCGGCTCGAGGCACCACCACTGCGCCCCTACGTCGAGCGACGCGCGCGCCCTCGTCGACGTGGAGCGCAGCTCGGCGTCGCGGCAGCTGCTGTCGTTGTCGTTGCGGCACTCTCGGCCGTCAACGTGCCGGTGCTGCAGGCCGTCGACCGGGCACCGTCGGCTTTCGTGCTCGCGCACCGCGGCTTCACCCCCGGGGGCGTCGAGAACACCATCTCGTCATTGGATGCGGCGCACGCCGTCGGCATCGAGGCGATCGAGATGGATGTCATGCAGACGAAGGACGGAGGGTTCATCGTCATGCACGACAGCACCCTCGGCCGACTGGCAGACATGGACGTCGCGGTGAAGGACCTCACCTTCGACGAAGCGACCGCGATCGAGGTGCACGACATCAAGGGCCGAACCGACCGCATCCCCTCGCTCGAGGAATACGTCACGCGCGCCGACGAACTGGGCCAGAAGCTGCTCGTCGAGATCAAGCTGAGCGGTGCCGAGACGCCCGATCACGTTGAACGGCTCGTGGCGGAGTTAGAACACCTGGGAGTGCTCGGAGACCACCTGTACCACTCGCTCGACCCCGCCAGCGTCGAGACCCTCAAGCGGCTGCGACCGACACTCACGGTCGGCCTCACGATCGCATTCGCGACGGCGCGGGCCCCGCAGACATCCGCTGACTTCATCGTCGTCGAGAGCGCGACACTGTCACCCGAACTGATTGCCGATGCCCGCACCCAGGGGCTCGGTGTCTTCACCTGGACCGTCAACAAGCTCGACGTCGCGCGCGCCCAGCTTCGCGACGGGGTCGACGGCATCATCACCGACCACCCCCTCGAGGTCATGGCCGACCGCGACCGGATGGAGGCGGAGACCGGCTTCGCCGGCGTGCTCCGGGATGCCATCGAACGCTTCGTGCTCGTCTTCTGACATCGACCGCCCGCCCATCCAAGGAGCACCACATGACTGTCAATGACGACGCCCAGGCCACCCCGCCGGGAAACGCATCGCGCCTTGCCGACGTGCTCGGCAGCATCCTGCTTCTCGTGTTGGCGGTGGGCCTCGCCGTCCCGTTGAGCTTCGCGGGGCTCTTCCTCGCGATGTCGGCCGACGGATGCAGCACCGGCTGCGCCATCTGGCTGTTCGAGTTCTTCTGGCTCTGGTCGCTCGTGTCGCCGTTCGTCGTCGCGATCGCGACGATCGCCTGGACGGTCGTGCGGCTCATCAAGCGCCGCCGGGCGTGGCGTATCGCGTTGCTCGGCCTTCCCGCGGTCTTCATCGTGTGGGTGATCGCACCCATCGTCATCTTCGCGATGATGAACTAGGCGCCACCCCGGGCGGTCACCTTGTAGGGCTTGCCCTCCTGGTCGTAGGTGATCCACTCGCCGACCGCCTCGCCCGCGTCGAAATGGCCGGAGCGCTTGAGGGTGCCGTCCAGGCGGTACCACTCCCAGTACCCGACGGGCTTGCCGTCTTCGACCTTGCCCTTCGACCAGCGCGTGATCCCGTTGGCGTGGTACTTGATCAGGTACCCGTCGATGAACTCTGACTTCTTTTGTGCTGCGGCCATGTGCTCACGCTAGGGGCGCGCGTTCCCGGCGTCCAGCGGGACCTTGCGCTCCAATAATCTGAATCCATGTTCCTCCGTCGCCTCGCCGCGCGTGCATTCTGGGCGGTCAGCGGGTGGCGCCTCGCGTCCGAACCCGCACCCGAGCGCCCCACCGTGCTGATCGGCGCACCCCACACCTCCAACTGGGACTTCGTCTTCATGCTCGCGATCGCGTGGCGTCTCGACATGCACTTCCGCTGGTTGGGCAAGAAGAGTCTCTTCCGCGGATTGGCCGGGCCAATCATGCGGGGCCTCGGCGGCATTCCGGTCGACCGGGATGCACCCAGCGCCGTCGTCTCCGAGGTCGTGGAGCGCATCCGGGCCGGGGAGGTCTTCGGGCTCGTCGTCACCCCCGACGGCACCCGCACGGGCCACACCCACTGGAAGTCGGGCTTCTACCGCATCGCGCGCGAGGCCGAGATGCCCGTCACGCTCGGCTTCGTCGACCGCACCACGAAGACGTCGGGCCTTGGACCGACCATCGAGTTGACGGGGAGTGTCTCGAACGACATGGACCGCATCCGCGCGTTCTACGCCGACAAGGCTGGCGTGCGGCCGGAGCACCGCGTCGAGCCACGGCTTCGTGAGGAGACTGGTGGGGAGTCGCAGACCCAGGATCCCCTCGAATGACTGCTCTTCGGGCAAATGATCGCGCCGCGGCACAGTCATCTGCCCGGAATCCAGTCATCCGTGCCGCGAGGCTCACACCAACGGCGACGCTTCGCGCTCGATGGGGAACCACAGTTCGCACGTCGCAGTGCTGAAATCCGGGGCACGATCGAGCACCGAGACGATCGACGGACCGGGGCGCAGCCTCCACGGGTTCGACGGGAACCACTCGGTCGCCGACGCCGCATAGGCCTCCTGAAGCGCCGCGGGATGCGGACCTGCGGTGCGGAACACGACCCACATGCCGGCATCCGCCTCGATCACATCGAGGCCCTCGGGAACGTGAGCATCAGCATCGATCGCGACGCCGTGCAGGTACGTCAGTTCGCTGCCCTCGGCGTAGTCGGGGTCGATGTCGGCGCTGACCTGCAGCAGTCCGGACGGCTCGGTACCGCTCAGCTGCTTGAGTCGTTCATGTTCGGATGCCGGCAGCGACGCGATGTGCTCCTGGATGTGCGGGTTGACACCCTCGTAGATCAGCGGCACACGCACGGCGTGGCCGATCAGGCGGAAGTTTGGTCGCTCGGCGATGCGGGCATCCATTGGGCTGTTCCCTTCGACGGTCAGGCGGAACCTGAGTTGCGGTTGGCTGCGAAGGGGACCGCCGGCGCGCCGGACATCACCGTGGCTCACGCCGTGCACGGCACGGAACGCCCGGCCGAATGCCTCGACGGAGCCGTACCCGTAGCGCACGGCGATCGTGAGCAGATCCTCGTCGCCGAGCACGTCAGCGGCCGCGACGGTCATGCGCCGACGCCGCACATACTCCGACACCGGCAGCCCCGCCAGCGACGAGAACATGCGGCGCGCGTGGTAGCCCGTCGTGCCCATCGATACGGCGAGCGCGTCGACGTCGAGTTCGTCGCCGAGGTGCTGCTCGATCTCGTCGACGATCCGGTTGAGGATTCCGATCATGGTCGCTCCCTTCGCCCTCCACCCTCGTCGATACCGGATGCCTCGGCCCGACTTCTCGAGTCCAGTTCGGTCGGATCGCGGAAAGAGCTATCGCATCACGGCGATGAACAGCCAGAATGCCGGAGTGGCCTCCAGTATCCCCGCAGCCCTCATACGACCATGAGCATGTCCCGACGGAAATGGCGAATACTCGCCGTGACGTTCTCGACACTCGTCGTAGCGGTGCTCGGCGTCGGCTACGCGACGTACCGCCTCATCCCGTCTCGCACGACGCAGCTCGCTGGCGAACTCGTGCACCGCGTGGATACCAACGACCGAGTCGTGGCGCTGACCTTCGACGACGGGCCCACTGAGGCGGATGCCGCTGCCGTGCTCGACGCACTCGCGGAACGCGGCGTGCTCGCCACCTTCTACCTCAACGGCCGGGAGATCGTAGCGAATCCGGATGCCGTGCAACGGATCATCGCGGACGGTCACGAGATCGGCAACCACACCTGGAGTCACCGCTCGATGACGTTCGTGACGTTCGACACCGTGGCAGACGAGGTCGAGTCCACAGACAGCGCGATCCGCGCCGCCGGCTACAAGGGCCCCGTCACCTTCCGCCCGCCCTTCGGCAACAAGCTGCTGACCCTGCCCCTTTACCTGGCCCGGCATGACCGACTCACCGTCACCTGGGATGTCTCGACCGAGGACTTTTCGGGAGCCGAACAAAGCAGCGCGGACATCGTGGACGGCATCGTCGCGACGACCAGGCCGGGTTCGATCATCCTGCTGCACCCGTGGTTCGGTCGGACCGCCTCGCAGGAGGCGATCGGTGAGGTCATCGACCGCCTCCTGGCTGAGGGCTACCGCTTCGTCACGGTGTCAGAGCTCCTCGAGCGGCGCTCCGCACAGCGCTGAACCCGCCGTCGTCTAGTCGAGCACGGAGCGGATGATCTCCGCTATGCGCTTCTCGGTCGCCTCGTCAACGGCCTCGAAGTACCACGCCGCCGGCATCAAGCCGCCCTCGGCTCCGCCTGCCGCCCGGAACGGCGCCTTCTCGGTCAGCGCGAGATTCAGGCGTTCGTCGTTGCGCAACGTCACGAGTGCGGGCGTGCTCGCGGACGCGGCGTACGCGGGCATCCCGTACCAGATCCGCGGCTTGAGCTCGGGGGCCGCGGCCACGATGATGTCGTGCACCCGTTGCACGACCGAACGCCTCGGCTCGTCCATACTCGCGATCTTGTCGAGCACCTGCGCGAGGTTCTTCTCATCCTTCGATGACATGTCTTGTCCTTTCGCGGGCCGATGCCAGGCATCGGTGCAATGAAGTCGGCGCGTGTGCGCCGCACCCCATCCGGACATGTCCTGAGTTGCTCAGGCCTCTCCGCGATGATTCACGTGATCCGTCACGTGGAAGCGCTTCGGTGGCGTGCCACCGCAGGCAGTTTAACCGGCGTATGGCCGGAGCGCACCCTGGTGTCCGGATGCTTCGTCCCGGCCGTCCGCTCCAACGATCAGGATCGCTGCCTGACACACTGGGTCGCATGACCTCAGAGATCGACCGGTGGGAAGCATCCGTGGCAGAACTCTGGAACCGGTTCGACTCGCTCGACAGCGAGGACGGGGTCGCGGCCATGCGGGAGTTGACCGACGCATGCCCGGCGGCTGATGGCCGCGCGGCGTTCGAACTCGCGGGCATGTACGACTCGATGGGATTTGAAGCAGAAGCCGGCGCGGAGTACGAGCGAGCGCTCGAACTCGGTCTCGACGAAGCTCGGCACGCCCAACTTGCGGTGCAGTACGGATCGACGCTGCGGAACCTCGGACGCCTCGACGAGGCGATCGCCATCCTGAGTGCGGCCCCCACGCATGAGTCGACGGGGTCCGCTCCGCGGGTCGTGTTGGCCTTGGCCCTCCACAGCGTCGGCCGCAAGGACGAAGCTCTCCGGGTCGCCATCGAAGCGCAGATCGACACGTTGCCCCGCTACCAGCGCTCGATGCGCAACTATGCCGCCGCGCTCACTGACCCTGCCAGCTCAGACGCTTGAACTCCCCGGAGGTCCGCTGCGCGGCGCGGTAGCTCGGCCATTATCCCGACCGAGCGATGCCGAGATAACCCCTTCGCAGACCGTCGTCAGCGGACGGAGCTCCATCCCTCTTCATGCAATCTCGCGAACCCGTCGATCAGAAGATCCAGCGCGAAGGCGAACTCGGCGTCGTCGTCGCACCCCGCACCCGCGTGTGGGGTGCTCGTCGCCATCCTCACGATCGCCGGATAGGCAGCCGCGAACTCCGTCATGGCCCGCGCGCGCAGATCCGGATCCGCCGGGATGGCAGGGGTGGGCAGCACGTCCCGAGTGATTCCCCACATCCGTGTGCTCAGCGCGTGCATCGCGTGATGCACGAGGTCTGCCGACAGGCCGCCGTCGAACATGATCGCCATGAGGGAGTCCATGTAGGCCAGCACTGTGGGACTCGCCGCCGCCCGCGTCTCGATCGCGGCTTGCGCCCACGGATGCGCATCCATGACCGCACGGGCCGAGCGGATGCGAGCACGCAGCGCTTGCTGCCAGGGAAGTCCGTCAGCGGGGACGGCGATGCTCGCCACGAGCCTGTCGAGCATCCCGTCGATAAGCTCCTCGCGGTTCGCGACGTGCTTGTACAGCGCCATCGCGGTGACCCCGAGCGCGTCCGCCACCCGCCGCATGCTGGTGGCCTCGAGACCGACCTCGTCCGCCAGCGCGGCCGCGGCATGCAGCACCCGCTCACGATCGAGCGGTCGACGGATCCCGGGACTTGACACGTCTACAGCGTATACCTATGGTGTGAACGCGTCGGTTTACGGCGTATACCATCGACCTGAGGATCTCCATGACCCGCCGCTTCCGCACCTACGCTCGCACCGCTGGCATCCTGTATCTCGTCACGCACGTCACCTCGATCGCGGCAGTCGCAGCGTTCGCCGCAAATGAACTTGCGCTGGGGGTCGCCCTCGAGCTGGTGCTCGCCAGCGGTTGCCTCGGCACCGGCATCCTCCTCTGGCTGCTGCTGCGCTCCGTCGGGCCGGCGCGCGCGGCAACCTTCGCCGGACTGCGCGCGCTGGAAGCATCCGTCATCGCCGCGGGCACCCTTCCGATGCTCGCGCTGCTCTGGATGACCGCACCCGCACCCATCGCGACGTCCTTCGCGGCACTCCACACCGCCGCGTTCCTCGTCGGTCAGGGCCTCGTCATCAGCGTGAACACGGTCGTGCTGGGGTGGCTGCTGCTCGAGGCCCGTGTCGTTCCCCGCGCGCTCGCCGCGCTCGGCATCGCTGGCGGCGCACTGGTGCTGGCGAGCAACTCAGCACAGCTGTTCGACCTGATCCCGCAGGGCGGAACGCTCGCCGGACTGTGCGCTGTGCCCATCTTTGCGTTCGAGATCTGGTTCGCGATCTACCTCATCGCGGTGGGCCTGCGACCTCGCAGCGTAGCCCCCTCCCTCGACGCAACAGCCGTCGCAGTTGAGACCGCAGCGCCGTGAGCTACACGTTGAAGCGGAACTCCACCACGTCGCCGTCCTGCATGACGTAGTCCTTGCCCTCCATGCGCGCCTTGCCCTTCGCGCGAGCCTCGGCGACGGAGCCGCACTCCATGAGGTCGTCGAAGGAGATGACCTCCGCCTTGATGAAGCCCTTCTCGAAGTCCGAGTGGATGACACCGGCCGCCTGGGGTGCCTTGGCGCCCTTGGGAATTGTCCAGGCGCGGGTCTCCTTCGGACCAGCCGTGAGGTAGGTCTGGAGTCCGAGCGTGTCGAAGCCGATGCGGGCCAGCTGGTCGAGGCCGGACTCCTCCTGGCCCGTGCTGGCGAGGAGTTCTGCGGCATCCGCTTCGTCCAGCTCGATGAGCTCGGACTCGAGCTTGGCGTCGAGGAAGACCGCCTTCGCGGGCGCCACCAGCGCAGCCAACTCGTCGAGCTTCGCCTTGTCACCCAGGATGCCCTCGTCGACATTGAACACGTAGATGAAGGGCTTGGATGTCAGCAGCCCCAGTTCGCGGATCGGCGTGAGGTCGAGCTTCTCATTCGACGAGAGCGGCTTGCCCTCGTTCAGCCACGCGAGCGCAGCCTGCGCCGTCTCGAGCACGATGGGCTCGGTGCGCTTGGTCTTGACCTCTTTCGTGTAGCGCTCGATCGCCTTCTCGAGCGTCTGCATGTCCGCGAGGATCAGCTCGGTGTTGATGGTCTCCATGTCGCTCGCCGGGTTCACCGCACCATCGACGTGCACCACGTCGGAGTCGCTGAAGGCGCGCACGACCTGGGCTATGGCATCCGCCTCACGGATGTTCGCGAGGAACTTGTTGCCGAGCCCCTCGCCCTCGCTGGCACCCTTGACGATGCCGGCGATGTCGACAAAGGTCACTGGTGCGGGCAGGATGCGCTCGCTGCCAAACACCTCGGCGAGCTTCGCGAGGCGGTCGTCGGGCAGCTGCACGATGCCCTCGTTCGGCTCGATCGTTGCGAAGGGGTAGTTCGCGGCGAGCACCGAGTTCTTGGTCAGGGCATTGAAGAGGGTCGACTTGCCCACGTTGGGGAGTCCGACGATTGCGATAGTGAGAGCCACGGGAGTCAAGGCTACCGTGGGCGGCTGTCAGGGCCGCACGTCGAGATTCGGGTGGAGCCGATCCCAGCCCTCGCGCTCAGGCGCACCATCGGGCACGAACCTCATGCCGCCTAGGCCTGCACTGTAGAGCTCACCGAGGCCGTCCTCCTGCATGCAGCCACCAACCCACTCTTCGACACTGTGCGCGATGATGCAGACCTCGCGCGAGTTCGCGGTCGAGCGGGCCGCAAAGTACGAGACGCCGTCCCGCTCCCCCAGCAGCCGCACTGTGTCGAGGTCGTATCCCTCCGCTTCGACATTCGTTGGGAGCGTGTCGCTCGCGTCGCGGGCCTCTTCGAAGAGCGCGGGCCCGGTCGAGCAGCCGACGAGCACTCCGGATGCCGCGAGCGCAAGCAGCGCAGCAGTGATGCCTCGTCGCATACGACCTCCCCTGACGATTTCTCGCAACCCTAGTGCGCGGCCTGCCGTGAACGCCAGCGTCGGAGGCCCGTGAGACGATCGGAACGTGCCACTGGATTTCACCGCCATCGACTTCGAGACCGCCAACTCATCGAGCGCGAGCGCCTGCTCTGTCGGACTCGTGAAGGTGCGCGACGGCCGCGTCGTCGACAAGGCCTCCTGGTACATCAAGCCACCGCTCGGATACGACGCCTTCCTCGAATGGAACACCCGCATCCACGGCATCGTCGCCTCAGACTGCGCCGAAGCGCTGGGATGGGCCGAACAGCTCCCCGACCTCGTCGAGTTCGCCGACGGCGACCACCTCGTCGCCCACAACGCCGGCTTCGACATGGGCGTCATCAAGGCCGCGTGCGAGGCGACCTTCGTCACGACCCCGACCTTTGACTACCTGTGCAGCCTCCAGGTCGCCCGCAAGACCTACCACCTCGACTCCTACCGACTGCCGGTCGCGGCGATGGCGGCGGGCTTCGAGGACTTCCGCCACCACGACGCACTCGCGGATGCCGAGGCGTGCGCGGCCATCATGATCCACGCGGCCGAGCGGCACGAGGCATCCGATGTCAGCCACCTCGCCACGATCGCCGGCACCCGCATTAAGAGCTTCGGGGTGGTCGTCGACGACCACGCCCCCATGGTGCTCGGCTAGGGCTAGTGCTCGACTAGGAACTACTCCCCCGTCACCGCTGTCTCGAACAGGCGGAACAACTCCGCCCTCACCTCGTCGCGGAACTTCAGGGGTCGCGACCACGGCACCTCGACATCGTCGACACCGTCGGGCGTTGTCACCGTGAACACGGCGCGGTGCTCATCGAAGGTGGCCATGATGGCCGACTCCGCGGTGGGCGAGTTGCCGTGCACCTGCGCGATGAGCAGCGTCGTATCGGGCTGGCTCGAGTTCATGTAGCTCGTGATTGCCTGCACCACGTCGTCGGAGAAGATGCTCATGACCACAATGGTGGCACGGCTACGGGCGGTTCGTCCCAGCAATGTCGGAGGCCCCTGACAGACTTTTTTCATGGACCCTCTCGCACTGCTCATCGGCCTCATCGTCGGCGTCGCCCTCGGCGCGGTGGTCGGCGTGCTGGTCATGCGCGGGCGCGGCGCCGGGCAGACGTCCGGCGAAGACCCGAAGGTCATGGAGGCACGACACCAGCTCGCCCTGGGTGAACTGCGCGCGCAGGAGCAGGCCGTGCAGGCGCGACTCTCGAGCCAACTCGCGGGCGTGCAGGCGACAGCGGATGCGCTGCGCGAGCAGATGGCCACGATGCGGGCGCAGCACGCCGAACAGGTGTCCACGCTGCAATCACAGCACCGCGAGATGATCGAGCGCCAGCGCAGCGAGGCACAGGCACAGGCGGAGCGCGAGCGCGCCGAGAGCAAGGTCCTGCAGGCGCTGACCCCCGTGCAGGAGAGCCTTCGCACGATGCAGGCCAAGGTCACGGAGCTCGAACGCGAACGCAGCACGCAGTACGGCTCGATCGCAGAGCAGCTCAAGCAGGCCCAGATGTCTGATGAGCAACTCCGCGTCACGACCGAACAGCTGGCATCCGCGCTCCGCTCCAACAGCACGCGTGGCGTGTGGGGCGAGACTCAGCTGCAGCGCATCGTCGAATCGGCCGGGCTGACCCAGTACGTCGACTTCACCACGCAGCACAGTGTGTCGACGGATGCCGGTGCCGGGCGTCCCGACATGGTCGTGCGCCTGCCAGGCAACAAGTCCATCGCGATCGACTCCAAGGTGCCCCTCGAGCACTACATCGAGGCGAGCCAGATCCCTCTCTCCGCCATCGGCGAAGAGGCTGCCCGCCGCACGAAGCTCATCGAGCAGCACGTCAAGGCGGTGCGCTCACACGTCGACGCGCTCGCCAAGAAGACCTACTGGGAGGGCCTCGACGCGAGCCCCGAGTTCGTGATCGCCTTCATCCCGAGCGAATCGCTGCTCTCCTCCGCACTCGAGGCCGACCCGGCCCTGCTGGAGTACGCCTTCGGCAAGCGCGTCGCCCTCGCCTCCCCCGTCAACCTGTGGGCGGTACTCAAGACGGTCGCCTTCACCTGGCAGCAGCAGGCCGTCTCCGATGAGGCCAAGAAGCTGTTCGACCTCGGCAACACCCTCTATCAGCGTCTCGGCACCCTCGCAGGGCACGCCGAATCAATGCGCAAGGCGATCGAGCGAACCGTCGACAGCTACAACAAGTTCGCGAGCTCGCTCGAAACCCGGGTGCTCGTCACCGCGCGCCAGTTCCCCGGTATCGACGAGACCAAGCTCGACCTCGTCGCCGAACCGCAGGCCATCCACAGCGCGCCACAGAAGCTCACGGCCGGCGAACTCGACGCGCCTGCCGAAGGCCACTCCGCAAACGAACTCACGACGAACGAAATCGATGTCCGGGGTGCGGTCGACGCCGCGGCCGACAACGGACACAGCGACGGGAGGCTCGATCTGAGCGAATTCGACAGCGAGTTCGAGACCCCGGAGCCGGCTGACCGCCGCATCTGACCGGGCGCACAGCGCTGGGTGAGTTAGCCAAGGCGACGTGGTCGCCCCGACGGTAGACCCGCCTCCGACAGGATGCGGTGCAACCCCGTCGGTGGATACAGGTCACGCGCCTCCCAGCGGCTGAACGCTCGAACCTGTCGACGGATCCTGTTCTCGCGCCGCTTCTCATCCAGCACCACCTGCGCCTCCGTCCGACCATTTCGCAGAGCCGGATCCAAGTACTTGCTCGCACCATCGAATTCGCCCACACGGGAGAACTCCGGCCACGCGAAGTCCACTTCCCGATCTGGCCCTCATGGTCCCAGAACGACTGCTGAAGCACCGGCTCCGGGAACCCAAGCGCGTGATCTGTACGCGGCTATGTGACTCCTCAACAGAATCAGAACGATCCGTCGCGAACTCCGCGGCAGCGAACGCCCTCCGCCAGCCCCTCGACCCTTCGGTTACGGCCACCCTCTCCTGCACCTCGTCTTTGGTCGTGAGGCGGCCGTGCTCGCGCCTCCGGTGCAATGCCGAGTCGATGCACGCCACCGCATCCGCGAACCTGAGTTGCCGAGCAAGATCCACCACCGTCTGCGCGGACGAGGTGAGGAGCATCCCCTGATGCTCCACGACCTCGACATCCGCGACATTGCGGCCGTGTCGCCGAATCCTTCCCGAAGAGCGCCCACCCGTCGAGCGTTCGATTGTCACGTCGACCGTGTGGGGCCACAGCGACAGCATCCGGATGCCCCAGACCGCGGCAGCAGCCCGATGCGAGAAGACAGCGTCCGCGCCGATTCGTTCCGCGGTCGCCAGCACTCGCAGACGGTGCTGCCCCATACCGTCGACCTGGGCCCAGACGCCTCGCGAAACGAATATCCCAGGCACAACCCGGACGAGATCACCATCAGACACTGCGCGGCGCAGCCGACGATCCGTGGAACCGAGATCGATGACAGTACTGCGGCGCACGAAGTCCGGTGTGCAAGCGTTCACCCAGTGATGGTCGCTGAGTGCACCAAGCAACAAGACGACGTGCCCGCCAGCCGTGGACAGCTCGGTGCGGGCGACCTGTGCAGGAACCGCGGCGCGCTCGGGACCGACAGTGTCACGAGCGTTCGCCGAGGTCTCCGACCGCCCATCAGACGAAATCCGCGAGCGCTACACCGTTTGGCTCAGCGCTACAGAAAAAGCTGTAGCGCGAGGCGAAAACTGTAGCGCCCCGAGAGACCAGGCACAGCTGGCGCGGAGGACACCCGTCGCAGCAGGCGCAGCAGGCACACCAGGCGCAGCGGGCCAATCGCACACAGCGGGCGCAGCGCGCGCCGCCACCGCGTCAGCTCAGTCGTCGAGCCACTTCGAGACGAGGTGGTCCGCCACCACGCGGCGAATCGTGCCGGAGCGGGCACGCAGCACGACACTCTCCGTGCGGATGATCGGGCCCTTGCGCTGCACGCCCGACACCAGTTCACCATTCGTGACACCTGTCGCGACGAAGAAGGTGTTGTCGCCGCGGACAAGCTCGTCGGCCTCATAGACGTAGTCGAACTTGAGGCCAGCGTCGATGCCCCGCTGGCGTTCCTCATCGGTGGTGGGAGCAAGTCGGCCCTGGATGAAGCCGCCCAGCGCCTTGATGGCGGCCGCGGTTGCGACACCCTCGGGGCTGCCACCAATGCCCACACACATGTCGATGCGGCTCTCGTAGCGGGCCGCGTTGATGCCGCCAGCGACATCCCCATCCAGCATGAGGCGGGTGCCGGCGCCAGCGGCCCGGATCTCGTCGATCAGTTCAGCGTGGCGCGGCCGGTCGAGCACCGCGACGCGAAGGGATCCCACGTCTTTGCCGAGCGCCTTCGCGAGCGCCCGCACGTTCTCGCCCATGGGCTTGCGGATGTCCACAACTCCGATGCCTGCGGCACCCGTGACGATCTTCTCCATGTAGAAGACGGATGAGGCGTCCAGCATCGTGCCCCGGTCGGAGACGGCGATCATCGAGATCGCGTTCTGGCGCCCGGCAGCGGTCAGCGAGGTGCCATCGATCGGGTCGACCGCGATGTCGCACGCGGGGCCGTTGCCGTTGCCGACGACCTCGCCGTTGAAGAGCATGGGCGCCTCGTCCTTCTCGCCCTCACCGATCACGACGGTGCCCTCGAAGTCGACCGTGCCGAGGAACTTGCGCATCGCGTCGACCGCCGCGCCGTCGGCGCCAAGCTTGTCGCCGCGGCCGATCCAGGGGTAGGCCCGGATGGCTGCCGCCTCTGTGGCCCGCACCAACTCCATGGCCAGGTTGCGGTCGGGGTGGGCGATCATGCTGTCAGAGTCGGTGGTCACCGGTGATCCTTCGCTCGGCGGGCTCCAATGGAGGGGCTGAAAGGCCAGAGTCATCCTACCGAGCACTCTCCGCCCTCCCGACCGCGAGCAGCAGCGTCGCACCTCGTGCAACGGCGCACTCCCCCGGGAGGGGGATGCTGGCTAGACTTTGAGCGGTTCGGCCAGTCCTTGCGAGAACGCAGGCCGAGACATCCCGTTGTCGTGAAGGAGAAGCTATGCCCATCGCCACCCCCGACCAGTACGCCGAGATGCTCGACCGGGCCAAGAAGGGCGGCTTCGCCTACCCGGCCTTCAACGTCTCGTCGTCGCAGACGGTCAACGCCGTGCTGCAGGGCCTCACCGAGGCGGGCTCGGATGGCATCATCCAGGTGTCGACGGGTGGCGCTGACTACTGGGCCGGCCAGAGCGTCAAGGCACGGGCATCCGGAGCGCTCGCTTTCGCGGCCTTCACGCGCGAGGTCGCCAAGAACTACCCCATCACGGTCGCTCTCCACACCGACCACTGCCCGAAGGATGCACTCGACGGCTTCGTCATGCCGCTCATCGAGGCGAGCGAGGAGTCGGTCAAGGGTGGCGGCGAGCCGATCTTCCAGTCGCACATGTGGGATGGCTCGGCCGTTCCGCTCGATGAGAACCTGGAGATCGCGAAGCAGCTGCTCCCCCGCATGAAGAACATCAACTCGATCCTCGAGGTCGAGATTGGTGTCGTCGGCGGCGAGGAAGACGGTGTCAGCCACGACATCAACGAGCACCTCTACACGACGCTCGACGACGCGATCGCGACGGTCGAGGCGCTCGGCTTCGGCGAGCAGGGCCGCTACATGGCCGCCCTCACCTTTGGCAACGTGCATGGCGTCTACAAGCCCGGCAACGTCAAGCTCAAGCCGGAACTGCTGCGCGAGATCCAGGATGGCCTGAGCGCGAAGTACGGCAAGGACGCTCTCCCGCTCGACCTCGTCTTCCACGGCGGCTCGGGTTCGACGGAGCAGGAGATCGCGACGGCGGTGGCGAACGGCGTCATCAAGATGAACATCGACACCGACACGCAGTATGCCTTCAGCCGCTCGGTCGCCGACACGGTGCTGAAGAACTACGACGGCTTTCTGAAGGTCGACGGCGAGGTGGGCAACAAGAAGGTCTACGACCCGCGCTCGTGGGGCAAGAAGGCCGAGTCGGCCATGGCCGCCCGCGTCGTCGAGGGTGCCACGCAGCTGGGCTCGGCCGGCAAGTCGCAGTCCTGAGGTTCGGCGGCGCTCGCTTCTTCAGCGCCGAACCCCTGAGCATGGGCCCCGCGGAGCGATCTGCGGGGCCCTCTCAGTCTCCGTACTCGTCGGCCGGGGGTAGCTTGAATCGCATTCGCAACTGCTCCCCCACGGCCCATTCGAGGTCGTCGACGGATGCCTTGAGCGAGATGAAATAGGGCGCAAGCATCATGACCCGGCGCCCCTCGGGCAGCGTGATGTTCATGCTGAACGCGACCGCGGTCGTGCCGTCGTCGAGTGAGCGCAGCTCGATCCTGAGCGCCTCGCCCGCGAGCACGGGCGACTCGAGCGCCGCCGAGATGAGGGTGTGGATGGCGGAGCGTTGCGAGCGCGTCATGCGGTTCGCCGCGCCATCCGGGTCCTCGACCGAGAGGCGCTCGTGCTGGGGGATCGTCTCGAGCCAGCTTCGGTTCACGACCTCGACGAGGTCGGCACGGATGCCGGCGGCGAGGGATGCGGCATCCGCTCGTTCCTTGGCGCTGACGCGGGCGCCGTCGGCGACCCGTTGCAGGAGGGCGAGCACGTCGTCACCGATCGCGACGGGGGTGCCGTGCTGCTGCAGGCGACTCACGAAGGACGAGGGCCGCTCTGCGGTCTCTTCACGGTCGTAGGGAAGTGCGCGCCACCGGGTGACGGCCGCGACGACGAGCCCGGAGAAGGCGGCACCGGCGACGCCGACGTGGAAGGGCAGGCTCGACCCCGCGATGAAGGCGCTCCACTCCCCAATCTCAGACGTGTCGAAGGCCCAGCGCGACGCGAGCCCCGCGATGACCGCGCCGATGAGCCCGAGGCCGCCGACCACGAGACCGGGCAGGTAGGGCACGAGCGCCAACATGACGGTCGCGAGGCCGAGCGGGCCGGTCCACTCGCCGAGCGGAACGCTGCTACCGCGGTGGCCGAACGCCGAGACCAGCATGCTCGCCACGCCGAGCGCCATGGGCAGGGCCGCCTGCCCGGGGCGCACGAGAGGGCGGTGCGGCTGCGCGGCCCGCTGCACCACGAGACATCCAAGCACCGACAGGGTTGTCGCGAGGAGGGTCGCGAACGGCGAGACGCCCTGCGGCGCGATCATGATCGCGACCAGGAAGCCGCCAGCGGCCGTCGCCAGCACGGCGATGAGCGGAAGGTTGAAGGCGAGGATCCAGGTGAGGGGGTCTGCCTTCTGCGGCGACGTCCTGAGCGTGGAGGTGAAGGTCACGAGAATGCCCCCATCGTCTCGGTCACCGGCAGTGAGATCACGACCGAGGTGCCGGCGCCGGGAGACGACCACAGCGTGACGCTGCCGCCCTGGTCCTCGATTCGCCTGACGATCGCCATGCGGATGCCCAGGCGATCGTCTGCGATCAACTCCGGGTCGAAGCCGTGGCCGTCGTCGACGACCATGACCGTGAGGCGGTCGGTGCCGTGGTCGATGAACACCTCCGCCGTCGCGCGACCGGAGTGCTGGAGCGCGTTGTCGAGCGCGGCCCGCATGGCGCCGAGGAGCGCTTCGCGGTCGTCGGGCGCGAGGGAATCGATCATGTAGCTGTTCCCGCCCACGTCGACCGAGAGCCCACTCCACTGGAACTCGCGGATGATCCCGTAGAAGTCGCTCTCTGGCAGCTGCTCGGGGGCATCCGCATCGATGGGCGAGCGCCAGGCGCGGATCTCGTCGAGGTCGCGTCGCAGCCGCGCCCGGTCGTAGTCCGTGAGGGAGAGCGGCCCGTGCGCGATCAGCGCGAGGTCACGCAGCACGGTCTCGTGCACGACGACGGCGGCGCGGCGCTCGCGCTGCCGTTCATATTCCTCGCGCTCCACCTCGGCGGCGATCGGTTCGGTGTCGACGAGCTGCTGCTGCGTGCGATCGCTGAACCACATGAGGAGGTAGGTGGAGAAGTACAGGAGACCGATCAGAAGCGCGTATGTGTCGGGCTCGATGGGCATGCCGACACGCAGCTGGGCGCCGATGACTGCGACCTGGGCGAGGAGTGTTCCCGCGAGACTCCACACGGCGCCGCCGAGCGCGCCGCCCGCTGCCGCTCCCGTGAGGGCGATCGCCGTGCCTATCGTGCCCACGAGCACGATCCGGCTGGGATCGATCTCGAGCCGCTCCATCTCGAGCACGTAGCCGACGATCGCGGCCGAGCCGACCGCGAGGTAGGCCGTAGCCGTCAGCCACCCCGGCCACAGCGCGAGCACCGCGAGCATGGCGCCCGCGCAGACGATGGCGAGGAAGGGCGTGAGCATGAGCTCGGGGCTGCCCTCCCGCAGGAAGTACTCGGCCGTCACGACCCCGTGCTCGACGAGCACGACCGCCGCGAGCACCCAGCTCGCGCGTGTGGCTGCCTGCAGACGGATGCCCGCCGCGATGGAACGCGGCGGTACACGGAGGGGCATGAGGTGAGGCTATGCGCCCATTCGATGACCGGCAACGTCCCTAAACGCGGGGCGAAGCTCCCTGCGCACGCAGGGCCACGCGCGTCACGCCTGCAGCGACACGCTCTCGACGTAACGCATGAATGCGGGGTCTACGATGATGGCGGCGAGCCAGAGCGCGCTGACGAGAAGCACCGCAAGCACGCCAGCGACGAGCGGGATCCACCACGATGCCCTGCCGCGGCGCACCGCCGCGACCGAGAGCCACAGGGTGAGCACCCACAGCAGCAACTGGGCGATGATCGCGATGATGCCGAAAGCGCGGGCAGCAGTGAACGAGGTGTATGCGTCGAGCCCCTGGGCCCCGAATGCCGTCGCCAGCCCATCGCCGAGGCCGAGCAGGCTCGGGATGCTCAGGAGCGTGCAGGCGAGTCCGAACACGAGGAGCATGGTGGTCGCCATGCGGTTGCCGGCGCCCTTGTCGGAGGCTGCGGGTGCTGGCGCTGCCGGGCGCTCGACTGCGGGCGCTGTTGCGGCGGGAGCCGTGGCATCCGTCGCCTGTTCTTCCACGCGCGGGCGCGTCAGGGAGGCAAGGTGGCGCTCGTACTCCTCGAGCGTCATGCCCCGGGCCTTCGCGACCTGCTCCGGCGTCGCGTACTCGCCGTACTCGGGGCGCGGGCGATCTGCCGCTGCCGTCACTGCATCTGCCAGTCGAGCTTGCGGCGGCCGCCAAGGCCGCGGGAGTCGGGTTGGCCGCTGGCGTCGCGGCGGAGTTCCTTGGGAAGGGAGAACATGAGGTCCTCCTCGGCGGTGACGACCTGCTCGACCTCGCGGTAGCCGGCGTCGGCGAGGTCGATCAGCACCTGCTGCACGAGCACCTCGGGCACGGATGCCCCGGAGGTCACGCCGACCGTCTCGACGCCGTCGAGCCATTCCTGGCGGATCTCGCTCGCGTAGTCCACGCGGTAGGCGGCCTTGGCGCCGTACTCGAGCGCGACCTCGACGAGGCGCACACTGTTGGAGCTGTTGGCCGAGCCGACGACGATGACGAGGTCAGCATCCGCAGCGACCTTGCGCACCGCGACCTGACGGTTCTGCGTGGCGTAACAGATGTCGTCGCTCGGCGGGTCCTGCAGGTGGGGGAAGCGCTCGCGGAGGAGGCGCACGGTCTCCATCGTCTCGTCGACGCTCAGCGTGGTCTGCGAGAGCCACACGAGCTTGTCAGTGTCTGGCACCTCCACCGTCGCGACCTCGGCGGGGCTGTTGACGAGGGTCGTGCGCTCGGGAGCGTGACCCATCGTGCCCTCGACCTCCTCGTGGCCCGCGTGGCCGATGAGGAGGATGTGGAAGTCATCGCGGGAGAAGCGGGTCGCCTCGCGATGCACCTTGGTGACGAGCGGGCAGGTGGCATCGATCGCCTGCAGGCCGCGGTCAGCGGCGCCCTTGACAACGGCGGGTGAGACGCCGTGGGCGCTGAAGACGAGGTGTGAGCCGGTGGGCACCTGGTCGACCTCGTCGACGAAGATCGCACCCTGCTTCTCGAGGGTCGAGACGACGTGCACGTTGTGGACGATCTGCTTGCGCACGTAGACGGGAGCACCGAAGTTCTCGAGCGCCTTCTCGACCGCCACGACGGCTCGGTCGACCCCGGCACAGTAGCCGCGCGGCGCGGCGAGGATGACCCTCTTCTGGCCGACGACGGGCTCATCGCGCAGACGCTCGCGGCGCTCGGGGATGACAGGGGCCGCGAGACTCGCCAGGCTTCCGTTGCTGATCGTGCTCACACGCCCAGTCTAGGCCGGGCTGCCTGCCCGAACGCTGGGCAGCGCGACCCGTGAGGTCGGGGGTGTCCCGTAGCCTGATGGCATGACGAGCGACGCCCTCCCGACCGTGGACTCCCCGTGGCCCGTGAGCGTGCTCTCGAGCAAGATCCGCGGCTGGATCGAGCGGCTCGGCGCCGTGTGGGTCGAGGGCGAGATCACGCAGTGGGGCATCTCCGGCGGCAATGTGTACGGCAAGCTCAAGGACCTCGAGGCCGACGCGACCGTGAGCTTCGCCGTGTGGTCATCCGTGAAGGCGAAGATCCCGGCCGACCTCAAGCAGGGCGACCACGTCGTCGCGCTGGTCAAGCCCAACTACTGGGTCAAAGGCGGCACCCTCACGATGCAGGTGCTCGACATGCGTCACGTGGGCCTCGGCGACCTCCTCGAGCGCCTGGAACGACTCCGGCAGGCACTCCGCGCCGAAGGACTCTTCGACCCGGCACGCAAGAAGCCCCTGCCGTTCCTCCCCGGCACGGTCGGCCTCGTCACGGGCAAGGATTCGGATGCCGAGAAGGACGTGCTGCGCAATGCCCAGCTGCGGTGGCCGGCCGTGGAGTTCCGCGTCGCGCACGCAGCCGTGCAGGGCGAGCGGGCCGTGAACGAGGTGATCGCCGCCATCCGTCGACTCGACGCCGACCCGGAGGTCGACGTCATCATCGTCGCCCGCGGCGGCGGCGACTTCCAGAACCTCCTCGTCTTCAGCGACGAGCAACTCGTGCGCACCGCGGCGGCCGCGACGACCCCCATCGTGAGCGCGATCGGCCACGAGAACGACAGGCCCCTGCTTGATGATGTCGCCGACCTCCGGGCATCGACGCCGACGGATGCCGCCAAGCGAGTGGTGCCGGATGTCGCGGAGGAGATCAGTCGCGTGCAGCAGGCCCGAGCGCGCATCGGGATGCGACTCACCTCTCTCCTGTCGACCGAGGCGGATCGCCTCGAGCAGTTCCGCAGCCGGCCCGTGCTCGCCTCCCCCTCTTGGATCGTCGACACGAGGGCCGACGAGCTCTCGCGTTGGACGGGTCGGGCGCATGAGCTCCTCGAACTGCGCATCGAGCGCTCCCGCGCCTCGGTCGGCGAGCTCCGCTCGCAGCTGCGCGCGCTCTCCCCCAAGGCCACGCTCGAGCGCGGCTACGCGATCGCGCAACTGCCCGACGGCGCGGTGCTTCGGGATGCCGCGGATGCTCCCCCCGGAACCTCCCTCCTCCTCACCCTCTCCTCGGGGTCGCTCACGGCCGAAACCACGCAGGCCGGGGCAACAGGTGCCGAACGGTAGGATTGTGTCGTGACAGAGAACCCCTCCCCCGACGTCTCCGAGCTCAGCTATGAGCAGGCGCGCGACGAACTCGTGCGTGTCGTCGCCGAACTGGAGCAGGGGTCCTCGACCCTCGAGCAGTCGCTCGCCCTCTGGGAGCGTGGCGAAGCGCTCGCGGCACGGTGCGAGGAATGGCTCATCGGCGCACGCGCCCGGCTGGACGCCGCCCGCGCGACGGCGGAATAGCCCGTGGCACGCAACAGCGGCGGCGAGTCCTCCGGCCCGCAGGCGCCCATCGTTGCCGAGTTGGGCCGCCCAGAGACTCCCGAGGAGACGGCGGCTCGCAAGGCCGCATCGTCACAGCGATATCGGGAGAGCAAGACGAGCATCAACCTGCTCGTCGCCCTCTTCGCATCGCTCGCCCTCGTGCTCGTCACCGTCATGATCGTCGTGCGTCCCGCCCCGCCTCCCGCCGATCCCGTCGACTACTCCGAGATCGCGTCCCAAGTGCAGGCAGACCTCGGTGAGGTCGTCGCCAACCCCGAGCTGGGCAGCGACTGGGTCGCCAATGCCGCTCGTGTCTCGAAGGGCGCTGACGGCATCTCCCGCTGGTACATCGGCTTCGTGACTCCCGAGGCGGATTTCGCGGCCGTCACGCAGGGCATCGATGCGAACCCAACCTGGCTCGCCGCGACGCTTGAGGGCGGCTTCGCGACGGGAACCGCGACGATCGCCGGACAGGACTGGGACATCTACGACCGGCGAGACGGCGATGACATCGGCAACTTCGCCTACGCCATGGCGACCGTCGTCGGCACGAGCACGATCGTGCTCCACGGCACGGCGAGCGACGAGGAGTTCGCGGAACTGGCCGCGGCCGTCACCGCGTCCATGACATCCGACAGCACGATTTCGTCCGACAGCACGACTTCGTCCGACAGCACGACTTCGTCCGACAGCACAGAGGAGACCCAATGACGGATGCGCCACTCAAGACTCCCGCTGAAGCCTGGCAGGAGATGGTGCGCGGCAACGAACGCTTCGTCGCCGGCACGCCGCGGCATCCGCGCCAGGATGTCGACCGAAGGCACGAGCTCGTGGGGGCACAGAAGCCGAGCGTCGCGCTCTTCGGATGCAGTGACTCGCGCCTCGCCGCCGAGATCATCTTCGACAAGGGACTCGGCGACCTCTTCGTCGTGCGCAACGCGGGCCAGATCATCTCCGACTCCGTGATCGGCACGCTCGAGTACGCCGTCGCAATGCTGCACGTTCCGCTCATCGTCGTGCTTGGCCACGACGAGTGCGGTGCCGTCCGCGCTGCGATCGACTCGCAGGAGACGCGCGCACCCATGCTGCCGCCCCACATTCACCACCTCGTCGAGCGCATCACCCCCGCCGTGCTGCGGGTGCGCCGCAGCGTCGAAGCCGGCACGCGCCCCGATGCGACCGAGGTCGGCCGCGAACACCTGCGCGACACCGTGCGACAGTTGCTCGAATCATCGGAGCTCATCAGTGACGCTGTCGCCGCCGGTACGCTGGCTGTCGTGGGCGCGAACTACCGCCTCGCCGAGGGAACTGCCGTGCCCGACGTCATGGTCGGTCAGGTCTGAGTTCCTCAGCCATGCCTCCGCGGCAGCTCCGCCGCACTCCCACCACCTGAACAGAAAGAGATGACAGCGCCGTGACATCAGAGCCTGAGTTCCGCATCGAGCACGACACGATGGGCGAGGTGCGCGTGCCCGTCAACGCCCTCTACCGCGCCCAGACCCAGCGCGCCGTCGAGAACTTTCCGATCTCGGGCAAGGGCCTCGAGTCGGCGCAGATCGCCGCCCTCGCGCGCATCAAGAAGTCCGCGGCCGTCGCCAACAAGGAGCTCGGCGTGCTCGACGCCGGCATCGCAGACGCGATCGTCGCCGCAGCCGACGAGGTCATCACTGGCCAGCACGACGAGCACTTCCCCGTCGACACCTACCAGACCGGCTCCGGTACCTCGTCGAACATGAACATGAACGAGGTGCTCGCGACCCTCGCAACGCGCCACCTCGGCGCCGACGTGCACCCCAACGACCACGTCAATGCCTCGCAGTCGTCGAACGACGTCTTCCCGACCTCGGTGCACGTCGCCGTGACGCAGGCCCTCATCGAGGACCTGGTGCCCGCGCTCGACTACCTCGCGGTCGCGCTCGAGGAGAAGGCCGAGCTGTGGAAGACCGCCGTCAAGGCCGGCCGCACGCACCTCATGGATGCCACGCCCGTGACGCTCGGCCAGGAGTTCGGCGGCTACGCGCGCCAGATCCGCCTCGGCATCGAGCGCGTCCAGGCCGCGCTTCCCCGCGTTGCAGAGGTGCCGCTCGGTGGCACGGCTGTCGGCACGGGCATCAACACGCCCGCCGGCTTCCCCCAGAAGGTCATCGCGCTCCTCGCAGCCGAGACGGGCCTGCCGATCGTCGAGGCGAAGGACCACTTCGAGGCGCAGGCCAACCGCGACGGCCTCGTCGAGGCATCCGGTGCCCTCCGCACGATCGCGGTCTCGCTGACCAAGATCAACAACGACCTGCGCTGGATGGGCTCTGGCCCCAACACGGGCCTCGGCGAGCTGCACATCCCCGACCTGCAGCCCGGCTCCTCGATCATGCCCGGCAAGGTCAACCCTGTCGTGCCGGAGGCCGTGCTCATGGTCGCCGCGCGCGTCATCGGCAACGACGCGACTGTTGCGTGGGCGGGAGCATCCGGGTCCTTCGAGCTCAACGTCGCCATCCCGGTCATGGGCACGGCGCTGCTCGAGTCGGTGCGCCTGCTCGCGAATGCATCACGCGTGCTCGCGGACAAGACCATCAAGGGCCTTGAGGCGAACCTCGAGCGCACCTCGGCGCTCGCGGGCATGTCGCCCTCGATCGTCACCCCGCTCAACAAGTTCATCGGCTACGAGAACGCCGCGAAGATCGCGAAGCACTCCGTTGCCAAGGGCATCACGGTGCGCGAGGCCGTCGTTGAGCTCGGCTACCTCGAGCGCGGGGAACTCACGGAGGAGCAGCTCGACAAGGCGCTCGACGTGCTCGCGATGACGGTGCCGCCGACGGCATAGTCGCAACACCCAGCACGCGATCAACGCGGGTCGGCCACTGGCCGGCCCGCGTTGTCTCGTCAGGGGCAGTGTGCCCGGCAGCACCCCGAAGGCGCGTGCCTCGAACCGCGCGCGTCAGCGAGGTTCGATGACGGGCACGCGACGCACCTCAGTGCCGTCGAGCGTCTGTACCACCCGCTCGCCGAGCGGCTCGGTGAGGTCGATCGGAATCAGCAGCGACGGCCCGACCGTGGAACCGCCGGCGCAGAAATCGTGGCTGACAGCATCCCCACCGACGGGCGACGCGATGGCCGAGGAGATCGAGACCTGCACGACCTCCGCCGTCTCGATGACGACGGCCTCGACGGGGGCACACTGCGGCTTGACCCGCACATTGAGCACGAGTTCGGCGCTGTCGAGCGCCGCGAAATCGCCCGTCGGCTCGCGCCCGATCAGGGCCTCGCTCGCGCCGGGGACGTCGTAGGTGTCGAGATAGACGAGGTAGCGGGGCTGGTGCCTCGTGTTGTCGAAGGGCTGGTAGCCGAGGATCGGTTGCGAGGCGAAACTCGGGTTCGCGACATCCGCCGACTGCACGACGCGGTCGACGACGACGGGCGACGGCGCGGTGCCCCACATCTGCTGTAGGGCCGTCTTGGGCGGTTCGGGGGCGGGCAGCGAGTCGATGAAGCTCATGACCGCGACGACGGCGATAGTCAGGAACGTGCCGACGCCGAGGCCGGAGAGGATGCGGTGGAACGCGTAGGCGGTCGCGCCCGGCTCGCTCGCGTCTGGGTTCCTGCGGAGCCATGACCCGAGCACGCGCCACTGGGTGCGCGGTGAGATGAGTCCCCACAGGAAGAAGACCGCGAGGAGCGCCGCCGCGAAGACCAGAAAACTCACATGACGACTCTACGTCGTGCCGGGGCGGCGTCGGCTCGGCCACCCCGGCCATCCGTCGATCAGGAGAGCTCGTTGGACTCCAGCATGTCGGTGACGAGGGCCGCGATTGCGCTGCGCTCCGACCGCGTGAGGGTGATGTGCCCGAAGAGGGCGTGCCCCTTGAGCGCCTCGATGACGGATGCCACCCCGTCGTGCCGACCGACGCGCAGATTGTCGCGCTGGGCGACATCATGCGTGAGCACGACGCGCGAGTTCTGCCCGATGCGGCTGAGGACCGTGAGGAGCACGTTGCGCTCGAGCGACTGCGCCTCGTCGACGATCACGAAGGCGTCGTGGAGCGAGCGGCCCCGGATGTGCGTGAGCGGCAGCACCTCCAGCAAGCCCCGGTCGATGACCTCGTCAAGCACATTCTGCGAGACGACGGAACCGAGCGTGTCGAAGACCGCCTGCGCCCAGGGGTTCATCTTCTCGGCCGCGTCGCCCGGCAGGTAGCCGAGTTCCTGGCCGCCGACCGCGTAGAGCGGGCGGAACACCATGATCTTGCGGTGCTGCTGCTTCTCGAGCACGGCCTCGAGGCCGGCGCACAGGGCGAGCGCCGACTTGCCCGTGCCCGCGCTGCCTCCAAGCGAGACGATGCCGACCTCGGGGTCGAGCAGCAGGTCGATCGCGAACCGCTGTTCAGCCGAGCGGCCGTGGAGGCCGAACACCTCGCGGTCACCCCGCACGAGACGCACCTCACCGCGTGCGGTCACACGCCCGAGGGCGGAGCCCCGGTCGGAGTGGATGACGAGCCCCGTGTTGATCGCGAG
Organism: Salinibacterium sp. dk2585; assembly: GCF_008001035.1. NCBI lineage: Bacteria > Bacillati > Actinomycetota > Actinomycetes > Micrococcales > Microbacteriaceae > Salinibacterium > Salinibacterium sp. dk2585. Next base: position 2,209,969 of record NZ_CP042856.1, read on the forward strand.
GTCGCCCGCGGCACGGGTCGAGAGCTGTTCCTGGTCGTAGAGTGTCGCCATTTGCTCGCTTGAGAGGTCGAGCTCGGCCATGCCCGACCATCCGGAGTCCACCGCCATCTCGGCGCGGTACTCCTCGGCAGCGAGGCCGATGGAGGCCGCCTTGACGCGCATCGGGAGGTCCTTCGACACGACCGTGACGGCGAGGCCCTCCGCCGCGAGGTTCATGGCGACGGCGAGGATGCGCGAGTCGTTGTCGCCCAGTTTCAAGCCGGAGGGCAGTGCCTCCATGCTCGAGTGATTGAGCTCGACACGGAGCGAGCCCCCATTGCCGACCGCGATGGGAAAGTCGAGTCGCTCGTGCTTGACGCGCAGCTCGTCGAGGTTACGAAGCGCCTGGCGCGCGAAGTACCCGATCTCGGGGTCGTGACGCTTGGCCTCGAGCTCCGAGATGACCACGACGGGGAGGACGACAGCGTGCTCCGCGAAGCGGAAGACCGCGCGGGGATCCGAGAGCAGCACCGAGGTATCGAGCACGTAGGTGCGCTCCGCCTGCTGCACGGTGACAGACGGCGAGGCCGCCGGCGCCTGGATCGGATTCGACTGCTCTGCCTTTGACTGGGCCACATTCGCTCCATTCCCGAGCGCTAGGCGCTCGGTTTCTCAACGAAACGGCCGTGCCCGCTCTGGTCGGGCGAACTCGAAACGAACTTGCGTGGCCGTCTCGATCAGGCGCCATACCTGATGACTCTGACGCTACGTCCGCGCAGGCGCTGCGGGGTGAGCGACACGCGGCCGAAGGTTACGGACGCGTGAACAGCCGCATCAGGCGGAAACGCCCGCTGCGAACTCGGCGAACGCCATCCGAAGCAGCGACAGGGTCTCGTCGCTCGTCGACACGTGCGGGCTGAATCGGATGCTGCTGCTGCGCACCGTCGCGGAGACGGCATGGTTGTGCAGGGCCGCCGCGAGCGGGGTGACGTGTGCCGCATCGGGTTCCACGACGACGATGCCGGCGCGCTCGTCCGCCGCGCGGGGCGAGATAACGGGCAGGCCGTACTCGTCGATGACGGCGAGCACCTGGTCGACCCGTTCACGGAGCCCAGCCTCAGCCTGGTCGATGCCGACGACATCGAGCCGCTCGAGTGCGGTCGCGAGACGCGCCTGGGCGGCGGGCCGAGGGCGAGAGAGCGCGAACGACGACGCCGCACGCGGAGCCTCTGGGACATCCGTCTCCCCTCCCGTCCCACCCGTTTCGAGGAAGTCGGCCGGCTCGCCGAGCCAGCCGGAGAGCACGGGCTCGATCCGTTCGAGGGCCCGGTCGCTCATGACGAGGAAGCCCGTGCCGCGACCGGCACGCAGCCACTTCTGCCCACCGGACACAATGACATCCGCAACTTCCCATGGCGCATCGACAGCGCCGAAGGCCTGCACCGCGTCGACAATGAGAAGGCGGTCGCCGATGACCTGGCGGATGCCCTCGAGGTCGATGCGATAGCCGGTGCGGAAGTCGACCGCGCTCACGAGGACGGCTGTGACCTCCTCCGGTAGCTCGCGGAAGGTACCAGGGGTCACTCGGCCATACTCGGGCTCGACCCAGAGCGGCTGCAGTCGACCGAGGGCGCGCTGGGCTCTTGCGATCGCGAAGAGGGTGCTCGGGTATTCGGCGGGAGAGAGTGCGACGATGCCCTCCAGCCCGAACATGGTGTGCATGAGCCCCGTGCTCGTGTCGGGCTGGAACACCACCTGGTCGCTCTCGAAGCCCGTGGCCATCGCGACGGCGTCGCGCATTCGCTCGTCATGCTGCTCGGCCGAGTCGAGGGTGCCGAACCGGGCCCGGCTCGTGAGCTCGGCGACCATGCGTTCCTCGGCGATGACGGGCTCGCCCGCGGGCCCGAGGTAGGCGAAGTTGAGGTAGCCGGGATCCTCCGCGAAGTCGGTGACGTATTCGGCGAGCGGAGCGGCGGGGGGCGTGCGGCGACGGATCACGACCCGAACCTCCGGTTGCGCGTCGCGTAATCGCGCAGGGCGCGCAGGAAGTCGACCTCTCGGAGGTCTGGCCCCAGCGCCTCGACGAAATAGAACTCGCTGTGGGCGCTCTGCCACAGCATGAAGTCGCTGAGCCGTTGCTCGCCCGAGGTGCGGATGACGAGGTCTGGGTCGGGCTGCCCGCCCGTGTACAGGTGGTTGCCGATGAGCTCCGGCGTGAGGATGTCTGCCAGGGCGTCGAGCGTGCCGCCCTTGCTGTCGTGTTCCTGCACGATGCTGCGCATGGCGTCGGCGATCTCGCGACGGCCGCCGTAGCCGACGGCCAGGTTGATGTGGAGGCCCTTCTTGCCCTCCGTGCGCGCCTCAGCCGCCTTCAGCGCGTGCACGAGCGGCTCGGGAAGGCCTTCGGGTGAACCGACGTGCTGCACCCGCCAGTCACGATAGTGCGAGAGGTCTTCTGCGAGGTCAGCGATGATCTCGAACAGCCCGTGCAACTCCTCCTCCTTGCGACCGACGAGGTTGTCGGTCGACAGCAGGTAGAGCGTCGCGTGCTTGATGCCGAGGTCGTCACACCACACGAGGAACTCGCGAAACTTCGCCGCGCCCGCCCGATGCCCGTGCGCCACGGCCCCAAGCGAGCGCTGCCGCGCCCAGCGGCGGTTGCCGTCAAGGATCATTGCCACATGCTTCGGCAGCTCCTGCGTGGCGAGCCAGCGCCGGATGCGGTTCTGGTACAGCCCATAGAGGATGCCGCGTCCCAGGGGGACTTCCCGTTTTCGCACGGGTATACGCTAGCCCACCGCGCCGATGAGACTCGGTTTCCTTTCAGGATCGTTCTCCCAGCCAACCCATAGAATCCGGTCATGACCAGCCCCGACTCTCGCGGAACCGGGTCGAGCACCGCCAATGAACCCGGTACCGACCTGCCCAACGTCCCCCTCCTCGACGACGAGCGGGAACGGCACGGTGCGGAGGTCGAGGCCAAGCCGACCTGGCGGGGATGGATCCACGCGGGGACCTTCCCGCTCACGATCGTGCTCGGGGCCGTGCTCATCGTCGTGGCACACGGTACTGCCGCGAAGGTGTCGTCGGCGGTCTTCATCGCCTCTTCGATGCTGCTCTTCGGCATCTCGGCGCTCTACCACCGCTTCAACTGGAGCGACCGCGCCAAGCGCATCCTCAAGCGACTCGACCACGCCAACATCTTCCTGCTCATCGCCGGTTCCTACACGCCCATCACGGTGCTCGCGCTGCCGGAGGAGAAGGCGTGGCTGCTGCTCTCGCTCGTGTGGGGCGGTGCCATCCTGGGCATCGGCTTCAGAATGTTCTGGCTCAACGCCCCGCGGTGGCTCTACGTGCCTCTGTACCTGCTGCTCGGCTGGGCCGCCGTGATGTTCATGGGCGATTTCTTCCGCGCTGATCCCGCCATGATGACCCTCATCATCGTGGGCGGGCTCTGCTATACGGTGGGCGCGGTCGTCTACGGCATGAAGAAGCCGAACCCCGTGCCCGGGGTCTTCGGCTTCCACGAGATCTTCCACACCTTGACGCTCATCGCGTTCCTCTGCCACTGGACGGGCATCCTGCTCGTCGCAATCAACCCGCCGTTCGCCTAGCGGCTGGCCAGCTCAGGCGGAGGGGTCGGGCTTCTGCTCGGCCTGCTCGGCCTGCTCGGCCTGCTCGGCCTGCTCGGCCTGCTCGGCGGCGAGCTTCTCGCGGATCTCGGTGCGGTAGCGGGTGCGGCGCACCCGCCGGTTCATGTCGATCGCAATGAACACGACCGCGGCGGCCACCAGGAACGTCGCGATGAAGCCGATGACACCCGGCGTGACCGTGTTGGGGTCGAACTCCGCATCCTCGGCAGCCCGCAGGATCGCGAAGAGCATGGTGGTGGACTCGATAACGAGTGCACTCATGCGCTCGCCTCCTCACTGCTGGCGGGTTCGCCAGTGTCGCTGATGCCGGCGAACAGGTCGTCCTCCGGGGTCGTGGTCGGCACGCGTGACTGCACGAGCTCGTAGTCTTCGAAGGGCCATGCCTCCATCTGGAGCTCGAGCGTCCAGAAGAAGAACGAGCTGTCGGGCGGCACCTGGCTCGCATGGGCGCGCAGGGCGGCATCGCGAACCTCGAAGAAGTCGCCGCAGGGCACGTGGGTCGTCGCCGTGTCTGGCTTGGTGCCCATCCAGCCGAGCATCCGATCGACCTCCTCAAGGAGGTGCGACTCGGGGTCACGGGCCCGCAGGGCATCCGCGAGGGCATTGATCTTGGTGGGATTGAAGCCGCGGTCGTAGTAGACCTTCTGCACCTGCCAGGGCTCCCCCGCCTCTGGATAGCGCTCGGCATCCGCCGCCGCCTCGACCGCGAACATCGTCACGTCGTGCGTCTTGATGTGGTCCGGATGCGGGTAGCCGCCGTTCTCGTCATAGGTCACAACGACCTGCGGCTGGAACTCACGGATAATGCTGACGAGCGGGGCCCCGGAGTGCTCGACGGGGATCGTCGCGAAGGAGTTCGCTGGCAGGAGCTCACCCTCGGCGGGCAGGCCGGAGTCCATGTAGCCGAGCCAGCGGTGCTGGACACCAAGCACCTCCTGCGCCTTCGCCATCTCGTAGCGGCGAAACCCACCCATGTCGCGATCGGCCATCGCGCGCGGGTCGAGGCCCTCGTAGAGCACGTCACCGCGCTCACCGCCCGTGCAACTCACGACCATGACCTCTGCGCCCTGCGCGAGGTAGTAGGCCGCGGTCGCAGCACCCTTGCTCGACTCATCGTCGGGGTGGGCATGCACGGCCAAGAGTCGCCTGGTCACGGTGCTCCTTCAATGCGAATAGTCTTGAAGACAAGCGTAAGGGGAGACAGTGACAGGCGTAGACCAGGCGGGCGAGAACTTCGCGACAGCCACGGATGCAGCCGCTCTCGACGCTCGCTACGGCCGCACCCCACAGCGCCGCGCCCGCCAGAGACTGCTCGCGTGGGCCAGCGCGATCGCCGTCGCACTTGTCTTCGTGGCGTGGGTCGCGTGGGCTGCCTTCGACGGCACGGCGGCTTCACTCCAGTCCAGGATGCTCGGCTCAGACATCCGGGCGGATCGCAGCGTCGTCATCACCTACGAGGTCAGTGCACCGGCGGGTTCCGAAGTCTCGTGTGCCCTCGAGGTGCAGAACGACAAGCATGCGATCGTGGGCTGGAAGATCGTCGACCTGCCGGCATCCGAACGCTACACACGAACCTTCACCGACGAGGTGCGCACGGTGGATCAGGGCGTCACAGGCTTGATCTACCGCTGCTGGCTGACGTAGTATCGCCTCAGACGAGATCGGCCGGTTGGCCGATCTCATTCGTTTATGCGAGTCGATCAAAAGATCCGCATACATACGGGCCGCACCTCCTTCCCTGGCGAGCGGCCCCTTCGTGTTGAGGGAGTACACCATGTCCGGGCAGATCACGGAAACTTGGCTGACGCAAGAGGCATACGACCGGCGCAAGGCCGAACTCGAACATCTCTCGGGCGAGGGCCGCTCGGAGATCGCGAAGCGCATCGAGGCGGCACGCGAAGAGGGCGACCTCAAGGAGAACGGCGGCTACCACGCTGCCAAGGAGGAGCAGGGCAAGATCGAGGCGCGCATTCGCGTGCTCACGGAACTCCTGCGCCACGCCAAGGTCGGCGAGCCCGCCGAGGCCGGCATCGTCGCCTCCGGCAGCGTCGTGACGGCGCTCGTCATGGGTGATGAAGAGGTCTTCCTTCTCGGCAGCCGCGAGATCGTCGACGACGAGGCCGACATCGAGCTCGATGTCTACAGCGAGGGCAGCCCGCTCGGCGAGGCCATCATGGGCCTCAAGGTCGGCGACAAGACCTCCTACACGGCGCCGAACGGCCGCGAGATCTCGGTCGAGATCAAGAAGGTCGAGCCCTACCAGCCGTAGCGTTCGTGATTCAGGACGACCTGAGACCTCAGAAGTCGATGCGCGGGTCGTAGCCGGCTTCGCGCAGACGCTCGAGCACGCGCTGCACATGCTCGGGACCTCGCGTCTCGATGCTCAACTCGATCTCGACCTCGCCCATGAGTGCGTTGCGGTTGTGTCGCGTGTGCAGCACCTCGACGACGTTGGCGTTGGCCTCGCTGATGAGCTCGGCGATGCGGGCCAACTGTCCGGGACGGTCGGGCAGCAGGAGTCGCAGCTTGAGGTAGCGATCGGATGCCACGAGGCCGCGTGAGATTACACGCTCCATGACCTGCGGGTCGATGTTGCCGCCGCTGAGGATCGCGACCGTCACACCGGTGTTCTTGACTTTGCCCGTGAGGATCGCCGCGACCGCGGCGGCACCGGCAGGCTCAACTACCAGCTTGGCGCGCTCAAGCAGCACCAGCAGGGCGCGGGCGATGTCGTCATCCGTCACCGTGACGATCTCATCGACGGTCTCGCGGATGATGTCGAAGTTGAGCACACCGGGCGTTGCGACGGCGATTCCGTCGGCGATCGTGGGGGCGACGATGACCGGCGTGGGGCAACCGGCTGCGATCGAGCCCGGGTACGGGGCGGCATTCGCGGCCTGCACGCCGATGACCCGCACGGGCCGCCCGAGGGTCGCGAGCTTCTGGTGGAGGGCGCTCGCGACACCGGCCGCGAGCCCTCCGCCGCCGATGGGCACGATGACGGTCTCAAGCTCGGGCACCTGCTCGAGCATCTCGAATGCGAGCGTGCCCTGGCCCGCCACGACATCGTGGTGGTCGAAGGGCGGGATCAGCACGGCGCCAGTCGACGCCGCGAAGGCGGCGGCGGCGCGCAGCGGCTCCTCGACCGTGTGCCCGCGCAGCACGACCTCGGCGCCGTAGCTGCGTGTCGCCTGCAGCTTCGGCAGCGCCACGCCGACCGGCATGAAGATCGTCGCGGCGATGCCGAGCTCGCGGGCCGCGAAGGCAACGCCCTGCGCGTGATTGCCGGCCGAGGCGGCCACGACGCCGCGCGCACGCTCCTCGGGCGAGAGCTGCGAGAGCCGATTGTAGGCCCCCCGGATCTTGTAGGAACCCGTGCGCTGCAGCGACTCGCACTTGAGGTGCACGGGGGCGCCGACGAGATCCGAGAGGTAGCGCGAGCTCTCCATGGGGGTGACCTGCGCGACCTTGCTCACGCGCTCGCAGGCCGCCTCGAACTCCGCGAGTGTCGGGCCGGGAATGGCGCGCGCCTCGGTGGTCGCCGTCGCTGCTGTCGTGTCAGTCATTGCCTGGCTCCTTCCGCCGAGTCACCGATCGTCGTGAGGGGCTGGTCTCCCTGCCCCCCTCCTCCGCAAGGGAGACGCCACCCGGCTCCTTCCACCGCTGGCGCGCGATGTACCCGACCATGACGTTGAGCGTCGCAACGACGGGCACCGCGAAGAGCGCGCCGGGGATGCCCGCGAGGAAGCTTCCTCCGGCGACGGCGAGCACGACCGCGAGCGGATGAATCTTGACCGCGTTGCCCATGATGAGCGGCTGCAGCACGTGGCTCTCGACCTGCTGCACCACGAGCACGATGCCGAGCATGATGAGCGCGACGACGATGTCCTTGAAGACGAGGGCGATGAAGACCGCGAGGGCACCCGTGAGCACGGCCCCGATGATCGGCACGAAGGCGCCGAGGAAGACCGCGACTGCGATCGGCACGACGAGCGGCAACTGGAGGATGAAGGCTCCGAGGCCGATGCCGATCGCATCGATCGCTGCGACGAAGATCTGCACCTTGACGAACTGCGTGAGCGTGCCCCACCCCGCACGACCCGAGCCATCGATCGCGGGGCGAGCGGCCACGGGGAAGATCCGCACGAACCAGCGCCAGATCGTGCGCCCGTCGACGACAATGATGATCGTCGCGAAGATCACGAGGAAGAGTCCCGCGACGAAGTGGCCCGCGGTCGAGCCGATCGACATCGCGCCGCTCACAAGCACTTCGCTGTCGCGCTGCACGCTGGTCCAGATCTCCGCCGCGTACTCCGTGATCTGCGCTTCAGTGAGGTGCAGGGGGGATGCGAGCAGGAAGTCCTTGAACTCTTCCCACGCCTCGAGCGACTGCACCTGGAGTTGGGGCAGCCCCGCGCGCACCTCCAGGACGATGAGCACGACGAGACCACCGACACAGGTCACGAGGCCGACGAGGGCGGTGATGATTGCGAGCCAGCGGGGCCAACGGTGCCGCTGCAGGAACTGCGAGAAGGGAACGAGCAGCGCGCTGATGAGGATCGCGATCATGAGCGGCACAACGATGATGCGAAGCTCCATGATGAGGAAGACCAGGAGAGCGACGACCGCCGCGATCGCGAGGATGCGCCACGACCAAGCGCCGGCGACACGCATGCCGCGCGGCACCAACTCGTCTTCGCGGGCGCGCGGCGGCACGGAGGGAGAGGACTTGCTCCGACCGAAGATCACCCGGCAAGTCTAGACGCGCAAGGCCCCACCGCCCCCCTGTATTCCGAAGGACGCATACAAGCGGATCGCGCGGTGTCGGTGGGCGGGGTTAGTGTCGGAGATCATGGCAGACACGGGCCTTCGAACAACCCACCTTTCAGCGGCGCAGGCGCGCCGCCTGGCTCTTGGCGCGCAGGGCTTCGGGGCGCGACTCGGCGAGGGCGGTGGCATCCGTCGACTTCGTGGCCTCGTGCGGAGTCTCGGCCTGTTGCAGCTCGACTCCGTGAACGTCTTCGAGCGCAGCCACTACCTTCCCGCCTTCTCGCGGCTCGGGGCGTATGACAAGACGCAGCTCGACCGGCTCACCTTCGAGCCGGCGGGTGGGCACACGGAGTACTGGGCCCACGAGGCTGCCGTGATCCCTCTCGAGAGCTGGCCGCTCCTGCGCTGGCGCATGGATGACCGTCGTGCAAAGGCGCTGGGCGACCCCGAGCACTGGGCGCGCAGCAACCGGGCAATGCTCGCCTGGCTTCGCGATGAGCTCGCAGAGAAGGGGCCGCTCGCGGCGAGCGCGATCGAGCACGACGCGAACCGTCGGCGTGGGCCGTGGTGGGGCTGGTCGGATGTCAAGCGCGGCCTCGAGTACCTCTTCGCCTGGGGCGACGTCGTGAGCGCTGGCCGCACCCGATTCGAGCGCCGCTATGCGCTGCCCGAGCAGGTCATGCCCCGACACATCCTCGACACGACCGTCGAGCGCTCGGAGGCCCAGCGCCAGCTCATCGAGATCGGGGCTCGCGCCCACGGCGTCGGCACCGCGGCCGACCTCGCCGACTATTTCCGCATGTCGACCGCCGAGGCGAGTGCCGCCATCCGCAGCTTGGAAGACGAGGGGGTGCTCGAGCCCGTCAGGGTCGAGGGCTGGACTCGCGGCACCAAGGCGCTCCCCGCCTGGAAGCATCGCGAGGCAACGGTGCCGCGGCGCATCCAGACCACGGGCCTCCTCTCGCCCTTCGACCCCGTCGTCTGGTTTCGCCCGAGAGCGGAGCGCCTCTTCAACTTCCATTACCGCATCGAGATCTACACCCCCGAACCAAAGCGGGTCTACGGCTACTACTCCCTGCCGATACTGCTCGACGACGACATCGTCGGCAGGGTCGACCTCAAGAGCGACCGCAAGGCCGGCATCCTGCGCGTGCAGTCCGCGTGGCAGGAGGCGGATGCGCCCGCCGAGACGGCGGCACGGCTCGCTCCCCTGCTGCAGCAGACCGCCGCATGGCAGGGCCTCGGCGAGGTCGAGGTCGTCGATCGCGGCACGCTCGCCCCAGCGCTCGCCGCCGAGCTTCGCGTGCGCACGATTTCATAACACTCCAGGCGCAGGCGACTCCTCAATCTCGGCGAGCCTCAGAATCAGAGCATGACTCACCCAAGCCGCCAGCTCGCCATTGTTGTGGCATCCGTCCTCGCCGTTGTGGCGCTCGCGGCATGTGGAACGCCGACGCCGATCACCTCGGCACCCGCACCGGCGGCCGCCGAGCCAACACCGACCCCGTCCAGCACCCCGCCGCCATTCGATCGTGTCGATCTGGCCTGTGACGACCTCGGCACTGCTGAAAGCTTTTCCGCGCTCTTGGGAACCCCGGTCACAGAACGTAATCCTCTCGCCTCGTCGGCAGCAGTCTCCGAGTCCATGTCACGGTATGCCCCGATCCTTGTGCTCGGCGGGCTCATCTGCGAGTGGTCGGATGACGTCCCGTCGAGCCCACTCGTGCTCTCGTCGGGACATGGCCACGTCGGGGTATATGTCATCGTCGTCCCCGCCACGGAAGATGGCTGGCAGTACTACACCGACATGGGTTACGCGAGCTCCAACAGAGAGCAGTACTGCGACGAATTCGGCTGTGTCATCGAGGACTATACGAACGGCTACTGGACCAGCGCTGGCGCGTTCGGCGGAGGTACTGGAGATACGCTTATGGCGCGTCTCGCGGCCATCGCTGACCTGACTGCCTGGTTGACTCCCCCTGAGCACGTGGTCGTTGACGGGCCGCCCTACTCCGACCTCTGCACCGATGCCTTCCCAGAATATGACGTTCGAGCCATCACCGGGTCGAACGCCCCGTTTGAGCAATTAGGAGGCGGAGGATGGAGCCTTTGGGGTAACGCCATGCGAGAAGCATCCTTCCGCCAGTGCGGTTACACCGCTGTGGACGAGCAGTCCAACCCAGTCTTCGGGGCGAGGGCCGCGCTACTACCCGACGGAGCAGATATCGCCCGTTCCGCGATCCGGGTGGCGAAGCTCCCATCGCCTCCTGAGCCGCTGGACGCAGACGGGCCCGCGGCATTCATCCGGTGCGGTGAAGTTGACACGCGCTGCATTGTCGACGTGATCATCGGGGATGACTGGTATGAAGTCACGGCGTACGGATCCGAAGCCGGCGCCGTGCCGCGAGGGGCGAGGGCGACCGCCGAGGACCTCACCGCGCTGGTGATCGAGCGCGCGGGCGCCTAGAAGCCGCTGCCGATCGTGCGGAGGCGGGCGATGCGCTTCTCGATGGGCGGATGCGTAGAGAACATCCGGTCCACGATGCCCGGTTTGGTCGGATCGCTCAACCACATGTGCGCCATAGAGGTGTTCTGACGCTTCATTGGCCGCCCGTACTCCGCCAGTTTTGCAAGGGCACTCGCAAGGGCCTCCGGATGCCGCGTGGTCATGGCACCCGTCGCATCCGCGAGGTATTCACGTTCACGTGAGACGGCCGCCTGCACCATGGTCGCCGCGAGCGGGGCCAAGATCATGGCGGCGATGCCCAGGATCAGCACGATCGGGTTGCCGCCGTTGTTGTTGCGGTTGCCGCCGAAGAACGACATGCGCATGAGCATGTCGGCGATAAAGCCGATCGCGACGACGAGACCGAACACGATTGTCGTGACCCGGATGTCGTAGTTCTTGACGTGCCCCATCTCGTGCGCCATGACGCCCTCGAGCTCGGCATCCGTCATCATGTCCAGCAGGCCCGTCGTCGCGGCGACGACAGCGTGCTTCGGGTCGCGGCCGGCCGCGAAGGCGTTGGGTGCAGGATCGTCGACGACGTAGACCTTGGGCATTGGGAGCCCCTCGGTGATCGAGAGGTTCTCGACGATGCGATACAGGCGCGGGTCGTCACGCTTCTCGATCGGGCGCGCGCCGCTCAGTGCGACCGCCTGGCTGCCCGAGGCGAAGTACTGGATCACCACATAGATCAGGGCACCGACGAGCGTGCCGGTGAAGATGCCCCAGCTGCCGCCGCCCCAGATCTGGTCCGCGGCAAAGGCGAGCACGGCGATGAGCACGAGGAACAGCAGGATGATGAAGACGGTGTTGCGCTTGTTCCTCGCTATGGCGCGATACATTCAGCCCCCGACGCTCGCGGTCAGAACTGGACGCGCGGCGGCTCGGCGATGGCCGCCGAGTCCGACACCTCGAAGAACTCACGCTCGGTGAAGCCGAGGCCGCGCACGAAGAGCGTGTTGGGGAAGACCTTGATCTTGGTGTTGAGCTCGCGAACCCCGCCGTTGTAGAAACGGCGAGCAGCCTGGATCTTGTCTTCAGTGTCGACGAGCTCGCCCTGCAGCTGCAGGTAGTTCTGGCTCGCCTGGAGCTGCGGGTATGCCTCGGCGACGGCGAAGATGCTCTTGAGCGCCGACTGCATGTGGTTCTCAGCGACCGCCGCCTCGGCGGGGCTGCCCGCGCTGAGGGACTCCGCGCGAGCCTTTGTGACCGCCTCAAAGACGCTCTTCTCGTGCGCCGCATACCCCTTGACCGTCTCGATCAGGTTCGGCAGGAGGTCGGCACGTCGCTTGAGCTGCACCGTGATGTCACTCCACGCCTCGTCGACGCGCACATTGAGGGTGACTAGGCCGTTGTAGGTGGCCCAGAGATAGATGCCCACCACCACGACGAGCAGGACGATGATGCCGAAGATGATGAGGAGTTCCATGGCAGAACTATAGCGAAGCGCTCCTGAGCCCTGCCTGCGGGTTCTACGGCCCCAGAACGCGCCGAATGTAGGCATTCGTGAACGTGCGGGAGGGGTCAAGTCGGTCACGTATGGCGAGGAACTCGGCGAAGCGCTCGTAGCGGGGTTCGAGGGCCGCGGCATCCTGCGTGTGCATCTTGCCCCAGTGCGGTCTCCCATCGTGGGCAGAGAGAATCGACTCCACCGAGGCGAAGTATTCGCGATGATCGTCGCGAAAGTACCGGTGTACGGCGATATAGCCACTCTCGCGGCCATGCGAGGTCGACAGGAGAGAATCGTCGGGCGCGGTTGCCCTCACCTCGAGGGGGAACGATATGCGCCAACCCCTGGCCTCGATCAGCGCGCGCACCTGTCGAAGGGCCGAGGGCAGCGCCTCAACCGGTACCGAATACTCCATCTCACGAAACCGCACGGCGCGCTGGGTGGCGAAGACCCGGTGCGAGGCATCCGTGAACTCGCGGTCGCCGATGAGCTTTGTTGCGAGCCTGTTCACGGAGGGGATCGCCGCGGGCACGACGCGTCCCAGGCTGCAAGTGACCTGGAACACCCCGTTCGACAGCAGGGACTCGTCGACCCAGCGGCTCAAGGACGAGAGCGGGGCGGATGCCGCATCCGCCGGCAGCCTCGTGTTGGTCTTCGTCAGCACCGCCCGGGTGTGCGGAAACCAATAAAACTCGAAGTGGTCCGCGCCACGCATTCGGTCGACGAGGTTCTCCAGCACGACCTCGAGGCGCTCCGGGCGCTCGACGGCGTGGAGAAGAAACGCGGGGACACACTGGATCGTCACATCGACCAGCACGCCGAGCGCGCCAAGGCCGAGTCTCACGGCGGGCAGCAACTCGCTCGACTCGTCAACCGAGAGGACATCCCCCTCCGCCGTCACAAGCGTGACCCCGACGATTCGCGCAGCCAGCCCACCGAAGCGGATGCCCGTGCCGTGGGTACCGGTCGAGATGGCACCGGCGACCGTCTGCCGGTCGATGTCCCCCATGTTCTCCAGCGCCAGGCCGTGGGGCGCGAGCAGCTCGGCGAGATCGTGGAGACGCGTGCCGGCGCCCACACGGGCACGGGCAGTCGCGGCATCCACCTCATAGAGGCCGCTGAGCGCCGAGACGTCCACCTGCACTCCGGGAGCCGCGGCGATCGCCGAGAAACTGTGGCCCGACCCGACCGAGGTGACCGCGAGGTTCCTGTCGCGTGCAAAGCCGACCGTTGCCACCAGTTCCTCGACCGAGCGCGGACGAGCTAGGAATGCGGGTGAGGCTGATGCTGAACGGCCCCAGTTTCGCCAGCGGCGACCGGGCAGCACGAATTCAGGGACGAGCTCGCCGAGGTAAGACACGAGACCGCTCACAGGAACGCCATCCCATCTCCCCGGTAGGTCGGCGCGGTACCGACAACCACCTCATTGCCCACCTCGCCGTCAACGAGTGCGTACTCGTTCACATGCTCCGACAGTTCCCCCGCCTTCGAATGCCGCAGCCACACGCGGTCACCCACCGCAAGGCGCGCCGCTCCCGGGCCCGCGAGAGGGGTCTGGACCTCGCCCGCCATCTCGCGAGGCAGCATCCGAAGTCCCTCAGGCCACATGGCAAGCGGCAATCGATCGGTGCCAGGAGGGCCCGACGCGATCCAGCCTCCTCCGAGCAGCGTCGCAAGATGCGGCCGCGGCTTGCGGACCACCGGCAGGGCGAAGGCCGCGGCGGGTGCCGGGGAGAAGCTGCGGTAGTGGTCGAAGAGGTGCGGACCGAAGAGTCCGCTGCCCGCCGCGACCTCCGTGACCGCCACCTCTGCCGTCGTGGATTCGAGTGAACCAGTGCCACCGCCGTTGACGAACTCGAGAGCGGCCACGTCACGAACGGCCGCCACGGCGAGAGCCCTCCGCTCGGCAAGCTCCAGCGTCGAGCGTCGCTTGGCCCAGCGGATGATCGCCCCGCCGGCAGGGCCGGAGTCATCCGCCAGGCCAGCCAACTGGCCCTCGTAGGCCATCATTCCAACCAGCGCGAAGCCGGGCCGCCCCACGATCGCCTCGGCGAGGGCTCGAGCCTGGGCGACCGTGTGCACGGGAGAACGCCACGTGCCGACGTGGCCGAGAGCGCGGGAGTCCCAGGATGCGTCGAGCTCCAGACACAACCTCACGCAGCTTCGAGCCGTGGGCGGTACGACACTGTCAATGAGTTCGAGGTGGTCGATCGAGTCGACCATGAGGGTCACGCGGGCGGCGGCATCCTCATCGCTGGCGAGCCGCGCGATGGCCTCGCGATCGACCGTGGGGTACCCCACGACGATGTCGTCAATCGCCCGGTGGCTGCCGGACGGCGCAGCCAGCCACAACGCCTCGGCGAGCGTGTAGGCCAGCACTCCACCGAAGCCGGGCTGCGCGAGCACAGAGTCCAACACCGAGCGCACGCGAAGTGACTTGCTGGCGACCCGGATGCGCGTGCCGCCCGCGCGGCACCGAAGGTCGTGCGCGTTGGCGGCGAGCGCCGGGAGCGACAGGACGGCCACCGGGGGGTCGAGGTGGGCGGTCGCTCGGGTGAGCCCCTCCCAGTATTCAGGGGCGCTCCACTGGGCCGCCGAGCGCTCGGGGAGGGCGACAGGCTCGGGCATGTCCCCACCCTCGCGGCACGGCGGCCCCGGTGTCAACCGGAGGAGCTAGCCCCTAACTGCTCCCGCTACTGCGACGGCGTCCACTGCCGGTGCCCTCCGCACCACCGCCCGATCCCGGCTGCGCAGCTCCTGCCGCGGCGGCAGCATCGTCTTCATCGTGGGTGCCATGGGAGGCCTTCTCGGCCTCACTGCGCCGGTCCCAGCCGGGCTTGCGCAAGGCATAGAAGACGAGAGGTGGCGCACCGAGCACGACAATGACGAGCCCCACGATCCACGGGTAGGCGGCCGAGGGAAACGCAGTGAATCCGGATGGCGGAACAAATGCCAGCACGAACGCGGCGAGGCACGCGAAAAAGCCGACGCCGGCGACGAGGTTCATCGCAGGAACCCTATAGGTGCGTTTGACGTTCGGCTCCTTGCGTCGCAGCACGATCGCTGCAGCGAACATCAGCATGTACATGATGAGGTACAGCGCCGCCGCCATGTCGATGAGCGCCACGAACGCCGCACTGACGTTCGGCACAATGACGAAGATTGCCGCGAGGATAGTGACAATCGTGCCCTGCAGCATGAGGATTCCGGACTGGATGCCTGCCTTATTGCGCTTTTGTAGTGCGGGAGGCAGAAGACCCGTCTCCGCTGCGGCGAGCAGACCCTTCGAGGGACCGGCAATCCACGTGATGACCGATGCCAGAGCACCGGCGGCGATGAGTGCCGACACGATCGCGGTGGCCCAGCTCACGCCCCAGTGGTCGAAGTACTCCTGGAAGGCGAGCATGATCCCGTTCGTGAGGCCCAGTTCCTTCTCGGGGACCGCGATCGAGATGGCGAGCGTCGGCAGGATGAACACCAGCAGAATCAGGATCGACGCGAGCAGCACCGACCGCGGATATCCGCGACCCGGGTCCTTCATCTGGTTCACGTGGACGGCATTGACTTCCATACCTGCATAGGCGAGCACGTTCGAGACGATCAGCACAATCGAGGCGATCCCGGTGAACGGAGGGATGATGGCGGAAGGATCCAGCGATACCTCACTCTTCTCACCCGTGCCAAGCCAAATGAAACCGAAGATGATGAGCAGCACAGCGGGCAGAATCGTGCCCAGGATGCCGCCCCATGAGCCCAGCTTGGCGAAAAGGTTGCCACCGCGGAGCGTAACCAGGGTCGAACCCCAATAAAGCACGAGGATGATGATCGCGGTGTAGAGACCCGAGCTGGAGAGCGAGGGGTCGAGGAACACGAACGCGAGGGCCGCCGCGATGAACGCGATCTGGGTTGGATACCAGACGACGTTCTGGATCCACTGCAGCCACACGGCTGTGAAACCCCAGCGGTTGCCAAACGCCTCACGCACCCAGACGTAGACGCCGCCCTTCCAGCCTGTCGCGAGCTCCGCCGCGACCAGTGCCGTCGGGATAAGGAAGAAGACCGCGGGAATGATGTACAGCGTGACGCTGCCGAGGCCATACACCGCCATAGCCGGGAGCGAGCGGAGGCTCGCGACCACGACAAGGGTCAGCAGTGCCAGCTGGCTGACGCCGAGGTAGGTACTTACAGCGTGCCGCGACGTGAGCGGATGATTGGAGGCGGCGTGAGCCGTCGCATCCTTGTTCTTGGAGGTATCCGTAGACATCGTGTCTCCTAGTGGTGGAAGCCGGAGTGCTGACCCTCGACGGGCATGGCCGACTCGAGCGCATCGAGGTACGCCGTCTCGGTCTCGATGTCGGCGAGCAGCTCGGCCGCGAGGTCCATGCTCAGGCCGTTGCGCACGACGATGCGTTGCACAGTGAGGTCTGTGAGGTTTTCGGGCATGGGGTAGGCCGGCACGAGCCAGCCCTTCATGCGCAGGCGATCCTGCAGATGGTAGAGGTTCCAGTTCGACGTGTGCCCCTCCTTCAGATACCACGCGAAGACCGGGATGTCGCTGCCGTCGTTCCAGAGATCGAAGGCGCCGATCTTGGCAATCCCGTCTGAGAGGAACTTCGCGACATCCTGAGCGGCTTGCTGCACCGCGCGGTACCCCTCGAAACCGAGCCGGAGGAACATGTAGTACTGGAGTAGCACCTGCGCACCGGGCCGCGAGAAGTTCAGCGCGAATGTCGGCATCTCCCCGCCCAGATAGCTCACCTTGAAGATCAGATCCTCGGGAAGCCACTGCGCTTGACGCCACACGACCCAGCCGAGTCCCGGATACACGAGGCCGTACTTGTGCCCCGAAGTACTAATGGAATGCACGCGCTCGATCCGGAAGTCCCAGAGGAGGTCGGGCTGCAGGAAGGGGGCGATCATCGCCCCCGAGGCACCGTCCACGTGGATCGGCACGTCGATTCCGGTCTTCTCCTGAATCTTGTCGAGTGCCTTGGCAATCTCCGCGACCGGCTCGTACATGCCGGTGTAGGTGACGCCCATGATGGCGACGACGCCGATCGTGTTCTCGTCGACGTATTTCTCCAGATCGTGCCCGTCAAGCGTCTTGTGCTCCAGGCTGATGGGCACCAAGCGTGCCTCAACGTCGAAGTAGTTGCAGAACTTCTCCCAGCAGACCTGCACCGCGGACGACATGACGAGGTTCGGCTTCGAGGCGTCCTTGCCCGCGACGCGACGCGCGTGCTGCCAGCGACGCTTGAACGCGAGACCGCCCAGCATGCAGGCCTCGGACGAACCTATCGTCGAGGTGCCGATGCTTTGGGAGGCCTCAGGGGCATTCCAGAGGTTCGCCAGCATGTGCCAGCAGTTGTCCTCGATGGCCGCCGTCTGGGGATACTCATCCTTATCGATCATGTTCTTGTCGAACGCGTTCTCGTACACCTCCTTGGCTTTCTCATCCATCCAGGTGCCGACGAACGTCGCGAGGTTCAGACGGGAGTTCCCATCCAACATGGTCTCGTCATCCACGATTTGCTTCGCCGTGTCGGGGAGGGACTCCTCCTGCGGAATGACATGGCGGGCGGCGATCGTCGCCTCGCCCCTTCGCGCGAACTGGGGGATCAGTTCTCCGTCTTCACGTGACGTGCTCATACTTTGGCTCCGTTCCTTCGTGTGTCTGCGCACGCCCAATCGGCGTACGCGGGACGGGAAAGGTCCCAACTGAGACTCTCCCCCGCCCGCGGACTTTGGAGCAGGGACATAGGTCCCGCCGTCGATGCGATTCCAAGATCCACTCTCCGTGGGACCGAAGGTCCCAGCCCCGGAACACGGCGGCTGCGCGGCGCACCTCATCCTTCCGGGGGATGATCCTTGGTATCCGCGGTGCTGAGATACATCCGCCGGGTGATGGAACCGCCGTCCGCTTCGCGTATCCTGACGCGTAGACCGCTCTGTCCGCACCTTGTCGCCCGCGGGCACCCCAGCCGAGATGAGTGACGCTGCAAAGTTCGCCTCCACCCGCGGCGGCCCCGCCAACGCGTCGCCGCGCCGTGCCTGCCGCGATGGTTGGCGCGCTGCTCGCGCTGCTCGCGCTGCTCCCTGCCCCCGCCTGGGCGGACCCCGCTGCTGCGCCTGAAGCGAGTCAGGCGAGCCAGTTCTCGGTGACGTCGCCGAGCGACGGGGCCTTCATGGGTCGCACCGGCATCGTCGTTGCAGGCACGGGAAGCGAGATCGGGGCGACAGTGCAGGTCGCGGTCGACGGCACACCGGCGTGCACCGCGGATGTCGAAGCCGATGCAAGCGACGGTCCCCTCTGGCAGTGCGCTGCGGTGCTGGCCAACGGCGCCGACCGTCTCATCACGGCAACGGAATCGAGCACACAGGGCGAGACGAGTCAGAGCATCCGCGTGCATGTACTCGGCAGTCCCACGATCCATCCCTCCGGGGTCACTACTGGGCTGGTCTCCGGAACAGCGCTGCCGGGCTCCACCGTCGTCGTCACGCTCGCAGGCGACCCAGGTGGCTGCACCGCCTCGGCGAGTGCTGCAGGGGGGTGGTCCTGCGTTGTCACGGCAAATCAACAGCGAGTGCCGTCAGGGACGTATCAAGTCGCGGCCAGGCAGGCGCACGCCGCGATCGGCCCCCCTCACAGCTACTCGGATGCCGTCTCGCGTCCACTTGTGATTGACACCACCCCACCGCAGCCCCCGGTCATTGTCTCTCCCGCGCAAGACCATCGCTTCATCACCCTGCCCGCCACCTTCGCCGGGACCGGCGAGTCAGGCGCGACCGTGACGGTCTCGCTTAACCGCGTGCCGGTGTGCACCACGCTTGTGATCGACGGTCGGTGGTCATGCAGTGGCGGGAGCGCGCTCTCGGCTATGCCTCATGAGGTCCGCGCCATCCAGGTGGATGCAGCTCTCAACCACAGCTCGCCCAGCGCACCGCTTCGAGTCCTCTTCGGACCAGAATCCGCCTCGCCCACTCCGCGTCCAGCACCCGCGCCTCCCGGAGCGCCGTCACCCGCGCCCTCACCCTCTGACGCCACAGTCGACCCGAGCGCTCCTCCTGAGCCGAGCTATCCCGACCCGCGTGACTTCGGCTCTGCACCCCCACTCGCGGAGGGCGCGGGGGCGGATGCCTTCACCAACTGGGGAACGCCCACCGACTTCGGCGCGGGGATCCCCAGCATCCAGGAGAGCATCGATCGTGGCAACTGGAGCCGCGCCCCATTCATAGCCCTCGCGGCCATTGCCCTCATCGCCCTCCCCTCGCGGCTGCTCGCGAGTGAGCTTCGCGGGCGCTTCCGCCAGCGGCCCGCGATCCCGGTGCGTAATCGCGACCCTGTCCCCCTCATCGATGAGCACACCGTCGGCATGTCGCCGTGGCTCTCCGCGGCCCTGCCCTTCGCCGTCACGGTCGCATTCATGGTCGCCTCGAACGGCGTCGAGGCCGAGGTACGTTACCTGCGCCTCGCCGCGGCCGTCGCGATTGCGCTCGGGGTACTGAACCTCGTGGGCGTCACGATCGCGACGCGGTTCGGGCGCCTCTGGCAGGGCATCGATGGCCGCCTTCGCTTCCGCCCCCTCCTGCTCGTCGCGGCGATCTTCTCTGGCCTGCTCTCGCGCATCGTCGGGCTCACCCCACCCTTCGTCACAGGCACGCTCATCGGCGTGCGGATGCCGTTCGACACCCCTGTACGCGGGCGCGCCATCGTCAACCTCCTGCAGGTCGGCTCCGTGTTGGTGCTCGGCCTCATTGGTTGGATCGGGCACTCCCTCGTCGGCGAGGTCGTGGGGTTCTGGCCATCACTCTTGAGCGAGATCTTTGCTGCCCTCTGCCTAGTGGGTGTCGGATCGACCCTCGTGCTCCTCCTCCCTGTCGGCGCACTGCCGGGGCGTGTGCTGTGGGAGTGGCACTCCTGGGCGTGGGCTGGCATCGCCCTCGTCGGCTACTCGCTCGCATTCGGCATCCTGCTCGGCGGGGCGGACGCCCACTGGCCGCTCGCGATCGTGCTCATCATCGCCGCGAGCATCGCGGCCCTCTTCATCGCCGCGTGGGCGATCCTCCGCTTCCTCGTGAGCCAGCCGGACTGACCCGAGCGTCAGAACAGGGAGGGCTCGGGGATCTCGTCGATCGGTTCCACGAGTTGGGGACCGTCGTTCCGCACGCTGTTGACCGCGCGCGACACGGGATAGTAGGCGAGCTCGTTCGCGACATCCCGCGACGACAGCTGCAGCAATTCGACCCGCTCCGAGGGATCGAGGTGCCCGCCGAGCCAGTCGTCCATACTCTCGCGCGTCACGAAGGCGGGCATGCGATCGTGCACCTCACCCGGGGCGACATGCGCGTCGAGCGTCACGATCGCCATCGACAACTGCCACGCAGCATCCGCCCCGCCCTTGGGATCACGCCAGGGGCGGATGATGCCCGCCATCGCGATGTCGCCCTTCTCACGGTGGATGAAATAGGGCTGCTTGCCATCCGGCAGCGCACGCCACTCGTAATACCCGAGTGCCGGGACGACGCACGAATGCTCGGCGAAGGCCGAGGCGAAGAGCCGGTTGCTTGTCACCGTCTCGATGCGCGCGTTGATGATCGGCTTGCCGCCGCCGAAGGTGGGCGACGAGGGCGGAACGATGCCCCAGCGCACCCCCGTGACCAGGCGCTCACCCTCATGCTCGCGGATGACCGGGACCGTATCGGTCGGCGCGATGTTGTAGCGCGGGCGCCAGTCGTTGAAGTCGCCGCCTCTCGCGACGTACTCCTGGATGAGGTCGTCGGTCTCCTTGTTCATCGCGAAGCGTCCGCACATGTCCCCCACGCTACGCCCGGCCGCCGACGCGGGCCACGGGACATCCGTCTCGTGGAGAAGCCGGCGCGCCGCAGATGTGCCCCCACTGGGATTCGAACCCAGACTGAATCGATTTTAAGTCGACTGCCTCTGCCGGTTGGGCTATGGGGGCGAAGACCGCCCCCGCAGTCTACTTGCGGGCCGGAGCGGCCTTGGGGCGGGCCGCGTACTCCTCGAAGACCGCACGAGGCGCGTTGCGCATCTCGATGCCGACGGTGTCGCGGCGGAACAGGAAGGAGATAATCCAGTTGCCGAACACGCGAGCCTTGCGCTCCCACATGGGCATCGCGAGGCCGTGGTAGCCGCGGTGCATGAGCCATGCCAGCCCACCCTTGACGGCGATGCCACCAGACTGGAACACACCGTGGCCGATGCCGAGGCCGGCGACCGCGCCGAGGTTCTTGTGGAAGTACTCGCGGGGCTCATCGCCACGCAGGTGACCGACGAGGTTCTTCGCGAGGAGCTTGCCCTGGCGCACGGCGTGCTGCGCGTTCGGCACGCACATGCCCGCGACACCGCCGCCGCTGAGGTCAGGGACGGCGCTGACGTCGCCGGCGCCCCACACGTCGGTAACGATCTCGCCGTCTTCAGTGCGCGCGCGCAGGTCGGCACCAAGACGCAGGCGACCGCGCTCCTCGAGGGGAAGGTCGGTGTTGCGCAGCACGGGGTGCGCCATGACGCCCGCCGTCCAGATGATCGTGTCGGACTCGAACACCTGGCCCGTCGAGGTCTCGATGCGACCGTCGACCGCCGAGGTGAGTTGGGTCTCGAGGTGCACCTCGGCTCCGCGCTTCTTGAGGTTGTCGAGCACCCAGTGGCTCGTCTTGAGCGAGACCTCGGGCATGATGCGATCCATCGCCTCGATGAGGTGGAAGTGCGTGTCGTCAAAGCTGAGGTTCGGGTGCTGCGCGAGCAGCGCGCTCGCGAAGCTGCGCAGCTCTGCGAACACCTCGATGCCCGCGAAGCCGCCGCCGACGACCGTGATCGTGAGCAGACGGTCACGCTCGGGGCCGGGAGGAAGGGCGGATGCCTTCTCGAAGTTGCCGACGATGCGGTCGCGGATCGCCGCGGCCTCCTCGATCGTCTTGAGGCCGAACGCGTTGTCGGCGATGCCCGGGATGGGGAAGGTGCGGGTGATGGCGCCAGCCGTGACCACGACGATGTCGTACTCGAAGGCCCACTCCTCGCCGACCTCGGGCGTGATGGTCGCGGTCTTCGACGCGTGGTCGATCGCCGTGACGCGTGCCGCGACCACATTGGTCGACTTGAGGTGGCGACGCAGGGGAACCACGGCGTGCCGCGACTCAACGGTGCCAGCAGCCACCTCGGGCAGGAAGGGCTGGTAGGTCATGTACGGGAGCGGGTCTACGACCGTGACCTCGGCCTCACCGCGACGCAGAAGCTTCTCCAGCTTGAGCGCAGTGTAGAAACCGGCATATCCGCCGCCGACGATGAGGATTTTTGGCACGACGGCGATTCTACTCTTTTCGGCGCAGTCTCCCGAATTCGCGCGCCGCGAGCCACCCGGCAGCGCCGAACGCGAGGACGAAGATCGTGTACACGAGCACGGGGATACCGACGAGACGCAGCTGGTCGAGGGTCGGCAGCACCGTGCCGAGAGGGCTCACCGGGCCAGCCACCTCCTGCTCCTCGATGGGAGTCGGCGACGGCAGCACCGGGGTGGGCGTGGGGATCGGCTCCGCATCCGCCCGGCGGTAGAGCCGGATCCAGTCGGTGAGGAGCTGGGCGGGATCCTCCCCCGCCGTCGCGACGGAACCCGACACCGCGGCATCCGCGTCAAGGAGTCCGTGCCCGTAGATGGGGCTCGGGTCACGCTGGCCGGGCACCTGCCGCGCCGTCTCGGTGATGCGGCTGATGACGTCGCCCGCGTTGAGCCCCGGATGAGCCGAGCGCACGAGGGCCACGAGCCCCGCAACGATCGGCGCGGCGCCGCTCGTGCCGCCCCACGCCGAGTACCCGCCGCCGGGTGTCGCCCCGACGAGTTCCTCGCTCGGCGCCGACACCGAGATCGTGATGCCCTGCGAGGAGGCGTCGAAGCTCGCATTGCCGCGCCTGTCGACGCCAGCGACCGTCAGCACCCCCGGCATGGTCGCGGGCGCCCCGACCTGGGTCGTGCCGCTGCCGCGGTTGCCGGCGGCCGCCACGACGACGACGTCGTTCTGCATCGCGTAGAGGAAGGCCTCATCCCAACTCTCGGGCCACTCGATCGTGTTGCGCGTGAGCGACATGTTGATGACGTCGGCGCCGTTGTCGACCGACCAGCGCACCGCCTGCGCGATCTGGTCATCGGACGGCACGGTGCCCACGCCGAAGCCGACCGACACCGAGAGGAGGTTCGACTCGGGCGCGACACCGATCACGCCCGAATCGGCGCCCGTGCCGCGACCAGCGAGGAGCGACGCGACCATGGTGCCGTGCTCGCGACTCGAATACCCGACCGGCGTCTGCCCATCGGGCGCACCCACGCCCGAGACATCCGTGCCCCCGACGACCGCACCCGCGAGGTCGGGGTGCGTGCCGTCGATGCCCGTGTCAATCACGGCGACCGTGACGCCAGCGCCGCGGGTCTTCGCCCAGGCCTGCGTGATGCCGTAGTCGTCGAGCCAGTACTCGCGATCACGGATGCTGTCTGCCGCGGCAGGGGACACCGCAGGCGAGACCAGCGCCAGGAGGAAGGCAGCGACGAGTGCCGAAGCGATGGTGGAGCCCCGCCAGCGCTGGGGCGTCACTTCACCCCGCTCGCCGTCGCTGAGTCGTCCTCTTCGCCTGAATAGTCGGCGCACTCGCACACCTCGGGAGACCAGTCGGCACGTTCGAGAGCGAGGTCGCCGATCGGGTTCACGCCGGGGCCCGCTGCGAGGGAGTGCCCCACGAGCGCGTGCAGGCACTTCACGCGGGTCGGCATGCCACCGGCCGAGATGCCCGCGATCTCCTCGACATGCTCGATGCTCTCGCGGTCGGCGAGATAGGCCTCGTGCGCGGCGCGGTACGCATCCGCCATGTCGCCCTCCAGGAGGGCAGCGAGCTCCGGCATGACGCCGTTGGCCTCGAGTGTCGAGACCGCCGCAGTCGCCGCCGGGTGGCACAAGTAGTAGAGCGTCGGAAAGGGGGTGCCGTCGGCCAGACGCGGGCGCGTCGACACGACCGTCGGGGCACCACATGCGCAACGAGCGGCGATGCCGACCACGTCGCGCGCGGGACGGCCGAGCTGCCGCGTCACGATGCGCACATCCTCAGCGCTCGGCGGGTCGAACGGGGGTGTCGCCATCAGTCGACCTCCTGAATCTCTGGGGCAACGATCTCGGAGGGCGGAGCATCCGTCAGCGCAGCCGTGAATACGGACGACAGCATCGCGTCGACCCAGTCGACCTCCGTCGTGAGCACCTCGTCGCTGATCGGCAGGCCGGATTCCGTCACAGGAGTCTGTCCGTCGTCGATCACGAGGTAACTGAACTCGCCTGGCTTGACGTAGTAGAGGCGCTCGCGAGCCTGCGCCTCAACATAGCTCGGGTCATCCCAGCGGGCGACATCCTGCTCAAGGTCCTTCACGAGCTCGCGCTGCGCCTCGACCTCCGCCGCCAACTGGGCCCGCTCATTCTGCTGCTCAGCGAAGATGCGCAGGGACGGCGCCAGGGCCACGATGAAGACGATCAGCATGCCGAGCGTCAACACCGTGAACCCTGAGAAGCGGATGCCTCGAAGCCAGTGAGCGCCCGCGCCCTGCTCTGGCAACGCCGCAGGCACGCGGCGCACACGGGGCTTTCGGGTGCTCATCCCCCCAGCGTAACCGGCGAATCAGCCCTTGAAGCGGGGGAACGCCGAACGACCCGCGTAGACCGCCGCGCCATCCAGCTCCTCCTCGATGCGAAGCAGCTGGTTGTACTTGGCGACACGCTCCGAACGGGCGGGGGCACCCGTCTTGATCTGACCACAGTCGGTCGCGACGGCCAGGTCGGCGATCGTCGTGTCCTCCGTCTCACCCGAGCGGTGAGACATGACGGCCGTGTAGCCGCTGCGGTGGGCGAGGCTGACGGCGTCGAGCGTCTCTGTGAGCGTGCCGATCTGGTTCACCTTGACGAGGATCGAGTTGGCCGCGCCCTGCTCGATGCCCTTCGCAAGACGGCTCGGGTTGGTGACGAACAGGTCGTCGCCGACGAGCTGCACCCTGTCACCGATCTCGGCGGTGAGCTGGGCCCAGCCCTCCCAGTCGTCCTCCGAGATCGGGTCCTCGATCGTGACGAGGGGGTACGCCGCCGCGAGTTCGGCGTAGTACTCGCTCATCTGGGCGGCCGAACGCGTCTGGCCTTCGAAGGTGTAGTTGCCGTTCTCGAAGAACTCGGTCGCCGCGACATCCAGGCCGAGGGCGATGTCGGTGCCGACCCGGAAGCCGGCCTTCTCGATCGCCTCGACGAGCAGGTCGAGCGCGTCGCGGTTGCTGTCGAGGTTTGGCGCGAAGCCACCCTCGTCGCCAAGGCCCGTGCTCAGTCCCTTGCCGTGCAGGATGCTCTTGAGCGCGTGGTAGGTCTCGACACCCCAGCGCAAGCCCTCGCGGAAGCTCTCGGCGCCAACGGGCAGGATCATGAACTCCTGGATGTCGACGTTGCTGTCGGCGTGCGAGCCACCGTTGATGACGTTGAGCATCGGAACCGGAAGCGTGTGCGCATTGGGTCCACCGAGGTAGCGGAAGAGCGGCAGGTCAGACGAGTCGGCCGCAGCCTTCGCAACCGCGAGGCTCACGCCGAGGATCGCGTTCGCGCCGAGCTTCTTCTTGTTGTCTGTGCCGTCGAGCTCGATCAGCGCGGCATCGATGAGGCGCTGGTCGGTCGCGTCGAAGCCCTCGAGCTCCGGGCCGATGACGTCGAGCACGGCGTCGACCGCGTTCTGCACGCCCTTGCCCAGGTAGCGAGCCTTGTCGCCGTCACGGAGTTCATAGGCCTCGAACGCACCCGTCGAGGCGCCGGAGGGAACAGCTGCGCGCGAGACGGTGCCATCCTCCAGGAGGACCTCCACCTCCACGGTCGGGTTGCCCCGGGAATCCAAGATTTCGCGGGCTCCGATTGCCTCGATCAACGACACAGGTGATCTCCTTCGAGAGGTGTGGGGGTTGGATGCTGCCAATCCTACTCAGGCTGCCCTTTCACAATTCAGGAACTTTCTCGCCAGGTCCTGAATTGTGAAAGACAGGTCCTGAATTGTGAAAGACAGGTCCTGAGTTGGGAGAGACAACTCCTGAATTGGGAAGGCTAGGCGAGCGGGCGGAGTTCGAGGGTTGCGGCATCCGTCTCGGCGTTGACGAAGGCGAAGCGACTGAAGCCCTCCGTCGCGAGGCGCTCGAGGGTGGCCTTCGTGTTCTTGGGCCGGCGCTCGAGGCGCACGCGGTGTCCCTGCGCCACGAGGGCGGTCTTGAGCGCGACGAGCTGGCTCGCCGGAGCATCCTTGTCGTGGAGGAGTGCGACCGCGTCAGCGCCCTCGGGGGCCGGCAGGTCGACGAGATCCACGAGGCGCTCGAAGCCGAGGGAGAACCCGGTGGCCGGGACATCCGTGCCCAGGAAACGGCCGATCATGCCGTCGTAGCGACCGCCACCGCCCAGCGAGTAGCCGAGCGAGGGGTGCGCCACCTCGAAGATCGTGCCCGTGTAGTAGCCCATCCCCCTCACCAGGGTCGGGTCGAAGACCAGCTCCGCGCTCGGCACGGCAGCGCGAAGGTCGAGGAGTGCCTGGTATGCCTCCGCGTCGAGCCATTCGGGCGCGTCGTCGAGGAGGTCCCAGCCGGATGCCCCGAGTGCGGCCGCAAGGCCCTCGGTCGCGATGCCGTGCTCCGCGAGTTCTGCGGCGACACCCTCCGGCCCGATCTTGTCGAGCTTGTCGATCGTGATGAGAGCGCGCTCGTGCAGTTCGGCAGGCACATTCCAGTGCGTGAGCAGGCCGAGCAGGATGCGACGGTCATTGATGCGGATGCTGCATCCCTCGAGCCCCAGGGCGTCGAGCGCCGCCGTCGTGGCCGTGATGAGCTCGATCTCCGCGAGGGGGCCAGCCTCACCGATGATGTCGATGTCGCACTGCACGAACTGGCGGAAGCGACCCTTCTGCGGCCGCTCGGCGCGCCACACGGGCGCGATCTGGATCGCACGGAATACCGTCGGCAGCTCGGCGCGGTGCGTCGCATAGAAGCGCGCGAGCGGCACCGTCAGGTCGAAGCGCAGCCCGAGGTCGGTCAGGTCGAGGGCGTCGGATGCCGCGGCGAAGTCCTCGCTCGTGAGCCCCCGCTTGAGGATTCCGAACGCGAGTTTCTCATTGTCGCCGCCCAGGCCCGAGTGCAGGCGCGCACTGTCTTCCACGACGGGGGTCTCGATCTCGTCGAAGCCGTGCGAACGGTAGACGTTGCGGATGACGCCGAGCACGCGCTCCCGCCGTGCTTTCTCGGCGGGGAGGAAATCGCGCATGCCACGGGGAGGATTGACGGGAGAGGCCATCCTCCTATTCTGGCAGGCGGCCCCTACTCGCCAGTGCGACGGTCGCTGAGCGCCAGGGCCGCCTCCAAGCGCGCGCGGCACTGCTCGATGAAGCGGCGGAACGAGCGCGTCGCGCCCTCGGGGTCGCGGTGCACGATGAGGTCGTACTGGAGCCCCATGACGGTGTCAACCGCGAGGCGCGACTCCGCCTCGGCCTCCTCCGGCCTGAAGCCCATGTCGAGCAGCACATCGCGGCCGAGCTCCTGCCACTCGGTGAAGGTCTCGCGTGTGTGCGTGTGCCCGCGGTCGTGCGCTTCCAGCAGCGCGGCCTCGAACTCGAGCCGCAGGAGCCTGATGTTGCGCTCCTCCACGGCCCACTCCCACGAACGCTCGAGACCCGCCACATAGGTCTCAACCGTCGCCGGTCGCTCGTGGGCCGCGGCGACAACGGGGTGGGAGCGCTGCGAGATGGCGCGAACGATCTCGCTCAGAAGTTCGTCGCGGGAGCCGAAATGGTAGACGAGCGTGAAGGTGCTCACCCCGAGCGCGCTGGCGAGCGGCCGCAGCGACAGGCTCGACAGCGGCTTGTCGAGCAGGTAGTCGAGAATCTGCTCGAGCAGGGCTGGCTTGCGGGCGGGATCCGGCCGTCGGGACATGCCCGCAACCCTACATCGAGAAGAACTCGGGTTCGCTTAAACCGCTCCGCCCGCGGCTTCCGGGGCGTTCGGGTCGTGACCACTGTCGCCGATGGACTCACGCGCGAGGTAGTTCTCGACGTCGAACAGGTTCTCGGCGCGCTCCATGATCGTGAGGAGCGTGCTCATCGACGCGACTTCCTCGACCTGCTCCTTGAGGAACCAGAGCATGAACTGCTCACCCAGGGCGTCGGTCTCGGCACGGGCGGCCGCGAAGAGGGCCTCGATCTGCTGTGTGACCCGCTTCTCCTGCGCGAGGGCGAGGGCGATGGGTTCGCGCTCGTCGACGAAGGTGCTCTGCACTGCGGAGACACCGGGGATGACGACGCCCATGTCCCGGTCGAGCCGGTAGCGCACGATCATCATGGCGTGGTTACGCTCCTCGAGCGCCTGGCTGTAGAAGTGCTTGGCCAGTTGGGGCAGGTCGCGCTCATCGAACCAGACGGCGATCGCGATGTACTGCTGGGCCGCGTCGAACTCGTGGCCGACCTGTTCGGCGAGAAGCTGGTCGAAGGATGCTGTCGTCATGCGAGAGACGCTACTCCGCGATGGCCGCGAGCGCACCGAAGGTTAGGCATGCCAACAGTGAAGTGAGGGCAGGCATGCCATGCTTCACGTTCGTAATGCATAACGAGCGTGCGCTGTTTCCTGTAGAGTTCCGGTGGCATGCAACGCCACACAGACATGGCCGAATGATCGGGTAAATCTTCGGCCAGCGCCCGCGCATCTTTTGTTTCTGTTGTGAAATTTCCAACAAAAACACGCCGGGCTGGTGCCCTTCCCGTTCGGGTCGGGAAGGGCACAACCCCTCTTCTACCCCGTCGCCTCAGCCTCGCGAATCTCCGCCTGTAGCCCCCGGAGCGTCGCCCGCAGTGCGCGCTCCGAGTTGAGTCCGCGCGAACGCGCCGATGCGACGATCGCGAGCAGCAGCCCGCCCAACTCGTCCTCCGACTCGACCGGGATACCGGCGGGGGCATCATCGAGTACCCCGACCTTCTGCGCGCGGCCAAGCAGCTTGTCGGCAAGTGCGAGCGACGGCATCCCCTGCGGAATCCCGTCGAGCACGCTCGTGCGGTGCGCCTTCTCCTTAGCCTTCATCTCGTCCCAGACGAGCACGACCTCATCGGCGGTCTCGGCGAGCGCATCGCCAAAGACGTGCGGATGCCGCGCGACCATCTTTGCGCGACTCCGCTCCGCGACATCCTCGATCGTGAACGGCTCCTCGGCCGCGTGCGCCGCGATGTCCGCGTGGAAGAGCACCTGATAAAGCACGTCGCCCAGCTCCTCGATGAGCTCCTCCCGCGTGCCCGCCTCGATCGCCTCGATCAACTCGTGCGTCTCCTCGATGAGGTACTGCACGAGCGACTCGTGCGTCTGCTCGGCGTCCCAGGGACACCCGCCTGGGCCACGCAGCTTCGCCATGAGGGCGATGAGTTCGTCGAGCTTCGGATGCTGCGGCACGGATGTCTCAGTCATGCGCCCATCCTCGCATCCGTCGCCCGAGGGATCCGTCGCCCGGGGCACTGCGGCGAGAATGGGGACATGCTCTCCCCCGACGATCCGCTGGCCCGGATTGTGCTCGCGGCCGCGCTCGTCGCCCTGCTCGCCCTCCTCGTGGTGCGGGCGGCGCGCAAGGACCGTCGCGAGTACTCGCGCTTCAAGCGCTACCGCACGACCCGGCGCAGGCAGGCGATGATGCGCAAGTGGCTCATCGAGTCCTTCCTCGTGCACGGCGGGGCTGCAGCGGTCGTGCTGCTACTGGCATGGCAGCAGGTGCCACTCATGCTTGCGGCGATCGAGGACCTCGCTGCCGTGCAATGGCTGCGGGATGCGACATCCGAGGGTCTCCTCAAGGGCTTCCTGATCGGCGCGGTCGGCGCCCTCCTCGTCGCCTCGATCGCCCTGCTGCCGCTCGCTCGCGGGCAGGACGAGGTCGTCACCGTCGGCGACATCCACGCCCTCCTCCCGCGAAACCGGGGCGAGCTGCGGTACGGCGCGCTGCTGTCGATCAACGCGGGCGTCGTCGAGGAGCTGCTGTTCCGGCTCGCCCTCCCGGCCGCCATCTTCGGTGTCACGGGGAGCGTCGCCGCGGCCGTGCTGGGCAGCACGGCGATATTCGCCGCCCTCCACCTCTACCAGGGCGCGTCCGGCGTCATCGGCTCCGCGATCATCGGCGCGCTCCTCATGGCCGTCTTCGTCGGCACCGGCAGCATCCTCGTCGCCATCGCCGTGCACGCCTTCATCGACCTGCGCTCGCTCGTCGCGATCCCCATGATCGTGTACCGCGTGCACCGCAAGGCGTAGCGCGGAGCCTCGACCCCGAGTGGCTCAGGCCTTCGACTCGACCGCCGTTTCGGCCGGCTCAGGCTCCTTCGGCAAGAACTGTTCGAACAGCTGCCCAACCCACTCGATGAGCCCGTCGTCGCTCAGCGCCTCGCCGCCAGCCTTCGGCAGCGGGATGACGACCGCGCTGTTCTGGGTGAAGTATCGGCCACCCGGATACATCCGCTGCAGGCGCACCTGGAGCGAGTCGGGCAGCTCAAGGGGCGCGATGCGCAGGTTGGGGCCCATGACGACGACCTCGCTGAGTCCGGCCTTTTGGGCGCGTCGCCGCAGTCGCGACACCGCGATGAGCTGCAGCACAGCCGGCGGAAGCTCACCATAGCGGTCGGCCAGTTCCTCGGCGACCGCATCGATGGCATCCGACGCCGCCTGCGGCGAACTCGCCGTCGACAGCTTCTGGTAGGCCTCGAGCCTCAGCCGCTCGCTCTCGACGTACTCCTCCGGGATGCGAGCATCCACGGGAAGCTCGAGGCGCAGCTCCGTCGGGCCCTCCACGTCTTCACCACGGAAGGCGCTCACGGCCTCGCCGATCATCCGGAGGTAGAGGTCGAAACCGACACCGGCGATGTGGCCGGACTGCTCGCCACCGAGGAGGTTGCCCGCGCCACGGATCTCCAGGTCTTTGAGCGCGACCTGCATGCCCGCGCCCAGCTCATTGTTGGCAGCGATCGTCGCGAGCCGGTCGTGGGCGACCTCGCCGAGGGGTTTGTCGGGGTCGTAGAGGAAGTAGGCATAGGCCCGCTCGCGGCCACGACCCACCCGGCCACGCAGCTGGTGCAGCTGCGAGAGGCCGTACTTGTCGGCCCGGTCGATGATGAGGGTATTGGCGTTCGAGACGTCGAGGCCTGTCTCGATGATGGTCGTGGAGACGAGCACGTCGAACTTGCGCTCCCAGAAGTCGACCATGACCTGCTCGAGCTGGCCCTCGCCGAGCTTGCCGTGGGCGACCGCGATGCGGGCCTCGGGCACGAGTTCGGCAAGCTGGCTGGCGACCCGGTTAATGCTTGAGACGCGGTTGTGCACGAAGAACACCTGGCCCTCGCGCAGCAGCTCGCGCCGAATTGCCGCCGCGACCTGCTTCTCGCTGTAAGGGCCGACGAAGGTGAGAATCGGATGCCTGTCTTCCGGCGGCGTCGCGAGGGTCGACATCTCGCGGATGCCCGTGACGGCCATCTCGAGCGTTCGCGGGATCGGCGTGGCACTCATCGCAAGGATGTCGACGTTGGTCTTGAGCTTCTTGAGCGCATCCTTGTGCTCGACACCGAAGCGCTGCTCCTCATCGACGATCACGAGCCCCAGGTCTTTGAACGCGATCTCCTTCGAGAGGAGTCGGTGGGTGCCGATGACGACATCGACCGTGCCATCCGCGAGGCCCGCGATGACCTCCTTCGCCTCCTTGTCGCTCTGGAAACGGCTGAGGCCGCGCAGGTGGATGGGGAATCCGGCGAAGCGCTCCGCGAAGGTCTCCATGTGCTGCTTCACAAGCAGCGTCGTCGGCACGAGCATCGCGACCTGCTTGCCGTCCTGCACGGCCTTGAAGGCGGCACGTACGGCGACCTCGGTCTTGCCGTAGCCCACGTCGCCCGCGACGAGGCGATCCATGGGGATCGGCTTCTCCATGTCGGCCTTGATCTCATCGATCGTCGTCAACTGGTCGGGAGTCTCGGCGAAGGGGAAGGCGTCCTCGAACTCGCGCTGCCACGGAGTGTCGGGGCCGAAGGCGTGGCCCTTGCTCTGCTGGCGGGCCGAGTAGAGCTTGACGAGTTCGACCGCGATATCGCGCACGGCCTTGCGTGCCTTGCCCTTCGCCGCCGCCCAGTCGCTGCCGCCCATCTTGCTGAGCTGGGGAGCCTCGCCACCCACGTAGCGCGACACGAGGTCGAGCTGGTCGGTCGGCACGTAGAGCTTGTCGCCCGGGTAGCCGCGCTTCGACGGGGCGTATTCGATCAGCAGGAACTCGCGCGTCGTCTTGACGGCGTTGCGCCCGCCGCTCGAGACCTCGCGGCGCACCAGCTCCAGGAACTTCCCGATGCCGTGCGTCTGGTGCACGATGTAGTCGCCCGCCTTGAGTTGCAGCGGGTCGACCACGTTGCGGCGCCTCGTCGCGAGCTTCTTGACCTGGCGCGACTCGTAGCCGACGGCGCGACCGAAGAACTCGGTCTCGCTGAAGAGGGCAAGACGGATGTCGGGCACCTCGAAGCCCGCCTCGACCGCGCCCGTCACGACATAGGCGACGCCCGGCTCGAAGACGCCGTCCTCCGGCAGGTCGTCGACGACACGAGCGGCAAGCCCGTGCTCGCCCAGGGCCTCGGCCGCACGCTCCACGAGCCCGTGTCCCTGCGCCGTGATGACGACCGACCAGCCCTGCTGCAGCCGGTCGCCGACGTGCGCGATCGCGCCGTCGGCGTTGCCCGTGAAGCTCGGCGCGGCATCCGCCTCGATGCGCACGTAGTCACCCGCCGCCTCGACCATCTCGCTGATCGCATCCGCGCCCTCTGCGCCGTCTGCCGCATAGGAGGCTGCGCCACTGTCGAAGGCACTGAGCGTCCACCAGGGGCGCTCGCCCGCCGCATCGCGCAGCTGCCGCAGGGTCAGGAAGTCCCCCGCGCCGAGATCGATGGGCGCCTCGGCGCCCGCCGTCGCGGCATTCCAGGCGGCATCGAGGAACTCGCGGTTGGTCTCGAGGAGCGACGTCGCGCGCGTCGCGACCCGCTCAGGCGAGATGACCGCGACGGCGGCATCCTCGGGCAGGTAGTGGGTGAAGGGCACAAGGCGCTCGAGCAGTGCGGGCGCGAGCGACTCCATGCCGTCGACGGGGATGCCGTCGGCGATCTTCGCAAGCATGGTGGAGAGTCCCGGGAACTCGTGCAGCATCTCGGTGGCGCGCTGGCGCACCGACTCGCTGAGCAGAAGCTCGCGGCACGGGGGCAGGTCGACGCGCTCAACCGCATCGGGCAGCGAACGCTGGTCGGCGACCGAGAACTGACGGATCTCCTCCGCCTCGTCACCGAAGAACTCGATGCGAAGCGGATGCTCCGCCGCCGGTGGGAACACGTCGAGGATGCCGCCGCGCACCGCGAACTCGCCACGCCGTGTGACCATGTCGACGCGGGAATAGGCGAGGTCGACAAGGCGACGCTGGATCTCCGCGAGCTCGTAGCCCCGGCCCTTCGCCGTGATCGTGAGCGACTCGAGCGAGGTCAGGTTGTCGGCGAGCGGCTGGATCGCCGCCCGCACGCTCGCGACCACCACAAGCGAACCGCCCTTGGGGTCGCGGGCGGCGTCCCACTCGGCGATGCGGCGCAGCGCCTCGATGCGGCGGCCGACCGTCTCGGTCGAGGGGCTGAGACGCTCGTGCGGAAGGGTCTCCCACGCGGGGAACTGCAGCACGGTCGCCGAGGGCGAGTTGGTCGAGATGGCGGAGGTCAGCGCGTCGGCCTCGCGGCCCGTCGCGACGATCGCGAGCAGGGCGGCTGGTGGCGTGCGGCGCGAGAGCAGCCCGGCGAGGAGAGGCGCCCGGAGGCCCTCGACGAGCGAGAAGTCGGCATCACGCGACGCGTACTGGAGGGCGTCGTCGAACGATTGGGCGCGCGAAAGCGCAGTAGCCAAGCCCTGGAGGATCACCGGACAAGCTTACGGTGAGCCGCTGACAGGGGACTTCACGCGCTGATGCTACTGCGGGGCGTGGAAGCGCTGCTGCGCTGTCGTGAGCCCGTCTGTCGCGAGTGACTCGACGGCGTCCGCGGCATCCGCCAGCAGGTTCGGCAGCACGGCGCGCTCGGTCGACCCGAAGTCGCGCAGCACGAAGTCGGCGGCCGGCTGGCGTCCGGGCGGTCGACCGATGCCGACCCTTACGCGGAGGAAGTTCGGGGTGCCGATCGCGGAGATGATGTCACGCAATCCGTTGTGGCCCCCATGGCCGCCGCCACTCTTGAGACGCACAGTGTCGAAGGGGATGTCGAGTTCGTCGTGCACAACGACGAGGCGCTCGGCAGGCACCTTGAAGAATCGCATGAGGGCTGCGACCGGGCCGCCCGACACGTTCATGAAACTGTTGGGCTTGGCGAGGATGAGCCGCGGACCCTCGATGCCCGTGCGGGCCTCCGCGACCATGGCATTGGCCTTGTGGGAGCGGAAGCTCGCGGAGCGGCGATCGGCGAGCTCCGCCAACACCATTTGGCCCACATTATGACGGTTTCCCGCGTAGTCAGCACCCGGGTTACCGAGGCCGACGACAAGCCAGGACGCGCCACCCCGCTGGACGCCTACCCCCTCGGGGTCGGCGTCCAGCGGCGTCGCGCGGGAAAAGAGGCCTGCTATGTCAGCACGCCTTACTCTGCGGCGGAGGCCTCAGCTGCGGCCTCCTGGTCGGACTCGTCGCCCAGGTCCTGCTCGGTCTCGCCCTTGACCGCGAGCACGAGGGTCTCGGGGTCGACCACGAGGGTGACGCCCTCGGGCAGCGTGACGTCCTTGGCGTAGATGCTGGCTCCGTCTTCGAGGCCCTCGACACTGACCTCGATGTTGGCGGGGATGCTGACGGCGGGAGCCTCCACGAGCAGCGAGTGCGCGTCAACGTCGACCGAGGTGCCGGGAGCGGACTCGCCGACGACGTGGACGGCGACATCCACCTCGACCTTCTCACCCTTGCGGATGACGATGAGGTCGACGTGCTCGATGATCTGGCGCACCGGGTCCTTCTGCACATCCTTGACGAGGCCGGTCTGGGTCTTGCCGTCGATCTCGAGTTCGAGAATGGCGTTGGCCTTGCGCAGGAGGAGCGCGGTCTCGTGACCCGGAAGAGCAAGGTGCTGCGGCTTGGTGCCGTGGCCGTAGAGCACGGCGGGGATCTGGCCGGCGGCGCGCAGGCGGCGCGCGTAGCCCTTGCCGAAGCTGTCGCGCACCTCGGCGACGATGTGGTTCGAGAGCTCGGTCGTGCTCGCGACGGACGGGCGTCCTGCGCGGCTGGTCTTCTCACCCATGGTGATTCTCCTTCTTGCGGGCTGGGCCCGCTGTCGTGTGTGGATTCAACTCGAACGCATCGGCACAACCCGAAACGGGTAGTGCTGCGTGAGGAAAGACCGAAGCCCTGCTCGCCGCGTCGATAACGGATGCCGCGGCATCCGAAACTCAGATGCCATCGGTCCCTCGCCGAAGTTCAATGGGAGAGTCTAGCGTAAGACGCATGACTGCAAGCCCCCTGCTGGTGCTGGTGCCGGACACCATGCAGGAGCCGGCGCCCGTCGTGCCCGGTGCGGAGTTCCTGCGCTACGCCGCGGCAGCGCCGATCACCCGCGAAGACGCCGACGTGCTCGTCGTCTGGGGCAACCCGAGCGAGCACATCCGCGACGCGGCCGGGCGGATGCCGCGACTCCGGCTCGTGCAGGCGCTCTCTGCGGGCACGGATGTGGTCGAAACCGCAGGGTTCGCGCCGGGAGTGGTGATCTGCTCGGCGGCGGGACTGCACGACCGCCCGGTGGCGGAGCACACGCTCGCGCTCGTGCTTGCCGCGGCCCGCAGCCTGCATGTCGCCGCCCAGGCCAAGGCGGAGCAGCGCTGGGCCGGCGAGATCGGCGGGATGCAGCAGGAACCGAGCCCCGGCCGCTTCACGACGCTGCGGGGCGCGCGCGTGCTCCTGTGGGGCTTCGGCGGTATCGCCCGCACCTTGGCACCCCATCTCTTGGCACTCGGCGCGAGCGTGACGGGCGTGGCCCGCTCGGCGCGCACGGTCGACGGCATTCGCGTCATCGCGGCGGAAGACCTCGGCACCGAGTTGCCACACACAGACGTGCTCATCGACATCCTGCCGGCGACCCCCGCGACCCGGCACCTCGTCGACGCCGAGGTGCTGGGGCAGCTCCCCCATCACGCCTGGCTCGTCAACGTCGGCCGGGGCGCCACGGTCGATGAGCATGCCCTCGTGCGCGCCCTCCGCGCGGGCCGGCTCGGCGGTGCTGCCCTCGATGTCTTCGACACGGAGCCGCTGCCCCCAGAGTCACCCCTGTGGGACGAACCAAACGTCATCATCACGCCCCACGCCGCGGGCGGTCGCCCGCTCGGCTCGGCCGCGCTCGTCGAACACAACGTGCGGGCACTCCTGGAGGGCGACCCCTTGCGCAACCGCGTGGTCTGAGTCAGTCCTGCAGCTCGCGCACGGCGGATGCCGCGGCCGCAACAACCTCGTCGACAGCCGGTTCGATCGACACCCTCGCGCCCGGCTCGTCCATCGCAAGTGGCTCGAGCGCGCCCAACTGCGACTCGAGCAGCCCGACAGGCATGAAGTGGCCGGCGCGCGTGCGCAGGCGGGACTCGAGCAGTTCACGCGAGCCGTCGAGGTGCACGAAGACCGTCCGCGGCGCAGCCGCCCTGAGACCGTCGCGGTACGAGCGGCGGAGTGCCGAGCACGCCATCACGATGCCCTGCCCTGCCTCAGCCGCCTCGGCGAGCGCCTCGCCCACAAGCCTCAGCCAGGGCATCCGGTCGTCGTCATCGAGGGGGATGCCGCGCGCCATCTTCTCGACATTCGCCGGCGGGTGCAGGTCATCGCCGTCGAGGAACCGCAGGCCGAGCGTCTCTGCGAGGCCCATCCCCACGACCGACTTGCCTGACCCGCTCACACCCATGACGACGACGAGTGGTGGCTGCATTGCGTTCCCTTCACCGGTGCGGAGTGCGCGCTGCACGCGGGCACGCCTCTCACGCTAGTTCCCGTGTGAGGCCACGCAGTAGCCTTGAGCCATTCCCTTTCTCGACTTTGAGGAGCACCAGCGTGGCCGAACCCACCGCAGCAAAGGCAAACATCGGCGTGGTCGGGATGGCGGTGATGGGGTCGAACCTCGCCCGCAACCTCGCCAGCCGTGAGGGAAACACAGTGGCGATCTACAACCGCTCCTATGAGAAGACGGAGGCGGTGCTGACGGAGCACCCCGAGGCCGGCTTCGTGCCCGCGGTGGACTACAAGGAATTCGCGGCCGCGCTGCAGAAGCCGCGCACCGCAATCATCATGGTCAAGGCGGGAGCGGCGACGGATGCCGTCATCACCGAACTGACCGAGGTCTTCGAGCCGGGTGACATCATCGTCGACGGTGGCAACGCCCTCTTCACCGACACCATCCGTCGCGAGCGCACCGTGCGCGAGACGGGCATCAACTTCGTCGGCGCCGGCATCTCAGGCGGCGAGGAGGGTGCCCTCAACGGCCCCTCGATCATGCCGGGCGGCAGCGCCGAGGCATGGGAGACTCTCGGCCCCATCCTCAAGTCCATTGCCGCGGTCGCCGACGGCGAGCCCTGTGTGACGCACGTCGGCACGGATGGCGCGGGACACTTCGTCAAGATGGTGCACAACGGCATCGAGTACGCGGACATGCAGCTCATCGCCGAGGCCTACGACCTCATCCGCCGTGGCACGGGCAAGTCGCCCTCCGAAATCGCGGAGATCTTTGAGGAGTGGAACCAAGGCGAGCTCGAGAGCTACCTCATCGAGATCACCGCCGAGGTGCTCCGCCAGGTCGACGCTCGCACGGGCGAGCCCCTCGTCGACGTCATCAAGGACGAGGCCGGCGCCAAGGGCACCGGTGCCTGGACCGTGCAGACCGCGCTCGACCTCGGCGTCCCCGTTTCCGGCATCGCCGAGGCCGTGTTCGCGCGCTCGCTCTCTTCGAGCCGCGCCAGCCGCGACGCGGCCGTCGACCTGCCAGGGCCGGACGAGTCCTTCGAGGTGAGTGACGAGGCTGCCTTCATCGAGGATGTGCGCCTCGCGCTCTTCGCCTCCAAGATCGTCGCCTACAGCCAGGGGTTCGACGAGATCGTCGCCGGAGCCCGCCAATACGACTGGGATATCGACCTCGGCGAGATCGCGCGCATCTGGAAGGCCGGCTGCATCATCCGCGCCCAGTTCCTCGGCCGCATCACGGAGGCCTACCTGGAGGACCCTCGGCTCGGCTCGCTCCTCACCGCCCCGTACTTCACGGAGGCGATCGGCCGCGCCCAGAATTCCTGGCGCCGCGTCGTGATCGCCGCAGCCCACGCCGGCATCCCGTCCCCCGCGTTCTCCTCCTCGCTCGCCTACTACGACGGACTGCGCGCAGAGCGCCTGCCCGCCGCCCTCATCCAGGGCCAGCGCGACTTCTTCGGCGCCCACACCTACAAGCGCATCGACGCTGAGGGCACCTTCCACACGCAGTGGAGCGGTGACCGCAGCGAGATCGAGGCCGAGGACACCCACTAGGCATGTCGCTGTCGCACATCCCCCGCCCGGCCCTCGAGCGCGACATCCCCGAGATGCTCGCGCTCATCCAGGAGCTCGCCGAATATGAGCGCGAGCCGGATGCCGTCAAGACGAGCGAGGATGACCTGCGTCGGGCGCTCTTCGGCGAGCATCCGACGGTCTTCGCCCACGTGGTCGACGGCGACGAGGAACGCCTCGCCGGCATGGCGATCTGGTTCCTGACCTTCTCCACGTGGGAGGGGGTCAACGGCATCCACCTCGAGGACCTCTACGTGCGCGAGGAGTTCCGTAGCCGCGGCTACGGCCGGCAGCTCCTCGCGACCCTCGCGGCCGTGTGCGTCGAGCGTGGCTACGCCCGGCTCGAGTGGCAGGTGCTCGACTGGAATGAGCCCGCCATCGGCTTCTACAAGAACCTCGGCGCCGAGCCCATGGACGAGTGGACGACATTCCGCCTCAGCGGCGACGCGCTGCGGGCGCAGTAGGCCCATGGTCGACGACGAGCACCCCGAACTGGCGGGCTACGAACCGCACGAGGAGCGCCCCCTCCGCAGCAGGCGACGGATGCTGCTGCTCCGCGTCGTCGTGCTGCTCGCGGTGCTCGGGCTTGTGCTCCCCGGCATCATCACGACCGTGAGCCTCGGCGCGAACAACGCCGAGCGTGCCTGCTCCTACCGCGGCGCCATCATGCTGCCGGGCGCCGCGCGCTACGAGGCACGCTGGGAACTCTTCGGCGCAGGCGGCATCGGCTGGGAGTGCTACGCGACCGACCGCAACGGCGACAGCCTGCACGTCGACTCGATGGGGCTCATCCCCGTCGCGCCCGGCCCCGCGGTCGCGCCCGTCGACACACGCGATACCTAGGCCGCGGGCTCGGCCATCTCCGTGAGTGGCCAAACTCTCGGCTTCCCGTCGAGCTTTGGGCGAAACTTTGGCCACTCACCGGCGCGAGGCGTGTCAGGCCGGAGAACCCCACTCCGCGGCATCCGAGCCCAGTGGCCGCGGGATGCGCTCGAAGCCGAAGTTGATCTCGTCGAAGCGGGCCGGTGGGGGCAGCAGTTCGGCGGCACCCCACTGCGTGCCGATCATGGTGCAGGGCCCGTTCCACTGGTCGAAGACGCCGTCAGTCGGCTGGTCGCCGCCGGAGGCGAGCGCCTCCGCCACCCGCGCGAGCGAGGTGCGGCTCGACGAGCCGGCACCATTCCGCACGAGCTCGACGACACCGCGAAGCACGGATGCCGCGAGCAGGTAGCCGGTGGCATGGTCGAGCGCCTGCACGGGCAGCTGCTGGGGACGCTCCTCCCACGTGGCGACCATGCCGCGGTGCGAGATGCCGCTCGCCATCTGCACGACACTGTCGAAACCGCGGCGCTGGCGCCACGGGCCCGAGAAGCCAAAGGCCGTGAGGGATGCCTCCACGAGGCCGGGCCGAAGTCGCTGTCGGGTCTCGGCGTCGAGCCCGAGTCCGTCGAGGGCGCCGTCACGGTAGCCGTGCACGAGCACGTCCGCCTCGGCGAGCAGGGACTTGAGCCGCTCGAGGCCCTCCGGCGTGCGGGCGTCAAGCCGCGCCGTGCGCTTGCCGAGCGTCATGTTGGGCACGATCGCTGGCTCGTCCCAGTCGGGCGGGTCGACCCGCAGCACGTCGGCACCGAGGCCCGCGAGGAAACGGGTCGCAACGGGGCCCGCCAGCACGCGCGTGAGGTCGAGCACGCGCAGGCCCGCGAGCGGTCGCTCGACGCGTGGCCGCCAGTGCTCGCCGACGGCACCAGCTGAACCCGCCTCGCGGTGCAGGAGGGGCTCACTCGCGACCGCCGCGCCCTGGGGATGGGCACGCCACTCCTCGCGCGTGCGCATTGCAGCGGACACTCCGCCCGCCTCAACGACCGCCTCCTCAAGCTCGAAGGCGTCCCACCGCCCCACGAGACGTCGCACGTCGGCCGGATCACTCGACTCGTCGGCACCCAGCACACGGAGGGCGGCCGCGCGATGCTGCGCCGCATTGGTGTGCAGGCGCACCCAGCCCCCGCGGGCCGCGCGGTAGTTGCGCGTGAAGGGGTCCCAGACGGGCGGCACCGACCACCCGGCCGGCCGCACAGCCGAACCGAACCACGCGGATGCGAGCAGGCGGTTGACGCTGACCTTCGGTTCCGCGCCCCCCACGAGTGCCGCGAGTTCCGTCGCAGCGAGCCCGGCAACGCCGATGGATGCCGCGGCCAAGGCGGAAACCCGGAACGCTGAAGGAAGATCGCCGATGCCGGTCACCCGCAGGCCGGGAAGGAGAGCATCCGCCCCTCCCAGGGCCGCCCAGAACTCCGCGGCGAACGGCACCGACTCGTGCCCCTCAACTGGCCCGGTGCCCACCGGCGACCCGCCCCCTCTCGTGCGTGACGTTATGCGGCGCCGTCGAACATCGACGTCACCGAACCGTCGCTGAAGACCTCATTGATGGCGCCCGCGATGAGCGGGGCGATCGGGAGGACCGTCAGCTTCGGGAAGATCTTGTCGGCCGTCAGCGGCAGGGTGTCGGTCACGACGACCTCGTCGATGAAGTCGGCCTGTAGGCGCTCCGCCGCGGGGTGCGAGAACACCGCGTGCGTCGCCGCCACCACGACATTCTTGGCAC
This sequence comes from Salinibacterium sp. dk2585, assembly GCF_008001035.1. NCBI lineage: Bacteria > Bacillati > Actinomycetota > Actinomycetes > Micrococcales > Microbacteriaceae > Salinibacterium > Salinibacterium sp. dk2585. The sequence continues at coordinate 2,251,533 of NZ_CP042856.1, forward strand.
CGGCCTTCTTGAGCGCCTCCGCGGCCTTGGCAATCGTGCCGCCCGTGTCGATCAGGTCGTCGACGAGCAGGCAGGTGCGCCCAGCGACCTCACCGACGATCTCGTGCACCGACACCTCGTTGGCGACCCGCGGGTCGCGACGCTTGTGGATGATCGCAAGGGGGGCATCCAGCTTGTCGCTCCAGATGTCAGCAACGCGAACGCGGCCCATGTCGGGTGAGACGACCGTGAGCGTCTCCTTGTCGAGCTTCTCCTTGAAGTACTTGAGCAGCACCGGCATCGCGAAGAGGTGGTCGACGGGGCCATCGAAGAAGCCCTGGATCTGTGCGGCGTGCAGGTCGACGCTCATGATCCGGTCGGCGCCAGCGGCCTTGAAGAGGTCGGCGACGAGACGGGCCGAGATGGGCTCGCGGCCACGGCCCTTCTTGTCTTGGCGAGCGTAAGGGTAGAAGGGAGCGACGACCGTGATGCGCTTGGCCGAGGCACGCTTGAGCGCGTCGACCATGATGAGCTGCTCCATGAGCCACTCATTGATCGGGGTCGTGTGCGACTGGATGACGAAGGCGTCGCATCCGCGCACGCTCTCGCTGTAGCGCGCGTAGATCTCACCATTCGCAAAGGTGCGCGTCTCGGCGTGCAGGAGCTCCGTGTCGAGCTCGCGGGCGATGTCCTCCGCCAACTGTGGGTGTGCGCGGCCCGTGACAAGCACGAGCTTCTTCTGTCCGTTGACGGTGATCTCGGACAATGCCGCTCGCTCTCTGCCGGTGTGGCCCCAACGGGACCGTGGTTCTCAGGCCTCGTCGACTGCCTCACCGGATGCCTCGGCCGCCTCAGCCGCCTCGGAACCCGGCCTGTTGGCGCCGACCCAACCTGCCATGTTGCGCTGCGGAGCCACGCTGATCGCCAGCGCGCCCGCCGGAATGTCCTTGCGGACCACCGTGCCAGCGCCTGTGTAGGCTCCGTCACCAATCCTAACGGGCGCGACGAAGACGTTGTGCGAACCAGTGCGCACATGCGAACCCACGATCGTGCGGTGCTTGTTGACGCCGTCGTAGTTGGCCGTGATCGTGCCGGCACCCACGTTCGAACCGACACCCACCTCGGTGTCGCCAATGTAGCTGAGGTGCGGCACCTTGCTGCCATCGCCGATCTTCGCGTTCTTCGTCTCGACGAAGGTGCCGATCTTGCCGTCAGCGCCGAGGACGGTGCCCGGCCGCAGGTAAGCGAAGGGGCCGACACTCGCGCCCGCGCCGATGACCGCCAGCGTGGCATCCGTGCGCTTGACGACGGCGTTCTCGCCGACCTCGCAGTCCACGAGCGTCGTGTCAGGGCCGACAACCGCACCGCGCTCGATCGTCGTGGTGCCGCGGATCTGTGTGCCCGGCAACAGCTCGACATCCTCAGCCAGCGTGGCATCCGCGTCGATCCACACCGAGGCCGGGTCGAGGATCGTCACACCAGCCACCTGCCAGCGACGGATGATGCGGGCATTCAGCTCCCGCGCCGCCGCCGCCAACTGCACCCGGTCGTTGATGCCAGCGACGAGCCACGGGTCGCGCACCGAGACCGCCTCGATGCGGCCACCCGACTGCCGGATCACGGCCGCGGCATCCGTCAGGTACTTCTCGCGCTGCGCGTTCTGCGTGCCCACCTGGCGGAGGGCCTCCCGCAGGGGACCCGCCGAGAACACATAGACCCCCGCGTTGACCTCGCGCACCGCGAGCTGCTCAGACGAGGCGTCCTTGTGCTCCACGATCTCCTCGAAGAGGCCATCCGCCGAACGGACGATGCGGCCGAAACCGGAGGGGTCATCGAGGATCGCCGACAGCATCGTGAGCGCGTTGCCCTCATGCTGGTGCGCCGACACGAGCGAGCGCAGGGTTGCTGCATCCAGGAGCGGAACATCGGCGCTCAGCACCACGACACGACCCTCGAAGTCGGCCGGCAGTGCCTCCAGTGCCACCTCAACCGCGCGACCGGTGCCCGGCACCTCGTCCTGGTCGACGATGATCGCGTTCGGGGACCGGCGCAGCACCTCGCCAGCGACCGCGTCCCGCTCATGGCGCACGACCGTCAGGATGTGCGCCGCGCCCAACTCCTCCGCCGTCGACAACACGTGGCCCACGAGCGGCACACCCGCGAGGGTATGCAGCACCTTCGCCTTCGCCGACTTCATGCGGGTGCCCTGGCCGGCCGCCAGGATGATGACGGCGAGAGACTGGTCGGTCATGGTGCTCCTTTTGCGGCACTCGGGTATTCGAGTGTCCTTCCGGGCTGAAAACTGATCCGCCTGCGGCGGATGCGCTCCGCGCACGGAGCCGGTTGAAATCGCTCCGCGATTTCAACTGGCTCCGCCCCCAGGATTCGAACCTGGTCCTAACAGTTCCAAAGACTGCCGTGCTGCCGTTACACCAGGGCGGACCGTGCCACCCCACAACGCAGGGGCGGACACGAGAGACAAGTCTGCCAGAAGAGAACCAAAGGAAGCCGCCGAGATCCACCGCTCGGGATAATGGGGACCATGCCCGCACGCGACAACCCCGACCGGCTCGACGAAGTTGATCGCATCGTCGACGCCTGGCAACGGGAACGGCCAGACCTCGACTTCGCCCCGCTCCAAGTGCTCAGCCGGGTCGGCCGCCTCGCCCGCCACCTCGACCGCGCCCGCCGCACGGCCTTCGCGGCATCCGGCCTCGAATCATGGGAATTCGACGTGCTCTCCGCCCTTCGGCGCGAAGGTGAGCCCTACCAGCTCAGCCCCAAGTCGCTCCTGCAGCAGACCCTCGTCTCCTCTGGCACCATGACCAACCGCATCGACCGCCTCGTCGAGCGCGGACTCGTCACCCGCAACGCCGACCCGCGCGACCGCCGCAGCGTGCTCGTCACCATGACCGGGGAAGGCCGCGCCCGCGTTGACACGGCGATCACGCAACTCCTCGAATCGGAGCGGGCCCTCCTCGCCGCGCTGCCGGATGCCGAACACGAACGACTCGCCGACCTGCTGCGGGTGCTCAGCCTCGACTTCGACTGAACAGTCAGGCCGCCCTACGCCTCTCATCTCTCATCTCTCATCTCTCATCTCTCATCTCTCATCTCTCGGCCCAGTGGCCAAAGTTTCGGCTTACCGGAGCGATGAAGGTGAAAGTTTGGCCACTCACAGGGATCCGGCTGAGCTCTGAGGTTAAGGAGGCTCGGGCGTAGGTGAACGTCAGGCGCGCGAGGCGCAGTCCACGCAGAGCGTCGCCCACGGGCGCGCCTCGAGGCGGGCCTCCGGGATGTCACGGCCGCACGACTCGCACACGCCGAAGCCAGGGGCACCCAGGCGGAGGAGCGCGGCATCCGTCTCCGCAAGGCGAGACCGCGACTGCCGCAGCAACGCGTCGGACTGGGAGCGCTCGAACGCGATCGTCGAGCCCTCAGGGTCGTGCTCGTCGTCGACATTGGAGTCCTGACGGGCGTCAACGATGCGGCGGATGTCTTCGCCGAGTCCCGCCATGAGGCGCAGGGTGGACTCGCGCTCGGCAAGCAACTGCTCGCGAAACTGCTCGAGCCGCGCATCCGTGAACCTGGGTGTCATGTCCCGAGTATGCCCTGACGCCACTTGCTTGGCACCAAACGGCCTCGGCGGTGTGGGCGCGGGGCCGGCGTCAGCGGCGCAGCACGCGACGGGCGAGCCAGTTGGCGAAGAACTGCACGAGCTGCACGATCAGGATGATGACAATCACTGCCGCCCAGGTGACAACCGGCTCGAACTGGCGGTAGCCGTAGAGGATCGCGAAGTTGCCCAGCCCACCGCCGCCGATGAAGCCGGCGACGGCCGTCATGTCGACGATCGCGACGAAGACGAAGGCGTAGCCCAGGATGAGCGGCCCGAGCGCCTCGGGCAGCAGGAGGGTGCGGATGATCCGCCACGGCCCCGCGCCGACCGAACGCGCCGCCTCGATCACGCCCGGCTGCACCGTCAGCAGGTTCTGCTCGACGATGCGGCTGATGCCGAAGACAGCGGCGAGGGCAATCGAGAAAATGATGGCGGGGTCGCCGATTCCAGTGCCAACGACCGCGCGGGCGAGCGGCTGCACGGCCGCGAGGAAGATGATGAACGGGATCGGGCGGAAGGTGTTGACGAGCACGTTCAGCACCGTGTTGACGACGCGGTTCGGCAGGAGACCGCCGGCGCGGGTCACGTAGAGGCCGAGCCCGACGATGAGACCCCCCAGACCGCCGAAGAGCATGCACAGGGCGACGATGTAGAGCGTCTCGAAGGTCGCGTCGAGCAATTCTGGGAGCAGGTTGATCAGCGCATCCATCAGCGCACCTCCGTCACGGTGACGGTCTGCTCGATCGCCGCAAGCGCCGCGTCAATGCGGTCACCCTTGAGCGCGAGCGTCAGGTGCCCGAAGGTGCGACCCTGGATCTCGTTGACCCCGCCGTAGACGAGCTCGAAGGTCACGCCATGGTTCGCGAACTCGAGGAACACCTCCGACTGGCTCACCCCGCCGTCCGCGAAAGACACCGTCACGATGCGACCCGGATGCTTGAGCCGCAGCTGCTCGAGCGCCTCCCGCTCTGGGACCGCGCGGATGACGGTCGAGACGAAGCGCTTGGCGGCATCCGTCTGCGGGTCGGAGAAGACGTCGAAGACGCTGCCCTGCTCGATGACGCGGCCGGAGTCCATGACGGCGACACGATTGGCCACCGCCTTGATGACCTCCATTTCGTGCGTGATGAGCACGATGGTGATGCCGAGCTCCCGATTGACCTTCTTGAGGAGCGCGAGCACCTCAGTTGTCGTCTCGGGGTCGAGCGCGCTCGTCGCTTCGTCGGCGAGAAGGATCTTGGGGCTCGTCGCCAAGGCGCGCGCGATGCCGACGCGCTGCTTCTGGCCGCCCGAGAGCTGGTCGGGGTAGCTGCGTGCCTTGTCGGCGAGCCCGACGAACTCGAGCATCTCGGTGACCCGTGCCTTGCGCTCAGCGGCGGGCATCCCGGCCACCTGGAGCGGGTATTCGACGTTGCCGGCGACCGTGCGCGAGTTGAAGAGGTTGAACTGCTGGAAGATCATGCCGATGCCGCGACGCACATCGTGCAGCTGGCGCTCGCGCAGCCCGCTGATCACCCGGCCGTCGACCTCGACCGTGCCGCTCGTAACCGGCTCGAGCGCGTTGATGAGCCGCACAAGCGTGCTCTTGCCCGCGCCCGAGTAGCCGATGATGCCGAAGATGTCGCCCGCCTCGATGTCGAGGCTGACGTTGTCGACCGCGAGGAGCGGCGCCGCACCGCGCTTGGAAGCCGGGTACGACTTTGAGACCTCGCTGAGTCTCACGATCGGCATGGGGGCTGCTTTCGTCATACGGGGAATCAGTACGGCGGCGGATGCTCCGAGAAGCATCCGCCGCCGGCTACTGCATAAAGGCTACTCGTTGGCCTCGACGTCGGCCTCGACCTTGGCGAGGGCATCCTCGAGCTCGGACGCCGGAGTGTCGACGAGGATGGCCGTGCCGCCCGAGACCTCAAGCACGCCGTCCTGCACGGCCTGCGTCGACTGGTAGATCTCGACGAGGCGCTGGAAGAGCTCGTTGTCCTTATCGTCGGCGCGGGCCGCGAAAATGTTGATGTAGGCCTGCGCGGCGGGGTCGCTGGGGTCGTCGACCGCGATCGCGCTGAGCGGGTCGATGCCCGCCTTGGTCACGAAGTCGTTGTTGACGACGGCCGCCGCGACGTCGGCGAGCGAGGTCGCCGTGAACGAGGCATCCGCTGCCTTGACCTCGACGCGAGACGAGTCCTCGATGTCGGCGAGGGTCGAGAAGATGCTGCCGCCGTCCTTGAGGTCGATGAGGCCGGCGGACTGCAACACGAGGAGAGCGCGGGCCTGGTTGCTCGTGTCGTTCGGCACGATGACCTGCTCACCGTCCTTGATGTCGTCGACCGAGTCGTACTTCTGCGAGTAAAGCCCGAGCGGGTAGATCGCGGTCGCGCCGATCGGCACGAGGTCATCGCCGGATGCCACGTTGTGCTGCGCGAGGAAGATGACGTGCTGGAACTGGTTCAGGTCGAGCTCACCCGCAGAAAGGGCGGGATTCGGCTGGTTGTAGTCAGCGAAATCGATGATCTCGACGTGGATGCCCTCCTCCTCGGTCGCCTCGAGGTAGGCGTCCCAGTAGGGGTCGCTCGCGCCGACGACGCCAAGCTTGACCGGGTTGGACTCGGAGCCGAGCTCCGCGTCGGAATCAGACGAGGCGCAGGCGGCGAGGCCGGTGAGGAGCGCGGTCGCGGTAGCGACGGCAGCGAGCTTCTTGACGAGGGACATGGGTGGTGCCTTTCAGTGGAGCGGGGATATCCAGTGTCATCCGTGTGCGGAGCATCGCCGAATCAGGTGACGAACTGTGACAGCCGACCGCGCCATCAGCCCTCGAGGAGCTCGGTGAGTTCGAGCCAGCGGGTCTCGAGCGCCGCGGCATCCGTTTCAAGCTTCGACAGTTGCGCCGAGAGCGCGCCGAGACCCTCGTAATCGTTCTGGTCGTGGGCCGCCATCTGGGCGTGCACTGCGTCTACCTTCTGGCCCGACTTCTCGAGCTTGCGCTCGACCGAGGCGAGCTCCTTCTGCGCATTGCGGAGCTCGGCGCCCGAGAGGCCGGGCGCCTTCTTCGCCGGCGCCGTCGCCGCCTTGGTGGCCGAGGGAGCGTCGGATGCCGCATCCGCCGCCGTGCGGATCTTCAGGTACTCCTCGACGCCGCCCGGCAGGTGACGCAGGTGTCCGCCGAGCACGGCGTACTGCTGGTCGGTCACACGCTCGAGGAGGTAACGGTCGTGGCTCACGACGAGCAGCGTGCCGGGGAAGGAGTCGAGCAGGTCCTCCATGGCGGCGAGCATGTCGGTGTCGAGGTCGTTGGTGGGCTCGTCGAGGATGAGCACGTTGGGCTCGTCGAGGAGGATGAGCAGCAGCTGCAGGCGACGCTTCTGGCCACCCGACAGGTCTTTGATGGGGGTGCTGAGTTGGGCGCTGTCGAATCCGAGGCGCTCAAGCAGCTGGCCCGGCGTAACCTCCTTGCCGCCCGCGACGTAGGACGACTTCTGGCGCCCGATGACGGTGCGCACGGGTTCGTTCTGCACTTCGGCCAGCTCCGCGAGTTGCTGGTCGAGGATGGAAATCTTGACGGTCTTGCCCCGCTTGACGCGTCCACTCGTCGGTTCGACCGAGCCCGCGATGAGGCCGAGCAGTGTCGACTTGCCTGCACCATTGACGCCCAGGATGCCCGTGCGCTCGCCCGGCGCAATGCGCCACTCGATGTCGCGCAGCACGGTCTTCTCGCCGAACTGCACCCCAACATCGAGCAGGTCGACGACGTCCTTGCCGAGTCGCTGCATCGCCATCGACTGCAGGCTCACCTTGTCGCGCACGGGCGGCTCGTTCGCGATCAACTCGTTCGCGGCGTCGATGCGGAACTTCGGCTTCGCCGTGCGGGCCGGGGCGCCGCGCCGCAGCCAGGCAAGCTCCTTCTTCATGAGGTTCTGGCGCTTCGCCTCCGTGACGGATGCCATGCGGTCGCGCTCGACGCGCTGCAGGATGTACGCCGCGTAACCGCCCTCGAAGGGCTCGATGATGCGGTCGTGCACCTCCCACGTGGTGTTACACACCTCGTCGAGGAACCACCGGTCGTGGGTGACGACGATGAGGCCGCCCTGGCCCGCCGGCCAGCGGCGCTTGAGGTGCTCGGCCAGCCACGCGATGCCCTCGACATCGAGGTGGTTGGTGGGCTCATCGAGGAACACGACGTCCCAGTCGCCGACCAGCAGCTTGGCGAGGCCGACCCGGCGGCGTTGGCCACCGGAGAGCTGGCCCAGCGTCGCATCCCACGGGATGCCGCCAAGCAGGCCGTCAATGACATCGCGGATGCGCGCATCCGAGGCCCACTCGTACTCCTGCTTGTCGCCCACGATCGACTCGCTCACGACGATCGAGTCGTCGAGCTCGTCGGCCTGGTCGAGCATGCCGATCGTCGTGCCCTTGCGCACCGTCACGCGGCCACTGTCGGGCTCGATGCGGCCCGCGAGCAGGCGCATGAGGGTCGACTTGCCGTCGCCATTGCGGCCAACCACGCCGATGCGGTCGCCCTCGTTGAGGCCGATCGTCACCGAGTCAAAGATGACGCGCGTTGGATATTCGAGGTGGAGGGACTCTGCCCCCAAGAGATGTGCCACGTGGGTCGACACTACCGGGCCCGGCCTGGGCGGCGGCCCGGTAGTGCCACAGCGGAAGACAGTCGCCTAGGCGAGCGGCTGCAGCGATTTCGGCACGAGGTACTCCTCGATGCCAAAGGGGCCCCGCTCTCTGCCATGCCCGGAGTTCTTTACCCCACCGAATGGCGCGTCCCAGGTCGCGGGCCTTCCGTTCTGAATCACCCCACCGGCCCGTATCGCCCGAGCCGCCGAGCTGAAGAGCCCGGGGTCGTCCGTCCATACCCGCGCCAACAGACCGAACTCGGTTCCGTTCGCGAGCGCGAGCGCCCCATCGATGTCGCCGTCGTCATAGGGCTGCACGGTCAGCACTGGACCGAACAGTTCTTCCTGCACGACCCCGAGGTCCTCACGCTCGGCGCGCAGGACCGTTGGCGGCACATACCAACCGTGCTCGGGGAGCGGCGCATCGACGCTCGCGACGACCGTCACCCCGCGTTGCGTCCGCGCCTCGGCGAGCGCGCGAAGCACCGACTGCTGCTGGGCGCGGCTGGCAAGGGGGCCAACGGTGGATGCTTGGTCCCCCGGGTCTGCGACGATTTGCGAGCCGATCACCGAGGCGAGCCTGGCCTCGACCTGGATGAGCGTGCTTCGCGGCACGATGAGCCGCGTGAGCGCGGCGCACGTCTGCCCGTTGTTCGACAGGGTGCTCGAGAGGGCGTGGACGGCTGCCTCCTCGGCCAGCGCGGCGTCGAGCACGACCGCGGCACTCTTGCCGCCGAGCTCCATTGTCGTTCGGGTGCCCGCAGCGGCGGCCCCCATAGCGACGGCGCGCCCCGTCGCGTTTGAGCCAGTGAACGAGACGATGTCAGCGGTCGGATGTCCCGCCACGAGCGCCCCGACGCGGGAGCCCGGACCCGTCACGAGGTTGAGCACGCCGGCGGGGAGCCCCGCTTCGGCAAAGGCGCTCACAATGCTGAACGCCGTGAGCGGTGCGACGCTCGGCGGCTTGAGCACGACGGAGCAGCCCGCGACGATCGCCGGTGTCACCTTGAGCGCAACCTGGAAGATGGGGTAATTCCAGGGCGTGATCGCTCCCGCGACGCCGGCCGGCTCGCGGATGACCATCGAGTCACCGATCGTCATGGTGTGATTCACGGTGGACTCCGCCCAGTCCGCCGTGAACCGCATGGCGTCGAGGCCCAGTTCTACCTGGATCGCGGAGGCGGACCGGCAGACAGTGCCGACCTCGCGCGTGATCGTCTCCGCGAGGTGTGGGCTGCGCGCGAGAATCTCGACGGCGTCACGCACAACGCGGACGCGTTCCTCCACCGGCACTCGAGCCCAGTCCGCCTGCGCCCGAGCGGCCGAGGCATACGCTCGATCCACGTCGTCGCCGTCGCAGTCGCGCACGAGCGCGAACACCCGGCCCGTACCGGAGTCGTCGACGGGCGAATGGCTGTCGCCGCCGGCTTTCTGGGCGGTGTTGTCGATCCAGAGCGACTCCTCGATGACGAGCGGGTCACCCAAAGCGGCCGCGTTCAGCAGTGCGTCAGTCATGAGTGCAGCATCACCCCTCGGAGGTTTCGACCGGCGGCGAGATCGTCAAAGCCGGGCTCGATCTCGTCGAGCGTGTAGTGCTTGGTCACGAGTTCGTCGAGTTTGAGCTTGCCGTCGCGGTAGAGCTCAATCAGGCGCGGGATCGTGTCGCGGAAGTTGGAGGAGCCAATCGCTGAGCCGCGAATCGACAGGTTCCGCAGCGCCATGGGCGCGATCGGCACATCGAGCCGGAAGGTCGCGGGGTCGCCAAGGGCCGCGATCGTCAGGTTTCCGCCCGGCACGAGCAGGGCGATGGCCTCGGCGGGAATGCTCGGCACCGCCGCCGTGAGGATGATCGCGTCGGCACCGCCCCGCCGCGTCGAGAGCAGTACGTCGCTCGCTTCCGCGAGACTCGCGTAGCCCGCGGTGGCGCCGAACGCGGCCGCCGCCTCAAGCTTCGCCTGCACGGGGTCGATCACGATGACTTCGCTCGCCCCCGCGATCTGGGCCCCCTGGCACGCGTTCATGCCGACGCCGCCCGCTCCGACGACAACGACGACATCGCCCGGGCGCACCTGCGCCGTATTCACAGCCGCGCCCCAGCCCGTGGGCACGGCGCAGCCGAGCACCGCGAGCGTGTGCAGCGGGATGTCCTTCTGCACGACGAGACACGATGACTGCGAGATAACGGCGTACTTCGAGAACGTGCCGAGCATCGCGGATGCCCCGTACCGCACGCCGTCGCGGTGGAACCGGAACTCTCCGCTCGGCAGCGCCCCAAGCATGGTGCGGCGGCTGAGCGCGCACACGTAGCTCTTGCCGACGGCGCAGAAGTCGCAGCGACCGCAGGACGGCCGGAACGAACACACGATGTGGTCCCCGACCGCGATGTCCTGGACTCCGACGCCGACCTCGCGCACGATGCCTGCGCCCTCGTGGCCGCCGACGATTGGGTATCGCACCTGCCCGCCGAGCGTGCCCTTGCGCATGCTCTCGTCCGACTGGCACAGCCCGGAGGCGACGAATTCGACCAGCAGTTCCCCCGGGCCGGGCGGGTCGAGTTGGAGGTCGATGAGTTCCCATTGCGCCCCTGAGTCGGTGATGACTGCGGCTCGTGTTGTCAGCATCCTGCTGTTCCTTTCGCTTGCGTTGTCGACGCTGTGCGGTTCGTGCTCAACCGTGCAGCGCCGGATCGATGTGGTTGAGGTCACGCCCGCGGCCGTCTTTCGCAGACATGACGGCGAGGAGGCACAGGAGGAGGAACGCGACCCAAGCGGCCCCGACGATGTAGATGTTGCCGCCCGTCGCGGCAAGGAACGAGGTGACCGCGAGAGGGAAGAGCCCCGCCCCGATTGTGGAGCTGAGCTGGAAGCACAGTGACGCTCCCGTGTAGCGCACGGCCGTCGGGAACAGCTCCGAGGTGTACGCCGCGAGCGGCCCGAGGATGGCGCCCTGGATGACCTCGGCGACGCCGACCCCGGCGACGAAACCACCGAGCGTGCCCGTGTCGACCAGCATCATCATGGGGACGGCCCACAGCATGGCGGCGAGGATCCCCCCGATGATGATCGGCTTGCGGCCGATCCTGTCGCAGAGAAACGCCGTGACGATAGCCGCGAGCAGCATGCCGATCGACGTGGCCGACTTGGCCCCGAGAATCGACGCCTGCTCAACGCCGAGAGATACGGAATGACTGACGGCCCACGCGTTCGCGAGACCGGAGATCGTGTGGTGGCTGACGACGGCCGCGAGGCCGATGAGCACCGCGAGGCGGTGGCGGCGGAGAATCTCAAGGAGGGGCACGCGGGGTGCGGCAGCGCGCGACTTGAGCTCCTTGAAGAGCGGCGTCTCTGCCACCCGCAGACGGATGAAGAGGGCGACGATCACGAGCACGGCACTGAGGAGGAATGGCAGCCGCCAGCCCCACGAGAAGAACTGTTCGTCCGGCAGGAGGGAGACGATCGAGAAGGCGCCGGCGGCCAGCACCGAGCCCAGAGGCGCGCCGAAGTTCGCGAAGGCACCCGCGAAGCCGCGCCGGTCTGGGTGCGCCGTTTCGAGGGCGATCAGCACGGCACCACCCCACTCGCCACCCACGGCGATGCCCTGGATGATCCGGAGCGCCACGAGCATGACGACCGCCATCTGGCCCACCTGGTCGGTCGTGGGCAAGACGCCGATGAGCACCGTCGCGCCACCCATGAGCAGCATGGATGCGATGAGCACCTTCTTGCGGCCGATGCGGTCGCCGAGGTGGCCGAAGATGATGCCGCCGATGGGCCGCGCCAGGTAACCGACGGCAAGGGTGCCGAACGACGCGATCGTCGCGGTGACAGGGTTGAGATCGGTGAAGAAGAGGCGTGAGAAGACGACGGCCGACGCGGTGACGTAGATCAGGAAGTCGTAGAACTCGATCGTGCTCCCGATGAAGCTCGATGCGAGGATGCGCCGCATCTGCGGCGACCTGAGCCCCGGCGCAGACGATGCCGGCGTGGTCTGAACGTCGATGTTCTGAGTCATAAGGATGTTCCATTCGAAGGAAGGTGAACTGCTCTAGACATCGTCAAACCTGCGGTACAACTGAAGCAAGCGGGTTCTTCCGAACGGGTTATTTAGGGGAGCTGAATATGCCAGCCTTCACACTCCGACAACTGGAGTTCTTCGTCGCGGTGGCCGAAACCGGATCGGTGTCGGCCGCCGCAAAGCACACGAATGCGTCGGCCGGCGCTGTCTCCCTTTCACTGCGCGAGCTCGAGCGGGCCGTCAAAGCGCAGCTGTTGTACCGCCGACCCGGCTACGGCACGACGGTGACCCCGACCGGGGCCGCTGCCTACCAGCACGCCAAACGGCTGCTTGCGAATGCCGAGAGCATCGAGGGACTGTCCCAGACGGACGAGGGCGCCCTCATCGGCGAACTCCGGATCGGCTGTTTCCCGACCCTCTCCCCCTGGATGGTTCCCCGCGTTATTGAGTTCTTCGCCCAGGAGCATCCCGCGATCGACGTGCAGCTCACCGAGGACGACTCCACATATCTCCAGGCGCACCTGCTGGCAGGAAAGCTCGACGCCGTCATCATGTATCGCAACGCCCTCGCGCCTGGCGTCGAAGCAGAACTGGTCGCGCCAGCCCGCGTGCAGGTTGTGCTCGCGGCTGATCATCCGCTCGCCGCCTTCGACGAGGTTCCGCTCGCCGCACTGCAGCCGGAGACCGCGATCGCCCTCGCACAGCCCGCCGCCACCCACTACCTTGAGGACGTACTCCGGGTGGCGGGCTTCATGCCCAACGTTCGCTGGCGGAGTTCCAACACCGAGACGATCCGCTCGATGGTGGCCCGGGGACTCGGCTACGCGCTGGTCATGGGTCGCCCGGTCGGCGACCGCACCTACGACGGGCTTCCCCTCGTGTACCGCCGCATTCAGGGCGACATCCCCGAGAACCCCGTCGTGATCGCGCGGCCCCGCGATGCACCTGTGACGCCGAAGTTCCGCGCGCTCGCGGACTTCTGCCGCCAGAAGTTCTCGCTCGAAGGAACCCCCGTGCAGTAGCTCAGTCGGCGATCACCCTGGCGCCGTGCACCGGACCCGTTGCCCGCACGGCGGCGAGGCGCGCCGCGCTGAGCGCGACCTGCAGTTCGAGGGCCGAATCGACGTCGGCTGCGAGGAACGCGATCGTCGGCCCCGAGCCCGAGACGATGCCAGCGAGGGCGCCGTTCTCCTCACCCAGCTCGAGCACCCGCGCGAGTCGCGGTTCCAGGTGAAGAGCGGGGGCCTGGAGGTCGTTGTGCATGGCATCGGCGAGCATCGCTGAGTCGCCCGCGCGCAGCGCCTGCAGCACGGCCGTGTCAACCGTCGGCTGCGGGGATGCGGGCGAGATGTCGAGGGCGTGGCGCTCCCGGTGCAGGTCGAGTTCTCGGTAGACCTCGGGGGTGCTCATGCCGAAATCGGCGAGCGCGAACACCCAGTGGAACTGGCCCTTCGCGAGGGCCGGGCTGAGCTCGTCACCGCGTCCCGTGCCGACGGCCGTGCCGCCCGTGAGGGCGAAGGGGACGTCGGCACCCAGTTGCGCCGCGAGCGAGTGCAATTCCTCCCGGCCGAGGTCGGTTCCCCAGAGGGCGTCGCACGCAATGAGGGTGGCCGCGGCATCCGCTGACCCTCCGCCCATTCCACCCGCGACTGGCACGTTCTTCTCGATCTCGAGCCGCACTCCCCCACGGTAGTCGGCGACGCGCGCGAGGAGGCGGGCGGCGCGGATTGCGAGGTTGCTTCCGTCGGTCGCGAGTGCAGAGGTGTCGATGCTGCCGCCGAAGGTGACGGAGAAGTCGTCCGCCGGATATGCCCTGACGTCTTCGTAGAGTGAGACGGCCTGGTAGGCGGTCGCGACGTCGTGGTAGCCGTCGTCGAGGAGGCAGCCAACGCGAAGGTAGACGTTGAGCTTGCCGGGGGCGCGGACGTGAACCTTCTCGGACCGGGCCAGCCTGCTCATGCAACCAACCTAGTGGACCGCGCTGTCTGCACCCTGCCGCCCGCGTGCCGGTCTCGCCGCACTAGCCTTCGAGCCGTGACAGGATGCCCGCGAGCTCCTGCGTCTCGGCGTCGAGCTGTTCCGGCGCGAGCCTGAGCCGGGTCAATGCCACGCGGCACCGCCCCACAGAGCCGAGCGGACCTCGACTGAGCGTCGCCAGGACCTCGGTGCCGTCTCCCAGTTTCCACCGAGCGGTGGGGTGTTCCGTCTCGTGGCTCACGGCACTCGGGGCGAGGCCGTAGTGGTCGCTCAGGAGGGCGATGGTGCGGTTGAGCGTGGCCCGCAATTCGCCCTCCACGGTCTTGCTCGAGCCGGCCGCGAACGTTCCGTCTGATTGCTGGCCGGGGATTCGGATGCCGCGTGCCTGTTCGTAGGCGACCGTGACACCCTGCGTCCACCACTGGCCGACGCCGTGCTCGCGGTGCAACCAGTCGGCGATCTCAGCGTGCGACCAGGTGGCCGCGTTCTCAGCATCGAGCAGCGCGAACCATTCGTTGCGCGTCTTGCCCGTAGCGGCGCGCATCTTGACGTCCGAGGCCCTGCTTGGCGCTATGGGAACCATGCCGCCACGATACGACGCTCTGCGCGCGCGTGAAAGGCCTGACTCGTCAGGCGCGTGTGATTGCGAGGAAGTCGTGCACCGTCAGCTGTTCGCCGCGCTCGGTCGGCTTGATGCCGGCAGCTTCAAGACGAGCGGATGCCGCGGCAGAGCCCCCCAGCACGCCCGCGAGCGACTGGCGCAGCATCTTGCGGCGCTGGCCGAATGCGGCGTCGACGAGTTCGAAGGT
The DNA here is from genome assembly GCF_008001035.1 of Salinibacterium sp. dk2585. NCBI lineage: Bacteria > Bacillati > Actinomycetota > Actinomycetes > Micrococcales > Microbacteriaceae > Salinibacterium > Salinibacterium sp. dk2585. The sequence goes on from NZ_CP042856.1 coordinate 2,266,550, forward strand.
CGCGAGGCGCTCCTCCTCCGTGCCGAGCGGTTCCTCGCGCACCGTAAAGCCGACGAGGATCGAGTCGACGTTGGGCACCGGCCAGAAGACCTGGCGGCTGACGAGGCCCGCCGTGCGCCAGTGGCCATACCAGGCCGCCTTGACGCTCGGGCTGCCGTAGACCTTGCTGCCGGGCTCTGCGGCGAGGCGCTGGCCGACCTCGGCCTGCACCATCACGAGTCCAGAGGTGATGTACCTGAAATGCTCGAGGAAGTGCAGCAGCACGGGCACTGAGACGTTGTACGGCAGGTTCGCGACCAGGGTCTTTGGATGCCGCGGCAGCTCCATGATCGTCATGGCATCGTGCAGCACGACCGTGACATCGGCGCCCGGCTGCATCGTCTCGACCGTCTTGGGCAGTTGCCCGGCGAGGCGCGGATCGATCTCGACCGCGACGACGGGGGCGCCCGTCTCGAGGAGTCCGAGTGTGAGCGATCCGAGGCCCGGGCCGATCTCGACGACCGGGGAGTCACCGGTGACCCCCGCGGCCGCAACGATGCGGCGGACGGTGTTGCCGTCGATGACGAAGTTCTGGCCCAGCTTCTTGGTGGGCTGCAGGTCGAGGAGTTCAGCGAGGTCGCGGATCTCGGCCGGCCCCAGGAGTGCTTTCATGATTCAGGACCTGCCTTCCTGAGGCGAGAACTCCTGAGTTGGGAGCGAGAACTCCTGAGTTGGGAGCGAGAACTCCTGAGTTGGGAAAGGGAGGGCGCTCATGCGAGAGGGTGCGGCGCGAACTCGCTCGGGGCATCCAGCACGAGCGGCTCGTCGTCCCACGAGCCGTAGACGGCTTCCGTGTTGGAGGCGATGACCGCGGCGAGCAGCGAGTCTGGCACGCCGAGGTGATCGGCCATGAAGCGCAGCGTCGTCGGGATCATGTACGAGGCGTTCGTCTGCCCGCGATGCGGCGTCGGCGTCAGGTAGGGAGAGTCCGTCTCGATCAGGATGTGATCACGCGGCACGACCTCGAGGGCCTCGCGCAGGTTCGCCGCATTCTTGAAGGTGACGGTGCCCGCGAAGGAGAGGTACCAGCCCTCCTCGGCACAGAGTCGCGCCATCGTGGCGTCACCGGAGAAGCAGTGGAACACCGTGCGCTCGGGAGCGCCCACGCGCAGGAGGGTGGAGATGACCTCGTCATGCGCGTCACGGTCATGGATCTGGAGCGCCAGGTCGTGCTTCTTGGCGATCTCGATGTGCGCCTCGAAGGAGTAGAACTGGGCCGGGCGACCCACCTCGTCGGTGCGGTAGAAGTCGAGTCCCGTCTCCCCCACCGCGCGCACGCGGGGCCGCTGGGCGAGTTCCTCGATCTCGGCGAGCGACACATCCAGTGTGCCCGCACGGTCGAGCTCGGGGACGTCGTTCGGGTGGATGGCGACGGCGGCGAGCATCCGGGGTTCCCGCGCGGCCATCTGGGCCGACCAACGGGAGCTCGCGACATCCGTGCCCACCTGCACGACGCCCTTGACACCGACGCTCGATGCGAGATCGAGCGCCTCGCGGTAGTCGAGCAGCTCCGGCTCCCCCGAGGGCTGCCATGCCCCGTGTTCGAGGTGCGTGTGGTTGTCGTAGACGCCCACCGTGAGCGCCTCGGGCAGCGGGGGGTAGGTCATGTCTGCTCCTGTTCGACGCGCGGGAAGAGCGGCGGAAGCGTGTCGACGGTCGCGCCCGGCTGCAGCACGCCCCAGTTGCCCGCCTCGGTGATGAGCTGCTCCGTGAGGGGCGTCGTGAAGCCGAGTGCCGCCCAAAGCTTCGCGGTCGCCTCCGGGATGACTGGGGACAGCAGCACGGCGAGCGCGCGCAGTCCCTCGGCAGTCGTGTAGAGCACGGTGCCGAGCCGCTCGCGGGTCTCCTCGTTCTTGGCGAGCACCCACGGCTCGTTGATCGTGATGTAGCCGTTGAGATCGTCGACCAGCTTCCAGATCGCCTCGATCGCCTCGTGGATCGCCAAGCGCTCCATCGCGGCATCCGCCTTGGTCACGGCCGAGGCGAGCGTCTTCTGGATGGCGAGGTCAGCATCCGAGTACTCGCCCGGCTGCGGCACGCTGCCGTCGTAGTAGCGGTTGATCATCGCGATCACGCGGGAGGCGAGGTTGCCGAAACCATTGGCGAGCTCGGCCTGGTAACGGGCGGAGAGGTCCTCCCACGAGAAGGAACCGTCCTGGCCGAAGTTGATCGCGCTCATGAAGTAGTAGCGGAACGCATCGGCACCGAAGGTGTCGGTGATGTCGCTCGGTGCGATGCCCGTGAGCTTCGACTTCGACATCTTCTCGCCGCCAACGAGGAGCCAGCCGTGGCCGAAGACCCTCTTCGAGACGGGAAGGCCCGCCGCCATGAGCATCGCCGGCCAGATGACGGCGTGGAAGCGGGCGATGTCTTTGCCGACCAGCTGCACGGCCGGCCAACGCCGTTCGAAGTTCTCCTGGTCGGCACCGTAGCCGATCGCGGTGATGTAGTTGAGAAGCGCGTCAAACCACACGTAGAGCACGTGCGAGTCGTCCCAGGGCAGCTTGACACCCCAGTCGAAGCTCGAGCGCGAGATCGAGAGGTCGCGCAGGCCCTGCTGCACGAACTGGATGATCTCGTTGCGCACACTCTCCGGCTGGATGAAGTCGGGGTTGTCGCGGTAGAGCTTCAGCAGCGGCTGCTCGAAGTCGCTCATGCGGAAGAAGTAGTTGGTCTCCTTGAGCACCTCGACCGGGCGCGTGTGGATCGCGCAAACCTGCTGCCCCTCGAACTCACCTGTGCCCGGCACGAGGTCGCTTGGCTGCTTGTACTCCTCGCACCCGACGCAGTAGTGACCCTCGAATTCGCCCTGGTAGATGAAGCCGTCGTCGTAGAGCTTCTCGAGGAAGATACGCACGCCATTCTCGTGCCGCTCGTCGGTCGTGCGGATGAAGTCGTCGTTGGAGATGTTGATCGTCTCGAGCAGCGGCTTCCATGCCGTCTCGACGAGCCGGTCGGCCCACTCGCGCGGCGTCACGTTGTTGGCGACGGCCGTGCGCAGGATCTTCTGCCCGTGCTCGTCGGTGCCCGTCAACAGCCAGGTGTCGTCGCCGCTCTGGCGGTGCCAGCGGGCGAGCACATCCGCCGCCACCTCCGTGTAGGCGTGCCCGATGTGGGGAACGTCGTTGACGTAGAAGATGGGCGTGGCGATGTAGAAGGACTTGCCGGAGGACATGGCCTCAATCCTAAGCGGCACCCGTCACCGTGCGGCGAGCGCGCCTTCGTAGAGTTCGCGCTTGCTCAGGCCTGTCGCATCGGCGACCTCGGCCGCGGCATCCTTGAGCCTCGTTCCGGATGCCACGAGCTCAAGCACCTGCGCGACGCCATCATCGATCGACGCGACCGTCGGCGCGGCGCCCTCGATGACGACGACGATCTCCCCCTTGACGCCGTCGGCCGCCCAGTCCGCGAGCTCGGAGGCCGTGCCACGCTTGACCTCCTCGAACATCTTGGTGAGCTCGCGGGCGACGACGACCCGGCGGTCCGGGCCGAGGATGGCCGCGACATCCGCCAGCGCGTCGGCCAGTCGCTTGGGCGACTCGAAGAACACCATCGTGCGGGCCTCGCGCGCGAGCGCCGTGAAGGCCTTGCGGCGGTCGCCGCCCTTGCGCGGCAGGAAGCCCTCAAAGCAGAAGCGGTCGGTGGGGAGACCGGAGACGGCGAGCGCCGTCAGCACGGCGGAGGGGCCGGGCAGCGCCGTGACGGTGACTCCCGCAGCGGTTGCCGCGGCGACGAGCGGGAAACCGGGGTCGGAGATCGCGGGCATGCCGGCGTCAGAGAGCACGAGCACGTCGGACTCCCGGGCCAGCTCAACGATCTCTGCAGCCTTCGCGACCTCGTTGTGTTCGTGGAGGGGGATGAGACGCGGCCGGTTCTCGATGCCGAGCGCGCGCATAAGGTGCACGGTCGTGCGGGTGTCCTCGGCGGCGATCACCTCGGCACTCGCGAGGGCATCGCGCAGCCGCTGCGAGGCGTCGCCGAGGTTGCCGATGGGCGTCGCCGCGAGGATGATCATGGGCTCCATCCTCGCAGGCTCGGCGGGGTTGAATAGGGTGGGCGGGTGACCCGCCGCCTCGCCCGCCTGCCCGAGTGGCTGTGGCTGCTGGCCGTCACGATGCTCGCCGCGGTGCTGCGCCTGTGGAATCTCGGCCACCCGCGAGCGCTCGTCTTCGACGAGACCTACTACGTCAAGGACGCCTGGACGCTCCTCCACCTCGGCTACGAGGGCAGCTGGCCGGAGGGCGCCGACGAGGGCTTCGTGGCGGGGAACGTGGATACCTACAGCGATGAGGCCTCGTTTGTCGTGCATCCGCCGCTCGGCAAGTGGATCATCGCACTCGGCCTCAGTGCCTTCGGAGCCGAGGACCCGTTTGGGTGGCGCATCGGCATGGCGGTCGTCGGCGTCCTGGCAGTCGCGGTGCTGTGGCTGGTGGCGCGCATCCTGTTCCGTTCGCCGCTGCTCGCGACGATCGCGGGCGGGCTCATGGCGGTCGACGGGCACGCGATCGTCATGTCGCGCACGGCGCTGCTCGACAACGCGCTCATGCTGTTCACGCTGCTCGGCTTCCTCTTCGTGCTGCTCGATCGGCGCCAGAGTCGGGGCCGCCTGGAACGATGGATGCTGGAGCGCGAAAAGCGCGGACTCTCCCTCGACTGGGGCCCTGCCCTGTGGGCCCGCCCGTGGCTCGTGGCCGCCGGCCTCGCCTTCGGACTCGCGACTGCCGTCAAGTGGAGCGGGCTGTACTTCCTCGCGATCTTCGCCGTCTACACGCTCATCGTCGACGCGCTCGCGAGGCGACGGGCGGGCATCCCGTTCTGGTTCTCGGGCACCGCCCTCAAGCAGGCACCCGTGAGCTTCCTGCTGACGGTGCCGATCGCCGCCATCGCGTATGCCGCGAGCTGGGCGGGGTGGTTCCGCACGGGGGGCGGCTACTACCGGCAGTGGGCGGAGGGCAACCCCTGGGAAGGTGTGCTCTCGTGGGTGCCGCTCGACTGGCAGAGCTGGTGGCACTACCAAGTGAGCGCCTACAACTTCCACGTCGATCTCGGCACGGAACACGGCTGGGCGTCACCCGCGTGGCAGTGGCTGCCCATGCTGCGGCCCACGGCGTTCTACCGTGTCTACGCCGACGAGGGTGAGAACGGATGCTCGGTCGACCGCTGTGAGCAGTTCATCACGACCCTGCCCAACCCGCTCATCTGGTATCTGGCGGTGGTGGCACTCGGGCTGCTCGTGTGGCGGCTGCTGCGGCATCCGCGGTCCTGGCGTGCCGGGCTGATCCTGGTCGGCGTCGTCGCGGGGTGGGCGCCGTGGCTGCTCTACCCGGAGCGCACGATGTTCCAGTTCTATGCGATCGCTTTCCTGCCCTACATGGTGCTCGCGCTGACGTATGCGCTGGGCGTCGTGATGGGGCGGCCGTGGGAGGGCGAGTGGCGGCGGGCCACGGGCATCCGGGTCGTCATCGTGGTGCTGGCGCTCGTCGTGCTGCTGAGCGCCTACTTCTACCCCGTCTGGACGGGGATCATGCTGCCGGAACCCTTCATCCGCAGCCACTACTGGCTACCAGGGTGGCGCTAGGGCGTCAGCAGGATCTTGCCCGTGTGGGCGGACCCCTCCATGCGGCGGTGGGCATCCGCGACCTCGGCGAAGGAGAAGGTGCTGTCGACGAGGGGGCGCAGGCGGCCCTCCGCAACCCAGGGCCACACGTGCTCGCGCACGCCCGCGACGATCGCGAGCTTCTGTTCGAGCGGGCGGGCTCGCAGGGTCGTGCCCCAGATGCGCCCGCGCTTCACCATGAGGTGCGCCAGGTTGAACTCCGCCGGCACGCCGCTCTGGTTGCCGATGACCATGATTCGGCCATCCACGGCGAGCGCGCGGACATTGGATGCCGCGTAGGCACCACCCACGATGTCGAGGATCACGTTGGCCCCGGCGCCGTCGGTCTCCTCCTTGATGCGGGCGACGAAGTCCTCCTCGCGGTAGTTGATGAGGATGTCCGCCCCAAGCTCGGCGCAGGCCGCGAGCTTCTCGGCAGAGCCCGCCGTGACCGCCACCCGTGCCCCGCCGAGCTTCGCCATCTGGATCGCCGTCGTGCCGATGCCGCTGCCGCCGCCGTGCACGAGCAGCGTCTCGCCCGGCTGCAGCTCGGCACTCATGAAGACGTTCGACCAGACGGTGCAGAGGGTCTCGGGCAGCGCGGCCGCTTCGACGAGGTCGAGGTGCTCCGGCAGCGGGAGGGTGAGCCCCTCGTGCACGACGACCTCCTCCGCGTAGCCGCCACCCGCGAGCAGGGCACACACGCGGTCGCCGACACGGACGCCCGTGACATCCGGTGCCGTCTCGGTGACGGTGCCCGAGACCTCGAGACCCGGCCACTCGGGCGCCCCAGGAGGCGAGGGGTAGGTGCCCTGGCGCTGCGCGATGTCGGCGCGGTTGAGGCCCGCCGCCGCGACGCGGATGCGCACCTCGCCCCCGCCGAGAGGCAGGTCGTCGACCTCGCTCAGGACCAGGTTCTCGGGGCCGCCGGGCTCGCTGACGGTGATGGCACGCATGGGTTCCTCCCGTTGGATGTGTCACTCGCACGATACGCGTGACCGGCGGGCGTGGCACCGCGCCTGGTGTCACGAATGATCGGATTTCGGTCAGATGATCGTGCCGCGGCACCGTCATCTGACCGAAACGCAGTCATTCGCGGCGAAAGGAGCAGCGGTCGCGGTCGGTGCTGCCGCTCGCGGTCACACGACGTAACGCGGCCCGGGCTGTGTGGGAGGCTCGGATAGCCTGTGCCCTATGGCAGACCGGGACACGACCGACCGCGACTGGGGTTTCAAGACCCGCGCGATCCACGCAGGCAACATTCCAGACGCAGTGAGCGGCTCGCGCGCACTCCCCGTCTACAACTCGACGGCGTTCGTCTTCGACAACAGCGCGGATGCCGCGGCGCGCTTCGCCCTGCAGAAGTACGGCAACATCTACAGCCGCGTCTCCAACCCGACTGTCGCATCCTTCGAGGAGCGCGTCGCCAGCCTCGAGGGGGGCCTCGGCGCGGTCGCCACCGCGAGCGGCCTCGGCGCACAGTTCATCACCTTCGCTTCGCTGGCCGGCGCTGGCGACCACATCGTGGCATCCGCGAACCTCTACGGCGGATCCATCACGCAGCTGGATGTCACGCTGCGGCGCTTCGGCGTCGAGACGACCTTCGTCCAGTCGGCCAACGCCGAGGACTACGCGACCGCGATCAAGGACAACACGAAGGCGATCTTCGCCGAGACAGTTGCGAACCCCTCCGGCGAGATCGCCGACCTGGAGGCGCTCGCCGGGGTCGCGCACGCGCACGACCTGCCCCTCATCATCGACTCGACTGTCGCCACCCCCTACCTGTGCCGTCCCATCGAGTGGGGCGCCGACATCGTCACGCACTCGGCGACGAAGTTCCTCGGCGGGCACGGCACCGTGCTCGGCGGCGTGGTCGTCGAGTCGGGTCGCTTCGACTGGTCGAACCACCGCTTCCCCCTCTTCGACGAGGCGGTGCCGCACTACGGCGGGCTCAACTGGTACGGCAACTTCGGCGAATACGCCTTTCTCACCCGCCTGCGGGCCGAGCAGCTGCGCGACATCGGGCCCGTGCTCTCCGCGACATCCGCCGCCAACCTGGCGCAGGGGGTCGAGACGCTGCCGTACCGGATCCAGGCGCACGTCGACAACGCCCGCGCGGTCGCAGAGTGGCTGCGCGCCGACGACCGCATCGAGTACGTCAACTGGGCGGGCCTCGAGGAGCACCCGCACCACGACCGCGCGCTCAAGTACCTGAACGGCACTCCCGGCTCGGTCTTCGGCTTCGGCATCCGCGGCGGCCGCGCCGTCGGCCAGAAGTTCATCGAGTCCGTCGAACTCGCGAGCCACGTCGCCAACATCGGCGACGCGAAGACCCTCGTCATCCACCCCGCCTCGACGACCCACGCGCAGCTGACCGAGCAGCAGCTCATCGACGGCGGCGTCGGCGCAGGGCTGATCCGCATCAGCGTGGGTATCGAGGATGTCGACGACATCATCTATGACCTCGACCAGGCGCTCGACGCCGCACTGAAGGGAGCGTGAGCATGGTTTCGACAGGCTCAACCGGCGACACCGAGACCGTGCAGCTAGCGAATGGCCTGAGCTGCAGCATCCCGGCCTCCTCTCCCCTTGCGAAGCTGCTGAAGTCGCAGCGCACCTGGGTGGGCCCGACCGCGAAGCAGCGCCTCGGCATCCTGCGTCGCGCGAAGTCGATCGCGATCGTCGGCGCCTCACCCAACCCCGCCCGTTCGAGCTACTTCGTCGGCACCTACCTGCTGCAGTCGAGCGACTACCGCGTGTACTTCGTAAACCCGAACGCCGACGAGATCCTCGGCCAGAAGGCCTACCCCAACCTGGCCTCGCTGCCCGAAGTGCCCGACATCGTCGACGTGTTCCGCAAGGCGAGCGACATCCCCGCGGTGATCGACGACGTGCTCGCGGTCGGCGCGAAGACGATCTGGGTGCAGCTCGGCATCTACAACGAGGAGGCGGCCCGCTACGGCGAGGAGAACGGCCTCGCGGTCGTCATGGACCGCTGCCTCAAGGTCGAGCACGCCCGCTTCCACGGTGGCCTGCACCTGCTCGGCTTCGACACGGGTGTCATCTCGTCGCGCAAGGCGATCGCGTAGGCACCTCGATAATGTCGGCGGATGCTGGCACGATTCGGTCATGGACCAGCGACTGAGCCTCGTCACGCTCATTGTCGATGACGTCGAGCGTTCCCGTGCCTTCTACGTCGACGGCCTCGGGTGGGACCCCGAAGTGGCCGTCGATGGCGAAGTGCTCATGCTCCGCGTCGGCGAGCGTCTCGCGCTCTCCCTCTGGGACCGTGGGCACGCCGAGGCAGAGATCGGCACCGTCTCGCGGGACGGTTCCGCGCCTGTGACCCTGGCGCACAACGTCGCGAGCGAGGCCGAGGTCGACGCCGTCATCGCGGCGGCGCGGTCAGCGGGGGCGCGCATCCTGGCCGAGCCGCAGCGGCGGGAGTGGGGTGGATATTCCGGCTACTTCACCGACCCGGACGGCTTCCGCTGGGAGGTTGCGCACAACCCTGGACCGTTCGGCCAGTCGCTGTTGCCGTGAGCCGAGACGCCGCCTCAATAGGCTGACGGCATGACCCTGCTCCACGATCTCGGCTTCGCCGTCATCCGTTCCATGTCGGTGTCGGATATGAACAACAACGTGTACCTCGTCACGTCGCGCGCCTCAGGCGCGCAGGTGCTCATCGACGCCGCGAACGACTGGCCAGCCATCGAAGGGATGCTCGACGACGCTCGCGAGGACGCAGAGGTGGCGACATCCGTGCGGGCGATCGTGACGACGCACCAGCATCGGGACCACATCGGGGCCCTGGCGGAGGCGGGGCGCGCAACGGGCGCTCCCCTGCTTGCGGGGGCCGACGATGCCGACGCGATCGAGGAGCACACGGGGGTTGCGATCGACCGGCGGTTGTCGCATGGCGACACGGTCGGGGTCGACGGCCTCTCCTTTGGCGTCGTACACTTGCGCGGACACACCCCAGGGTCGGTCGCACTCGTGCTCGATGACACGAGCGGATCGACGCACCTGTTCACGGGCGACAGCCTGTTTCCGGGCGGGGTCGGCAACACGTGGGGCGACGCGAAGCGCTTCGAGCAGCTGTTCACCGACGTGAGCGAGCGACTCTTTGGAGCGTTCGACGACGACACGCACGTGCATCCCGGCCATGGTGCCGGAACGACCCTCGGGGCGGAACGCCCCCACCTCGGGGAGTGGCGGGCGCGCGGCTGGTAGTCGGGCCGGTTCACCCCCTCTCGTGGGGATGACCCGACCCGAAAGTTTCGCAAGACTCGATTTCCATGAGAACACGGCGGTCGGTCGATATCCCTCGAGACGCCGCATCGGTGTTCGGCTACCTCTCCCAGGTGGAGAACGAAGTCCAGTGGCGCGAATCCATCGTCGGGAGCCGGTACCGCCACGCAAGTGGGCCTGCTCTCGGGGTCCGCGGTGAGACCCGCGTCGAGATGGGCGGCCGGGGCGTCGTCATGCGCTGGGAGATCAGCGAGTTTGCACCGGGGACGCTCGTTGCATGGACTCTTGACGGTTCCCCCTGGAATGGCGGCGGCAGCTACCGGGTCGTGCCGACAGACGCGGGATGCCGCCTGACTGCCTCGCTCGAGGTCCGCCTCCACGGTGTCATGCGCGTGCTGGAACCGATCCTTTGGCTGCACTTCTCGCGAGGTCTCCGCGCCGACCTCGCAGCCGTGCAGGAACTGCTCTCGGGGTCGCCGCGACGGTAAGTTCGCGGCGGAGTGAGCCAGGTGGGCCGGTCGAGCACCTGTGGCCGACGCGGGCTTAACATTGCGACCATGAGCTACCCGCAGACCCTCAGCGGCGACGGCGGCCTCGAGCTGCCCGAGTTTGACTCGCCCCCAAGCGACCCCGGTGCGCTGCTCGTGACCTGGTTCTCGCGCGCCGAGCAGTTGGGCGCGCGAGAGCACCTCGCGGTCGCTCTCGCGACGGCGGATGCTGACGGCCGGCCTTCCACCCGCATGGTGCTGCTGAAACGAGTGGATGCCGCGGGCGTGACCTTCACGACGACCGCGACGAGCCGCAAGGGGCGCGAACTGGCGGGGCAGCCATGGGGCGCGATGACGGCGTATTGGCGTGAGACGATCCAGCAGGTGCGCCTGGCGGGGCCCGTGCGGAGGCTCAGCGAAAAGGAGTCCGACGCACTCTTCGCCGCGCGCCCCATCCCATCCCAGGCATCAGCGATCGCGTCCCAGCAGGGCGAGCCGCTCGACGACCCGGCCGACCTCGTGGCACGAGCGGCTGCCCTCGCCTCGTCACCTGAGGCGCTGCCCCGGCCCGAGTTCTGGTACGGCTACCGGCTCGAGCCCGAGGTCATCGAGTTCTGGCACGGCACCGTGCACCGGCTCCACCGGCGCCTGCTGTACGAACGCGACGGCGGGGCCTGGACGCACCGGCGCCTGCAGCCCTAGCGCGATCGCACCGGGGGAACTCAGCCCTTGTTGCGGTGCTCCCGAATCGCCTTGATCGCGAGCTGTGTCGCCGTGAAGACGAGAAGCAGCGCGAAGAGCACGCTGCCGAGCTGAGGGTCGACGAGGCCCGCGACCGCGATCCCGCCGAATGACGCCGGCACCGCGAAGAGGCCGATCGTGAGGGCCCCCTTCACGTCGGCATTGCCGTTGCGCAGGTTGTTGATCGTGCCCGTGATCGCCGTGGGAATCATCATGACGAGTGAGGAACCCTTCGCGACCAGGTCGCCCATGCCAAAGAGCACGATCATCACGGGAACCACGATGACGCCGCCGCCGACGCCGAGGAGCCCCGACAGGATGCCCGTGGCGAGCCCGACACCGGCGAGCGCGAACACTGAACCCAGCGAGAAGACGAACTCGCCGCCGCGGTCGGGCACCGTGAAGAAGAGGCTCACGGCCATGACCACCTGGAAAGCGATGAAGCCCCACCTGAGCCAGAGCTGCGAGATGCGTGCCAGGAGGGCCGTGCCGATGATGGAGCCGACGATGGCACCGGCCGCGAGGCATCCGGCGACAACCCAGTCGACGTCACCGTTGATGGCGTAGCCGAGCGAGCCCGCGATCGCCGTCGGCAGGATCGCCAGGAGCGACGTGCCGCTCGCGCGACGCTGCTGGTAGTGCAGCAGGATCACCAGGAGGGGCACGATGACGATGCCGCCGCCCACCCCGAAGAGGCCAGAGAAGAAGCCAGCAAAGATGCCCGCGAGGGCGAGGAGGAGCACGCGACGAATCTTCATGGGCGCTTTCGGGAAGGGCCGGGCCGGGCTGGAGCGGAGGGCCGGCCGGGGCTGGAGCGGAGGGCCGGGCTCAGTTGACGCTGTCGGGGTGCGAGCCGACACGACCATCTCGCTCGAGGGCCGTGATCGCCGCAACCTCGCCAGGCGTCAGCTCGAAGTCGGTGACATCGAAGTTCTCGGCCATGCGCTCCGCACGGTTCGACTTGGGGAAGACGATGTGCCCGCGCTGCAGGTGCCAGCGGATGACGACCTGCGCCGGCGTCTTGCCGTGCGCCTCGGCTGCATTTGCCACCGCTGACTCCTCGAAGAGCGGGTACTTGCCCTGGCCGAGCGGTGCCCACGCCTCGATCGCGATGCCCTTGTCGCGGCAGAACGCCTGCACGCCGGGCTGCTGGTAGGCGGGGTGCACCTCGATCTGGTTGACGGCGGGCACCGTGTCGCTCGCGTCGAGCAGGCGCTCGAGATGCGGCACCAGGAAGTTGGAGACGCCGATCGAGCTGGTGAGGCCCTCCGCCTGGAACTGCTCGAGCGCGTGCCACGCCTCGACATAGAGATCGTTCGCGGGAGCCGGCCAGTGGATCAGGTAGAGGTCGACGCGGTCGAGGCCCAGCTTCTCGAGGCTTGACTCGATCGCCGGGCGGGAACGGTCGGCCGCCTGCTCCGTGATCCACTGTTTGGTCGTGATGAAGAGTTCATCGCGCGGGATGCCCGACTTCGCGATGGCGCGTCCCACGCCCTCCTCGTTGCCGTAGATGGCCGCCGTGTCGATGTGGCGGTAGCCCACCTCAAGGGCGTCGGTGACGATGCGCTCCGTCTCGGCCGGATCCACCTGGAAGACCCCGAAACCCAGCTGGGGAATGTCGCGGCCTGAGTTGAGGGTGATGGTGGGAATCGTCATTGCTCTATCGTGCCACCGTTTGGGTTTCGGAAGGTCAGGAAAGCCATTTCACAACTCAGGAGAGTTCTTTCACAACTCAGGAAGGGCTGGGTGACACTCCTGAATTGTGAAAGTCGGCCGGGCCGCCTCTCCGAGATTCCGGCGGAAGTTCAGGAACGGCGCAAGCAGATATGAAAACGGGCCGGGTCCACCAAGGGATATCACGACCCGTTCCTGAGTTTCCGCGGGGGATCAGACCTCGCGCTGCTCTGGCCCGTTGTAGGCGCTCAGGGGGCGGATGAGCGAGTTCGAGCGCAGCTGCTCCATGATGTGCGCTGTCCAGCCGGTCACGCGCGACGCCACGAAGAGCGGCGTGAACATCTCGGTGTCGAAGCCGATCAGCCGGTAGGCGGGCCCGCTGGGGTAGTCGAGGTTGGGCTTGATCGACTTGCGAGCATCCATCGCCGCTTCGAGCCGGTCATAGAGCTCGCCCATCTGGCCCGCGTCGTAGTGCTCGATGAGGGTGTCGAGCGCCTTCTTCATGGTGGGGACGCGCGAGTCGCCGCTCTTGTAAACACGGTGGCCGAAGCCCATGATCTTGCGCTTCTCGGCGAGGGCCTGGTCGAGCCACTCCTCGGCACGCTCGGGGATGACGATCTCGTCGAAGACGTGCATGACCGCCTCGTTGGCGCCGCCGTGGAGCGGCCCCTTGAGCGCGCCGATCGCGGCAACGACCGCGCTGTAGATGTCGCTCAGCGTCGAGGTGACGACGCGCGCCGTGAAGGTCGAGGCGTTGAAGGAGTGCTCCGCGTAGAGAATCATCGACACGTCGAAAGCCTCAACCACGACCGCCTCGGGCACTTCACCGAAGGTCATGTGCAGGAAGTTCGCCGAGTAGGAGAGGTCGTCGCGCGGTTCGACGAGCTCCTGGTCGCGGCGGCGGCGCTGGTCGTAGGCGACGATCGCGGGGATCCGCGCGAACATGCTGATCGCGCGACGCAGGTTCGCCTCCTCGTCGTCGGCCGACGACATCCCGGGCACCGTGTCGTCCTGGGCTCCGATCACGCTGACGGCGGTGCGCACGACGTCCATCGGATGCGCGGTCGTCGGCAGCTCGTCGATGACCCGCTTGATGACAGGGTCGAGGCGGCGCTGCGAACGCTCCAGCTCCTGGAACTCCTCCAACTGCACGGGCGTCGGCAGCTCGCCGTGCCAGAGCAGGTAGGCGACCTCCTCGAAGGTGCACTTGGCGGCGAGCTCCTGCACGGGGTAGCCCCGGTAGAGCAGCGAGTTGGTCTCGGGGTTCACCTTCGAGATGGCGGTGGTGTCGACGACGACCCCCGCGAGTCCCTTGCGAATCTCCTCAGTCATGACACTCCTTCGTGGTGCTGTCGCTTCGACCTGGCTCAGTGCCGGCCGGGAACGGTGAAATTGAACACGCCCTCGTCGAAGGAGTTATACCCCGAGTAGTCGACGAGTTCGTAAAGACGGGCCCGCGTGAGCATGTCGGGCACGGATGCCTCCTGCGTGCCCTCGGCAACGATCGTGTCGAGCACGCGCTCGGCTGCGCCCATCGCCGCCCGCAGCAGGGTCACGGGGTAGATGACGATGTTGACGCCGACCTCCCGCAGCTGCTCGGTCGTGAAGAGGGCGCTCTTGCCGAACTCCGTCATGTTGGCGAGGATCGGCACGTCGATCGCCTTACGCACAGCCTCGAACTCGCTGAGGTCGGCCATCGCCTCGGGGAAGATCGCGTCGGCACCCGCATCCACGAGCGCCTTCATGCGGTCGATGGATGCTGCAAGCCCCGCCTCTCCAGGGATCGTGCCGCGCAGGTCGGTGCGCGCCATGATGAGCAGGTTCGCGTCGCGGCGGGTCTCGACCGCGGCGCGCACGCGCTTGATCGCGGTGTCGTCATCCACGACCGCCTTGCCGTCGAGGTGCCCGCAGCGCTTGGGGTTGACCTGGTCCTCGATGTGCACGCCGGCAACGCCCGCATCCTCGAGTTCATGGATCGTGCGGGCCACATTCATGGGCTCGCCGAAGCCTGTGTCGATGTCGACGAGCGAGGGCAGGTCGGTCATGCGGCTGATCTGGCCGGCGCGCTGGGCGACCTCGGTGAGGGTCGTGAGGCCGATGTCGGGCAGGCCGAGTTCGTTGCTGAGCACGGCGCCCGAAATGTAGACGCCCTCGAAGCCCTTCTCCTCGATCAGCCGCGTGCTGAGTGGGGTGAACGAGCCGGGGAACCGCTGGAGTTCCCCGGTCGCCAGGCGTTCGCGCAGCCCGGCCCGCTTCTCAGTGGGAGTCTTGGTGGAATACAGCATCAGAAGATCCCCTTGGTGGTGAGGCGCGGGAGTTCGGCGTTGATCGTGAGGCCGCACAGCTCGTCGGCCGTGAGCTGGGGCAGACGCTGGGCTACGTCGAGGAAGCGCTCGATCTCATCGGCCTCGAGCACGCCCTCCGCGAGGGTGCGGAACTTGTTGACGTACTGCGCACGGGCGAAGGGCCGGGCACCGAGCGGGTGGGCGTCGGCGACGGCGATCTCGTCGACCACGCGGGTGCCGTCCTCGAGCTCGATCTCGACGCGACCGCCGAAGGCCTTCTCGCTGATGTCGTTGGAGTGGTAGCGGCGCGTCCACTCGGCGTCCTCCAGCGTCGTGACCTTGTGCCACAGCTCGACCGTGTCGGGGCGACCGGCACGCTCGGGCGCGTAGGAGTCGACGTGGTGCCAGCTGCCGTCCTGCAGCGCGACCGTGAAGATGTACGGGATCGAGTGGTCGAGCGTCTCGCGGCTCGCTGTCGGGTCGTACTTCTGCGGGTCGTTCGCGCCCGAACCGATCACGTAGTGCGTGTGGTGGCTCGTGTGGAGCACGACGCTGCGGATGTTGGCGGGGTCGCGCAGTTCGGGACGCTCATTGCCCAGCTTGCGCGCGAGGTCGATCCACGCCTGGGCCTGGTACTCGGCCGAGTGCTCCTTCGTGTAGCTGTCGAGGATGGCGCGGCGCGCCTCTCCCCGCTCGGGCAGCGGCACCTCGTAGCGGCCCTCTGGCCCGTCGAGCAGCCACGCGATGACGCCGTCCTCACCCTCGTAGATCGGGGTGGGGCTCGTCTGGCCGCGCATGGCACGGTCGACCGCTTCGACCGCCATCTTGCCGGCGAACGCCGGAGCGTGTGCCTTCCAAGTGGAGATCTCGCCCTTGCGCGACTGGCGAGTGGCCGTCGTCGTGTGCAGCGCCTGGCCGACGGCCTGGAAGATCGTCTCGGTGTCGAGGCCGAGGAGCGTGCCGATGCCTGCCGCCGCCGACGGGCCGAGGTGGGCCACATGGTCGATCTTGTGCTTGTGCAGGCTGATCGCCTTGACGAGGTCGATCTGGATCTCGTAGCCCGTGACGATGCCGCGAAGGAGGTCGTCGCCCGTGCAACGCATGTGCTGCGCGACCGCGAGAATCGGCGGGATGTTGTCGCCCGGGTGCGAGTACTCCGCAGCGAGGAAGGTGTCGTGGTAGTCGAGCTCGCGCACCGCCACGCCGTTGGCCCATGCTGCCCACTCCGGGCTCACGCGCGTCGTGGTGCCGAATACCGTCGCGCCCGGCTCGAAGCCGCCGTGACGCTCCGCCTGCTCGCGGGCCGAGACGACGGGAGCCCGCGTGAGGCTCGCTGCAGCGACGGAGGCGTTGTCGATGACGCGGTTGATGACCATGTCGGCAACCTCGTCGGTGACGTCGACGCGCTCGGATGCGACATCCGCGATCTTCCAGGCGAGCTGGTCTTCGCGGGCGAGGTTCTCGTCGCTGCGGTATGTGCGCACGGGGTGGAGCTTCACGATGCGGTCCTTTCGAGGGGAGTCGTCCCCGCCGTGGCGAGGACGCTGGTGAGGGCGTTGTGGAGGTGGACGTGGGTCGCGTGGGCGGCAAGGTCGGCGTCTCGGGCGAGGATCGCCTGCACGATCAGCAGGTGCTCGGTTGCCGCTTGGCGCAGTCGCGCTGGATCATCCTTCGCGAGGCGACGGATGCGCACGAGGTGGGTGCGCAGCGAGGTGAGCGCGGCCACGAGGTAGGGGTTGCGCACCGCCACGTCCATCGCGGCATCGAAGCGCGCGACGAGGTCGTAGTAGTCGTGGCGGGCGGGGTCGTCGGATGCCAGCAGGCCGGGGGCGGCGCGGAACTCTGCCTCGAGCGCGGCGAAGGTGATGGCATCCGCTCGCACTGCCGCGAGTCGGGCCGCCTGCTCCTCGAGGGCACGGCGCACCTCGAAGAGCTCGCGGATGTTCTCGACGGAGACGTTGGTGACGACGAGGCCGCGACCGGTCTGGGTGGCGACGAGCCCGTCGGCGATGAGTCGCGAGAGAGCCTCGCGCAGGGGCGTGCGGCTGACGCCGAGACGCTCGGACTGCTCGACCTCGCCGAGCACCGTGCCGGGCGGAAGGTGCCAGTCGATGATGTCGTCGCGCAGGGTGCGGTACGCCCGATCCGATGCGCGCATCCGTGCTCCCTCCGCCCCGTCGACGCCTCTTACTGTATACACAACGAGGCCTGAAGCCAACCTGTCACGCAGCCCGGGCGCCCGAACAGGGATGTTTGTATACAACTGAGCCGGATGGGCCAGCGCATGGTCGCAGCGTGAGCGGTCAGGGGCAGCGCTACAGTTTCCGTCCGGCGCTACGGAAGTATCTGTAACGCCGGACGGAAACTGCAGCGCGAGCGCAGGCGGGCCGCAGGGACCTGGCGGCTCAGCGGAAGCGGCGGCCCTCGTCACGGCGGAAGAGGAAGAGCGCGAGGGCGGCAGTGGCGGCGATCCACACGAGGATGCCCATCCACACCCACGGGTGCAGCTCACCTCCCTGCACAGCCCAGATCACGAGTTCACGTGCCTGGCGCGAGGGGAAGAACGTCGACAGGGTGTCGAGCCACGGCGCGAACATGATGGGCGGCAGGAACAACCCGCCCGCGAAGGCGAAGCTGAACATGACGACCTGCACGACCGCGATCGCCGCCTTCGAGGGCATCGCGTAGCCGACGCACACTCCGATGAGCATGAACGGCAGCGCGGAGATCGCGAGCGCCACCAGGCCGAGGAGCACTCCCGACAGTGAAGCCTCGGCCGCAGTGAAGAGCCTGCCGATGACGATGACGGGCAGGATGGCGACGAGCCCCATCGTTCCGATCGAGAACACGTAGCCGAGCACGCGCGAGACTCCCGAACCGGGGAGCGTGCGCAGGTAGGGGTCCCAGGGCTTCTCGCGGTCTTCGGAGATCGTGAGGCCGAAGCTGAACAGCGAGTTCGACATCACCGCGAAGACGCTCAGCGAGATCACGGCCTGGGTGGCGAAGAGCGGGTCAGCCGCCACGACCTCCTGCGGCACGACGAAGAACAGCAGCGCGAGCGCGGGAAACGCGAGCGCGCTGATCACCGCGATGGGGATGCGCATGGTCTCGAGCAGCCCGTACTTGGCGTGCACGAGGGCGAGGTTCATGGCGGACATCAGTTGCTCCCCTTGGTGTCGAGGCGAACCGGCTGGGCGCCTGCGCCCCCGGTCAGTGTCAGGAATGCCTCCTCGAGGCTTGCCCCGCGCACCGTGAGTCCGTGGAACGGCACCCCCGACTGCACGAGGGCGCGCACCGCTTCGTCGGCGTCGCGAACGAAGAATGTGTGCGCACCGTCCTCCTCGGCACGGGTGTCGACGACCTCGGGGAGGGCAGAAACGGCCTCCGGATGCTCGGTCGTGAGTCGAAGCATCCGCAGCCCCACCTGCTGGAGCACAGTCGAGAGGTCATCGTCGGCGAGCACGCGCCCCTCCCCGATCACGACGACACGCTCCGCCAGCGCCTCAATCTCTTCGAGGTAGTGGCTCGTGACGACGACCGTCGCGCCGGCGGCCTGCTGCGCCTGGACGGCCGCCCACAGCACCTTGCGTGCGTCAACGTCGAGTCCGGTGGTCGGCTCGTCGAGCAACACGAGCTTCGGCCGCCCGACGAAGGCGAGCGCGACGCTGATGCGCCGCTTCTGCCCGCCCGAGAGCGAACCGGTCTGGCGGCGCAGCAGGTCGGCGAAGCCGAACTGCTCGGCGAGCTCCTGCTTGGGCGCCGGGTTCTCGAAGTGTGCGCCCACATAGTCGAGCACCTCTCCCACCCGCAGCGTCGGAGGCAGGGCGGTCTCCTGCGGGGTGCAGCCGAGCATCCGCCGGTTGTGGTGGTCACCGGGGCTGCCGTCGAAGAGTTCGACGGTGCCGGACGTCGGCCTGCGGAGGCCCTGCAGGAGCGAGAGAAGCGTGCTCTTGCCTGCACCGTTCGGGCCGAGGAGGCCCACGATGCGGCCGGAGCCGATCTCGAGGGAGACATCGTCGAGGGCCGTGACATCCCCGAAGCGGCGCGTCACGCCATCGAGACGGGCGAGGGTGTTCATTCGGATGCTCCCAACAGGGTTCGGAGGGTTTCGGTGTAGTCCTCGAAGGCGCGACGGCCGCGCTTCGAGAGGGCCAGGTAGGTGACGGGTGTGCGTCCCTGGTGTGTCTTGGTGACCTCGACGTACTCCGCGTCCTCGAGCTTGCGGAGGTGGGTCGAGAGGTTGCCTGCCGTCATGTCGAGCAGCTCCTGCAGGCGCGGGAACGACATTTGGTCGCCGACCGGCAGCGTTGCCAGGGTCGCGGTGATGCGGAGCCGCGCCGCCGCGTGGATGACCGGGTCAAGCTCCATGGCGCGCCCTCCTGATCACGAGGGCGAAGTGTGCGGCTGCCACGAGGAAGCCGCCGCCACCACCGATCGCCATCACCAGGTTGTTGGTGGGGAGACCGAAGAAAGGGGCGATGGAGCCGACGACGAGCAGGAGGCATCCCAGTACGAGCTGGCTGCGCTCGTTCCAGAGGGCTGCGCCGGCGAGGTACATGATCCCGGCCATGAGGGCGTACGCGGAGGGGAAATAGAGGCCTGCGAGTTCCGGTGACATCCCGTTACTGATGAGGCCCACCCCCACGGCGGCGAAGGCCATGCCAGAGAGCGACCACGAGATGCCATACACGGAGCCTTGGAACGCGGTCGAGCCGCCGCGCACCCCGCGCCCGATCCGCATCCCGACGATGGCGGAGGTCACGATCGAGGCGACGAGCAGCACGCCGAACACCGTGCCGGCCAGCGAGAGCGACATCCAGTCCGTCACGCGCCCGAGCCAGAGGAGCAGGAAGCCGACGAACCACGCGATGCCCCACACGAGGTAGAGCACTGCCACGGGAGCGACGTAGGCAAGGTCAACACGGCGGCGCTGTCGCTCGGCGAGTGCGAGCATCTCGGCCGGGTCGAGCGGGCGGTCATCGTCGGGTTCGGTCATGGGGACTGCTCTTGGGCGGGAAGACATGATCACTTTGTAACACAAAGTACTCTGCGTACTCAATCACTTCGCGAAAGATTCCCCTTGCTTGCTATTGACAAGCGAACTTGCTTTTTACAAGCTGGTCGTGCTTGCGGGGGCTCCGAGCAGGAACACCATCCACACCGACCGAACCGCACGCACCGAAGGAGACACCATGCCCACCGAAATCTTCGTCAACCTGACGACGAGTGACCTTCCCCGGGCCAAGAAGTTCTTCACCGACCTCGGCTGGGAGATCAACCCCCTGTTCACCGATGACAACGCCGCGTGCGTCGTCATCGACGAACGCATCTACCTCATGGTGCTGACCCGTGAGTTCTTCAGCACCTTCACGAAGAAGGAGATTCCCGACCCGCGGACACACAGCCAGCTGCAAACCGCCCTCAGCACCGACAGCCGCGAGAGTGTCGACGCACTGATCGACCGTGCCATCGCCGCGGGAGCCATCGAACCGAAGGCCGCACAGGACTACGGCTTCATGTACTCTCGCGACTTCGAAGACCCCGACGGCAACGAGTTCAGCGTCTTCTGGATGGACCCGAGGGCCTCAGAGCTGGGGCCCGAGGCGTGGGCTGCCGCGCAGGATGGAGCCTCTGCCTAAGTGGCATCCCGCAACTACGGCCAATACTGCGGCGTCACGACCGCACTCGAGCTGGTCGGCGAACGATGGGCGCTGCTCATCGTTCGCGACCTGCTCGTGGGCCCCCGCCGCTACACCGACCTGAAGGCTGGACTGCCGCGCATCCCCACCAACATCCTCAGCGCCCGCCTCAAGGAACTGCAGGAGGCCGGCGTCGTCCACCGCGTGCCCCTCGCCCACTGCGGGCTCGTCTACGAACTCACCCCCTACGGCCGGGAGCTTGAAGACGTCGTGCTTGCGCTGGGGCGCTGGGGCTTCAAGGCCATGGGAGAGCCCGGGACCGATGACGTCATCACGAGCGACTCCATGACGACGGCCTTCAGGGCGGCCTACGACGCGGATGCCGCGGCCGCCCACCCCCCAACCACCTACCACGCACACATCGGCGAGGTGGCACTCGCCCTCCGCACGGGGCCGGAGGGCCTGCGCATCGCCCCGCGCCCCGGCAGCACCAGCACCCCCGTGCCCACCGCCCACCGCTTCGACGAGCACGCCGACCTCGTCTTCGCTGCCGGGCCGGGCATCCGTTCGCTCATCTCGGGCGAGCTGAAGCCAGCCGACGCGATCGAAGGCGGCACCGTGCACGTGATCGACGGCGACCCCACCCTGCTGGGGCGCTTCGCCGCGACCTTCCACCTGGAGCCCGCCGCCGGGGAGCACGCGGCGTAGTCAGGAGATGAACCCGAGCGCGTCGAAGAGTTCCGGCACGCGGGCGATCGCGTCGCGAGCGACGAGAAAGCCGACGATGCCGACAACCCACGCGGTGGTCTCGGCACCCTCGCGAGCCATCCATGCCGCGAGCCGCTGCAACAGCGGCTCAACCAGTCGGCGGACGAGGATGCGGGCGGCCAGCAGCACGAGCGCCGGCACCACCATGACCGCACAGTAGGCCGCCAAGGTCAGCGCCCGGCCGCCGCCGTCGAGCTCGGACCCGCTGATGAGGCCCACCGCCGCCAGGTAGGGCAGCATGGTGGCAAGCTCCAGCACGGCCGCCGTGAGCGCAAGCGCCATGAGACTGAGCAGGGAACCGCGCCCGCCCCCGTCATGCATGGCACGGTCGCGCCAGCGGAGCAGACGACCCGGCGTGGCGTCGGCACCCTCGCCCGCAGCATCCGTCTTCTTTCGGCCGATGAAGAAGCTCCACACCACCAGCCCGGCCCCGATGACGAACTGCGCGCGGCCCGCCATGGGGCTCTCAAGAAACTCCGCATCGGAGAGGAACGACACCGCCCCCGCCGTCAGCAGCAGGCCCACACCGAAGTAGAAGACGGCCACCGTGGCAAGGAACACAAGCACACGCGAGGGTCGCAACCGGCCCGGGGCCAGTAGGAGCCACAGGGGGATGAGGAGGGTTCCAAAACTGAGCGAATCGACCAGCGCCAGGGCCAGGAGAGGCAGTGCGAGTTCGAGCGGGAGTTCGGGCGGAAGGGAGACCATGGCACCAGCGTCGCGGGCCGTCGCCCGCGCGGGAATCGGCCACCCGGCCGAACCCGCCGCAGGCGAGTACATCCTTCGGATGACCCCGCACAGCACCGTGTGTGCTGAGATTGCATCGTGGATGTTCGCGAGTGGTGGGGCCAGGACCGCACGCGGGGAATCGCCGAGGCCCTCGCCGTCGCCGCACTCGGACTGCTGCTGCTCTCGGTCGGGCTCGTCAGGGCATGGGAACCCCTCGGAGATCACGCCTTCTCCCCCTGGTGGCATGTGGTGCCGCTCGCAGTCGCGTGTGGCGCGATCCTCATCGAACGTCGGCATCCGCTGCTCGCGCTCGGCATCGGCCTTGTCGCCTTCGCCGTCGACGGCTACGCGGGCGGCAGCCTTGGCGTCATCATCGCGCTCGTCAACCTGCTCTACGCCGCCGCCCTTTACTCGGGCCCCGCCACCCCGCGCAGGTTGGGGATCGTGGCCGTGGCCGTAGTCGTCGCGAGCACCGCGGCAACGTTCATCATCACGGGCGACCTGCAGCAGACGATCCTCATGGACTTGCAGGTCTTCGCGCTCCTCGGCACCCCGCTCTGGTGGGGCCTATCGGTACGCCAGCAGCGCGAACTCGCCGAGCTCGCCGCGGCGAGGGCCCGCGACATCCAGCGTCTCGCCGAGCTGAGGGAGGCCGACGCCGTGCGCGGCGAACGCACCCGCATGGCCCACGACCTGCACGACGCGCTCGCCGGCAACCTCTCGGCGATCGCGATCCACTCGGAGGCGGCCCTCTCCGGCGACACCCCCGCGCGCGAAGCGCAGGCACTGGGGGCGATCCGCTCTGCCAGCGTGGAAGCCCTCGAGGAGATGCGCTCCATGATCGGCCTGCTTCGCGGTGAGGACGATGCGCTCGTCTCCCCCGCCCGCCTCGCCGAGGTCGCGGAGCTCGTCGCGGGCGCGCGCTCCCGCGGCATCGAGGTGCACTGCGCGGTGACGCCCGAGCCCATCCCGCACCTCCCTGCCGCGGTCGATCACGCGGCGTACCGCATCGTGCAGGAGGCCCTCGGCAACGCCGCCCGGCACGCCCTGGGGGCGAGCGTCCGCATCGATGTGGAGGTGCGGGCGGAGGAGGTCGACATCAGGGTGGGCAATGCTCGCGGCACGACCATCACCGACACCGCGGGCGGCGGAATGGGCACGACCACCATGCGTGAACGGGCCGAAGCCCTCGGCGGCACCTTCAGCGCCGGCTGGACCCCCGACGACCGGTGGCTCGTCCACGCGACGATCCCCCTCGCCACGAACGCCCTCACGAGCGTGACCACATGATCACCGTGCTCCTCGCCGACGACCACGCGGCCATCCGCTCCGGCCTGCGACTGCTCCTCCAGAACGCCGACGACATCACGGTCGTCGGCGAAGCGGGCGACGGCGCCACCGCCATCAGCAACGCGCGCGCCCTCCGCCCGGACGTCGTGCTCATGGACATCCGGATGCCCGGGGTCGACGGCATCGCCGCCACCCGCGCCATCCGTGGCGAAGACCTCGCCGAGGTGCTCGTGCTCACGACCTTTGGCCACGACGACGTCGTCTTCGACGCACTCCGCGCGGGCGCCGCCGGGTTCCTGCTCAAGACCGTGGGCGGGCCGCAACTCATCGACGCCGTGCGACGGGTCGCCACCGGCGAGGGCGTGCTCGCCCCCGAGGTCACGCGCGGGCTGCTCGACGCCTTTGCGCGCACTGCCGAGCCCGAGGCATCCGCGACCCCCGCCTGGCTCGACACCCTCACCGCCCGCGAGATCGACGTGCTGCGCGGCCTCGCGCACGGCCGCTCGAACGCCGAGATCGCTCGTGACCTGCACATCTCGACCGCGACCGCCAAGACCCACGTCTCACGCGTGCTCGCCAAGCTCAGCTGCAGCACCCGCATGCAGGCGGCGATCCTCGCGCGGGAGGCCGGGCTCGACACGCCCGCGACGTAGGATGGAGGGCTCATGACTGCCGCCCTCCCCGTCACCGTCACGTACCCGGAAGACCTCCCGGTCAGCCAGCGGCGCGACGACATCAGCGCGGCCATCCGCGACCACCAGGTCGTCATCGTCGCGGGTGCGACCGGATCGGGCAAGACGACGCAGCTGCCCAAGATGCTGCTCGAGCTCGGCTACGAGTCGATCGGGCACACGCAGCCGCGCCGCATCGCCGCCCGCACCATCGCGGAACGCATCGCCGAGGAACTCGGGCAAGAGGTCGGCGAGCTCGTCGGCTACCAGGTGCGCTTCACCGACCGCACCGCCAAGGGCACCCGCATCAAGCTGATGACCGACGGCATCCTGCTCAACGAGATTCACCGCGACCGGATGCTCCGCAAGTACGACGCCATCATCATCGACGAGGCGCACGAACGCAGCCTCACGATCGACTTCCTGCTCGGCTACCTCAAGCAGTTGCTGCCGAAGCGGCCCGAGCTCAAGGTCATCATCACCTCGGCGACCATCGACCCCGAGAGCTTCGCGCGCCACTTCGCCGCCGCGTCCGGTGACCCCGCCCCCATCGTCGAGGTCAGCGGGCGCACCTACCCGGTCGAGATCCGGTACCGGCCGCTGGCCCCGGATGCTGCCACCGACGACCCCGACGAGCAGGAGAGCAGCGGCACCGGCGACGCGATCGACCTGTTCGACGGCATCAACGCCGCGATCGACGAGCTCGGCCGGGAGGGCAGCGGCGACATCCTCGTGTTCCTGAGCGGGGAGAACGAGATCCGCGATGCGGAGGACGCAATCCGGGCGCGGAACCTGCCCGGCGTGGAGGTGCTGCCGCTCTACGGGCGGCTGAGTTCGGCCGACCAGCACAGAGTGTTCCAGAGGAGCTCGAGCCCGGGCATCCGTCGCCGCATCGTGCTCGCGACCAACGTCGCCGAGACCTCCCTGACGGTGCCCGGCATCAAATACGTGATCGACGCGGGCACCGCCCGCATCAGCCGGTACAGCACGCGGGCGAAGATCCAGCGGCTGCCGATCGAGGCGATCTCGCAGGCATCCGCGAACCAGCGTTCGGGACGCTCGGGCCGCACCAGCAGCGGCATCGCGATCCGCCTGTACTCGCAGGAGGACTTCGAGAAGCGGCCCGAGTTCACCGACCCGGAGATCCTGCGCACCAACCTTGCCGCAGTCATCCTGCAGATGATCTCGCTCGGGCTGGGCGCGATCGAGGACTTCCCCTTCCTTCAGCCGCCCGACTCTCGCGGCATCAAGGACGGGCTCGACCTGCTGCGCGAGTTGGGGGCGGTGCGGGTTTCGACAAGCCCAACCGGCAAGGCGGGCTCAACCGGCGCACCCGAGATCACCAAGATCGGCCGCCAGCTCTCGCAGTTGCCGATCGACCCGCGCCTCGCCCGCATGGTCATCGAGTCGGGCCGCCACGGCGTCACGCGCGAGGTCATGGCGATCGTCGCCGGGCTGAGCATCCAGGACCCTCGCGAGCGCCCGCTCGAGAAACGCCCGCAGGCCGACCAGCTGCACGCCCGCTTTGTCGACAAGACGAGCGACTTCCTCACCCTGCTGAACCTCTGGAACTACCTCAGGGAGCAGGAGGAGGCGCTCAGCGGCAACCAGTTCCGTCGCCTGTGCAAGGCCGAGTACCTCAACTACCTGCGCGTGCGGGAGTGGGCGGATGTCTACCGACAGCTCACCCGGATGGCGAAGTCGCTGGGGCTCACGGTCGGTGAACCGAGCAATGACGGGGTCGGCATCCACAAGTCGCTCATGGCGGGGCTGCTGAGCCAGCTCGGCGTGCGCGACGACACCGTGGTGCCGGCATCCGGCAAAGCCCCCAAGGATCGTGAGCGTCCACGAAACAAGAAGGGCGAATACATCGGGGCGCGGCAGGTGCGCTTCTCAGTGTTCCCAGGCTCGGCGCTCGCCAAGAAGCTTCCCGCCGAGATCATGTCGGCCGAGCTCGTGGAGACGAGTCGCCTCTTCGCCCGCATGAACGCCGCCGTGGACCTGGCCTGGGCGGAGCCGCTCGCAGGTGAGCTCGTCAAGCGGCAGTACGGCGAACCCCACTGGGAGAAGAAGCAGGGCGCCGCGGTCGCGTATGAACGCGTCACCCTCTACGGCGTGCCAATCGTCGCGCGACGACGCGTGCAGTTCGCGCGCATCGACCCAGTGCAGTCCCGGGAGCTCTTCATCAGGCACGCCCTGATCGAGGGCGAGTGGGATGTCACGCGGCTCGACAAGCGCCTGACCCAGTTCGACCGCACCAACCGGGCCCTGCGCAAGCAGCTCGCCGAGTTCGAGGAGCGCACCCGCCGCCGCGACATCCTGCTCGATGACGAGTCCGTCTTCGACTTCTACGACCGTCACATTCCCGCAGAGGTATGCACGCAGCGGGACTTCGAGTCGTGGTGGAAGCGCACCCGCCCCGAGAGCCCCGAACTGCTCACGATGACACGTGGGGACCTGCTCGAGGAGTCCGACGCCGCGCCCGAGTTGCTCGAGGCGGACTACCCCAAGTGGTGGCATCAGGGCGAGCAGCGCCTCAAGCTCACCTACCGCTTCGAGCCCGGCTCCAAGGACGACGGCGTCACCGTGCACGTGCCCCTCGCCCTGCTGGCGCGCCTCTCCCCCGCGGGCTTTGACTGGCAGGTGCCCGGCCTGCGTGCCGACCTGGTCGCCGCGCTGATCAAGGCGCTGCCGAAGGCCATCCGCCGCAATGTCGTGCCCGCGGGAGATTGGGCACGCAAGCTCCTCGCTGACCTCCCCGAAGACCTCGATGTCACCGAGATGCCGCTGACGGAATATCTTGCGCGGGAGATCCAACGACGCACCTACACGCCCGTCGACGTCGAGGACTTCGAACTCGAACGCGTGCCCGATCACCTGCTCGTGACCTTCGCCGTCATCGGCGAGCACGGCCGGGAACTCGCCCGATCGAAGAACCTCACCTCCCTGCAGGCCAAGCTGCGCGACCGTGCGAGGGAGAGCGTCGCGAAGGCCCACGCGCGGGCGTCGCAACCCGCGCCTCGTCCGGGTGCGGCGGCCGCGGCATCCGCCCCGTCCATCGAACGCGCGGGGCTCACCTCCTGGGACTTCGAGGAGCTGCCGCGCGTGCGAGATACCAAGCTCGCGGGCAATGTCGTGCGCGGCTACCCGGCGCTCATCGACGAGGGCAATTCGGTCGCTATCCGGCTCATGAGCACGCCCGCCGAGCAGCTGCGCGAGCATCGTCGCGGCGTGCGTCGGATGCTGCAGCTCGCGATCCCCGCGCCGACCGCGTATGTGCAGCAGCACCTGACCCCGGCCGAGATCCTCAGCCTCGGCGCGAGCCCCTACGCATCAACGAAGGAGCTCTTCGCCGACGCCATGGCGGCGACCCTCGACGCGACCATCGGCCAGACGACGGATGCTTCAGCCCTCCCCTGGCGCCGTGCCGACTTCGAGGCACTCCGAGACCGCGCCTCCGCCGGCATCGTCGACGGGCTCTTCACCACGGTCTCGCTCGTCGCCAGGTCGCTCGCCTCGGCGCGCACCGCCGAGAAGGCCATCAAGGCAGCGACGAGCATGGCGCTCATCGCGCCGCTCACCGACGCCCGCGAGCAGCTCGGCGCCCTCGTGCACCCAGGGTTCGTCGGCCTCGCCGGGGTGGAGCGACTCCGTCGCATCCCGCTGTACCTCGATGGCATCACGCACCGGGTCGGCCGCCTCGCCGAGAACCTGGGCCGCGACCGCGTGTGGATGGCCGAGGTGCAGAAGGCCACCGAGCTGTATCTGAAGGCCGGCGGGCCACTCCCGCTGACGCGTGAAGTGGTCGACGACCCGGAGCGGGCGCACCTCGTGCAGGTGCGCTGGATGCTTGAGGAACTGCGCATCAGCCTCTTCGCGCAACACCTCGGCACGACCGGACCGGTCTCGGTGCAGCGGGTGCAGAAGGCACTCGCGACACGCTGAGCCGCACTGTCGGTCCCAGCCGCCGATGCCGGGCACGCAACGCAGAAGGCGCGCCCCGTGATCGGGACGCGCCTTCCTCGCGGGTAAGCGGGATTTGGTTATTTCGCGGCTGACGCCGTGGTCTTGGCGTTGACCTCGTAGGAGGTGTTGGTCGACTCGAAGAAGTTGACCAGCTCGAGCGTGTCGTTCGCGGTCGCCATCCACTTGGCCGGGTTGGAAACCTTGTAGTGCGCCTCGAATCCGAGCTCCTCGAGGCGCCGGTCTGCGAGGTACTTGACGTACTGGTTGATGTAGTTGGCGTTGAGGCCCAGGATGCCACCGGGGAGCAGGTCGTGGTTGTACTGCTCCTCCAGCTCGACCGCGTCGAGGATCATCTGGCGGATCTCCTCGGCGAACTCGGGCGTCTGCAGCTCGGGGTTCTCCTCCAGCACCGTGAGGATGAGGTTGATGCCGAACTTGAGGTGCAGGCTCTCGTCGCGCACGATCCAGTCCATGAGGGAGCCGAAGTTGCGCAGCAGGTTCCGCTGGCGGAACGACAGCGCCACCATGAAGCCCGAGTAGAACCAGATGCCCTCAAGCACGACGTTGTAGGCAACGAGGTTGCGCACGAAGTCCTGCTTGCCCTCGAGCGTGTTGATGTCGAGGGTCTCCTCGGTCATACGACGGAGGAACTTGACCTGGAACTCTTCCTTCTTGGCCATCGACGGGATGTCGACGTGCGCCGCGTAGGCCTCTTCCCTGTTGATGGGGAAGGTCTCGAGCACGTACTCGAACGACATGCAGTGGTTGGCCTCCTCCCACATCTGCTTGGCGAGGTAGAGGTGCGCCTCGGCCGAGTTGACGTAGGGGTAGACACCGAAGGCGAGCGCCTTGTTGACGAGCAGCTCGTTGGGGTTGAAGTAGCTCATGAGGAACGTCACGGCGTGACGCTCTTCATCCGTCATCTTCTTGAAGTCTGCGATGTCTTCGCCGAGCTGGATCTCATTGGGGAACCAGGTGTTGGCAACCGCCTGGTCGTAGAGGTCCATGGCCCACTGGTACTTGATCGGCTTGAGCAGGAGTGCTTCCTGGATGCCGGTGCCGAGAATGCCCATTCGTTACTTCATCTTCTTTCTGGTGTGTGCGAGAGCCGGGCCCACCGAGACGTCTGCCCCGGTGGCCGCGGCCGGCTACGCGGTGTGTCCTACTGGCAGCTGTCGCACTGCAGGTCGTCCATGGGATCGACCGGCACGGAGTAGTCGTCGATGCTTGCGCTCATGGTGTGGCCTTTCACGATCACGCACCTTCCTTCGGGGCGACGCTGCCGAAGCCGCGGCGGGCGGGTGCCGAGACGGCGGGAGCTGCTGCCGGGGCGGCACTCACCGCGGTCTGCTCCTCTGCGGGCGTCGCGGAGGAGGGCACGGATGCCGCTGCCGAGCTGGCCGCGCCGAAGCCGCGCTTCGCTCCGCCCGAGATCTCCGCCGTCTTGTTGACCTTGACGGTGGACTGCTCGGCCTGGTGACGGGGCTTCATGTGCAGGTAGTAGGTCGTCTTGACGCCGCGCTCCCATGCCCCGTAGTAGATGTCCATCATCTCGCCGAGGTCACGAGTCTCGAGGTACATGTTGCGGCTGATGGCCTGGTCGATCCACTTCTGGGCACGCGCCGCGACCTCGAGGAAGGCGTAGGGCGAGAGCTGGAAGCTCGTCTTGTAGACCTCCTTGAGGTGGTCCGGGATCGACGCCACCCGCGAGATGTCACCCTGGCTGCGCAGGATGTCTTCGCGAACGCTCTCCCACATGCCGAGCTTCTGCAGGTCGGCGACGAGGTTGCGGTTGACCTCGAGGAACTTGCCGTTCGAGGTTGAGCGGCTGAAGATCTGCGAGAACTGCGGGTCGAGGCCGGGCGTCGTGCCGGCGACGAGGCCGATGGATGCCGTCGGTGCGATCGCCATGAGCGTCGCGTTGCGCATGCCGCCCTTGACCTTCTCCCGCATCGCGTCCCAGTCGAGGCGCGTCTTGCGGTTGACCTTGATCTCGACGCCGCGGTCCTGCTCCGTGAGCGCGATCGAGTCGATCGGCACGAGCCCCTGCGACCAGCGCGAACCCTCGAAGTTCGTGTAGGAGCCGCGAACCTTGGCGAGCTCGGCGCTCTCATCGATCGCCGCGTAGGAGACGTGCTCCATGATCTCGTCGATCAACTCGTAGGCCTCTTCGCTCTCGTAGGAGAAGCCGTGCTTCTCGACGATGTCGGTGAAGCCCATGACGCCGAGACCGACGGCACGGTTCTGCTGGTTGGAGAAATCCGCCTCCTTGACCGAGGAGCGCGTGATGTCGATGAGGTTGTCGAGCTGGCGCACCGCAATGCGGGCGCTCTCGTCGATCTTCTTGTAGTCCATGCTGACCTTGCCGGTCACGGGATCCACGAGAAGGTGGCGGCTGAGGTTTATCGATGCCAGGTTGCAGACGGAGACGTTGTCTTCGTCCTGCGGCAGCGTGATCTCGGTGCAGAGGTTCGAGAGGTGGATCGTGCCCGTGTTGTTGTTGAGGGCACGGTTGTTGATCGTGTCCTTCCAGGTGAGCCACGGGTGGCTCGAGCCCTGCAGGGAGACGAGGATCGCCTTGAACTGCTCGCGGGCCTTGATGACCTTGTGCATCCGCAGCTCGCCGTTCTTGGCCATCTCGATGTACTCGTTGTAGCGAGCCGAGAAGGCGGCACCGTAGAGCTCGTTGAGGTCGGCGACCTCGAGCGGGTCGAAGAGGTACCAGTCCTCGTCGTTCTGCACGCGCTTCATGAACTCGTCGCTGATCCACACGGCCGTGTTGGCGGTGCGGGTGCGACGGTAGGGGTCACCGGAGTTCTGGCGAAGGTCGATGAACTCGGGGAAGTCCATGTGCCAGTTCTCCATGTAGAAGCAGAGGGCGCCGAACTTCTTGCCGCCACGGCTCACGGCACGCAGGATCGAGTCGATCGTGTGCATGAACGGGATGGGGCCCGTCGAGGTCGTGTTGTTGGAGCGGATGGGCGAACCCTGGGCGCGCAGCTTCGTGACCGAGAGGCCGATGCCGCCCGTGCCCTTCGTGAGCCACATGACATCGCGCGTCGTCTTGGCGATGTGCTCCATGTCGTCCTGCATCTCCATGACGAAGCAGTTCGCGAGCTGGGGGTAGATCGTGCCCGCGTTGACGAGCGTCGAGCCGGCGGCGAGGTACTCGAGCTTCGACATCTTGTCGTAGAAGGCGATGGCGGTGGCGTTGGGGTCGGGCTCGTTGAGCGAGAGGCCCATCGCGATGCGCATCCAGAAGTACTGGGGAACCTCGAGGGCGTCGCCGTTGCGGCCCTTGATGCCGTAGCGGTTGTTGAGCGTGACGACACCGATGTACTTGAGCAGCCCGTCGTGCGTGGGGTCGAGGGCGGCGGCCAGCTGGTCGAGGTCGAAGAGCTCGACGAGTCGCGGGTCGAGGAGGCCTTCCTCGACGCCGCGGCGGATGTTGGGGCCAAAGTGCTCGACGTGCAGGCGGCGGAGGTCGTCGTCGTTCTCGTAGTCGCCGAGCACGCGCTTGTAGATGGTCTTGAGCAGGAGGCGCGCCGCGACGGTGTCAAAGGCGGGGTCGTCCTTGACGTTCTGCAGGGCCACCTGGATGACGGCCTCATCGAGCTGCTGCGTCGTGATGCCGTCGAAGAGTGTCAGTTCAAGCTCGCTCGCGATCTGGGTCACCCACGTGATGTTCTCGTCGAGGCCCTTGCTGGCCTCTTCGATCGCGAGGTTGATCTTGTTCGCATCGTATGGCTCGCGTGTGCCGTCGCGCTTGACTACGGTGATTCCCACTCTTTTTCCCCTTTGTGCCGATTCAGCGTTCGACCACTATATAGCGGGGTGTGCCCGAGAACATATCCCTATATCTAGTGGGCGTGTCATCCACAGATGTGCATAACTTCGCCGAGTTCTGCACAGCCTGTGCAGTAATCCTGCAGGCAACCACCGACATCCGAATCCGCCCCATGCTGGACCGTGAAACGCCACCCTCGGGGGCTAGACTCGTGCTCTTGTGAAGCGCTACATCGACCTGCTGAAGACCCGCGGCGTGGGGCGCCTCATGGGGTCACAGCTGGTCGCTCGCTTCCCCGGCGGGATGCTCTCGCTCGCCTTCCTCCTGCACGTGGAGCAGGTGCACGACTCCTACGGCGCGGCCGGCCTCGTGCTCGCGGCGACGAGCATCGGGCAGGCCATCGCCGGGCCCGTCACCACCCGATGGATGGGGGTCTGGGGCATGCGGCCCGTCATCGTGCTGACGGCATCCGTCTGCGCCGCCGCTGTGGCGACGATCGCGCTCGTCGAGATGTCGGTCGCGCTCTACATGCTCGTCGGCTTCATCGCGGGCATCTCGAACCCGCCCATCCAACCGGCCGTGCGCACGATCTACCCCAAGCTCGTACCCGCGAAGCAGCTCACCCCCCTCTTCTCGCTCGATGCCTCGGCGCAGGAGATCATCTGGGTCGTCGGCCCGGTCGTCACCACCTTCGTCGCGACCCAGGTGGGCACGAGGCAGGCGATCCTACTCGCCCTCGTGTTCCTCATCGTGGGCACAGCGTGGTTCGTCGCAGCGCGCGAACTCAGCCAGGTGCGCATCCCCCGGGCCCGCAGGCGCATGGGCGCCGTGCTGGGCCGGCCGACCGTGCTGCTCGCCACGGGCCTCGGCTTCCTCCTCGTCGGCGCCTGTGCCGCGATCGAGGCCGGAGTCGTCGCGACCTTCGGCCACGGCGACGCGAGCGCCGGCATCGCCCTCGCGATCTTCTCTGTCGGCTCGCTCGCGGGCGGCTTGACGTTCGGTCACCGGCAGATCGATCCGTGGGCGCTCGCCCGCCGCATGGGCATCGTCTTCGTCGGCCTCGCGGCAGCCATGCTCATCCTGGAACTGTGGTGGATCTCCATCGCCCTCTTCATCGCGGGAGTTGGCATCGCGCCCGCCCTCGCCGCGATGTTCACGATCACCTCGGCGAGCGTCAAATTCAGCGAGACCGCCGAGGCCTACGGATGGATTGGCACCGGCCAGCTGATCGGCGCCGCGATCGGCTCGGCCCTCGCCGGCTTCATGATCGACGGCTTCGACGCGGTGGGCGCCTACTGGGTGGCGGCGGTATTCGCGTTCCTGGGGGTCATCGTCGCCGTCTTCTTCCGCGGCCCCGACCTGCGCGGCCGCGACGCGAGCCCCATCCCAGACACGGAGCCGGTGCTCACCCTCAAGGAGTGAGCCGCTCCTACCAGCGCGGGTGGACGGCGGCGCGGAAGTAGCGGTCGTAGATGTCTCGCACGCCCGCAGTGAAGCCCTCGCTGAGCTGCGGGAGTTCACCCGCGGCCGCGTTCGATTGCGCCTGCTCCGGGTTGCGCGCGCCAGGGATGACCGAGCTCACGCCGTCGAGCTGTGCGACCCACGCGAGGGCGACCTGCGCGGTCGAGTATCCGGATGCCGCAGGCTCCCCTGCGATCAAGGCCGCGAACTCCTGCGCCGCCGCGACGCCGGCCTCGAAGTCGACGCCCGAGAAGGTCTCTCCCACGTCGAAGGCCTCGCCGCCGCGGTTGAAGGTGCGGTGGTCGTTCTCGGCGAAGGTCGTCTCGGTCGTGTAGCGACCGCTCAGGAGGCCGGATGCGAGGGGCACGCGAGCGATGATGCCGACGCCGGCCTCCTTGGCCGCGGGCAAGACGGCGTCGAGGGGCTTGAGGCGGAAGGCGTTGAGGATGATCTGCACCGAGGCCGTGCCGGGACGCGCGATCGCGGCGAGCGCCTCATCGACGGTCTCGACACTGACGCCATAGTTCGCGATCGCACCCTCCTCGACGAGGGTGTCGAGCGCGTCGTAGACGGCGTCGTTCGAGAACACGGGCGTTGGCGGGCAGTGCAGCTGCACGAGGTCGAGCGTGTCGACGCCGAGATTGCGGCGCGAGCGATCGGTCCACTCGCGGAACTTGCCGAGCGTGAAGTTGGCGGGATCCTGCTCCTCGCGCCGTCCCATCTTGGTCGCCACCGTGATGTCGATCGACGGGTTGTCGGCGAGGTAACGGCCGATGATGCTCTCGCTGCGGCCGTCACCGTAGACGTCGGCGGTGTCGAAGAAGGTGACGCCGGACTGCACGGCCGCGTCGAGGACGGCCGTGGCATCCGCTTCACTGACGTCACCCCAGTCCGCGCCGAGCTGCCAGGTTCCGAGGCCGATGACTGAGACGGTGCGACCAGTGCGGCCGAGGGTACGAGTGTGCATCCCTCGACGCTACCCCGCGTCGGTGTCCGCAGGTGGTTCGGAATGCTGCGGGTCGCGGCGCTCCGCGGCATCCGTGTCCTGCTGCTCGCCCCGGATGGCTGCCGCAATCTCCCGGGCGAGCCTGCGCCGCACGATGTGGTCGTTGAGGTCGACCCGGCGCACCGTGACATTGCGCATGTTCTTGAGCAGCTTCATGCTGCCGGGAATGATGAACTGGTCGAGTGCGCCGTAGATGATTTCGACCGGCACCCTGATGGCGGCGATATCGGTAAGGGTGGTCTGCGATTCGATGCACCGTTGGAGCGAGAGCACGAAGGCGCGCCAGTTTCGCTCCGTAATCTCGAATGAGTCGCGGATGGGCATGAGCCGGGCGACGACGGCGGCCCGCTTGATCGTGAACTCCTTGTGGCTGCGGAGGTACTCGTAGACGCGCAGGTAGGCGCCCACGGCGGCGCGGTCGATCGGGTCCGCGATCTCCTGCGGCGATAGATAGACCGGGGGGCTCACGAGCACGACCTTCGTGATGCGGTCGCGCGTGACCCGGGCGAATCGCGACACGATCAAGGCGCCGAGGGAGTGGCCGACGATCGTGTACTCGTCCCGGATGCGCAGGCGCTTTATGGTGCGCTGGAGCCACTTGACATGCTCCTCGATGGTGTATTCGGCGTTCGCGGGGGTCGGCGACTCTCCGTGCCCCAGGATGTCGATCGAGATGACACGGTGGTCTCGCTCCAAGAGCGGCACGAGGTTCTGGAACGTCACCGACGACGACGCGATTCCGTGCACCAGGATGACGACGGGCCCCTCCCCCACATCGCCCGCGACATGAAGCACCGGCCGCGGGGCGAGACCGACGGTTGCCAATGCGGTGCGGATGCTGCTGCCGAAGGTCATGATGCAGAGTATGTCAGCGGGCACCGAGTCGCGCCTGACGCTCGGATCGTTGCAAACGTTGGGTGGTGCTGTAGTTCACCCCACCCATAGCCTGAGCCCATGAGGCGACGACTCCTGCTCCCGGCCACGATCCTGCTGACGCTCGCGGCCCTCACCGGCTGCTCCGCGGATGCCCGGAGCGGCTTTTCCGAGGCCCGTTCCGACTCCGGTGGGCAGGCAGTCGGCGAGGCGTTGCCCGACGTCTCGGATGAGCGACGTGTTGAACAGGTCGAAGCGCAGGGGCGACAGGTCATCGTCACGGGCGACCTGTGGCTCACAGTCGAGGACCCGCGCGACGCCGCCGATGCGGCAGCCGACATCGTGGAGCGGGCAGGCGGACACGTCGACAATCGTTCCGAGACGGCGCCGCGTGACGACGACCCGGGCCGCGCCGAACTCACCGTGCGGATCCCCTCGGCCAAGCTCAGCAGCACCCTCAACGACCTCGAGGAACTGGGCGAGGTTGAGGAGACGCGCACCTATCGTCAGGACGTCACCTCGGTCGCCAAGGACCTGGATGCGCG
This sequence comes from Salinibacterium sp. dk2585, assembly GCF_008001035.1. Taxonomy (NCBI): domain Bacteria; kingdom Bacillati; phylum Actinomycetota; class Actinomycetes; order Micrococcales; family Microbacteriaceae; genus Salinibacterium; species Salinibacterium sp. dk2585. The sequence continues at coordinate 2,302,359 of NZ_CP042856.1, forward strand.
CATCACGGCACTCGAGGCATCCGTCGACCGCCTGCTCGCGCTCATGGTGGATGCTGACACGACGAGTGACCTCATCACGATCGAGTCGACGCTCGCGGAGCGGCAGGCCGACCTCGAGTCGCTCCAGTCCCAGCGTCGCTCGATCGCCGACCAGGTCGACTACTCGACCATCACGGTGCACCTCGGCTCGGAGGCCGACGCCCCGGTCGACGACCCCGACACCTTCTGGACGGGGCTCGTCGCCGGGTGGGATGCGCTTGTGGGCTTCGTGTCGTTCCTACTCGTCGCGCTCGGCGTCATCCTGCCGTGGCTCATCGTGCCCGCGATTGCGCTGCTGCTGACCTGGGTGCTGCTGCGGCGGCGTCGACGCCAGCGCGGTGCTGCGTCCGTGGTCTCGACAACGCCCGACGACGCCCGGGACTGAGGCACGCGCCGGCGGCGGCACGGCGTAGGCTTCTCGGGTGCCTGCGCCTGAAACACCCCCGAAGAGTCGGCGCCTCGCGCACCTGATCGACCTCACGCCGCTCAAGCACAGTCCCGCCTTCGCCCGCCTGTGGATCGGCACCGCGATCTCGACGATCGGCAGCCAGATGACGGTCGTCGCCGTCGGCCTGCACGTCTACTCCATGACGGAGTCGACCTTCGCCGTCGCCATGGTCGGCACGATCGCGCTCGTGCCCATGATCCTCGCGGGCTTCTACGGCGGGATGCTCGCCGACGCCTTCGATCGCCGACGCGTCGCCCTCCTGGCCGCCGTCGCCGCGTGGCTCGCGATCGCGACCCTCGCCACGATCACCTGGCTCGACGTGCAGCAGCTCTGGCACCTTTACGCGCTCACGACCCTCAACTCGGTCGCGGCCACGATCATGGGGGCGACCCGCAACGCCATCACGCCGCGCCTGCTGCCGCGGAACCTGCTGCCCGCAGCATCCGCCCTCCAGGGGATGAGCGCGGGCGCGGCCATCACGGTCGGCCCGGCGATCGCCGGCGTGCTCGTCGCGAGCCTCGGCTTCGCGTGGACCTATTCGCTCGACGTCGTGCTGTTCTGCGCCGCGTTCCTCGGCATCATCGCGCTGCCCTCCATCACCCCTGAGGGCGAACTGCACCGCCCGGGCCTCGAGTCGGTGCGCAAGGGGCTCGCCTTTCTCAAGCGGGCACCGAACATCCGGATGTCGTTCATCGTCGACATCATCGCCATGACCTTCGGGCGACCGCACGCGCTGTTCCCGGCCGTCGGGGCGCTCCTCATCGGCGGCGGCGCGGTGACGGTCGGGATCCTGACTGCGGCTGGCGCGATCGGCACCCTGCTGTGCAGCCTGCTGTCGGGCAAGCTCGGCACCGTGCGGCGGCACGGCATCGCGATCGGCTGGTCCATCGCCGCCTACGGTGCCTTCGTCCTTGGCTTCGGCGTCGTCATCGCGGTCGTGCAGCTCGGGGGCTTCGCCGCTGCCACGGAGGACATCGCGGGGGCAAACCTGACCGCGCTCGTGCTGGCGTCGATCATGATGGCCGGCACCGGGGCATCCGACAACGTCAGCGCCATCTTCCGCTCGACCATGCTGCAGACGGCCGTGCCCGACAACATGCGCGGACGCCTGCAGGGCATCTTCATCGTCGTCGTCACGGGCGGGCCCCGCATCGGAGACTTCTACGTCGGCGCGGTTGCCCTCGTGGCGGGGCTCTGGTTCCCGCCGTTGCTCGGCGGCATCCTGATCATCGCGCTCATCGCGCTGTGCCTGCGGTTGACGCCGTCCTTCCGCGCCTACGACGCGCTCACGCCGACGCCCTAACTCGCTGAGACGACACTCAAACACCCTCCCGGGCACTGTGAAGGTGCTTGAGTGTCGTCTCAGCGGGAAGTGGCGGGGTTCGCTGGGTGCTTGGTGAGAGCGGCGGCGGACCGCCGACTCTAGCGTCTGGCGCATGGAGTGGATGTGGGCGACCGAGTACGAGCTCGCGCGGCAGGTGTTGCAGCGGGGCGTCGCCGCCATGTTCCTCGTCGCCTTCCTGTCGACTTTCAACCAGTTCCCCGCGCTGCTCGGGGAGCGCGGCCTCTCGCCCACGCCCGCGTTCCTGCGCCGCGTGACCTTCCGGCAGGCGCCGAGCATCTTCCACTGGCACTACAGCGACCGGATGCTTCGCCTCGTCTGCCTCGTCGGGGCCCTCGCCGCGGCATCCGTCGTCGTCGGGTTGCCGCAAATGGGGCCGCCGTGGGTTCCCCTGCTCGTGTTCCTCCTGATGTGGACCCTGTACCTCTCGATCGTCAACGTCGGCCAGACCTTCTACGGCTTCGGCTGGGAGAGCCTGTTGCTGGAGGCGGGGTTCATCGTCGCGTTCCTCGGCTCGAACGAGGTGCCGCCGCCCCTGCCGATCATCGTGCTGTGCTGGTGGCTCGTGTTCCGGCTCGAGTTTGGCGCGGGCATGATCAAGATGCGCGGCGGAAGCGAGTGGCGCGACCTCACGGCCCTCATGTACCACCATGAGACGCAGCCCATGCCGGGGCCGCTCAGCCGATTCGCGCACCTCCTGCCGAAGTGGTTCCACAAGGCGGAGGTGCTCGGCTCCCACTTCGCGCAGCTCGTCGTGCCGTGGTTCCTCTTCGCGGCGCTCATCCCGCATCCGGTCGCGCAGATCGCCTCCTCCGTGGCCGCCGTCATCATCATCGGCACGCAGGGCTGGCTCGTGCTGACCGGCAACTTCGCGTGGCTCAACTGGCTCAGCATCGTGCTCGCCTTCTCGGCGATCGCCGACTTCCCGTGGCTCGTGAAGGCCGCGACCGCCCTCAACGCCTGGGTGCCCGGGTGGGAGCTGCCGGGGCGCGGCGAGGCCGGCACATTCGGGGTCGCCGATGAGTACACGTGGTTCGCGATCGTGGTGCTCGTGGCATCCGCGTTCCTGGTCGTGCTGAGTTGGCGCCCGCTCCTGAACCTGTTCTCGAGCAACCAGCTCATGAACGCGAGCTTCAACCGCTACCACCTCGTCAACGCCTACGGGGCGTTCGGCACTGTGACGAAGGAGCGCTACGAGATCGTCATCGAGGGCACCCGCGCGCCGACGCCCGACCGCGGATGGCGCGAGTACGAGTTCAAGGGCAAGCCCGGCGACCCGACGCGGGTGCCGCGGCAGTTCGCGCCGTACCACCTTCGGCTCGACTGGCTCATGTGGTTCCTGGCGCTGGGCCGGCAGGAGCGGTGGTTCAGTGTGCTGCTCATCCGTCTGCTCGAGGGCGACAAGGCTGTGCTCCGGCTGCTCCGGCTCAACCCCTTCCCGGACGCACCGCCCTCGTGGGTGCGCGCGCGCGTCTTCCTCTACCGCTTCGCGACGCACGAGGAGCGGCGCCAGCGTCGGCTGTGGTGGATCCGCACGCCGATCGACGAGCTCGTGGGGCCCGTGCAGCTCGGGCCGGGTCACGCCGCGCGGGGCGGCGGCCCCTTCGCGCCGTCGGGCACCGGTGCGGATGCGCCGCGCTCACCTTTCGGCGGAAAGCTCAGATCGCGACACGAGCATCCTGCCGAAAACCGAGCGCCGCACGACGAAACCCATCCATCTGCGGATGGCGCGACCGCGGCGGGCGCGCCCGCGCGCGACCCCGACGTGGATCCCGACGGGGCCAACGCCGTCGATGTCGAGAACCCGGCGGGCGAGCCGGACCCCGGCACCCCCGAACCCGGGCAGGATGGTGCCCGTGGTTGATGCGAATGTGGTGGGGGCCGGGCCCAACGGTCTTGCCGCCGCGCTGACGCTCGCCAAGGCGGGCCTCGAGGTCGTGCTGACCGAGGCGGCGGATGTCGTGGGCGGTGGCCTGCAGACGCGCGAGCTGACAGGCCCGGGCTACCTGCATGACGTCTGCTCGGCCGTGCACCCGGCGGCGCTGGCATCGCCCTTCTTCCAGGCGTGGGGCCTCAAGCGCCGCGTCGACTTCGTCATCCCGGAGGCGTCGTATGCGCATCCGCTCGACGGTGGACGGGCCGGCATCGCGTGGCACTCGCTTGACCGCACGGTCGACGGCCTAGGGCCCGACGGCAGGGCGTGGCGCCGCTTCTTCGCGCCGCTGATCAAGCGCATCGATGGCATCGTCGACTTCACCGGCTCGCAGCTCCTGCGGGTGCCCGACTCGATCCCGGCGGCGGTGCTCTACGGCCTGCGCACGCTCGAGCAGGGCACTTCGGCGAGCTGGAACCGGCGCTTCTCAAGCGAGGCAGCCAGCGCGATGCTCACGGGCGTCGCCGCCCACACGAACCACTCCCAACCGTCGCTCACGACTTCCGGCGCGGGCATCCTGCTGGCCGCCCATGCGCACGCCGGTGGCTGGGCCGTGCCGCTCGGGGGTTCCCAGGCGATCGCGGACGCGATGGCGGCCGATTTCGAGGCGATGGGCGGGCGCATCCGCCTGGGCACGACCGTGACCTCGGCGAAGGATCTCGAGCCGTCGAAGATCACCCTGCTCGACACGACGCCGCGGATGCTCGCCCGCTTCACCGACCTGCCAGCGAAGTACGCGCGGGCGCTCGCCCGCTTCCGCTACGGGCAGGCGGCGGCGAAGGTCGACTTCGCCCTCTCCGGGCCTGTGCCGTGGTCCAACGCGCAGGTCGCGCTCTCGCCGACCGTGCACGTGGGCGGTTCGCGGCAGGAGATCGTGGCAGCCGAGCACGCGGTCGCGCGGGGTCGTGTGCACGAGAAGCCCTACGTGCTGGCGGTGCAGCCCTCCGTGGTTGACCCCTCGCGTGCTCCGGAGGGCCACCACGTGCTCTGGACCTATACGCACGTGCCCAACGGCAGCACGGCGGATGTCACGGAGTCGGTCATTCGGCAGATCGAACGCTTCGCTCCGGGCTTCCGTGACCTCATCGTCGCCTCGAACACGATGTCGACGAGTGATTTCGAGGCGCACAATGCCAACTACATCGGCGGCGACATCTTCTCCGGCGCGCTCGACCTGCTGCAGCTCGTCAAGCGTCCGGTGATCTCGCGCACCCCGTGGCGGACTCCCGTCGATGGCCTGTACCTCTGCTCCGCGGCGACGGCCCCTGGGCCCGCCGTCCACGGCATGAACGGCTGGTACGCGGCCGACCTCGCCCTGCGCGAGCACTTCGGCATGCGGGCGCCCTATCGAAACTGAGCGGCACTCCCCTAGCATCGGGCTGTGACCTACGCCACCGGAATACTCGCGGATTCCCCGCCCGCCTCCGGCGCATCGCTGCCGACTGCCATGGCGCGGTTCGTGAGGGACGCGTTCCTCCTGCGCGGCCGTGCGAGCCGCAGCGAGTACTGGTGGTGGATGCTGGTCAACATCCTCGTCGTCGGGACATGCCTGTTCGCCGTACCCCTCCTGGTGGCCGGATCGGCTCCCCAGCCGAGCTTGAGAGTCGGGCCTTTCGGTTCGGGGTTCTTCGCGGACCTCACCGTCTTCACGACGAGCGCGACCGGGCCTTCCGAGTCGGCAGTAGTTGCGGGTTTCGCGATCCTCGGCGCAGCATGGGTCCTCTTCACGCTCGTTCCCGGAGTCACGGTCGCCGTTCGCCGCCTCCACGACTCCAACCTGTCTGGCGCCTGGGCGCTGCTCGCTCTCATCCCGGCCGGCGGCCTGATCTTGCTGGCGCTCATGCTCCGCCGGTCCAGCTGGGAGGGCGCGCGCTTCGACGCGTGACGCGGCGACTGCCAGAGGTGGCGCGCAATCCCGGCGCCTACTCCGCCCACACCCCAGAGCTGCCCCGGCGGTGGCTGCCGAGGAGGTGGGTGTCGACGATGCCGATGGCCTCCATGAGGGCGTACATCGTTGTCGGCCCGACGAAGGTGAAGCCCATCTTCTTGAGCGCCTTCGAGAGCGCGGTCGATTCGGGCGAGGTGGTGGGGACATCCGCGAAGGTGACCGGCTTGGGAGTCTCAGCCGGTTGGAATGACCAGACGAACTCGGCGAGCCCGCCCTCCTCGCGCAGCGCGACCGTTGCGGCGGCGTTCTGGATCGTTGCCGCGATCTTGAGGCGGTTGCGCACGATGCCCGCGTCGGCCATGAGCCGGTCGAAGTCCGCCTCGCCGTAGCCCGCGACCGTGTCGGGATCGAAGTCGTGGAATGCCGCGCGGAAGGCGGGGCGCTTGCGCAGGATCGTCGCCCATGAGAGGCCGGACTGGAACGCCTCGAGGCTCAGCCGCTCGAAGACTCCACGCTCGTCGCGCACGGGCATGCCCCACTCGGTGTCGTAGTACTCCCGCATGAGCGGGTCACGGGATGCCCACGCGGGCCTGGCGAGTCCGTCGTCGCCGACAAGGAGGGGCGACGGTTCGGGAACCGGGCTGAGTGCAGCACCAGTCGGGGCCGACGCAGCGCCAGCCGCGGCCGTCGCCGCCTCCGTGCCGGCGCTCACGCTGCCGCCTCCAGCCCGAGCAGCACGCGTTTGGCGTCGAGCCCGCCGAGGTAGCCGCCGAGGGAACCGTCGGAGCGCAGCACGCGGTGGCACGGCACGACGATGGGCAGCGGGTTGGTCGCGCAGGCGGTACCCACGGCGCGCACGGCGCGCGGGCTGCCCGTCGCGGCGGCGACCTGCGTGTAGCTCTCGGTCGCCCCATAGCCGATCCCCGCGAGATGCTCGAGCACGGCGCGGCGGAAGCCCTTCGTCAGCCGCCAGTCGAGCGGCACGTCGAAGGCCCGGCGCGTGCCCGCGAAGTACTCGTCGACCTGCCGGGCGGCAGCGTCGAGACGGCCTGGTGACTCGAGCACCCTCGGGCTCACTCGGGCGGCGAGCGCTTCCAGCACGGTGTCGAAGTCCTCACGCTCGAAGGCGAGGCGCACGAGGCCCGCGGGGGTCGCGGCGAGGAGCAGCGCGCCGATCGGGGTGTCGACCGTGCGGTAGGCGACGTCGAGGAGTTCGGATGCCGCGGCATCCGTCTCGAGTCGCTCATGCAGTCGGGAGAGCGCTGCCGCCTCCTCTAAATGGTCGGGCTGCAGCGCGGGCGGTGCGCCCTCGAAGATGGTGGTCATGGGAGCTCCTTGTCGTGGTGCCGTTTCCCTGTAGACGCGCGGGTGGGCACGGATGTGAGGTCGGCGGCAGGAAGAATCGCTACGGGGGGAACCACTTGGCTCGCAGGGCGGCGACACCGTCGGAGGAGGCCCGGCGTGCGGCATCCGGAGAGCAGCCGACGATGGCGGCAACCTCGGAGTGCGGGAGTCCCGCGAAGAAGTGGTAAGCGACAGCCTGCCGCTGCCGATCCGGCAGGGTGGCGACGAGCGCCCAGAGGTCTGGATCTTTCGCGGGCGCGACCCCTGTGGAGGGAAGCTCCGCGACCGGCAGCGGGGCACGCTCGCGCGCGCGAATGACATCGATCGCCTTGCGGTGCGCGATCGTCACGAGCCATGCCTCGACGTTGGCGTCATCGGGCAGCGAGGGGTAGGCGCGCAGCGCGGCGAGGAAGGTCTCGGACCACGCGTCATCCGCGTCCTGCACGCCCAGCACGGCCCGGCACACGCGCAGCACAGTCGCGCCATGCTGCTGCACGACGCGCTCGAAGGGATGCTTCACCCGCCCAGTCTGGCAGTGCCCTCCGACAGCGGCGCCCGGGTGATCGCGCCCTAGCCACGGCCCCGGCGGAGCGCCTACCGTTGCCCTACGACGAGGGAGGCACCATGACACCGGAACAGGGCGAGCTCGTGGAACGTCTTCGCGCCCGGCTCGCGGAGGAGCCGACCGTGCGCGAGGTGTCGATGTTTGGCGGTCGATCGTTCATGGTCAACGAGAAGATGATCGCGAGCGCCCTCAAGAACGGCGGGCTCCTCGTGCGGGTGGCAGCCGAGGAGCACGAGCGACTCGTCGAGCGCGCCGGAGCACGGCAGGCGGAGATGGGCGAGGGGCGCGACATGGGGCCGGGGTGGATCGAGGTCGAGGCGGATGCGATCGCCGACGAGGGCGGGCTCGGTGAGTGGCTCGAGGTCGCCATGCGCTACAACCGCGCCGTGACACGCAGCGCCCAGCCTTGACGCCGCGACGTCCAGCCGTGAGTCGCCTGAGTCTCGCCCAACGTTGAGGCCGCCCGACCTAGCGTGGCGGGCATCCGCACGTCCACGACGCCGAGGAGGCACGCCATGCCGGAGATCCACCACCACGAACCGCCCTACACGGTCGGCTACTTCGTCGGGAGCCTCGCGACCGCATCCATCAACCGCACCCTCTCGAAGGCGCTCATCAGACTCGCCCCGAAGGAGCTCGAGTTCACCGAGATCCCCATCGCGAACCTGCCGCTCTACAGCTACGACTACGACAACGACTACCCGGCCGAGGGTCGCGCACTCAAGGAGGCCATCGCATCCGTCGACGCCGTGCTCTTCGTGACGCCCGAGTACAACCGGGCCATCCCGGGCGCGCTCAAGAACGCGATCGACTGGGCGAGCCGGCCGTGGGGGCAGAACTCCTTCGCGCGCAAGCCCTCTGCGGTCATCGGGGCGTCGATTGGCGCGATCGGCACGGCCGTCGCCCAGCAGAACCTCCGCAGCGTGTTGAGCTTCTGCGACTCGCCACAGATGAACTCGCCCGAGGCCTACATCCAGATGACGCCGGGCCTCATCACCGACGACGGCGAGGTGACGAACGAGTCGACGAAGGAGTTCCTCACCGGCTACATGAACTCCTACTTCGAGTTCATCACGCGCGTGCTGACGGTCATCCCCAAGGCGTAGACGGTTCGCTCAGCCGTTGAGCTGCGCGATCTGCAGGAGGTTGCCGCAGGTGTCGTCGAGCACGGCGATCGTGACGGGGCCCATGTTGCTTGGCGGCTGCGTGAAGGCCACACCCTCGGCGACGAGCCGGTCGTACTCTGCCTGCACGTCGTCCACCGCCATGATGCAGCACGGGATACCGTCGGCCAGGAGGGCATCCGCGTAGGCGACGGCGGCCGGGTGCGCCTTCGGCTCAAGGGAGATCTGCGTCGCGTCCGGCTTGCCCGCCTCCACGACAGTGAGCCAGCGGTGCTCGCCCATGGGCACGTCGGCGGCGACCTCGAAGCCGAGCGTGCCGGTGTAGAACTCGAGTGCTTGCTGCTGGTCATCGACGACGATGCTGACGGTCTGGAGCTTCATGTGTGTGTCCTTCGCGAGGGCCACCGCTCGGCGATCTGCGCGAGCGGGGCGGTGTTAATGGTGTGGAGCTTGTAGCGCCCCCGGCGCTCCGTGCGCACGAGTCCCGCTGCTTCGAGCACGTCGAGGTGCTGCGACACCGCCTGCCGGGTGGGCGTCAGGTCGTGGTGCATGGCGAGTTTGGTGCACAGCTCGAAGAGGGTTTGCTCATCGCGCTGCATGAGTTCGTCTAGCAGGAGGCGGCGCGTTTCGTCGGCCAGGGCCTTGTACACGTCGCTCATGCACTCATGATAGGCAAGTGCTCACTTGCCTGTCAAGCACTCGCTGTCGGGGCGCAAAGCTACGATTGCCGAATGACGATCATCGCCGCCGCCGACGGATCAGCACTCGGAAATCCAGGCCCCGCCGGCTGGGCCTGGTACGTCGACGACGGATGCTGGGACGCCGGCGGCTGGAAGCACGCCACCAACAACCAGGGCGAGCTGAAGGCCGTGCTCGAGCTCTTCCGCGCCACCGCACACGTCAACGAAGACCTGCTGGTGCTGTGCGATAGCCAGTACGTCATCAACTCGGTCACCAAGTGGATGCCCGGGTGGAAGCGCAAGGGCTGGCGCAAGGCCGACGGCTCCCCCGTCATGAACGTCGAGCTACTCAAGGAACTCGACGAGGCGCTCCAGGGTCGCGACTTCACCTTCGAGTGGGTCAAGGGCCACGTCGGCCACGAGCTCAACGAGGCAGCGGATGTCCGTGCCCGCGCGGTCGCGGAGGCCTACCGCCGCGGCACCCCCGTGCCGAGCGGCCCCGGCTTCACGGCGGGCCACACCATCAGCACCGAGGTGCGGCCCGAGGTCAGCGCTCCTCGGCCCACAATCGACCCCGCCGCTGAGCTCGCAGGCCCCGAACGCGTTGGCGCCTCCTTCGAGGAGGAGGACGACGCCCTCTTCTCGCTCGACGCACCGACGTGGCATCCGTTCACGATCTCGCTGACCGAGGACGAGCACGAGCGGCTGCTCCGCCGGGCACGCGATCGCGGCGTCACGCCGGAGGAGCTGCTCCGCGGCCTCATCTAGGCGCAGATACTCCCAGCCTCCCGCACTCGCAGGCATTGCCGCCGGAGCGGTTCGGGCCTACCTTCTGCTCATGACCTCACCTGCAGGAGTCGAGACACCTCCGGCCAGCGCCAAGCTCAAGCGCAACATCTCCGGCCTGTTCCTCTTCCTCTTCATCCTCGGCGACGTGCTCGGCGCCGGCATCTACGCGCTCGTCGGCGTCATGGCGGGCGAGACGGGCGGCGCGATCTGGGTGCCGCTCGGCATCGCGCTCCTCCTGGCGCTGCTGACCGCCGGCTCCTATGCGGAACTCGTGACGAAGTACCCGCGCGCGGGCGGTTCGGCGGTCTTCGCCGAGCGCGCGTTCAAGAAACCGATCGTGTCATTCCTCGTAGGCTTCTCGATGCTCGCGGCCGGTGTCGTGAGCGCGGCCGCACTGGCACTCGCGTTCGCGGGCGACTACCTGAGCGTGTTCATCGAAATCCCGCCCATCCTGGGTGCCGTGCTCTTCCTCGTGCTCGTGGCGCTCATCAACCTGCGCGGCATCAAGGAGTCGATGCAAGCGAACTTCGTCATGACGGCCATCGAGTTGACGGGCCTGCTGATCGTGCTCATCACGGTCGGGGTCTTCGTGGGCGGCGGCAACGGTGACTTCAGCCGACTCACCGAGTTCAACCCTGACACGACCCCTGCCTTGGCGGTCATGGCCGGCGTGCTGCTCGCCTACTACTCCTATGTGGGCTTCGAGACCTCGGCGAACATCGTGGAGGAGATCCGTGACCCCGCCCGCGTGTACCCCCGCACCCTCTTCGCCTCGCTCCTGACCGCAGGGGCGCTCTACATGCTCGTCGCGGCGGCATCCACCGTCACACTCGCGCCGGAGGAGCTTGCGGAGTCCACCGGCCCCCTCCTCGCCGTCGTGGAGGAGACGGGCGCCGGCATCCCGCCGTGGCTTTTCAGCGCGATCGCCCTCATCGCGGTCGCGAACGGATGCCTCCTCACCATGATCATGGCGAGCCGCCTCGCCTACGGCATGGCGAAGCAGCGCCTGCTGCCGCCCCCGCTCGGCAAGGTGCTTTCCGGCCGCGGAACCCCATGGGTCGCCATCATCGTCACGACGATCGTCGCCATGGGGCTCACGTTCACGGGCGATCTCTCGACCCTCGCGAACACGGTCGTGCTCCTGCTGCTGTTCGTCTTCCTCAGCACCAACATCGCCGTGCTGGTGCTGCGCCGCGACAAGGGCGAGAGCGACCACTTCAAGGTCTGGACCTTCGTGCCCGTGCTCGCGGTGCTCTCCTGCATCGCTCTCATGACGCAGCAGTCGGGCGAGGTGTGGCTCCGCGCGCTCATCCTGGTCGCGGTCGGGGTGGGCCTCTACTTTGCGACGCGCTGGTGGTCGAAGAAGGGCGACGACACGGATGCCGCGGACACCGCGACCGCCGCGTCGCCCCGGCGCGACGAGCAGTAACACCGCGATCAGCACAATCAGGAGAAGGCCAACCAGGGCCGCAAAGTTGAGATGCCGCCTATTGACTCTGGGGCCATGGCGGCGCACGCTTTCGAGATGAAGGCAATCGTGAACCATTTCGAGATCCCCGCCGATGACCTCGAGCGGGCGCAGTCGTTCTATGCCGAGGTCTTCGGCTGGAAGATGGAGAACTGGGGCGACGGCAACATCATGGTGGAGGCCGCCGAGGGCGGCATCGGTGGCGACATCCACCAGCGGGGCAGCGATGTTCCGCACCCGACGTTTGTCATCACCGTCGACCGCATCGAGGATGCTGTGGCCGCGATCACTGCGAAGGGTGGCCAGATGGTGTCGGCAATCCTGACGATGCAGGGCATGGGGCGCTACGCCTACTTCAAGGACAGCGAGGGCAACCTCCTCGGCGTCTGGGACACCGTCACCGACGCAGTGCAGGAGGAATGACCATGAAGGTGAAGTACATGCTCATGGTCTTCGGCGAGGAGTCGGAGGTGCGCGCGCACGGTTCAGCGTGGGCGGAGCGGGTCACCTCATTCATGGTGCAGCTCGACGACGAGCTGGCGCAGAGCGGCGAACTCGTCTACTCCGAGGTGTTGGAAGACGGGCATGACGCGTTCCTCGTCGACCGGCACGGCGGCATCCACGACGGGTCCCTCGCCGGGGCGACGCCGCTGCTGCGCTTCATCGTCGTGCGGGTGACGGATGAGTCGCGCGCGCTCGAGATCGCCGCCCGCATGGCCGAGGCGGTCGGCTCGGCGGTCGAGGTGCGGGAGGTGCGGGAGCTGCACCCGGATGCGATCCGCCCCTAGACGCCGCGAATAACGGATGCTGTGCCGTAGACGGCCGTGAGCCCAACGGCCGTGGTCAGTACCTCAGGTGTCGGATGTGCGTGACAGACTCGGGTGGTGCCCACGCCGACTCCACCCGACGAAACCTGGCGTGGTCGGCTCGAAGCGCTCGTCGGGGAGCACGAGGGCCTGCCGGGGGGCCGCGCGATGGCGCTCCAGTTCGAACTGCGCGAGCTGATCCCTCCCGCCGTGCGTCGCTGGGGCGGCGCCGTCGCCCGCACCGTCACGGCTGACGCGGCGATCATCGGCGAGGTGCGCCTCGCCGTGCGTCCCGTCGCCCGCAGCACGGCCGGCAACTGGACTCGCGCCGAACTCTCCTGGGCCAACTTGCCCTTCAAGGCGAGCGCAGCCAACCTCGACGAAGCGCACCACGCGTGGTTCTCGCAGTTCGCCGCCCTGCACCGACCCGTCCGTGACGTCTACACGGGCCGCGACGGCGACTGGCTGCACCTCGACGACTACCAGAGTCCCCTCCTGTGGAACCTGCTGGCGGATGCTGCGGGGCTCGGCATCGCCTTCGTGGGCAGCACGGGCGGCAGCCGCGGCGCTGAGGTGCTGCTGGGCCGGCAGGCCCGCGTCACGCTCGACGCATCGTCGAACGCCGAGGGACTGACGCTGGCCCCCCGGGTGGAGTTCGACGCCCAGCAGACCGCCGCGGCATCCGTCGGCGTCATCGCCGACCACGGGCTCTACCGCTTCGAGCTCACGCCGCCCCGCTTCGAGTTGGCCCCGCTCAACCGGCCGCTCACACCCGAGCGGAAGGCGCTGCTGCAGCAGGACGCGATCGTCGTGCCCGCGGCATCCGTCGACCAGGTCGTCGCGGAGCTCGTGCCCGAACTGCAGCGCCGCGTGGGCGTCACGAGCACGGATGCCACGGTCACGGTGCCTGCGCCCGCGCCTCCCCCGGCCGCGGAGCGCGACGAGGAGCACCCCGAACCGCCCCGGCTCATCATCAAGACCGTGCCCACCGACCAGCCGGACTGGTTCGACCTCGGCATCATCGTGCGGGTCGGCGAGTACGACATCCCCTTCGGCCCGCTCTTCAAGGCGCTCGCGAAGGGGCAGAAGAAGTTCAAGCTAGTCGACGGCACGCACCTCAAGCTGACCCTGCCGGTCTTCGACCGCCTGCGCGAATTGATCGCTGAGGCGCAGGACATCGACGAGTGGGACGTCGCGCCCCGCATCAGCCGCTACCAGGCGAGCCTCTGGGCCGACTTCGAAGACCTCGCTGATGAGACCGACGAGGCGGTCGAGTGGCGGGCCGCCGCGCGCGGGCTGCTCGACGCCGCCGAGATTCCCCGCGTGGAGCACGGCCTCGACGTGACGCTGCGCCCGTACCAGCAGGAGGGGCTCGACTGGCTGGCCTTCCTCCACTCCCACGGCCTGGGCGGCGTGCTCGCCGACGACATGGGGCTCGGCAAGACGCTGCAGACGCTCGCGCTCGTCGAGCACGTGCGGCGAACGGCGACGGATGCCGCGAGCGCGCGCCATCCCTTCCTCGTCGTCGCACCCACCTCGGTCGTATCGAACTGGGCCGCCGAGGCCGAACGCTGGGCGCCCATGCTGCGGGTGCAGCAGGTCGGCACGACGGGTGAGGAGCTTGACCTCTCGGCCGACATCGTGGTGACCTCCTATGCGCTGTTCCGCCTCGACTTCGCCAACTACCGCGCCGCGACCTGGGCGGGGCTCGTGCTCGATGAGGCGCAGTTCGTCAAGAATCACGCGGCCCTCGTGCACCGCTGCGCCCGCGACCTCGTCGCCCCGTTCAAGCTCGCCATCACGGGCACACCCATGGAGAACAACCTCATGGAGCTGCGCGCGCTCTTCGCGATCGTCGCGCCCGGGCTCTTCCCTTCGGCCCGGCGCTTCGCGGAGGAATACGTGCGCCCGATCGAGGGCGGACAGCGGGAGCGCCTCGAGCGCCTTCGCCGTCGCATCCGCCCGCTCATGCTGCGCCGCACGAAGGCGCTCGTCGCGGCCGACCTGCCCGAGAAGCAGGAGCAGGTCGTGACGGTCGAGCTGCAGCCCGAGCACCGGCACCTCTACGACACGGTGCTGCAGCGCGAGCGCCAGAAGCTCTTCGGGCTCATCGACGACGTCGACCGCAACCGCATGATCATCTTCCGCTCGCTGACCCTGCTGCGGATGCTCGCGCTCGACGCCACCCTCATCGATGAGGCCCACGCGGGCGTGCCGTCGAGCAAGCTCGAGGTGCTGCTCGAACAGCTCGAGGAGGCCGCCGCCGAGGGGCACCGCACGCTCGTCTTCAGCCAGTTCACCTCCTACCTGCAGGTTGTTGCCGGCGGGCTGGATGCCGCGGGCATCCGCTACGCCTACCTGGACGGGTCGACGCGGCGGCGCCGTGAGGTGATCGACGGCTTCACTGAGGGTGAGGCATCCGTGTTCCTCATCAGCCTCAAGGCCGGCGGCTTCGGCCTGACGCTGACCGAGGCGGACTACGTGTTCCTGCTCGACCCGTGGTGGAACCCGGCGGCCGAGAACCAGGCGATCGATCGCGCCCACCGCATCGGGCAGCAGCGCAACGTCATGGTCTATCGGATGATCGCGGCCGACACGATCGAGGAGAAGGTCCTCGCGCTCTCCCGGCGAAAAGCTGAACTGTTCTCCTCGGTGATGGACGCGGATGGCGTGTTCTCGGAGAAGCTCACGGCGGAGGACATCCGCTGGCTCGTCGACGGCTGACGGGCCTTCTACCGGCGCTTGCGTGCGGCGGCGAGCGCGTCGGCGGCACGCACGAGCCCGAGGTGGCTGAAGGCCTGCGGGAAATTGCCCGCGAGGCGCCGCGACTTCGGGTCATACTCCTCCGCGAGCAGGCCGAGGTCGTTGGCGTACCCGACCAGCTGGGCCATGAAGCGTTCGGCGTCATCCAATCGACCGCTCTCGGCATACTGCTCGACGAGCCAGAAATTGCAGATGAGGAAGGGATACTCCTCCCCCTCCAGCCCGTCGAGGTGCGCCTCGGTGCGATAGCGGTGCAGCAACCCCTCCTCGTCGCTCAGGTCGCGCTCGATGCGCGCCACCGTGCCGAGCATCCGCGGATCGTCGTAGGCGATGAAGCCCGTGTGTGGCAGCTGGAGCAGGGATGCATCGACCTCCTTGTTGCCGTAGGTCTGGGTGAAGCTGCCGATCTCCTCGTCGTAGCCGTGTTCGTCGATCTCGGCGCGCAGGCGGTCGCGCAGTTCGCGCCAGCGCTCGACGGGGCCCGTGAGCCCGTGCTCCTCGACGGCACGGATGCCCTGGTCGAAGGCCGCCCACATCATGACGCGACCGTGGGTGAAGTAGTGGGTGTCGCCGCGCATCTCCCAGATGCCGTGGTCCTTGCGGTCGAAGTTGTCCTCGCAGTAGTCGAGGAGTCCCCGCTGCAGCGCCCAGGAGTAGTCGTTCTCGGGCTCGCCGGCGTCGCGCAGGGCTCCCAGCGCGAGCATCACCTCGCCCACGACATCCGCCTGGTACTGCCCGGCGGCGCCATTGCCGACACGCACGGGCCGGGATCCCTCGTAGCCGCTCAGGTGCTCAAGCTCCGACTCGCGCAGGTCGCGCTCACCACCGAGGCCGTACATGATGCGCACGTCGTTGACGTCGCCAGCGACGCTGCGCAGCAGCCAGTCACGCCAGAGGGTCGCCTTCTGACTCATGCCGTGGGCGATGGAGACCTCGATCGTGAGGGCGGCGTCGCGCAGCCAGACATAGCGGTAGTCCCAGTTGCGGGAACCGCCGAAGTTCTCCGGCAGCGATGCGGTCGGCGCCGCGACGATGCCGCCCGTGTCGACGTGGGTGAGGCCACGAAGCACGAGCAGTGATCGCCCGACAAGCTCGTGGTGCTCGGAGTCGGTCGCGATGAACTGCTCGGTCCAGTCGGTCCAGAAGCGCACCGCCTGCTCATAGGCCTCGTCGGGGTCGACGGGCTTCGGCGCGTCCTTGTAGGAGGGGAACCAGGTGAGTTCCCAGTCATGGCGGTCGCCCGCCGACATCTCGAATCGACCCCCAAGCTGGGGAGCGCGCGCGCCGCAGATGGCACCGTCCGCGGGCTTGTCCCGCCACTGCAGCAGCGGACCGTTGAAGAGCAGTGCGTCGGGGCCGGCGAGCGCCAGCAGCGCAGGGGCGCCGTGGTGCGTCACTTCGCGCACCCACGGCGTCGCGCGGGCGTAGTCGAAGCGGATGCGCAGGTCATGCTCGACGGTGACGGTGCCCTCGAGGCATTCGACCCGTCGAATCAGGTTGGCGTGGCCGTCACCCGCGGGCAGGAAGTCCGTGACCTTCGCGATCCCGGTGCCGGTCGTCCAGGTGGTCTCGAGCACGAAGGTGTTCGGGATGTAGCGGCGGTCGGACACCTCGCCGTCGACGACCTGCAGGAGCCAACGCCCATCATCCGCATCGCCCAGGATCGCGCTGAAGAAGGCGGGCGAGTCGAAGCGCGGCAGGCACAACCAGTCGATGCTCCCGCGGCGAGAAACGAGTGGGCCGGTGTGCAGGTCGGACAGGAACGCGTAGTCCTCGAGGGGGATGCTCATGGTCTCCCCTGTATACCCCAGCTTGCGTCGCCCGAAGTCGGTGCGGGTGCCGACTGGCGAGGCCGCGCCGAGGGGGGAAGCCCGGATTCCCAGGTGACTCGATTTCGGACAGATGATCGTGCCGCGGCAACGTCATCTGTCCGAAATCCGGTCATTCGCTGGGAGAGACCACGCGGGGGCCTCAGACCACGCGGGCCTCAGACGGCTGGGGCCGGCTCCGCGAGGCGCGCGACGAGGGTGCGCACCTGGTCCAGTTCGCCTTGGAGTCGTTCGACTTCGGCACGGACCTGAGCGAGTTCCGCGTCGAGGGCGATCTCGTAGCGGTCATCCCGCGGCGGGAGCGCCGCCCGGATGATGTGCGAGTAACCGGCGTCGAGCGCCAGCCATTCGCCTACCGAGATCGTGCGACGCGCGCGGTTGCGGATGGTGCGGGCACCATCGCTTGTCACCACCCGCAGTGCTGCACCGTCTACGCGCAGTACCCGCGCGGGGATGCTGAAAGGAGGGAGTTGTTCTTTGCTCCAGCCCTGGAGGGGGAGCTCGTGCTGACTAGACAATCTGTGTACCTCATCGAATCTGGCGTCGCACGCCGGATGAGGCGCGCGTCTAGTGGGAAGGAGTGGTGTGGGAGGGGACTGGGGCACAGATCTTCGCTTCGGTAATCAATGTCATCCCCTCCTTTCTCTCTTCTTGTGCGGCCCTGGGGAACGGCCGGCGTCGCGATTCGGTTGATTGTGCTGGGCTTGTCGCGAACGCGTGTCAGAACGTCAGTTTCGCGGCTCGGAAACGCTAGCGGATGCGTTGCTTGCAACGCAAGCATCCGCTGGAAATTCCTCGCGGCAGGCATCGGGAGTCTTCTGTGCCGCGATCGACGCTACTGTTCACCACGTTCGGGCCTTCATTCCGGCGGTGCCGAAGCGTAGTGTGACGCCGTGACCGTGATCATCGCGTTCCTCGCCAACATCGTCGTGGCTGTCGCCAAGACCGTCGCCGCCGCGATCACCGGCTCTGCATCGATGGTTGCCGAGGCAACCCATTCCTGGGTCGACGCTGGCAACGAGATCTTCCTCCTGATCGCGGAACGTCGCTCAGCGCGACCGAGGGACGCGCAGCATCCGTTGGGCTACGGGCGCGAGGCCTTCGTCTGGTCGCTCTTCGCGGCCGTGGGAATCTTCACGGCGGGTGCCGTGGTGTCGATCATGCACGGGGTTCAGGAGCTCTCGAATCCCGAGCCCGTCGAGTCCCCCCTCGTCGCCTACATCGTGCTCGGGGTCTCCTTCGTGTTCGAAGGGGCGTCGTTTGTGCAGGGCATCGGCCAGGCCCGCCAGCAGGCGCGCCAGCGCGGGGTCCGCACGATGGATGTCGTGCTCAACGGCTCCGACGCCACGCTCCGCGCGGTCGTGGCGGAGGACTTCGCGGCGCTCATCGGCGTGCTCCTGGCCGCGGGGAGCATCGCGCTGCACCAGATCACGGGGAATCCGGTCTTCGACGCGATCGGATCGATACTCATCGGCATCCTGCTGGGCGTCGTCGCCGTCGTGCTCATCGACCGCAACCGGCGCTACCTCGTGGGCGCGAATTCCACCGCGGCGGTGCGCACCATGGCGGGGCGGGCGTTGCTCTCGCAGCCGGAGATCGCCAGGGTGACCTACCTCCATCTCGAGTATGTGGGGCCGAAACGACTCTTTGTCGTCGCGGGGGTCGACCTCGAGGGCGACGCGTCCGAGCACGAGATCGCCGAACGGCTGCGGCACATCGCGCAGAGGATCGAAGAGAACGAGTTCGTCGAGACCGCGGTGCTGGGCCTCTCGACGCGGGACGAGCCCTCGCTCCGCTTCTGAGCGCCTGGCACGCAAGAACGCCCTCCCCCGTTCGGGAGAGGGCGTTCTCGACTGGGTGGATCAGGCCGCCATCGCGGCACGCTCGCCAGTGACGGCGAGCTCGCCGTCACGGGCGGTCACTACGGCTCGATCACCTGCTGCCAAGCCGCCCGCGACGAGCAGCTCCGCGATGCGGTCGTCGACCTCACGCTGGATCACGCGGCGCAGCGGGCGGGCACCGTACTCGGGCTCGTAGCCGGCATTCGCGATCCAGTCGATCGCCTCATCGCTGACGCTGAGCTCGATGCCCTGCGCCGCGAGCCGCTCCGTCGACCGCGCAAGCTGCAGGCGCACGATGTCGCGCAGCTGCTCGCGGTCGAGCTTCTGGAAGAGCACGATCTCGTCGATGCGGTTGATGAACTCGGGGCGCATCGCTTCGCGCACCTTGCCCATGACGCGAGCCCTGACATCCATCGCCTGCTCCCCCGGGGCCGCGAACCCGATGTTTCCCGTGCGGGAGGCGAGGAACTCGCTGCCGAGGTTCGACGTCATGATGATGACCGTGTTGCGGAAGTCGACCGTGCGACCCTGGCCGTCGGTCAGCCGCCCGTCGTCAAGCACCTGCAGCAGCAGGTTGAAGACGTCGGGGTGGGCCTTCTCGATCTCGTCGAGCAGCACGACCGAGTAGGGGTTGCGGCGCACCTGCTCGGTGAGCTGGCCCGCCTCGTCGTAGCCGACGTAGCCAGGAGGGGCACCGACGAGGCGGGAGACCGTGTGGCGCTCACCGAACTCGCTCATGTCGTAGCGCAGCATCCGCTTCTCGTCGCCGAAGAGCGACTTGGCCAGCGACTTGGCGAGTTCGGTCTTGCCGACGCCGGTCGGGCCGAGGAAGAGGAAACTGCCCACGGGCCGGTTCGGGTCACCGAGACCCGTGCGGCTGCGGCGGATCGACTTGGCGATTGCCGTGACGGCGTCGTCTTGTCCGATGACGCGCTCGTGGAGTTCGCCCTCGAGTCGCGCGAGGCGGCTGCGGTCGTCCTCCGTGAGGCGCGCGGCGGGGATGCCGGTCGCGCGGGAGATGACCTCCGCAATCTCGCGCTCGGTGACTTCGAGCTGGCCGGCCGGGGCCGCCGTGAGCTTCTCGATGCGGTCACGGAGAGCGGATGCATCCTCGTAGCGTTCATCGGCGACGGCCTGGTTCTTGGCCTCCTCGAGTTCGGCGAGGGTCTGCTCGGGTGCCGCGACGACACCTGAGCGCAGTCGCATCCGTGCCCCTGCCTGGTCGATCAGGTCGATCGCCTTGTCGGGCAGGAAGCGGTCGGTCACGTAGCGGTGCGACAGCTCGACCGCCGCACGGATGGCCTCGTCGGTGTAGCGCAGGCCGTGGTGCTGCTCGTAGCGCTCGCGCAGGCCCAGGAGGATCTGCACGGCGTCGTCGACGCTCGGCTCGCCCACGTGCACGGGCTGGAAGCGGCGCTCGAGGGCCGGGTCTTTCTCGATGCGGCGGTACTCCTTAAGGGTCGTCGCGCCGATCAGGTGCAGCTCGCCGCGGGCGAGGCGGGGCTTGAGGATGTTGCCGGCGTCCATGCCGCCAGCGTCACCGCTGCCGCCAGCGCCGACGATCGTGTGGAGTTCATCGACGAAGACGATCACGTCGGGGTGTGCGCTGATCTCGTCCATGACGTTCGTGAGGCGCTCCTCGAAGTCGCCGCGGTAGCGGGTGCCGCTGAGCATGCCGGCAAGGTCGAGGCTCACGACGCGCTTGTCGCGCAGCTGCTCCGGCACGGTGCCGTCGACGATCGCCTGGGCGAGGCCGTCGACGATCGCGGTCTTGCCGACGCCCGCCTCCCCGATCAGCACGGGGTTGTTCTTGGTGCGACGGGAGAGGATCTCGATCGTCTGCTCGATCTCCTCGGCGCGGCCGATGACGGGGTCGAGGGCACCCTCACGCGCGCGGGCGGTGAGGTCGATCGAGTACTCGTCGAGGGTGGGGGTTTCGGGGGTTGAGCTGCCTTCGCCGGTTGAGCTTGTCGAAACCCCGCCCTCGCGGGTTGAGCCTGTCGAAACCCCGCGGTCTTCCGCCGTCGCCTGCAGGGTCTGCAGGGCCTGTGGCGTGACGCCGTGCTGCGCGAGCACCTGGCCGGCGGGCGCATCCTGGTTGGCGACGAAGACCCAGAAGAGGTGCTCGGGGTCGATGTAGGTCGAGCCGAAGGCGCGGGCCGCCTGGTAGGCGTCGAGGAGCGCGCGCTGCGCGGCACCCGTGAGCGACGGGGCATCCGTCGTCTGTTCGCCGTCGGCGGGCAGGCGCTGCTCGAGCGACTTCGCGATCTGCTTGCGGTCGGCGCGCACGGCGCGGAACGCCCCGTGGAGGCTCGTCTCGTCGAGCAGCGCGCGCAGGATGTGGAGCGAGTCGACCTCGCTGTGACCGTGCTCGCGGGCGAAGCGGGCGGCGCGGCCCATCAGCTCGGTCGTGCGCCGGCTGAGGAAACGGGTGATGTCGATGGGGCGGCCGGTGGCGCGCTGGCCCTGCAGGAACTGGGCGAGAAACTCGTTGAACGCGTCGCTACCGACGGGTCCGAAGAATGTAGGCAATGTGTCCTCCTGGCTTGAAGTTGAGTGCCTGTGACTCAATTTTATTCAACGGCGCCGCGGCATAAAAATTCCGCCTCACGCCAACTTTTCTCCGAGGTTCGTGAGACTCGGCCCAACTCCGTGACAAGCGGCCGTACGGTGTGCCCGTACGGCGGCGCGCCCACCCGGCGCGCCGGAGGACTGATCGAAGGAGGAGCCCACATGGCTGACCTGACCGGCAAGAAGATCGCATTCGTTGCGACGAACGGCTTTGAAGACTCGGAGCTCACCGAACCGTGGAAGGCCGTGAGCGAGGCGGGCGGGACGCCCGTGATGATCTCTCCCGAGTCCGGCTCGATCGAGGGCAAGAACGGCCACAAGCAGGCGGTCGATATGTCGACCTCGGATGCTTCTGCCGCCGACTTCCAGGGGCTGGTACTGCCCGGCGGGGTCGTGAACGGCGACACCATCCGCATGGATGAGTCGGCCGTGTCGTTCGTGCGCGAGATCTTCGCGCAGCACAAGCCTGTCGGGGCGATCTGCCACGGCGGCTGGATCCTGGCCGACGCCGACGTGCTGAAGGGCCGCAAGCTCACCTCCTATGCGAGCCTCCAGACGGACCTGCGGAATGCGGGCGCGGAGTGGGTCGATGAGGAGGTTGTCGTCGACGCGGGCCTCGTGTCGAGCCGCACCCCCGACGACCTGCCGGCCTTCAACTCGAAGATCGTGGAGGAGTTCGCGGAGGGCAAGCACGAGGGCCAGACCGCGTAGGCCTGCACAGCGAGAATGCCTCAATGCCCGCGGCAAAGCCTCTCAAGCTTGGAGCTCTGGCCTACGCAGCAGCGTCGACGCGCACATGCCCCACCCCCATGCGCGCCTGCCCCGGGCGGCACCGCACTCCCGTCAGTGCATGCCAGTGCCCTGCAGGTCCCGCGGGGTGGGGCTGCGGCTTGGCATGCGGATCGGTTGCTGTTCCGGATCGACGCTCGGCGGCGGGGTCAGCCAATAGTCGCCACCCGTTCGCGTGATTTCCCAGTGGTTGTTGTGCAGAAGCAGGTGATGGTGTCGACACAGTAGGATCCCGTCGGCGACGTTGGTTGCTCCCCCATCGCGGAACCAGTGTTTGATGTGGTGCGCCTCTGTCCAGGCGGGCGGGCGTTCGCAGCGGGGCCAGCGGCATCCGCCGTCGCGGGCGGCGAGCGCGATGCGTTGGCGCCGGGTGTAGAGGCGCTGCTCCCGCCCGACGTCCAGCGGCTGGCCGTCGGCATCCATGACGATTGCCTGGACTCCCTGCGCACAGGCGAGGCGTTCGACCGTGTCGATCGACACTGGGTCGGCCTGCCCTTCGATCGCGCCGCTGCCCCGTCGCTTCTCGAGAACGGGCGCTGCCCCGAGCACCCGGACGGAAGGTCGCCGTGTCCCGATCAGGGTGGTCGGCGCCGTGTCGGCGGCGATGCGGAGAAGCTCAAGGAATCCGTCTGACGCAAGCTGCTCTGTCGTGCGGCCGTCACTAAGTATGCGCTCGGCACGGTCGTTCTCGGGCGTTCCCTCTACGAACCGGGGCCCACCGCGGCGAGGAGAGGTGAGCTGGTCATAGCTTTCGCGGACGACGGCCGCAGTCTCGGGATCCATGTCCCAGACAAGCCGCGTCATCCCGTCGACGCGCTGGTAGATGCGCAGCGCCCTGGCCGCTCTGCGTGCCTCCTCCCTCGACGCGACGCCGGCGAGATCCAGTTCGTCCCGCAGGTCACGCGCCCGCCGGTACAGCCGGTCGGCGTCGAGAGGCGTGAAGATGGCATCGTCGCTGCCGCGTGTTGCTTCGAGGAGCAGTCGGGCCGCGGCATCCGCCAACATGTCGGCGGTGATGTCATCATTGGGCGCGCCGAGACCATTTGCGATGGAGTCCGCAGACGCGAGCGAAAGGTCACCGGAAGCAACGGCAGCGGACACCGCCGTCAGCCATGGGCGGCTCGGCGCGGTCAGTTCGCCGCTGCGCATGTCGACCCGGCCGCCGCGCTGGGCTTCGTCGATGGTGAGCCCAACTCGGACGGCTTGCCGCGCTTCGTTCGCGGTGGACCCGGTCGTCACCCGGATCAGTTCCTCCGCGGTGCGATAGCCGCCGCGCTGGGCGAGGCCGTCTGATCCGAGTTCGCGCGCGGACCGACGGGAGATCTGCGCCGCCACGAGCGCGGACCGCGACTCGATGAGACGGCGCTGCGCGGAGAGCTCGCGCTGGACAGCGAGCAGCTCGTCGTCGCTTAGGGCGTCGAAGAGATCGAGTGAGTCCGGCATGAGACGAAGCGCGTCAGTGGCCGACTCGAAGGTTGCGAGGCTGCCCGAAACCGACACCTGACCAAGCGATACGTCCGGACTCGACACCCGGTCAGACTGCACATCCGCACCCAGCGGGCGATCGGACGGCGCGCCCGAGAGGAGCACATGACGAGACGGCACATTCGAGTACCGCAGACTAACGGCAATACCCGCCTCGCGGGCGCCCCGCGCCTCAGACGGCAGCGTTGAGGCCGCATCTGTGAGCGTGAGCGAAGACATAACGCAAGCCTGTCAAATCGAACATACTTTCGAAAGATCTCGGCTGTGATCAGTGGATAAGTTCTCGAACCAACGCTTGGGGAGGAGCGGTCAGTCCCACCAGAAGCTCCACATGTGCGAGCCGACCAGGCGACGCACATACGGGGCGATTCCTTCGAAGCCATGGAACTGCGTGTCGTACCGACAGAAGTGAAAGTGTTCGCGAGCAACAAGTCGAGCTTCAGCCTCGTCGCGCGGGGGGCGGGCCACCATCAGTGTGAGCCGACTCATGCTCGCCGAATACACATAGGCGCCGAACCGCTCTTGCCACGACTGCAGCACGGGCACGACGTCGGCACCGAGCCACCTCCGGTTGCAGGGCCCGCTCCATCCGAGTTCGGCCACCGCCTCGGCGGGCGTCGACGCTGGTACCAGCGCGATGTCCTGGGCTACAGGCGCGGGCGACCAGAAGTCTCGCGGATGCCCCGCCACTCGATCGATGAGCTGCATGTCAGAACTCCGCGACTCGATGTGAAGTTCGCCGCTGCGATCATCCACGACGCCACATTCAAAGCAGTAGTCGTCTTCCTGGATGCTCCACGCGTGGCGCTCCAGGCCGAACACCTGTCGGATGCTTTGGCCTTCGCCGTTCTCGCGCCACCATCCCCGCTCCCAGGGCCGCGTGAGGTACTGGGGGTCGATACTGCACACCGGCCAGAGGCCACTGTGCGGGTACTGCTTCACCAGTTCGAGCCAGCTGGGTCCGTCGCTGAATTCGGCCAACTGCGCTTCGCCCCATCCGGCGATGGCCCACGCTTGCGGGTGGTCGACGTCCTCGTCGTGCCTTGGGCCAGCGTCGACGGCAGGCGAGGTCGGCTCCTGTTCGAACGCACCGCTTGTGCGCTGAGGTCCGGCGATGCGGCAGACCGGATGCCCGCGGAGTTCACCAAGGTGGGGAAGGAACAACACGTTGCCGTGCGGAAGACTCCCCCGCCCCTTCGTCTCGATGAGGCGCTGAGGCTTCGTGAGCGTCGGCGCCTGCGGCGGGGAGGATGCGTCGGTGCGGCGTGGTCAGGTCATGCGAGCGAAGTTAGTTGGGTGCGCCCACGAGCCATCGGGCAGAGGCCAACACCGGGGACATGCCAGCGTTCGGCCCGCTGTGAGGGGATACTGCCTAGCCCGGAGGCCCCCGTGACTCGCCAAGCTGCGAAGCCACCAAGCCCCGTAGTCCGAACGCCCCGGGGCGCACAGGCGCCCAGCCGCTACCCCGTCTCCACGAGCGTGATGAACGCGCTCAGCTCGGCGACCCCGTCGGGGGTCGCGGGCAGGTATTCGGTGAGGTGAGGCGAGTGCACGAGGTAGGCGGCCCACTGCGCGCGCGAGATGGCGACGTTGAGCCTGTTGCGCATTAGGAGGAACGACATGCCGCGCGGCACTTCCACCGGCGATGAGGCCGCAAGGGTGACGATCGCGATGACCGCCTCCTGCCCCTGGAACTTGTCGACCGTGCCGACTCGCACATCCCCCAGGCCCGCGCGAACCAGTGCCGCGTGCACGAGGGCGACCTGCGCGTTGTAGGGCGAGACCACGATCACGTCGTCCTGCGTGAGGGGGCGCTGCGTGCCGTCGGTCCATTCGCGACCCAGCATGTCGCGCACAAGGTCGACGACGGCGGATGCCTCTTCCGCGGAGTCCACCGCGTTGCCCCAGTGGTCGACGGCGACGGGGTGGAGACCGGGTTCGATTCCGTCGAGGTGGCGAGCCGCGGCATCCGGATGCGAGTGCAAAGCCCCGGCATAGGAGAGCCGCGAGACGGGCGCGGTGACGGCGGGGTGCATGCGGCGGCTGGCGGCGAGGAAGTAGCCGAGTTCGCCAGGCAGCACGTCGTGGCCGTCGCTGATCCAGCCGAGCGCGGAGCCGTCGATGGGTTCGGGATGCGTGCCCTGGCTCACCTGCGGCAGCTGCTGCGGGTCGCCGAGGAGGAGCAGGTTGCGGGCGGCGACGCTGGACGCGATCGTGGCGGCGAGCGAGAACTGGCCGGCTTCGTCGATGACGAGGAGGTCGAGCGACTCGCGCGGGATGCGGGCCGGGTTCGAGAGGTCCCACGCGGTGCCGCCGATGACGTAGCCGCGGGGGTTGCTCGCCGCGAAGAGCAGCTGCCCGTCTTTGGGAAGGGCGGTGAAGGGGCAGTCGGCGTTGTCGGTGACCTTGCCGACCCGGCTCGCGTCGAGCCCCGCCTTCTCGACCACCGCGCTGAGCACGTTCTCGACGACGGCGTGGGATTGGGCGACGACGCCGATCTTCCAGCCGTGGCGCTGCACAAGCTCCGCGATGACGTGGGAGGCGAGGTAGGTCTTGCCCGTGCCGGGCGGACCCTGCACCGCAAGGTAGGAGTCGTCGAGGTCGAGGCAGGCGGCGGTGACGGCGCGAATGTAATCCTCGTCGCTCGCGTCGGGCAGCATGCTGGAGCGCTTGCGCGGCGGGGTGCGGCGCAGGATGTCGACTGCCGCATCCTTCGGCCAGGGACCGCTGCCATCTGGCCCTCGCGAGTCGACGATGGCCTGCGCCCACTCCTCGATCGCGGGCTTCTGCTGGCCGGCGGGCGGCGGGGTGCCCGGGGTGAGGGCGACGGGAAGCGCCGAGTAGGGCTGGCCGTCGGCGCGGAGGGTCTCCTGGATGAGCACGCTGTCGTCGTCCACGTCGAGCAGGGTGATCTGTTTGCAGCTGCGCGCGCCCGGCTCAGCGCCGGGGTTCGTGAAGGGCGCGGGTTGCTCGTAGAGGGCGAAGGGCCCGCTCATGCCCCCCGGCTTGACGCTGGAGCCGGGCGCCCAGGTGCCGTGGAGCCTGACGATGCGACGTTCGTTGCGCTGGCGGCCCTCCTTGTACCAGTCGGTTTCCACGCTGCCTCGGGTGACGACGAAGACGTGGCGGGTGTCGCCCCACTCCTGGATGGGGGCGACGAGTCGGCTGAAGTGGCCCCACCAGAAGGTCTTCTGTTCGCGCCGGTGGTAGTCGATCGCGGCGGCGGCGAAGGCGGCGGCGGTCTCGTCGGGGGTGCGTTCGTGGTGGCCGTCACCCGCGAGCCGCAGGAGTGCATCGTGGAGGGGCGAGGGCTCGAGCTCGAGTGGCTCGGCGTCGGTGGAGGCGAGGGGTGTGACATCCGCCCCCGTCGCGAGCTCGAGGAGCCAGTCGCGCAGGCGGAGGGTCGAGACGCAGTCGTAGCGGTTGTAGTCGGCGATATCGGCGAGCTTGCGATCGAAGCCGGCGTGGTCGCCCGCTTCTCGGAGTTCGACGGCGGCCGCGTATTCGACGATCGAGTCGGCCGCATTGGTGACCCCGTCGGCGTCGCGGAGTTCGTCGCCCATGTAGAGCGGTTCGAGCTTCTTGATTGAGTAGGAGCGGCTGCCCACCCGGAGTGCGCGCGACACGATCGGGTAGAGGTCGACGAGCACGTGTTCTCGCAGCAGCTGGTCGACCTCCGCCTCGCCAACGCCGTGGCGGGCGGCGAGCTGTGCGAGGTGGGTGCGTTCGTAGGACGCGTAGTGGTAGATGTGCATGCCGGGGTTGCGGCGACGGCGTTCGGCGACATCGGCGAGGAACCGGCGCAGGGCATCCTTCTCCTCGGCGAAGTCGTGCGCCCAGTAGGCCGTGAACTCGCCCGCGCTGTCGACGTAGCCGAAGAGGTAGTCGAGGCCCCAGCGGGTGCTGTCACCCTCCGTGTAGAGCGGGTCACCTTCGAAGTCGAAGAAGATGTCGCCGGGGTCGGGGGCTGGAATGGCGGCGAGCGCCTCGCCGTCGACGAGGCGGAATGGCGGGGGGCCGGCCTTCCCGCTTCCCTCGATCTGCAGCGCGGCCTGCGCCCGCAGCCCGGCGAGCGTGCGGTCGGCGATGCCCTCGATGGGACCCGTGGATGCCGCGAGCTCGTCGATCGTACGGATACCTGCGGCTGCGAGCCGCTGGTGTTGCGTGACCCGGAGCCCGGCGACGAGCAGCACGTCGCGCGCCGCCTGCACCTCGGCGTCGCACACCTCGCAGCGCCCGCAGATGGCGTAGTCGGGGTCGCCCCATGCGACGGCGGATGTCGCGGCCATCCGCTCCCGCACGATCTGGTGCAGCCGCTGGCGTCGCCGCCGGTACACGGGCGCGATGTCGGCGACCTGGTGCGGGTCGTGGCGTCCGTCGCCGAGGATCAGCTCGAGGGTGTCACTGCGCGGGACGCCGAGCCGATCGAGTTGTTCGGCGTAGGCGGCGAGCTGGAGCAGTGCGGTCACGCGGGCGCTGCGCGCGAGCTTGGTGTCTTGCACGATGTAGCGGCCGTCGTGGCCGCGCACGATGAAGTCGGCGAAGCCGAGGAACGCGATCTCGACCCCATCGACCGGCTCGTCGCGCTCGTGGAATGTGGCCTGGAACACCACATCGGCGCCCGCACGGAAGGCCTCGAGGGTGTCGTGCGCCGCGGCATCCAGTGCCCCCGGCTCAGTGGGATTGACCCGGGCGATCTCGACGACGCGGCCCTGCTGCTTGTATTGCTCGAGCACGCGGGCCTCGTGCTGGTCGCCGAGGGTGCTGGTGCGCTCAAGCATGGCGTCGGGTTCGAGCGCGACGCCCTCGATGCGGCCGAGCTTCACATCGAGCGCGCGCACGAAGGCGAACTCGCACTTGGACGCTGCCGTCAGGTCGCTCGCGCTCGTATAGACGACGGCATGCCCGTCGCCGGCCGCGCTCAGGAACACGCCTGCGCCTGGGTCTCGGTCATATCGAAACGCTATCGCGAGCCGCCGACACGGGCGGGCGCGTTCTCTCGCCCTATTCGCGCGCGTGAGATCGGCCATACGCACCTTCCCCTGGCCCGGGAGGATGCACATGAGCGATCTCAAGCGAGTTCTCGCCCGTGACATCCGACATACGCACTCTCCCGAGCCCGGGGAACGTGCATTTGCCCGACTCCAGAACGCCACTAATTGACGTGCCTGACTAGTCAGAGATACGATCTAGTCATGTTTCAGGGACAGTGGCCTAGCGAGTGGCTTCGCGGCGTCTTGGGGGTGTGCGTGCTGCGCGTGCTGCTCGACGGCCCGAGCTACGGCTACGCGATCATCCAGCGACTGGCGGATGCCGGGCTCGGCGAGGTCAAGGGCGGCACCCTCTACC
The DNA here is from genome assembly GCF_008001035.1 of Salinibacterium sp. dk2585. Lineage (NCBI taxonomy): Bacteria > Bacillati > Actinomycetota > Actinomycetes > Micrococcales > Microbacteriaceae > Salinibacterium > Salinibacterium sp. dk2585. Next base: position 2,331,412 of record NZ_CP042856.1, read on the forward strand.
CCCTCCTCGGCCGTCTCGAGGATGCGGGCCACGTCGAGGTCGAGTGGCGCCCCGGCGATGGTGGCCCCGGCCGCAAGTACTTCGCGCTCACCGAAACCGGGCGCGATCACGCGCTTCAGCAGGCATCCGAGTGGGCTGCCTTCACCACCGTCACACGCGCGCTCACCGATGCGGCGCTCGAGAAGAAGGGTTGACCATGAACACCACGAGCAACGACTACCTGCGGCTCGCACCGAGCGTCAACCCCGCCTGGGTCGAGGACTTCGTGTTGGAGCTGCGCCTCCTCGACGTGCCGGGCACCCGCATCGGAGACGCCCTCGCGCTCGTCGAGAGCCACGTCGCGGAGTCGGGCGAGACCGCTCAGGATGCCTTCGGCGACGCCCGGGAGTACGCGAAAGCGTCGGCGCGGGGCCAGGTTCCGGATGCCCTCGACTTCTCGTGGATCCTCGGCAGCGTCTTCGGCCTGGTCGGCATGCTGCTCACGATCTTCGGGGTGCAGGCGTGGGTCTTTGACGGCGGCGTGTTCGAGCTGAGCGTCGGCACGCTCGTGCTGGTCGCGATGGTGCTCGCGGCGGTCGCCCTCCTGCACTTCCGGTCGACGCAGGTGCTGCGCTTCGCCGTGCGGCACACGTGGTTCGCGGTCGCCATCTTCGCGCTGTGGTCAGGGGCGATACTCGGCGCGCTCCTGCTGTTCCCGGCGATTGTCGCTGAGATCCCGGCCGCGATCGTCGCCGCGCTTGGCGTCGCAGCACTCACCCTCGGCAGCGTGCTCGAGTGGCGCAGCAAGAGCGCCCAGCAACTCGACGACCCGATCGTCGGCCCGGGGGAACAGCCCAAGCCGAGCACCACCTGGTTCGCCCGGGTGATGGTCTTGCAGTTCCCGATTCTCACGGTCGTGATGCTCGCCTTCGGCCTGCTGCTCACCAACGCCATCGCTTGAGTTCGAGGGTGCGGATGTCGCGGCATCCGTCACCCTCGCGCGTCTGCGCCGCTTGGCCGCCGCGTCCGGGAGAATGGGCGGGTGCCCCTGCGACGCTGGGGCGCGCTGCCCGCGGTTCGGGGAACCGCCGACGACAAGGAGACACTCCTGTGACCGACGACTTCGACAAGCTCCTGGGCGGCCTCAACGAGCCGGAGCCCGAACGCGCTCCTGCCGCGGAGAAGAAGGCCCAGCCCCTCGCATCCGAACCTGCTGCTTCGCCGAAGCGCACCACGGTGCTGCCCTGGATCGTCGTGGGCGTCGTCGCGCTGTTGGCGATCGGCGCCGGCGTCACCTTCGCGGTCATGAACCTGGGCGACGCGGATGCCACGGCGCCGGCGACCTCGCAGGAGCCGAGCCCTGCGGAGTCCCCAGCAGAGGAACCGTCCGAGACACCCGAGCCCGCGCCATCCGCCCTGCCTGCCGCGTGCCGGGATATCTTCAGCCCCGCCTACTACGAGGAGCTGGCCGCGACAGGCGCGGTGCTGTCGGAGGGGAACACGGGGCCGCGGGAGCAGCCCTTCGGCGCGGAGGTGCCGGCGGTGGTCGAGTCGACGATCGCGGCGGCGCCGCACTTGGAGTGCACGTGGAGTTTCGCGGACAACTTCAATGTGGGCATTCAGACGGTCGTCGCGGAGGTGACCGATGAGCAGGCGATGCAGGTGACGGAGGCGCTCGTGGGTGCCGGCTTCACGGGCGTGAATGAGCTGGGCAGTGTGCGTTACATCAAGGAGGTTCCGGGCGAGGAGGGCTTCGGCCCGCACGGCTACTCGATCATCGCGCGCGACGGTCTGCTCGTTGCCACGCAGTGGGTGGACTGGCCTGCCGCTGGCTATACCGCCGACATCGTGAACACGGTGCTGGGGCCTGCCTGAGCTCGTGGACCGCCCCTGGGCGCGACCATCTAATCGCGCAACGGCGAGCCGACGACCGTGAACTGGCTGCCGCCCATCTCCCCCGACAAGAGCGGCATCGCTTCGGCGATGGCGGCGCGGACGCTGTCGAGCTGCAGTGACGCACGATGAGCTTCGGCGGACGTCCAGAGCTCAGCGACGAAGACGGTGTCGGGTTCATCGTCGTTGATGCCGACTTCGTAGAGCAGACATCCGGCCTCGCTGAGCTCGGGGCTGCGGCGGGTGAGGATGGCGACGACCTCGTCGCGCTTGCCGGGCTTGGTGCCGAGTGTTCCCACGTTCGCGAATGTCATGCCGTCACGGTAGCGGCTGCCACTGACGCTGGCGAGGGGCGGATGCCGCGGCATCCGCTGCTCTACTGGTCGACGATCTGCTTGCCGAGGGGCATGAGGGCGACGGGCACCATCTTGAAGTTGGCGATGCCGAAGGGGATGCCGATGAGGGTGATGCAGAGGGAGACGCCGCTGAGGATGTGGCCGATGGCGATCCAGACGCCGGCGAGCACCACCCAGATGATGTTGCCGAGCATCGCGCCCAGCCCGGTGCCGGGTTTGTCGATAACGGTCTTGCCGAACGGCCACAGCGAGTAGACGCCAATGCGCCAGGAGGCGATCCCCCAGGGGATGGTGACGATCAGCACGCACATGATGACGGCGGCGAGCGCGTAGCCGAGGAACAGCCAGAAGCCCGAGAGCACGAGCCAGATCACGTTGAGGATGGTCTTCATTGTGGGCTGATTCTGACAGGCTTCGCCCGGTCGGTGTCGGATGCCGCTGCTACCGTGTGCGCAGGTCGCCGAAGCCGCTGCACCACGGGATCAACTATGTCGAGCTGACCGTCACCGATCTGGAGGCCGCGAAGGCCTTCTACTCGGCGGCGTTCGGGTGGACGTTCAATGACTACGGCCCCGAGTATGCCGGGATCGTGGCGGTCGACGGCGAGGGCGAGGCGGGCGGGCTTGCACTCGCGCCTGAGCCGCGCCCGGCTGGCGGACCGCTCGTGATCCTGTATTCCGAGGATCTGGATGCCACGGAGCAGGCGATCACCGCCGCCGGAGGTCGCGTCGTGGAGGGTCCGTACGAGTTCCCGGGTGGGCGGCGGCTGCACTTCGCCGACCCGAGCGGGAATGAGCTGGCGGTGTGGGCGGAGCGCTGAGCGAATCGCCCAGGCCTGCCTAGGGATGCTTGCGAGCGGCGGCCGCCATTATTGGGATTTCGCGTCGGATTGCCTTGAAGGAGTTGGGGAGCGCCGTCGGCGAAAGCCCGGAGATCGCCTGAACAATCGCCTCTACACTCTTGATACCTTTGCCCGAGTAGCGCTGCTTGAGCAGATGGTTCTCTGTCTGCTCATGCGGCGAGACCCTTAGATGCGCATAGAGGCGACTTCGGGGTATCTGAGCTGCCACAAGGTCAATCTCGAGTGCATACCGGAAACAAAAGACGCCTACCGAGCGCAGCATCTTCATCGCCTCGGTGTGGTTGCCGTGCAGGTACTTAACTGCCTTCGTCTGATCTGCCGGCTTGGGGAACAATGTCGGCAGCAGCGTCCCCGCCTTCAGCTCCGGCCGGTACTGAGGATATCCGGCCGCGTCGAGACTCGGAGCCCGATCAGTTTTGATGTAGGGGAGGAAATAGTCCTTGTCGACGATGTAGGCCGAAGCGACGTCAAGTTCTTTCATGAGGTGGTACATGTGCCCGATAGAGGTAACGCCATCGAGGGTGACAATGTTGATGCCGAGGGCGGTCGCATCGACTCCCGCGTCGTCCAAGAGCGTCGAAACAACCGCTGCGTCTGCTGGACCTTCCACCACCACCACAAAGTCCGCGAAAAGGAACTCCGAGTTCTGCCTCCGATGAAAGCGGTAATAGGAATCTCGGTCGATGCCACACCGGGTGAAGAAATCTTGCCGCACCTGGGAGAGTCGTGATTCCAGGCCACGAGCCTTCCCCTCAGCGCGACGGCACAGGACTACTTGTTCATGCTCCAGCGTGTCAACGATGGTCGGCGAGTGAGTAGTAAACACCACTTGGAGCCCCATACCAATGATGTTCTTCATGAGTTGACGCTGGGCTTGCGGGTGCAGGTTCTGCTCCGGCTCTTCCATTCCAAGGATGAAAACTTTGCCCTCTATCTCAGCCAAGTACGCGTAAAGCGCGAAGATGGCCATGCTCTGCGTCCCCGACCCCGAGTCTTCGAGCCGAATGGACTGCCCACCTTCCTTGACCGTAATCGCTAGGCTCGGGAGCAGGAGGCGGTAATCCGGGTCGGATGCGAAGTCGAGTTCGAAGCTGAACGGGCCGTCGACAGGAGCAACTTTACGAAGCTGCTTTTGGAATCCGGTCAGCGCATTTTTCTTCAACGACGCCCCGATCTCGACCAGTCTCGGGCTCACTCGGTCGCGTTGACGATTCGCGGCGATCCACTCCCCGGCTGCTCTCCCGAGGAGACCATGTTCCGCACCATGCGCAACTTCATGGTCTCGCCGAGTCGGCACCAACGCGAACGAGATCTGTTTTCGAAGCGCCTCCCGGAAGCCGTCCGGTGCCTTGTGCCACTGACCGCCCGCAAAGACGTCCCAGGACGGCTTCTGCCGTGTGAACTTGAATCGCGCACGGAGCGTGTTCGCCCCTACTTGCATGAACGGCAGGGCAGCATCAGGCGAAAGTCCATCAATCAGGATCTCTATTCTGGAACCTGTATTCCTCTGGTACGCGTGTCGACCTGCCTCAAAATCGGCGCGCTCGTCCTCGAAGTTGAAGAAGGCGTTGAGCGCGCGGAGCACCGAGGACTTGCCTGAGCCGTTCTGGCCCACGAGCGCTGTCGCCTCTTGAAGATCAACTTCCGCGTGCCCGATCGCGCGGAATTTCTCGATCTTGAGCTTTGTGAGCAGAATCCCATGGGAAACGGTCATGACGTCAACACACTTTCAAGCCGCCTCCGCATCATAGGTTCCATTTCCCAGGTACTGCCTTGTCGTAGTCTTCGATGCCAATCGCCTTGAAGTGCGCCTTCGCTGACCTAATCTTGGCAACCTCGGACGGTCGGAGCTTCGAGTCGTCGAGGGTGCTCTTCGTCTCGCGAATCATGTAGACGCGGTCTTCGCCGTCCTCATGTTTGACTATCGCCCAGTCGGGGTTGTAGGGGCCCACCGGGGTGTGAATCTTGAACTTTGCCGGCAGCTTCATGAACATCTTGATGTCCTCGCGCGTATCGAGCTTCTCGGCGAACTGACGCTCAACGTCTGAGTCGTAGACCACGTAATCGAAGTCAGTCTTCTGCTTGTTTTGCACTTGGTACATCTGGTCCAGGAAGCGTTCCTTCTCCTCCAGACCGTCAGCCTGCAGATCACGCAGCTCGTACACCGAGCCAGCGATCTTCTCGTACTGGATTCCCTCGACGACGATCCTGGCGAGCTCTGTTTTCAGGGCACGCTTGACCATCGCGATGAAGTCGTTCGGGTTGTTGATGAACTCATCAAGACGTCCCGAACCAATCAGGATGTCGACGATCGTCTTACGGGTGAGGGAAGTCGCATCTTGTAGCTCGGTGATGATGTCCGGCAGGTCATAGCTGCCCTTAAGCTCAGCTGACCTGGTGCCAAGCTCTTCGCCTTTCGCACCGCCTCGCAGCACCTTCATCCCGGCTCGGGTGACCTGGATGCGAAGTGCGTCGATCTTCGGCGACTCGTGGATTGCCTTCAGCGAGTTGTCGATGATCGCGTCTCGTTTGACGCTCACCCGATAGGTCGTCTTGCGGCTAATCGCGTGCCAGAACTCTTCGAACTCCGGACTTGCGTAGAGCTGCTTGTTGAGGGCACGCGGGTGGCGATTGCTCTTGGGCTTGACGTACCGTTCGATGCTCGTCCGGCCGACGAGGTCGATGATCTGCTCTTCGTACTCATTGAGATACACCGGCAGGTCGAGCGAGAACTCGAAAGTGTTCGGCAGGAACTTCGACGTCACCTGACCATCGGCCAGGAACCCGTTCAGTGTGAGGAGGTCGAAGACTTCCTTCGACCTGGTGAAGCCAAACAGCTCATCGGTGACGGAGCCATCTTGAGCATGGCGAGGAATCTTGGCGAACTCGCTCACACGCACTCGGCCAATCTCCACACCTGCCGCCTTGTACTCGTTCTGCAGGCTCTTGGCGAACGCGAGGTAGGACTCGTTGGCGATCACTGTCAGGGTCGCGATGCTGCGGTCGGCTACACGGGTGAAGCCGTCGACGGTCTTGGTGACAGGCAGTCGGAGTCCACGACCAATGGTCTGTCGCCGCTCAACCTCGGCACCCATTTCGCGGAGGGTGCAGATCTGGAAGACGTTCGGGTTATCCCAGCCTTCACGAAGTGCGGAGTGGCTGAAGATGAAACGCACTGGCTCGGCCTCGTCGAGCAGTCGTTCCTTGGCTTGCATAATCAGTTCATATGCATCGTCGTCGGCCTTGGTGACGCCGGTGCTGTCGTGGAAGCTGGTGGTCTTGCCACGCTTGATCTGCGAGAAGTAGGCCCGTCGGAGTTCGCTCGGTGCCTGCGGCAGCAGTTCCTGGTAACGGGCAGACTTGGCACGCTCCTCGATGAACACCTCATCGAACCACTTCACGAAGTCGCCGTTGGCATCGTCGTTGCTTGCACCGTCGCCGAGGAAGCTAGCCACCTTGTCGACGAAGAACAGGCTGAGCACCTTGATGCCCTTGTCCCGCAGCATCGATTCCTTACGCAGATGCTCGCGAACGGTCTCGCGAATCATCTCCTTGTAGATCGCACCGCTGGATCCACCGATGCTCTCGCCCTCGTGAAGGAAGCCGTGCGTCGTTAGGTCGACGTACGCAGGTTCGATGCTCATCTCGTTGACACGCCAACCCTGGTAGATCGGGTTGTTGGTCAGACGCTCGTCGGACAGTTCCTGATGGGGCTTCACGCTGACTTCGCGACGCTCCAGTGACCCGTCGGCTTTCCGGCACGACAACTCCAAACGGGCAGTCCACGTCGGCTCTCGCTTGACCTTCACCAGCTTGATGTACGGAGTGGCATCCGCACCTTGCTGCTGAACTTCGGCCACCACGATCTGCTTTACCAGGCCAAGGTCGTGTGCATCCACCGGGTCGAGCCGGTAGACGACGTTCCGCTGCTTCTTGTGCGTCGCACTGTAACGAAGGGTGAAGGCAGGATCCAGTTCGCCGATGGCCGACTGCGAGAGCTGCGACTCCATGTTCTGCGGCTCATCCATAATGACCACTGGGCGGGTGGCCCTCAGATAGTCGATAGGGCGTAAGCCGTTCAGCTGGTTCCGATCCCGATGAAGCACGCGAGTGCTCTTGTCTCCACGAATTGAGTCAATCGTCATAATCATGATCTGCACGCTTGTTGACGTCGCAAATGGTCGCACTTCGTCAGGGTTCTTGCCGCTATACACAGACGTATCAAACGGATAGCTCGGGTAGAGGTTGTTGAAGTGCTGCCGCATCAGTCGAATGCTGGTACTGACGCCCTCGCGAATGGCGACGCTCGGCACGAGGATCACAAACTTGGTGAAGTTGTACTTCTGTGCCAACTCGAAAACGGTGCGGAGGTAGACGTAGGTCTTACCGGTCCCAGTCTCCATCTCGACGTCGAAGTCGAGGGCGTTGCCGTATAGCTCGCCCGAAACCTCCAAGCCGTTTCGATCCTGCACACGCTGCAAATTCGCCAGTACCGTGTACTCATCGAGCACCATGTTGTTGCCGATGGCTCCCACTTCTTGGGTGAGATCGATATCGAGCACAGCCTGATCGGTGTCGGCCAAGGCAGCCTGTCCGCGAAGGGTCATTACCAACTTGTCGGCGTCTTTCGGCTGCCCATCGAAGAGGTCGACAACTGAGTCCATGGCCGCAATCTGGAACGGCTGACTCGGGTCGAACTGAAATCCTGAGCTGTTCATCACGCCGTCCACAGTTCAATGTTTTTTGACTTCGCCAACTGAACCAGGTTGGTCTTCAGCTCATCGTCGCCCTGGAACGCATCCTCAAGAAGGATCATCCGCGAAGGGTCGGCATCCACGATCGCACGCAGCTGCTCGAGCGTTGGCTTGACGTGCTCATCCATGTAGGCGAGAACGGCGACATCACCGCCTGGCTGGAGCACGGAACGTAGGTCGAGGCCAGCGATCTCGGTCGGAGAGATGTTCTCGGTCAGTGAGTAGCCCTGCTTGAGCAAGATCTCGGCGAGCAGATCATCCGGCGAGGCATCGTCAGTGCTGCTGCTTTCGCGGAGATCAAGCATGTGCTGTTCGAGGTCGCTTAGATCCACATCGCTCGACTGCTTCCACTTTGAGAAATTGGTATCGACGAGGGAGAAGGATCGGAATCCAATATCCCACTGGCCACCTAAATCGAGCGGAGTGTTCTGCCCCGCGATCTGCTGTGCCGCCAAGCGAATTCGCTCCCGCGACACGTCGGAGATGGTCAGATAGCCTTCCTGGCGTGCGACCGAGTCCTCGGGTGTTGGCTCAGGAAGCTGCACCATCATGAACTTCCTCCGCCCGCCATCCTCTGCGTTCAATCCCAGTACCGCATGGGCCGTGCTTGATGACCCGGCGAAGAAGTCCAATACGAGTGCGTCCTTGTCGGCACTAGTCGCTGATCGAATGAGGTATTTTAGGAGGGTCGTCGGTTTGGGGTGGTTAAAGACCGGCTTCCCAAACAACCCTTTGATCTCAGCGTTCCCAGCGAGGACATCGCCGACTGTGTCCTTCGGCACCAGAGTCGTTGGAGCCAGATCAGATGTCGCCAGCTTCCTCGAGTAGGGAACGAACCCAGCTCCTTTGATGACGATCTTGGTGCCGTTGGCCACCTGGTCTTCGAGGTATGGCTGCGACCAAATGACTCGTCCTGTCAGCGAAAACGCGGCCTGAGCGATACCATCCTCAATCGTCACATCGTCTTCCAGGTGATACCCCGAACCGCGATCTCCGTGCTCGTAAACCCCGTCAGCAATCTGGAACTCTACCCATTCAGGCTCAAGACGAAGCGTGGACTCCTTCATCGAGCTCTTCGTAAGCGACGGAAGCCCCTCAGTCGCTTTCTGTGCACCGATGAGTCCGGAAATCATTGTCTTGTTGCGCGCGTAGCAGAGGACGTGCTGTGCGTTCTCCCGTTGAAGGCGTGAACTGTTGTCCGGGCGGAAGTTCGACTCCCAGACATAGTTTTCAATGAAGTTGGATTCACCGAACACGGGACTGCTGAAGGTCTTGGTGACTCTTCGGGTTAGGCCGCGAGTGCGGCCGGTGTGGTCATGATGGTCTCGAATTCGATCGGCGTCAAACGGCCCAACGCTCGCTGTTTCCTGCGGCGGTGATAGGTCGCCTCGATCCAGGACACGATCGCCAGGCGGAGCTGCTGGCGAGTTGCCCATCGGTGCTGGTTCAGGAGGTTCTTCTGGAGTAGTGCGAAGAAGGACTCCATCGCGGCGTTGTCTCCGGCGGCACCGACCCGTCCCATCGATCCGGCGAGCCCGGCGGCGCTGAGTTCGTGAACGAAGCGCCGGGAACGAAACTGACTGCCGCGGTCCGAGTGAACGATCGTGCCGACCGGGCGGCGGCGTTGGATCGCCATCCGCAGCGCGTTCACCGCCAGTTGCGAGGTCATGGTGTCATCGATCGAGTAACCCACGATCCGGTTCGAGAACACGTCCTTGATCGCGCACAAATACACCTTTCCCTCGGCGGTCCAGTGCTCGGTGATGTCGGTCAACCACAGCTGGTTCGGTCCGGCCGCGGCGAAGCGGCGACGAACCAAGTCGTCATGGACCGGCGGGCCGGCCTTGCGGTTCTTGCCGCCCTTCTTCTTGGCGAACACGCTCCAGATTCGCTGCTGAGAGCACACCCGCCACACCCGCCGCTCCGAGACTTCAAAGCCGAGGTCGGCCAGCTCGTCGGCGATGAACCGATACCCAAACACCGGATCCTCCCGATGCACATCGATCGCCGCGTTGATCAGCTGGGCCTCATCCCAATCCCGATCCGCCACAGGCCTGCGCAACCATCGATAGAACGGTTGCTTGGCGATCTTCAACACCCGGCACGTCACCGCGACCGGCACCCTGATCGGGGCGCCGGTCGCGGCCAGCTCGCGGACGAGCGGGTAGATCATTTTGGGCTGCGCAGAACCCCTTGCGACAAATACGCCGCCGCCCGACGCAGCACCTCGTTCTCCTGCTCCAGCAAACGGATGCGCTTCTTCGCCTCTCGCAGCTCGGCATGTTCGGTCGAGCTCACCCCGGGCTTGACGCCGTCGTCGACCTCGGCGATCTTGACCCACCGCTGGACACAGGACTCGGAGATCCCGAAGTCCTTCGCGATCTGCGCAAACGACGCCTCACGGCGTCTTGCGATCGCGACGACATCATCGCGGAACTCCTTCGGAAACGCTCTCGGCATGGCAAACATCCTTCCAGAGGCGAGCATCTCGCCCCAGATCAGGAGTCACCTAAACCTTCAGCAGTCCCGCCTTCCGATCCTGCTGGTTGCGGTAGATCAGTTCTTCTTGCTGGTCGTAGTAGCGGGAGTTACGACCCTGGACTTCCTTCTCCATCTCGGTTCGGCGAGCATCCAGATGCGGCACGAACCTCGCCTCGTCTACGGCGACGGGTGTGTCGCTCACGCTGACGCAAGCGAGATCAAGGATGTCGGCCACGTACTCGTGATCAAGCCAGTCCCCCTCATCGGTAATGGCCCCGGCCAGCATGTACGACTCGGACACGTCGTCGTGCTTGGCCTTCATGCTGAAGGTCGTCATTCCCACCGTCAGCTCGCCACTTCGCCCCACGAGTGCCTTAACCGCGGCGCTAGCCCGAGCTGAGGCACCGAGGCTGAACACCAGCTCGCGGCTCGACGTTTCCCGTCCCTTTGCTTCCTGAAGCAGGTACCGGGCAAGCGGGCTGGCATAGCGGTATTGGTGTGCGTTATCGAGCGGCTGCGACTTGAAGTAGTAGCGACCAGTCGGGGCATCATCGACAGGTGAGTCATGCAGCACGAAGTGACGTCCATCGCCCTCAAACGTGGCAAGACCGCCCAGCTCGTGCCTGGTGACGGCAAGGAGTAGTCGCTCGAACTTGTTGAGCACCTCACCAGATTCGGTGTCATAGGCCTTCAGCCGGTCTTGTACATGCGGGTCGAGGTTGTCGAAGACCTTCGCCTTGGCACGCGCCATCTCGCTGGAGATCTCACCGGAGTACTCGGTCTCTAGTCGCTTGAACGCTTCATTGAGTTCATCAGCTGTCCGGCAGCTAGTGAGAATGTTGCTGATGGACTTCTCGAAGTCGAGCCCGTCTTCGATCGCGCCGAGCACCTCGTCACTGGCACCGAAGACGCTCTCGAACAGGTGGAACTTGTTCGCGAGAAGCTCAAGAATCCGCTGCTCGGCGATGTTGCCCTTGTTCGAAAAGTTCACAACCACCACATTGTGCTTCTGCCCGAACCGGTGTGCCCGGCCGATGCGTTGCTCGACTCGCTGTGGGTTCCACGGAAGGTCGTAGTTGACCACCATGGAACAGAACTGCAGGTTGATACCTTCCGCTGCCGCCTCAGTGGCGATCATGATCGTGCCCTCGGTGCGGAAGTAGTCCACCAACGCCTTACGCCGGTCGGCAGCAGGGATGCCGGTGATCAGGTCGCCGTCTTTGTTGGCCTTCAGCCAGTCCTGATAGATGGCAGCTGTTTCAGGCGAGTTATTCGAACCGTTGAACAGCACCAGCCCGTCACCACTCCCGATGTCACGCAAGTGACGGGCGATGTACTCCTGGGTCTTAGTGCTATCGGTGAAGATGATCGCTTTCTGTGGCGCGCCAATCTCTTGGAGCCGGGCGAAGCCCTGGTCAAGCGCCTCACCGAGTTTGGCGGCCTTCCGGTTGACCGTGATTGAACGTGCGAGGCTTGCGAAGCCACGCAGCTCAGCGACCTCGGCTTCGATTCGTTGTCGCAGGGTGGGATCGGCCACCACATCAGCACCCGGCCCGAACTCTTCTTGTTGGATCTCCTCGGCTTCTTCGACCTCGTCGCTCGTCAGATCGTCATCGAGGAACAGCCCGCCACGGGCGTCGCGTCGCTGGCCGGTCTCAAGTTCACCGGCGAGCCGGTTGGCGATGTTCTCCAGGGTGCTCGCCACCGCGTAGGTCGACGAGCCGAGTCGCTTACGGATGATCAAGGCAGAGAGATGACGCTGCGAGCCGGCGAAGGCCAGCAACTCATCACGCTGCAAGTAGTCGTTGACCCGGTCGTACAGCCGCACTTCGTCCGCGGACGGCTCAAACTCGACCGTCAACGGCAGACGCTTTGTGAAGTGAATGTACTTGTCCGCATCCCGACGCAAGGTACGTTTCGAGATAGTCGCCACGCGGTCCGCCAGATCATCGCCCGAGTGATCGCGGTTCTTTATATACCGCTCGCGGAAAGCATCGAGCGAATAGAAGTAGTCCGGGCTGAACACCGAGACGAGGCCATACAACTCTTCCAGTCGGTTCTGCAGCGGTGTCGCCGTCAGCAGGATCGTCTTCGAGGCACCCGCCACCAGATGTGCGACTGCGTCCGAGACTTTGGCCTTGCCGTTCCAGTAGTTACGCAGCCGGTGAGCTTCGTCCGCAACAACCAAGTCCCAAACCTTCAGCAGCGACTGTTCATGACGCAGCACGAACTCGTATGAGCAGATGAGCACCTTGGGCGAGCGCTGTCTAGCTGGCGAAAGAAGTGAATCCTTGGACCTGGCGTCCAGTAGATCGGAAGGAATCAGAAACTTCTCGTGCAACTCCTGCTGCCACTGTTGCCGCAGGCTAGAAGGCGCGATGATCAGAATGTCACGCTTGCGTTCTGCCCAGTACTGGGAGATGACAATGCCCGCCTCGATGGTCTTCCCGAGACCGACCTCGTCCGCGAGGATCACACCCGGCAGGAACGGGGTCTGCAGCGCAAACAACGCTGCGTCAATCTGATGGGGCTTCGGCTCCACCTGCGCATCAAACAGCAGGCCGGCCAACTTGCCTACGTGGTCGTTCGCGTAGCTGCGCTGCAGCTCGTGAGCGTAGTACTTCGCCTGGTAGTCCGTAAGATCAGGCGCCGCCGAGCTGACGGATGACGCGTCCTTCTCCCCCACCGGACTCCCTCCACAGCCGCTTGGACTGCGATTCCTGCTCATCTTGCTTCAGGCTATCGACCACGGGAGACATCCGCTGCCCCCGATAAGGGGTGCAGTTGCGCGGACCGGTGCACCAGCGAACCTGCAACAATGTCCCTCACACGTCGATCGGGGGATCACATGGCGGCCGGGGGTTCTGCAGCACAGCAGGCGCAGCGCCTGAGCGCGCTCAGCGCGAGTTTCGCGCGCGAGGCGGCGAGCGCGAAAGCTGAAGCGGGCCGCTACGCCGCCGCCGCGATCGCCGAACGCAAGCTCGCCCACCGGCTAGCTCCGCTCCTCGCTCACGGCTACCACCTGCTCGCCGACCGCAAGTGGCCTGGCTCCAAGTCGGCCCAGCTCGACCTCATCGTCGTCGGGCCGTCCGGCGTGTGGATCGTCGACTCCAAGCACTGGAACGACTTCACCATCGCCGGCGGCAGCATGTTCCGTGGAGATGCGGATGTCACGGATGACGCCCTCCGCCTCGCCGACGTCGCCAACGACGCCGAGTCCGCCTTCGCAGAGGTCGGTCTCGCGCCCGGCGAAGTCCGAGCCGTGCTCGCCATGCACGGCCACAGCAAACGCATCGGCGAAGTCGGGCCCGTGGAGGTGGTCGGGGCCGACGACATCCACCGCTACTTCGCCAGCCGGGGCAACCGGCTCAGCATCGGCGAGGTCGAACGCGTGCTCACGGTGGCCATGCAGCATTTCCCCGCCTACATCGGACCCCAAATCACCAGCATCCCGACCCTCATCGCCGAACCCGCCGTGCAGGAACTCATCGACGAGATCCCCGACGAGCTCTTCGCCGAACAGCAGCTGCTCAGCGAAGAAGAGGTCGCCGAGACGCTCACGATCGCCAAGCTCGCGGAAGACATCGAAGGGTGGATGACGTTCCTCCACCCCAGCCAGGCGAAACTCGTTCGCCGCACGTTCAACGGCCCCGCGCGAATCCGCGGCTCCGCCGGAACCAGCAAGACCGTCGTCGGCCTCCACCGCGCGGCCTACCTCGCCCGCATGCGTCCCGAGGGCAAAGTGCTGTTCACGACCTTCGTCAGCACCCTCCCCGCCGTCATGTCGAACCTACTCGCCCGCCTCGACCCAGCGGTCGCCGACCGAGTCGAATTCGTCAACGTGCACCGCTGGGCCATTGACCTGCTCAAGGAGCGCGGCATCCGCCACAAGCTCGACGGACGCGGCGCGACTGCCCAATGGAAGAGCGCCTGGGCCTCGCTCGCCTCGCCCCATAAGGACCGCCTCGCCGCGCGTGCCGGCACCCGCGACGACGACTACTGGCGGGAAGAGGTCGAATCGGTCATCAAGGGCCGGGGACTCACGACGTTTGAGGCCTACGCCGAATGTGCACGCCCCGGCCGCAGCATCCGCCTCAACATGGACGACCGCCGCGCCGTCTGGGCCCTCCACCTCGACTACCAAGCGCGGCTCCGCGCCGCCGGAATCCACGACTTCAACGACGTCATCCTCCTCGCCGAACAGTCCCTGCAACGGCACCCCCTCGAGGGCTACAGCGCCGTCATCGTAGACGAAGCGCAAGACCTTTCCCTCGCCATGATCCGGATGCTCCATCATCTAGTCGGCGACCAGCAAGACGCCTTCACGCTCATCGGCGACGGCCAACAGTCCATTTACCCGGGCGGCTACGTGCTCAGCGAGGCGGGCATCTCGCTCGCCGGACGCGGCGTCGTCCTCAGCGTGAACTACCGCAACACGGTCGAGATCCTCGACTTCGCCAACAAGACCATCGCCGCGACCGGCTACGTCGACATCGACGACAGTGCGCAGACACCGGATGCTGCGGCCGACGCGGGTTTCGAGGCGCTCGAGTCGCTGCGCCGCCACGGGCATCCGCCGGTCTTTGACCACTTCGCCAGCGCGGCCGAGCACGACGCGGCCATCGTGCGGCGGGTGCGGCAGGCGGCATCCAACGACGACACGTCGCTGGGCGATATCGCGGTGCTGTGCGACACCAACTACCAGGTGAAGAAGGCGCTTGCGCTACTGAAGACGGCCAGCGTCGCCGCCATCAACCTCGAAGACTACGAAGGCACGCCAGTCGACCGCTTCAAGGTCGGCACCATCAAGCGGGCGAAGGGCCTCGAGTTCAAGGCGGTGCTGCTGCCGTGGACTCCCCCGCTGCCCACCGAACCCGACCCGAACGACGAGCGGATGCTGCGCGCCTACCGCGAACGCTACGTCGCCGCCACGCGGGCTCGCGACCGGCTGTGGATGGGGAGCTGTTGAGCTAGGTGGTAGCGGTTAGCATCGGGCCGGTTCCTAGACCCCCAACAAAAGCAAAACCCCGGCCGTGTGATCGGCCCTCCGAGGAGGACTACAGGGACGGATCCGGGGTGTTCATAGATCAGCTTACGAGAGCGGAGCTTGAGGGTCAACGAACGCTGGGCCTTCTATGAGAAGCACTTCTCGCCGGAAAGACTTCGGCACTACGCCTCAGAATGCAGCGGCGACGTAGAGCGAGCCGCTGCCCTCTACGACTGGAACGCCGACATGTCGGCGGCGCTGTTGGAATCGCTGGGTCACCTAGAAGTTGCCTTGCGAACGCAATTGACGGCCGTATGACGCTGGTCCACGCGAAGAAGGCGCGGCGCGGTCATTGGATATTTGACGACGCTCGAGAACTCGGCCGAGACGGACGAGGCTCGAACAAGCATCTGTACCCATACGCCGACATCGCGACAGCAATCAGCCGTGTACGCAAGACATGCTCGGCAAGAGGCGCGGCCCCTCGGGGGAGGACCGCACAGCGCACCGGCTTGAGACTGATCATCTCGGAGGGGCCGAGCCAAAAGGCGAATCCTCCACAGTATGCGCACTGCGGAGCTTTCCCCGGCAAGACTGCTCGACGGGTGCGGCTAGCCGCAGCTTCCCTTTAGCTGAGCGCCATGACTCGAATAGGCCTCCTCGCTTCCATCACCGTCGCCGCTGTGTTGTCTCTCAGCGCTTGTGTCCCAGTGCTTCCGGCGACGCCGCGGGCGGTGGAGTCTGCCCAGGAGGACACTCCTCCCGTCGATTTCAAGGCGATGGTCGAGCTCGCTGATGAACTTCTCCTCGACTACTGGGCAGCCGTCGAGGAGGTATACGAATCGGAGGGTGCCGATTCCGATGCCCTGTCACGGGTCGCAGTACCGGAGACGGTCCTCGAAGAGCGAGCGGTAGCGCGGTCACATGCCGAAAAGGGAATCACTGTGGTCCCGAGGTACAGCGCCCACGCCACCCAGTTCGAGCAACTCTTCGCCCACGACGGCAAGCTCTACCTCGTCGTCACAACATGCATCGACTCGAGCAACGTGCGCATCGTCGACGACTCCGGCAACGAACGGTTCTTGGACGCACCTATCCAGGTGAACGAAGTCACAATCGAAGCCGGTGACATGGCCTTCGGGGAGCTGCGCGTCGCCCGCTGGGGCATCCTCAAGGGCGCGGAATGCTGAGATCACAGATAGTGACCCACCTGAGACCGCAGTGGTACACTTGCGCCATGCCGACCGCCCGCCCCCGCTACCAAGTCACCGAGACCGACGCCGTCGCGCGCGCACTCGACGCTGCCGCCCAGCTATGGCCAGGCGAGCCGCGGTCCCGACTCATTGTCCGCACCATCCTCGCCGGGGGCGACGCGCTCGCCGCCGATGCCAACGAGGCAGCCCGCAAGGAGGCGATCGCACGCGTCCAGGGTGCATACACGGACGCGTACGGCCGCGACTACCTGCGCGACCTCAAGTCCGACTGGCCAGCGTGATCGCCCTTGACGCGAGTGTCGTGATCGCCCTCCTCGACGCCGGCGACCCGCACCACGACCGCGCAGCCGACCTGTTTCGCGAGCACGCGGCGACGGGATTCATCCTTCACCCCCTGACGCTCGCCGAAATCCTCGTCGGCCCCGTACGCGCCGGCCGAGCGCACCGCCTGCTCAGCGACCTGCGAGCAATGGGCATCATCAACCACGAGAGCCCCGCAGGCGAACCCCTTCTGCTCGCCGAACTCCGCGCCACGACAGGCCTCAAAATGCCGGACTGTTGCGTCATCGCCACAGCAGCGCACGCATCCGCCCCACTCGCCAGCTTCGACGAACAACTGACACGCGTCGCCGCCGACCTCGGGCACACCGTCGTGCGCTAGCCTCCTTACTCGGCCACACCCTCCAACTCAGCAAACTTCGCCGCCATCGTCGGGTTCCCCCGCGTCAGCTTCTTGATACTCAAATCCTCGGCCTTGTCGTTCGCCAGCCGCAGGTTGTTCGCCGACTTGTGCAGCGCATCCTTCACCTTCTGCAGGTCTTTGATGGCCTCATCGATACGGTGCACGGCCTCGTCGAAACCGTCCGACGCGAGCCGCCAATTGCGCCCGAAGTGCTGCTTGAACTCAGAGATCCGCGCCTCGAAGTTGGTGATGTCCACGTTCTGTGCCCGCACCAGCTCCAGCTCGGTCTTGTACTCAAGCGCACTCATCGCGGCGTTGCGCAGCAGCGTGATCATCTGGATGAAGAACTGCGGGCGGATGACGAACATCTTCGGGTAGCGGTGCGAGACATCCACGATCCCCGTGTTGTAGAGCTCGCTCTCCGGCTCCAGCAGCGAGACCAGGATCGCGTACTCGCAGCCCTTCTCGCTGCGGTCCTTGTCGAGTTCCTTGAAGAAGTCCTCGTTCTTCTTCTTCGAGGCCGTCGCATCCGCCTCATTCTTCATCTCGAACATGATTGACACGATCTCGGTGCCCGCAGCATCCGTGTCGCGGAAGATGAAGTCACCCTTGCTGCCGCTGCGCGCGTCGTTGTCCTTCTCGAAGTACGCGCGCGGGAACGCCGTCGCCCGCAGCCTGTTGAACTCGTACTCGCAGTGCTGCTCCAGCGTCTCGCCAACCATCTTGGTCGAGAGCTTCGCCTTCATGTCGCGCAGCCGCTCGATCGCCTCATCGCGATCCTTCAGCTGCACCTCAAAGCGCTCCTTGAGCGACGTCACCTCAAGCTGCTTCTCCAGCTGCACCTTCTCGAGCCCGTTGCGAAGCTCATCGCGCTCCTTCTCAACACCATTGAGCGCCTCGGTGAGTTCCAGCTTTTTCGCGACCTCGACAGACGACAGCCGCGACCTCAGCTCCTGAATCTGGGCATCCTTCTCCGACGCTGTCTTCTGCAGCTCGGCCGCGAGCCGCTCCGCAGCGAGGTCCTCAGCGGCCCTCTTGTCCCTGCGTGCCTGCTCCAACTCATTCGCGAGGGCGTCGCGCTGCTTCTCGACGAGCGCCAGCGCCTCCGTCACCGCCATCTTCTGGGAGACCTCGGATGCCTCGAGCTTCGCCTTCAGCTCCTGCACCTCCGCCGCACTCGCCGCCGCCGCATCCCTCAGCGCACCCGAGGCCTTCGCCTCAGCGAGTTCGAGCGCCGCCTTCTTCTCCTGCTCGGCGAGCGCCAGCCGCTCGTGCAGCTGCTGGTCGAACTCCTTGTCGCGCACCTGCTTCACGATGTCGGCGTAGCTCGACTCGTCGATCGTGAACACCGTGCCGCAGCCCGGGCACTTGATCTCTTGCGTGCTCATCTCTAGATCCCCCTCGGGTCACTCCCCCACAGGCTAAGCGCCAGCGCCGTCATCCACCGAACGCGGCGCCGCTGCTCCGGCAACTCCCTGCCGCTTCTAGTGTTTTCGACGCGGCGGGATGACAATGAGGGAGTGATCGAGGTGACCGAACCACAGGTGTGGGTGCTGATCGGCGTGTTCGCTGCAGCGTTTTTTGCCCTGATCGGAATCGTCACGACGAACTTCCACAGGACGATGGAAGCGCGCTTCGAGGCCCTGTCGGCGCGCATCGACGGCAAGCTAGACGTGATGAACCTCAAGCTCGAGAACATGGACCGCGACATCCAGGCCCTCTCGCGCCACGTCTTCGGCAGCGACCCGCGCTAGCCCGCGGCTGCAACACCGGCGGCCGCAAGACTGCGCGACTGCAACACTTAGGCAGTGATCCCCGACTGGCAAGCCCTCTTCACCCGCGCCGAACCCCTCGACCTCTCCCCCTGGGTCATGCTGGCCATCGTCGCCGTGGCGGCCCTCGTCAGCATCCCGCGCGCAAGCTGGAAGATCTTCGGCCTCTTCACCACCCTCGTGCACGAGCTCGGGCATGCGGTCGCGGCGATGCTCACGGGTCGCATCATCAAGGGCATCCGCATCCGCCGCAATCACGCCGGCGAGGCGCTCAGCTACGGCTCGGGTCGCGCGGTCGTCAGCGGGCTTATGGGCTACCCGGCCCCGGCGATCGTCGGCGCGGGCCAGCTGTGGGCCGTGTTCAGCGGCTACCCCTCGATCGCCCTGTTCGCGGGCGGCGTCGTGCTGCTGCTCACGCTGATCGTCATCCGCAACCTGTTCGGCGTGCTCGTCGTGCTCGGCTCGGCCGCCGTCAGCGCCGCCCTCTGGTTCTTCGCCCCACCGCAGGTGCAGGAGTACGCGCTGCTGGTCATCGGCATCGCCCTCCTCGTGGGCTCAGTGCGCGGGCTCGGGGCCGTCATCGCGGTGCACACGCGCAACCGCAGGCAGCTCGCGACATCCGATGCCTACATCCTCTACATGCACACCGGGGTGCCGTCGCCCGTGTGGCTGCTGCTCTTTGCGATCATGATCGCCGTATGCTGGGCGCTCGCGATCTGGGCCTACGTCGGCTCCCTCGGCTGAGGCGGCAGCGCTGAGCCGGCCCGCGCCCCGCACCCGCCCGTGCATCCGCCGTGACATCCGCGCGGCAGGAATACCTCACCCCGCCGCTCGTTGTGGCTGGGGGCGGCCGCCGCTCGGGGCCGCTTCGCTTTTTGAAAGGACACCCTCCTCCGTGGATCTGTTTTCCCCCCTCACCGCCGGCAACCTCGAGCTTGCGAACCGGGTGGTGATGGCTCCCCTCACGCGCCTGCGTTCCGGCGCGGACGGCGTGCCGGGTGACCTGATCGCCGAGCACTACGCGCAGCGCGCCGGCCACGGCCTCATCATCACGGAGGGCGTGTACCCGAGCCAGGAAGGTCGCGCGTTCTGGGGTCAGCCCGGAATCGTCACCGATGAGCAGGCCGCCGGCTGGCGCAAGGTCGCCGACGCGGTGCACGCCGAGGGCGGCCGCATCGTCATGCAGGTCATGAATGGTGGCAGGGTGTCGCATCCGGACATCACCGGCACCGAGCGCATCGTGGCGCCCAGCGCGATCGCCATCAACGGCGTCGTGCGCACGCCGAACGGCAAGCAGGCCTTCCCCGTGCCGCACGCCCTCACGACCGAGGAGCTGGCCGACGTGCGCGACGAGTTCGTCGCGGCCGCCCAGCGCGCGATCGACGCCGGGCTCGACGGCGTCGAGGTGCACGGAGCCAACGGCTACCTGCTCCATGAGTTCCTCTCCCCCGCATCGAACCAGCGCACGGACGCCTACGGCGGCTCGCCGGATGCCCGCGCCGGGTTCGTCATCGAGGTCACGACGGCGATCGCCGAGGCTGTGGGGGCCGGGCGCGTGGGCATCCGCATCTCGCCTGAGCACAACATTCAGGATGCTCTGGAGACGGATGCTGCGGACCTCCGCGCCACCTACGGCGCCCTCGTCGACGGGCTCGCCCCTCTTGGCCTCGCCTACCTCAGCGTGCTCCACGCCGACCCGGCGGGAGACCTCGTGCAAGACCTGCGGCAGCGCTTTGGCGGTGTCTTCATCGCTAACAGCGGATTCGGCATC
This sequence comes from Salinibacterium sp. dk2585, assembly GCF_008001035.1. Lineage (NCBI taxonomy): Bacteria > Bacillati > Actinomycetota > Actinomycetes > Micrococcales > Microbacteriaceae > Salinibacterium > Salinibacterium sp. dk2585. Next base: position 2,352,163 of record NZ_CP042856.1, read on the forward strand.
CTCACCACGAAGGCGGCGGCGATCGACTTCGTCGCCGACGGTCACGCGGATGCCGTCGCCGTCGGCCGGCTCGCGATCGCCAACCCCGACCTCGTCGCGCGGTGGCAGGGCGGCCACCCCGAGAACGAGCCCAACCCGGCCACGTTCTACGCCGACGGCGCCGAGGGCTACACCGACTACCCGCGGCTCGCGAGTTAGAGCGCGCCTCCCTCCCCGCGGCTGGGCTGAGGCACTGTGCGCCCCGGACCAGCGGGCAGAGTCAGATCGCCATCGCTCCGCGCACGGCTCCGACCGCTTCTGCGCCGCCGTTCCCTGTCATGGTGATGCGGCCCGACTGGAGCACGTAGTAGCTGCTCGTGGATCGCAGGGCGAAGCCGACGTGTTGTTCGACGAGCAGCACGGAGAGGTCCCCGCGCCGCGTCAGGTCGATGATGACCCGCTCGATGTCGGCGACGATATTGGGCTGGATGCCTTCCGTGGGCTCGTCGAGCACGAGGAGCTTCGGCTTGGTGAGGAGTGTGCGTGCGATCGCGAGCTGCTGCCGTTGACCTCCTGACAGGAGTCCCGCACGTCGCCCCAACAGGTCTTTGAGCACAGGGAAGAGGTCGAAGACCTCGTCGATGTCTGACTGGCGTTTGGCGACAAGTTGCAGGTTCTCCAGCGTCGTCATCTGGGTGAACGATTGCTGGCCTTGGGGCACGTACCCCAGGCCCCGCTTGACCCGCTTCGATGGGGCCATCTTGGTGACATCCTCACCGTTGATGAGCACCTGCCCGCTCATGACGGGCAGCAGGCCGGTGGCAACGCGCAGCAGGGTAGTCTTGCCCGCGCCGTTGTGGCCCATGACCGAGATGGCCTGGCCGGTGGGAATCTCAACGGTGACGTCGTGCAGCACCTTGGTGCGGCCGTAGCCGGCGGTCACGCCCTTGATCTCAAGCATCAGCGACCACCTTGCCCTCGACGGCAGCATCTTCCGTTGACCCGAGGTAGACCTCCTGCACCCGCTTGTCTGCTTGCACGTGCTCGACCGTGCCTGCCGTGAGCAGCTTTCCGCCGTGCATCACGGTCACCCACTCGGCGTAGCTGCGCACGAACTCCATGTCGTGTTCGATCACGATGATCGTGCGTTCATCACCGATCCTGCGCAGCAACATCCCGGTCTCGTCCCGCTCGTCGGCGTTCATGCCCGCCACCGGTTCATCGAGGAACATCACCTTGGCGTCCTGCACCAGCATCATGCCAATCTCGAGCCACTGCTTCTGCCCGTGCGCGAGGATGCCCGCCGGCTTGTCGCGCGCCCCCGTCAGGCCGATCGTCTCCAGCGCCACGTCGACCGACTCTGGCGTCGTGCGGCGGGCGAATGGCAGGCGCCAGGCCTTGCGGTGCAGCCCGCCGGCGATGTCAAGATTCTGCAGCACCGTGAGCTCGTCGAAGACGGTGGCGGTCTGGAACGTGCGGCCGACCCCCGCCCGAATGATCTTGTTCGTCTTCATGGTGAGCAGATCGTTGCCGTTGTACATTGCGCTCCCCGTGGCGGGCACGAGACCGGTGAGGGCATCGACGAGCGTGGTCTTGCCGGCACCATTGGGGCCGATCAGAAAGTGCACCTGACCTTCGATCATGTGCAGGCTGACATCGTCCACCGCCCTGAATCCGTCGAAGCTCACCGAAAGGTTCGCGATGGCGACAGAGGCGCCAGGCTGGGATGTCTCGCTCATGCTGCGGTTCCCTTCACATCGGTCATGCGCGGCACGAGGCCCTTCACCCTGCTGAACACCGAAGACAGCCCCTTGGGGAGGAAGAGGATGACGACGATGAAGACGAGGCCGAGGATGTAGGTCCATCCGCTCGGCCAGCTGGAGGAGATGCTCGACTGGCCCCAGCCGATGGCCAGCGCCCCCAGCACCGGGCCGAAGAGCGACGCCCGGCCCCCCAGCGCGACACCGGCGATCATCAAGATGGATGCTGCGGCCCCGATCTCCTGCGGCGTGATGATGCCGACGATGGGCACGAACATCGCCCCGCCGATACTGGCCATCACGGCGGAGATCACGAATGCGACGAGCTTGATGTTGGCGGGGTCGTAGCCGAGGAACCGCACGCGATCCTCCGCGTCACGCGTGGCGAGCAGGAGCTCGCCGAAGCGGCTGCGGTTGAGCTGCCACACCACCAGCATGCAGACAATGAGGATGGCGGCCGCGATCAGGTAGAGCATGACCTTGTTGGCATTGTCTTTGAGTACGAAGCCGAAGAAGTGCTTGAAGTCGCTGAGCCCAGTGTCACCGCCGGTCTCCCGAATGGTGGAACTGACGAGGGTGGCGAGGGCGACCGCGAGGGCCTGGGTGAGAATCGCGAAATATGCACCCTTGACCTTGCGTCTGAACAGCGCGAACCCGAGGATCGACGCCACGATCACCGGCAGCGCCACGATCGCGATCAGCGTGAACACCTCACTGCGGAACGGCTCCCAGAACAGCGGGATCGGTGCGAGCGGGTCGTACAGGATCATGAAGACCGGGATGCTGTCGGGGCCGGCTGAGGCCAGCGTGAGGTGCATCGCCATGGCGTAGGCGCCGAGCCCGAAGAAGACTCCCTGGCCCAAGACGAGCATGCCGCCGCGCCCCCAGGCGAGGCCGATGCCGACCGCGACGATCGCGTAGCAGCAGTATTTGCCGAGGTTGTTGATCCAGTGCATCGAGAGCACGGATGGCGCGACCACGAGCAGGAGCACGGCGAAGACGCCGATCCCGATGAGCGGTAGCCATGGTCTGAGTCGTGTCATGCCAGCCCCCTGGTGCGTACTGTGAACAGGCCCTGCGGTCGGAGTTGCAGAAAGACCACTACGAGCGCGAAGGCGAGCACCTGCGCCATGCTGCCCGTCGTCAGGTCGGCGAAGAATGCCATAGCGACTCCCACCACCCAGGCGGCGATCACCGCTCCCTTGATCTGCCCGATGCCTCCGGCGACCACGACGAGGAAGGCCGGGATGATGTATTGCGTGCCCATCTGGGAGTTCGTACCGCCGATCAGCGAGGCGGCCACACCGGCGACACCGGCGAGCCCTGACCCGACGAAGAAGGTGATCCGGTCGACGGAGCGGGTTGAGATGCCAACGGTCTCGGCGAGGTCACGGTTCTGCACGGTGGCGCGGATGCGACGCCCGAATGACGTGTATTTGAGCCACGCTGCGAGTGCCGCGACACAGACGGCGGCGAGCAGGATTGTGAACACCTGGCGGAGGGGCCACGCATAGCCGAAGACATTCAGTTGGCCGGCGAGCCATCCCGGTGCCTGCACGGGGACACCCTGAGCGGGGAAGATCTGCAGGGCGGCCTGCTGCAGGATGATGCTCACGCCAACCGTGACGAGGAGCGTATCGAGTGGGCGGCGATACATCCATTGGATGATGCCGATCTCAAGGAGGAGACCAAGGAGACCTGCCCCCAAGAATGCGAGCGGGATCGCGACCGGGATCGAGATGTCGCTGGAACTGATGACGGTCTGGGTCAGGTAGGCGACGAAGGCACCGGCCATGAGGAACTCGCCGTGCGCCATGTTGATCACCCCCATCTGCCCGAAGGTGAGGGAGAGGCCGAGTGCTGCGAGCAACAGCAGCGCACCTTGTGCGGTGCCGTTCAGCAGGGGCGGGAGTAGTGCGTCCACGGGATCGCTCTCTGTGGTGTGACGGTGGCGGAGGGGGCGGGGTGGGGTCCCGCTCCGGATGCGAAGCGGGGCCCCACCTTCAGTGGATCGTCTAGCCTGCTGCGGCGACGAGCGCGTCGCGCACGTCGGCCGGGAACCAGTCGTAGCCGTCCAGGTACGGGTCGGGGTCGATGAACCCGTCAGACGCCCAGACGATGTCGAACTGGTTGTTGGCGTTGATGCGGCCGATATGACCCGGCTTGGAGATGTGGTGGTTCTTGCCGTCCAGCGTGACGACTCCCTCCGGGGCGTCGACCGTGATGCCGCCAGCCGCCGCGGCTGCGTTGATCTCATCGACGTCGAACGAATCGGCTGCCTCGACCAGTGCCTTGTAGAGGTACATCGAGATGTACGCCGCCTCCATGGGGTCGGAGGTCACCCCGCTGCTGCCGGGATACGCCTTCCAGCGCTCGATGAAGCCCGGGTTGTTGGGCGTTTCGAGTGACTGGAAGTAGTTCCACGACGCGTAGTGGCCGGTCACCTCGTGCCCCATGGCCGGCGCCTCCTCCTCTGCGATCGACACCGAGATGATCGGAGTCGTCTCGGGGGTGAGCCCCGCGTCGTAGTAGGCCTTGATGAAGCCGACATTCGACGAACCGTTGATCGTGTTGAACACGTAGTCCGGGTCAGCAGCGACGATCTTCGCGACCTGCGTCGTCCAGTCATCCCTGTCGAGCGGCACATACTCCTCACCGACGATCTCGATGCCGAGTTCGGCTGCGTAGAGCTTGATGATCGCGTTCGCCGTGCGAGGGAAGACGTAGTCAGAACCGGCGAGGAACAGCGTCTTCACACCCTCCGCGGCGAGGAAGTCCAACGCCGGGATGATCTGCTGGTTGGTGGTCGCACCGGTGTAGTAGATGTTCGGCGACGACTCAAGACCCTCGTACTGCACCGGGTAGAAGAAGAGTCCGTTGTGCTCCTCGACGACCGGCTTGACAGCCTTGCGCGAGGACGATGTCCACCCGCCGAAGATGGCGGCGACGCAGTCCTGCGTGAGCAGCTTCTCGCTCTTCTCCGCGAAGGTCGGCCAGTCAGTCGCACCGTCTTCCTGCACATACTCGATCTGCTTGCCGAGGATGCCACCGTCAGCGTTGATCTCGTCCGCCGCCATGTGGAGCGCGTTCGAAACGGTCTGTTCTGAGATCGCCATGCCGCCGGTGAGGGAGTTGAGGAAGCCGAGCTTGATGGTGTCGCCGCTGGTGTCGACGCAGCTTTCGGCGGTTGCACCCTCGGCGGGTTCGTCTCCGACCTGCGCGCCGCACCCGGTAAGGATCAGGGCTGCGGTCGCGGTGAGCGCCCCCATGGCGAGGAGCCCTTTGTGGCGCCTCCTGCTGGTGTTGGTCATGCAGTACTCCGTTTCGATGTGATGGGCGATTCCAGACAAGATCGACTGCGCGCCAGAACGACGCACGTGGACGGCTGTCCAGGCGGGAGATTCGTGAGATTCCCGTACTCGCCAGTGAGGATGTGACCGTGGTGAATGGCACAGATTTGGTGCTGTCTCACCATGCTCGTGCGGCATTACGCGGGGAATTCTCAAAAGAGTCCGGCGTGTAAACAGTCACGGCGCCCGCCCGAGCGGCGCTCACACCGGACACATCACAGAGACACGCGCCGGGCAGCATTCAGTTAGGTCGTGCCGACGCGCCCTGTCATGTTGGCGAGTGTGACTTCAGTCGCGCCGCCAGAACCACCCCGCGGTCCCACCCGCCGTCAGGGCCACGCCAAGCGTCACGACCAGGACGCTGGGCACCGTGCCGCCGCGCACCGTCACGTCACCGAAAAGGTTGCCGCCGCCAGAAACCAGAGCGGATGCCACAACCACGACGCCCGCGACGGCAATGACCGCGAACCACAGCCGCCATGCCCGCGCTGGCTCGTGCCTCATCACAGCCCGACGAGGGCTCCGAGCGCTGCATTCGCAGCCGCGAGCCCGCCGCCGATGAGGCCCACCAGGGAAGCCGCCGCCCACAGCAGCCGACGGGTGCGGGCCCGCTCGACTTCGTGGCTGAGCGCCTCGAAGGCCGCAATTTGCTCCAGGTCGACGACGACGCGCTCCGTCTTGTGCCAGGTGCGCACCTGACCCGCGGCATCCGCCATTTGTCGCACCTGCTCATCACTCAGCACCCGCTGCCGCTTGCCAAGCCAGCGCAGCAACTGCGAATCGGTGATGACGACGACATCGGAAGGACGTCGCTTCACCGTCATCGAATTGATCGCGACAAGCACGAGCAGGGGGCGCACGTCCACGGGCATGCCCGCCGCGGCGGTGAGCAGTTTCGCGGCGCGCGACGCTTCATGCCGGGAGTTGCGCAGGTGGTCGGTCTTCTGACCGGCGACCAGGAGCATCCGCTCCCCGAGCCACACCTTCGCGCCCGGGTGCCGCTTGGTGTTGATCGTGAAGACGCCGCCGGGGCCCACGACGACGTGGTCGATGTCAGAGCCGCGCGTGCCCACCGGCACCGCGTGGAACACCGACCACTCTTGGCCCAGCCGTTCAAGCACCTCGCCGACGCGCATTTCACCGAGGGCGCCGCCGTACCAACTGCGGGCATCCGGATGCAGCGGGTTCACGCCGAAGAATCGGGCAACGCCCGATCGGGTCGCAGCCTGTTGTTGCTGCTCCAGGCATTCGCGGACGACGCCGTAGCCGGCTGGGTAGGTGAGTAGTTCGGCCGCCTGTGCAGGCGCGAAGTCGTTCATGCGATCCCCCTCGATGGCCTCCCCCGAGGCGTTGCGGCAAGGCTATTCGTTGGCGCGCTCGGCTGCCGCCCCCAGATTGGGAGACGCCTCTAGGAGTTGCTCTTCGCGACCCTGGCGCGAAGCTCGTCGACGCCCGGGCCGTCCAGCTCATCGAAGAACGCCGCCCGACCGGCCATCGCCATCACGAGCGCGAGCGTGGTTCCCGTCACAGACGGGCCCTCCCCTGCCCCGAACGGACCATCGGATGCCTCCAGCCGCAGACCCGCGACGAGACTCCTGCTGTTGACGGCGAAGTCGCGGGCGGCGAAGAACTCCGCGACAGGGGTGAGGGCCGCGACATCCGGAACCCTCGTCAGCCCCAACGGACGGCGGATGTCCTCTGCGTGCACGACGACCTCGCCCAGGTAGGCGACCGTGTCGCTCGACGGAGCCGTTCTGCTGCCGACGATCGTTCGGAAACGCTCCAGCGTCTCGGCAGGGGTGGCGCCCCGGTGTTCCTCGATGCGGCGCTGGTTGTGCACGTGCATGTTGAAGCGCGCGCCCAGCATGCTGCGCAGCCACGCCCACTGGTTCATGCTGCCGGCGGCGGTGAGGTGGGCGACGACGTCCTCGACGGACCACTCGCCGCAGAGCGTGCCCGCCCGCCACAGCTCGTCACTGAGCCCAGCAAGGTCGCCGGCGAGCGCCGCCCGCTCGACCCGCATGAGTTGCCAGAGGTGACCATCGCTCCGCTTCGCCATGGACCCAACCTAGGGGCTAGCCCGCTCCCCGCTGTGGAAAAAACACGCGCCAATCGCCCCACTTTCCTACGCTGAGCGGATGCAGCGTGCCCTAGCCCTCCCGACGGTTGCCGTCGCCCTGCTCCTGCTGACCTCGTGCACGCCGTCGTCCGGCGACGATGCGCCGACCGCCCCGCCCAGCGCGTCTGCGGATGCCCCGATCTTTGAGTCCGAGGATGAGGCACTCGCTGCAGCGGATGCCACAATCACCGATTACTGGCGAATCGCTAACGCTGTGCTCCAAGCCGGCGGCGAAGGAGTTGAACGTTTCGAACAGATTGTGACGCCACGCAGGATGGAAGCCGAACGGGGAACTGCGGAGGTTTTGGAGCGAGAGGGCTTCTACCAAGTCGGTAATTTCGAGGTTGAGCCCGCCACGTTTCAACAGATGCTCGGGAGCCCAGCTGGAAAGCGCCTGATCGTCACAGTCTGTGTCGACTACAGCGACGTTCGAATGGTCAACAGCGATGGCCTTGAAGCGGAGCGAAGTAATACTTCGCCGCGAATCACCCATCAGGTCGAGCTCCACTCCGTCTCGGACCAAGATCCTCTTTCGCTCAAGCTAGACAAGTCGGACCCTTGGCCTGGTTCACCATGCTGAAACTCGTCGCTGTTTTGCTCTCCATGGCCCTGCTCACTGCAGGAAGGTTGGCGACGGAACCACCGCAGGAGACGACATTGGACACGTTTGGCGTCAAGACACAACTCACCCCGGACGGCGTGACCATACGTGCCACCAAGACTGCTGCGCGAACGCCTCCAACTGTCTCCCACCCGATGTCGTGAATCGCCCCGGCATGTCCGGAGACAGAGTTCTTTGGAAGGATCTGTCTCATGGCACGACCCAGCAAGTATCCGCGCGAGCTTCGTGAGCGCGCTGTCCGTATGGTCGCCGAGGTGCGCCCTGACTATCCGAGCGAGTACGCCGCGCTGAGCGCGGTCGCGAAGATGCTCGGCGTCGGCTCATCGGAGACAATCCGTCTCTGGTGCCGCCGCGCCGAGGTTGACACCGGGCAGCGTCCCGGGCTGACGACCGAGGCGCAGGCGGAGATCAAGAAGCTCAAGCGCGAAAACGCTGAGTTGCGTCGGGCGAACGAGATTTTGAAGGCGGCGTCAGCTTTCTTCGCGGCCGAACTCGACCGGCCACATCAGCGATAGTCGCCTTCATCGAGGCGCACAAGGACCGCACCGATGGCGGTTTGCGGTGGGGTGTCGAGTCGATCTGTTCCGTGCTCACTGAGCACGGGGCACGGATCGCCCCATCGACCTATTACGACGCCCGAGGACGCGGTCCCTCGGCGCGCGTGCTGGCAGATGAACGGTGGAAGCAGATCATCTTGACCACCTGGCAGGCGCAGCGCCGGCTCCTGGGCGCCCGCAAGCTCTGGCTACGACTCCGCCGCGACGGGCACGACATCGCCCGCTGCACGGTGGAGCGACTCATGCGCGAACTTGGGATCGCGGGCGTGGTGCGCGGCAAGCGCCGTCGCCTGGTCGATATCGATCCGCGGGAGACCCGACCGGCTGACCTCGTCGACAGGCACTTCGCAAGGCTTCGAGTGAACCAGCTCTGGGTGGCCGATTTCACCTACGTGTGGACGTGGTCCGGCTGGGTTTACGTCGCGTTCGTGTTCGACGCGCACTCCCGCCGGATCCTCGGCTGGCGGGCGGCGACCAGCATGACGACGCCGCTCGTGCTCGACTGCCTAGAGATGGCGCTGTTCACCCGCCGCCGTGAGGGCGCCGACGACTTCACTGCACTGACCCATCACACCGATGCCGGCAGCGTCTACACCTCGATTGCGTTCACCGACCGGCTCGTCGAGGAGGGCATCGACCCCTCGGTCGGCTCCGTTGGCGATGCCTACGACAACGCCCTGGCCGAGTCGCAGATCGGGCTCTACAAGACCGAGCTCATTCATCACGAAGGCCCATGGCGAGACGTTGACCAGGTCGAGGCCGCAACCGCTGGGTGGGTCCACTGGTTCAACACGGAGCGCATCCACGGCTCGATCCACGACCTCACACCCGTCGAACTCGAGCACCTCGACTACGCTCTGACGGAACCTCTCGAACGAGCGGGCTGACACCAGTAATACGCTCTCCGGACATGCCGGGGCGATTCAGTCGCTTATCTTTGCCCGCCCGGAACCAACCCAGTGGCTCCCCCACGACCCCTGCCCCGGCAACGTCTTCGTCGAGGGCCGCTGTTGGGTCACCCCCACCGAGGACCGCGACCCCGCCGCCCCCGTCACCATCCAGGACTTCGTCTCCTTCGCCCCGGCACACGCCACCCCGACAACCGAACCGGGCGCGTTCGCGGTCCGCAACCTCCACGCGAACTTCATTGCCGACGCGACCGCCCACACCCGCACGGGGATGCTGCTCGGCCAGCCGGCATCCGCCGAGTTCACGCCCGTCGCCTACGAATGGCACTACGGCGACGGCACCAGCCGGATGACCACCACGCCGGGCGCCACCTGGACACGTCTCGGCCTGGAGGAGTTCGACCGCACCCAGACGAGCCACGCCTACGCCAACAAGGGCAGCTACACGGTCACCCTCATCACCCACTACTCAGTGCGGGCCGCGTATGCGAGCGACGGCGAATGGTGGCCCGTGCCGGGCACGCTCGCCATCGCATCCGCACCCCACACGGTCCAGGTCGTGAGCGTCAACACGGTGCTCGTCGACAAGGACTGCACGGAGGACCCGAGCGGCCCTGGCTGCTGAGCAACGACCGAGCTACGCCGCCGAGATCGCCTCCGCCGCGTCCAGTTCCGCCCGCAATGCCCGCGTCTTCTCGGGCTGCCAGTGCGCATCCGGCACCGACGCGATCAGCAGGCGCGTGTACGGGTGGGCGGGGTTCGTGAGCAGCCGCTCCGTGTTCCCCTCCTCCACCATGTTGCCGTTCCGCATCACGATGGACCGATCGGTCACGTAGCGCACGACCGACAGGTCGTGGCTGATGAAGAGGTAGCTCATCCCTGTCTGCTCGCGCAGGTCGTTGAGCAGGTTGAGGATCTGTGCCTGCACAGACACGTCCAGGGCAGAGACGGCCTCGTCGAGCACCAAGACCTTCGGCTCGACCGAGATGGCTCGAGCGATCGCGATGCGCTGGCGCTGGCCGCCCGACAGGTCACGCGGCTGCGCCTGCGCCTGCCGCTCGGTGAGCCCGACACTGTCGACCAACCGCCGCACGCGGGCATCCCGCCCCGCCTTGTCGAGGCGAAAGTGCAGCGACAGGATGCGCTCAAGCGCCTGCACGAGCGACTCGCGCGGGTCGAGGGCGACCGTCGGGTCCTGGAACACGATCTGCATCTGCCGGGCCGTCTCCAGCCGCACCGGCAGCGGACCATAGGTCGCCCGGCGCACCCCCTGGAACAGCACCGAACCCGCGTCGGCCTTCTCGAGGCCGATCGCGATACGGGCGAGCGTCGTCTTGCCGGAGCCCGACTCACCGATGATGCCGAGCGACTCCCCCTGCTGGAGGGTGAAGCTCACATCGTTCACGGCCCGGTGCACGTTCTTGCCGCGCCCGAAGTCCTTGACAATGCCCTCGACCGCAAGGAGCGGGGCGTCGGCATCTGCCTGGGCGTAGCTCGGGGTCGTGGTCTCCAGCCCGCTCATGCCGCGACCTCCTCGGCTGCGATGCCCTTGGGAGCCACCTCAAGGAGGGCGGCCTCGGCCATGCGCTCCGCGACCGACACGAGACGCACATCCCGTGGCCCAGCCAGGGTCGGCCGCGCATTGATGAGGGCTGACGTGTATGGATGCTCGGGGTGGTTCAGGATCGCCGTCGACGACCCCGTCTCGACGATCTCGCCCTGGTACATGACGTAGGCGCGACTCGAGATCGCGGCCGCAAGGTCGAGGTCGTGCGTGATGAACAGCATGCCGAGGCCGCGGCTCCGCTGCAGGTCAGAGAGGATCGCGATCACCTCCGCCTGCGTAGTGACATCAAGCGCCGTGGTTGGCTCGTCGCACAGCATCAGGTCGGGGTCGTTCATGAGTGCGCCGACGATCATGATGCGCTGGAGCATGCCGCCCGAGAGCTGGAAGGGATAGCGGTCGAAGAGGGAGTCCGGGTCCTTCAGCCGCACGGCGCGCATGAGGTCGATCGCCTTGGTGCGGGCATCCGTCTTGTTCATCATCCCCGAGTTGACGACGCCCTCGATGATGTACGCCCCCACGCGGCGCAGCGGGTTGATGCCCGGCCGCGGGTTCTGGTAGATCATCGAGGCCCTGTGCTGTCGCACATCCTGGATGACGCGGCGCGACGCCCCCACGAGCTCGGTGCCGCTCATGCGCACGCTGCCCTCCATGACGGCGCGCGGCGGCTGCACGCCGAGCACGGTTCGGGCCGTCATCGACTTTCCGGAGCCGGACTCGCCGACGAGGGCGACGCATTCACCCTGCGCCACCGTGACGGAGACGTCCTTCAGGATGTGCGCCTCACCGATGCGCATGTGCAGGTTGTCGATTGCCAAGAGCTCAGACATCAGAGCGTCCTCCCCATTTCTCGGCGAAGTGTTCGCCGACGAAGTTGACTGAAACGACCGTGAGCACCATCGCCAGCGACGGCCAGAGCACGGGCCAGACGTGGCCGCTGAGGAACGAGGTCTGCCCCTCGGAGACCATGAGGCCCCAGTCGGTCGTGGGCGGCTGCACGCCGAGCCCGAGGAACGAGATCGCCGCAAGCTCGGCGATCGACGCCCCGAAGCACATGAACTGGCTGGAGAGGAAGGGGCCGGCGACGTTCGGGAACACATGCCGCAGGAACACGATGACCCCACCGAAGCCGAGCACCTTCATCGACTGCACGTACTCCTTGGAACGCTCCTCGACGACCGCGTTGCGGATGATTCGGGCCGCCGCCGGCACGAAGCCGATCGATAGCGCGATCACGGGGGCGACGAGGCCCGGGCCGAGCACCGCGACGGCGAAGACGGCCAGCAGGAGCGCGGGGAAGGCGAAGAGGAAGTCGATCACCCGGGAGATGACGTTGTCGATCCATCCGCCGTACCACCCGGCGACCGCCCCAAGGATGAGGGCCAGCACGGTCGAGCCGAGCGTGATGAGCACGGCGCCGAGCATGCTCACCTGCGTGCCCACCATGAGGCGGGAGAGGATGTCGCGGCCGTTCTGGTCTGTGCCCAGCAGGTGTCCGCCCGTGCCGGGCGCGGCATTCATGAGGGCGAAGTCGATGGCGGTGGGGCTGAAGGGGGTGATCCAGGGGCCCGCGATCGCGACGAAGGCGACGAGGGTGAGGATGCCCCCGCACACCCACATGAGCCAGTCGGGGCGTTTGCGGGCCGGGCCGAAGGGAAACGGCAGGCGCGACTTTCTTACGGCGGTGGTGGCACTCATCGGGCGGACCCTTTCAGGGAGATGCGCGGGTCGACGACAGGCAGCAGCAGGTCGATGATCAGGTTGGTCATGACGTAGGCGAAGACGATCAGGAGGGTGATCGCCTGCACGACCGGGAAGTCCATGCTCTGCACCGACTGGATCATGAGCGATCCGACCCCGTCGAGACCGAAGGTGACCTCCACGATCTGGCTGGAGACCATGAGCCCGGCGACCACGATGCCGCACTGGGTCAGGATCGGGGTGAGGGCGTTGCGGAAGACGTGGCGGCCATAGAGGGTGAAGCCCGAGACGCCGCGGCCCATGGCGACGCTGACATGCTCGCCGCCATGCTGCGCCTTGATGGAGGCCCGAGTGATGCGCACGATGATCGTGCAGAGGGCGAGCGCGAGCGTGATCGACGGCAGGGTGACGTGGTAGATGCGGTCGAGGAAGCCCTCCCCGCCGCCTGATACGGGGAACCAGCGCAGTCCGACACCGAAAATGAAGAGGAACGCGAAGGCGGTGACGAACACCGGCAGCGAGGAGACGACGGATGTCGCGTTGAGCACCGTGCGGTCGACCCGCCCCGGCTTCAACCCCGACAGCACGCCGAGCGAGACGCCGATGAGCACCGTGAGCACTCCCGCCATGACGACGAGGAGGATGGTGGTGGGCATCCGGCTGGCGATGAGCGAACCGACATCCTGGCGGAATCGGAGCGAGGTGCCGAAGTCACCCTGGAACACCCCAAACAGCCAGTCGATGTAGCTGACGAAGAACGGCTTGTCGAGGCCGAACTGCGCCCTCACCGAGGCGATCAGTTCAGGCGTCGCCGTTGTGCTGTTGACGAGCAGGTCGATGGGATCACCCGGCGACAGGTAGAGCGCGCCGTAGACGACGAAGCTCGCGACAACGAGTGTCGCGAGCATCGCGCCGATTCGACGGCTGAGATACAGGGCCATGCCGAGCTCCTCTGGTCTGGAACGAGTCAGCGACATGCGGTCCATCGGCTGACGTGATCAGTCTGGGAGGCGCCCGTGAAGCATCGATTTCGCAATAGTTAATCCCCTGTTTCGCCGGCCTGACGCCGCATTTCGGCCCCACATACTGGCTCCACCGGGCACCAGATCCATCCGCGAGACGGGCCCGCACCCGTGCACCGCACAGCCCCACACGACCAGGAGGCCCCATGAAAAACACAGCGTTGAGAACCGCGACAGTCGTCATCGCGTCCACCCTCTTTCTCGCAGGATGCAGCTCCGCAGGCGGCGACAATGCGAAGGCCACTGATGACGGCTTCGAGCTGGTGAACCAGATGCCCGCCGCAACCAAGGGCCTCGACCACACCCTCCGATGGATGGCATCCGAGCCGCCGAACATCGACCCGTCGTTCACCGGGCTCGGCCAGATGATCTACTCCAACATGTGCGAGAACATCTCGATGCAGCTGCCCGACTACTCGATCGAACCCAACCTCGGCACGATCGAGCGCCCGGATGAGCTGACCTACGAGATCACGCTCCGCGACGACGTGACCTTCTGGGATGGCTCCCCCATGACGGCGGCCGACGCGGTGTGGACCTTCTCACGCCAGCTCGACCCCAACCTCGGCTCCAACTTCCAGGCGTACATCTACAACATCGCGGGCGTCGAGCAGACGGGCGAATACACCTTCACCATCTCGATGAAGGCGCCAGACGTCATGCTCGAGCCGCTGCTCGCGACGGGCTTCGGCGCCGTCCACTCCAAGGCGTGGGGCGAAGCCAACCCGGGCAAGATCGGCACGGCAGACGGCGGACTCATGTGCACGGGTCCCTACATCTTCGAGAAGTGGACCCCCGGCGCCGGCATCACCATGACGAAGAACCCGAACTACTGGGATGAGAGCCGCGCAGCCCTCACCGAGAAGGTCGAGTTCGTCTTCAACGACGACCCGACCTCGGTCGTGGCGTCCATGGTCGGTGGCGACCTCGACGGCGGCTTCGACTTCTCGCTCGCGGCGCTCGAACAGCTCAAGAACTCGACTGGAACCGTCACCTTCGGCCCCAGCCTCGGCTTCTGGAACGTGCTGTTCGTCGATGTGCCCAACCACCCGCTCAGCACTGAGCAGCGCCGGGCGCTCATGCTCGCGCTCGACTACGAGGGAATCATCAAGGGCGTGCTGAAGGGCGCCGCTGAAGAGGACCGCGCCCTCACCCCGCGCACCAGCTGGGGCTACAGCGAGGAGATCTACAAGGCAGCGTGGGACGAGCTCGATGGTGGCCGCCAGGACATGGAGGAGGCCGAGGCGATCATCGCTGAGGTTGGGCTCCCTGACGAGGCCATCGTCATCCCCTACCGCGCTGAGTCACCCGAGATGAACCAGATCGCCAACGCGATCGCCTCCGCCGCCGATTCCCTCGGGATGAAGGCCGAACTGCGCGCCTTCCCGCAGACGCAGTACTCGCAGTTCTACCGCAGCCCAGAGGCGCGCGAAGCCGAGGGCATCGACATGTACATCATGAACGGCTACATGGACGCGATCCCCGAGCCCACCGCGTGGTACCTGAACTACATCACGGGCCGCTTCGGGCACATCTTCAACGTCGAGAACCCGGCCAGCGACGAGTGGGTCTCCGAGGCGAGCCACACCCTCGACGACGACGCCCGCGCCGAGCTCATGGTGAAGGCACAGCAGTACTACAACGACGAGATGTTGATGATGGCCGTCGCCGCCCCCTACACGCGCGTCTGGACCGCTCAGGGCGTCACGGGAGCACCGGCATCCGACACCTACCGCGTCTGGGCTTGGGCCGCCGCCATCGGCGCCGCCGAGTAAGACACACCTCGCGCTGCCAAGGGATGCGGGCGGCCCCGTCGCCCGCATCCCCGGCGGCGGCATCTCACGCAACGAAACGCATGACACAGAACGAAGGAACCACACCTATGTCCAGCAAGCCCTTCCACCTCGGCTACTTCATGAACGGCTCAGCAGCGCAGTCCTTCGGGATGCCCTTCTCGGGAAGGATCGGCCGCGACTGGAGCAACGGCTCCTTCTACACCGACACCGCCCGGGCCCTGGAGCGCGGCAAGTTCGACTTCCTCCTCTTCGAAGACGCCTACCACGTGCCCAACGCCTGGGAGGGAACGCACAACACGCACGTCGAGAACGCGATCGCGGTGCCACGCCTCGACACGATCGTGCTGGCGTCGATGGTCGCGCAGGCAACGAGCCGCCTCGGTCTTGTCGCGACCCTGCCGACCTTCGCCTTCCACCCCTACCTGATGGCCCGGCTCATCGGCTCCCTCGACGCCGTCTCAGAGGGCCGCGGCGCCTGGAACGTCGTCACCGGCGCACAGCCCCTCGCCTTCCAGAACTTCGGCATGGAGATGGACCCCGCCGAGGACCGCTATGCCCACGCGACCGAGTACGTCGAGCTGGTGAAGAAGATCTGGGAGTCCTGGGAGCCGGATGCGATCAACACCGCCCCCGGCGCGACCACCTTCGCCGATTCCTCCAAGGTGCACACGGTCGACTACAACGGCAAGCTCCTGCAGCACTCCGGCTCGGCCCTCGTCTCCGGCCCGGCACCCCAGGGCCACCCCGTCATCGCGCAGGCGGGCGCCTCGAAGGACGGCAAGATCCTCGCCGCGACCCACGCCGACATCGTCGTGGGGGTCGCATCCAGCCCCGAGGGCATGAAGGAGTACCGGGACTTCGTGCGTGCCGAGATCGTGCGTCAGGGGCGCAACCCCGACGACACCAAGGTCTTCTTCAGCATCTCGCCAATCCTCGGTGCCACGCAGGAGGAGGCGGAGGTGCACGGCCGCGTACGCGAGGAGCAGGCGCGCGCCCGCGCCATCTCGACGCTGGCGGATGCCGCGGACCGTATGAACGTCGACCTCTCGCGCATGCCGCTCGACGAGATCCTGAGCGATGAGGTCATCGACAGCCTCTACACGCACGGGCAGCGCTCCTCGCTCGACACCTTCAAGAAGCAGCTGCGCGGTCGCACCGTCCGGCAGCTCGGCGAGCAGATGGGTTCCCGCTCGGCCCAGTGGACGGGCACGGCCGACAAGGTCGCGAGCGAGATGCAGGCGGTGGCCGAGGAGGTTGGCATCGACGGCTTCATCATCTCGGCAACCAAGGGCGGGCACACTCGCCGCTTCGTGGACGAGATCGTCGACGGCCTCGTGCCGGCACTCCAGGCCCGCGGCCTTGTGCGCGAGGAGTACGAGCACACGCAGCTCCGCGACAACCTGCGCGCCTTCTGAACCGGTGGGCTCCCTCTCCAGCATCCGCTCGCGGGTGGGGTTCCTGACGGGTGCCCTCGTCGTGCTCATGCCTCTCTCCCAGCTCGGATTCATCCCCGTCTCCGCGCTGCTGGGAGAGAGGCTGGGCATCGGCGCCGCGGCCATCGGCCTCGCGATCGGGCTCTACGCGATCTCGGCAGCCGTGGCCACCGTGCTCTTCGGCCCGCTCTTCGACCTCTACCCGGTGCGGCGCATCCTCCCCTGGGCGGTGTGCATCAACCTCGCGGTGTCACTCGCCTTCATCTGGGTGCCCAACCTCGAGATGCTCATCGTCGGCCGGATACTGGCCGGCCTCGCCAACAGCGCGCTCGCCCTCAGTGCCTCGGTCATCGTCGCCGACGCCTTCCGCGACCGACCCGGTGATCGGGATCGCGCCTACTCGGGGCTGCAGACCTTCGTGTCGACGGGGGCGATCACGGGCCTCGCGCTCGGCGGCCTCTGTGCGGGCCTCGGCCAGCCCTGGCTCTACTTCGCGATCGTCGCGGCGTACGCCGCCATCATCCTCTGCATCACTCCCCTGATCCTGCGGCGGATGCGCACGGTGACCGCCGCCCAGACGGTCGCCGAGGCGGGCGCGAGCGTCGACGCGGATGCCGTGCACGCCCTCGAGACGAAGGCTGCGGCATCCAGTCCCGCGGCCGTGCTGCGCGGCATCGTCGGCTTCATGCGGGAGCCACAGACGATCCTGCTGCTGGTCGCGACCGCGTGCGCAAGCTGGGTATTGCAGTCGGGCCACTATGGCTTGAGCATGCTGCTCAACGAGGTGCAGCCCGACATCGTGTTGCGCACGGTGCTCACGGTTGTGATCCCCGTCGGTGTGCTCCTCGGCGCCCTCATCAACCAGTGGTCGCTCGGCCGCCGCGGCCCCAGGGGGGTCTACGGGCGCGCCTACCTGCTGCTGCCCCTGGCCGGGGGCGTGCTGGCGGTAGCCCTCCTCACGCAACAGCCGGCCGCGTGGGCTGCGGGCCTGCTCTGCGTGGGGATCGTCTGCGGCATGCTCGGCCCGCTGCAGCCGACCATCATGATCGGGTGGTACCCCGACCTGCGAGGGAGCGCATCCGCCTCGGTGAGCGTCTCACAGTCGATCGGCGCCGCCCTGGGCCCCATCGCTATCGGCGCGCTCGCCGCCGTGTGGAGTCTCTCCGGTGCAGTGCTGATCGGCGTGGGGGTCGCCCTCGTGGGTGCAGTGCTTGCCGCAGTGCTCGGCCGGGGCGACACGGGGCCGCACGTCGCCGAGGCCGAGTTCGCGCCGGCACGATGACACGTGAGTCCCGGCCCCGCCGACATCCGTCGGGTGGGACCGGGACGATGTCAGGGTCCGACGAAGCGCTCGGGTTCGACCGAAAGCTGCACGACCTCACCGCGCTGGCGCACGAAATAGAGCAGCACGAGGGAGCCATCCGGCCCGTATACGGCCGTCTGGATGTAGAGCAGCGGATGCCCCACCTGCACCTCGAGCTGGGTCGCGGAGGACTCGTCGGCAACGATTGCGTTGATGACTCGCTCGGCCCGCAGCGGCTTGTGCCCGAAGCGGTCCTCGAGGATGCCGAGAAGGTCGAACTCCGCGTCCTCGGGGCCTAGCGAGTCCTGCTCGCGGAGCGGCACGAAGAAGGTGCGGAGCAGGCCGGGCACACCGCGATAGGTGCGGCGCTTCTCGAACACCGCGACGCGGGTCGAGCCCGCGGGAAAGGTCTCGCTCATGACCTGTGGAATGTCGTATTCGACGTTCCAACCGAGCAGGGTCGAGGTGGTCTCGACCTCGGCGGTGTGCACGTCGCGCAGCCTGTCGGAGCGCCAGAGCGTGGGAGCGTCACCCGCATAGGTGCCGACGCCGGGGATCCGCCGCACCGCCTGGTCATCGGCGAGGAGCTTCATGGCCGCGCGGGCGCTGTTGCGTGAGGCCCTGAACTGCCGAGCGATGTCCTCCTCGGCGGGCATCCGCTGTTCCATCCTCGCGAGGGGAACGACGTAGTAGGCCAGCAGGTCGCGCAGGCGGCGGGCTTCATCCCGCACCAAGTCGCTGCCCATGTTGAGCATCTTGGTGGTCGTGAAGGTGCGGCGACGGTGCTCGTCGAACTGCGAGCGGCGCGTCCTGGCTTCTTGCACGTTGTGGGGTTGATCCCAGGCCACGTCAGTCATGTGTCACTCCGATTTGCCTCGATGGATGGGGAGCGTAGCAGTCGGATTTCGCCCTTTCGGGCGGCGTAATCGTGGCGTAACGCGAACGTAACTGCCCCGCTTCACAGGCTGCGATGCTGGGCTGCACCACCAGTCGCGAGCGAGCTGTTCGCGGCACGAACCATCGGAGAAGCCATGCACGTACCTGACGGATTCCTTGACACGCCAACATCGGTGGCCACCGGAGTCGCGGCGGCTGCGGCGCTCGCCCTGGCGATTCGAAGCTCCCGGATGCAGCGTCCCTCGCGAACCTCGCCGGGCGCACCGGCCGCATCCGCCGCGCCCTCACGCACGACCACGGCGCTCGTCACCTCATTCATCTTCGCTGGGCAGATGATCAACCTTCCTGTCAGCGACGGCACGAGCGGTCACCTCATGGGTGGCGCAATAGCGACCGTGTTGCTCGGCCCCGCGCGGGCCCTCATGGCGATGGGGGTCGTGCTGGCAGTGCAGGCGGTGCTCTTCGCTGACGGGGGACTCAGCGCCCTCGGCACGAACATCCTGCTCATGGGCATCGTGCCCGTGCTCACCACCTGGCTCGTGCTCCGCGCAGCCGAGCGCCTCCTGCCGATCGGCCGGGCTTCGCGCGTGGCAGCCGGTGCGCTTGCGGGTCTCCTGTCGGTGCCGCTCTCCGCCGGCACCTTCGTCGGCCTCTACGCGATCGGCGGAGAAGCTCCTGTCGCATTTGGCGCGCTCGTATCGGGGATGCTCGGCTGGCACCTGCTCATCGGAGTCGTCGAGGCCGCCATCACGGCAGCCGTGCTCGCGACCGTCTTGGCGAGTCGACCGCACGCGAGCACGCGCACGCTCGTCGTCTCCTCCGCCGTGGCAAGCGTGGCGGTCGCAACGGTCGCCTCGCAATGGGCATCCGGCCACCCCGATGGGCTCGAGTTCGTCGCGACAACGACCGGATTCCTCGACACTGCCCGCGATAGCCTCGCGGCACTCAGCCCCTTCGCCGACTATGCGACCGCAGGGATCACCAACTCGTGGGCGTCGCTCGCGGTCGCCGGGGTCGTGGGCGTGGCGGTGAGCTTCGCCATGGCGTTCCTCACGGCGGGCCGCCGCCCGGCCGTCGTCGCCGAATCCGACGCGGTGCCTGCATGAACTTCACGCCCGCCGAGTCGGAGAAGCTGCTGCTCTCAGTGGCTGGGATGGTCGCGCGAGACCGCCTCGCCCGGGGCATCACGCTGAACTACCCGGAAGCCGTCGCCCTCCTGAGCACTTGGGTGCTCGAGAGGGCGCGGGAAGGGGCCAGCGTCGCAGACCTCATGGTCGACGGACGAGCGGTGCTTCGCCGCGACCAGGTCATGGACGGCGTCGCCGCGATGCTCAGCGACGTGCAGGTCGAGGCGACCTTCCCCGACGGGCGCAAGCTCGTCACCATCCACCACCCCATCGCTTAGGAACACCATGGCCACCACCTCGACGTCAGGCCCCGGCGCGATCCGCGTGCGGCCGGGAACCATAGAACTCAATGCCGACCGAACGGAGGCCGAGCGGATCACGCTCATCATGGTCAACACGGGCGACCGTCCGGTGCAGATCGGCTCGCACATCCACCTGCCCGATGTGAACCCAGCGCTCGATTTCGACCGCGAGCGGGCCGCAGGCTTCCGGCTGGACATCCCCTCTGGCACGTCGCAGCGCTTCGAGCCCGGCGCCTCCCGAGAGGTCGATGCGGTCGCCCTGCGCGGACGACGCCTCGTGCCCGGCATCCGCCTGCGTGAAGAGGGAGTCGCCTGATGGTGAGGATCAGCCGCGAACGATACGCGGCACTCTACGGGCCGAGCGTCGGCGACCAGATCCGCCTGGGCGACACGGACCTGTGGATCGAGGTCGAGCAAGACCTCACGATGGGTGGCGAGGAAGCGGTGTTCGGCGGTGGAAAGTCGATCCGTGAGTCGATGGCCCAGGGCTCAACCACGCGAGCGGAGGGCGCGCCCGACACGATCATCACCAATGCGATCGTGCTCGACTGGTGGGGCATCGTGCGGGCGGATGTCGGCATCCGCGACGGCAGAATCGTCGCACTCGGCAGGGCAGGCAATCCCGACATCGCCGACGGCGTGCATCCGGACCTGCAGATCGGCCCCTCGACCGACGTGATCTCCGGGGAGGGCAGGATCCTCACGGCGGGCGGCTTCGACTCCCACGTGCACCTGCTCTCGCCCTCGCAGATCCATGAGGCGCTCGCGACCGGCATCACCACGATCGCGGGCGGCGGCACGGGCCCCTCAGAGGGAAGCAAGGCGACGACCGTGACGCCGGGCGCCTGGCACCTCGAGGCCATGCACCGCGCCCTTGACGCGCTCCCGGTCAACGTGCTGCTGCTCGGCAAGGGCAACACCGTGTCAGCCGAGGGGCTCCGCGAGCAGGCGCTCGGCGGCGCGGCCGGCTACAAGGTGCACGAGGACTGGGGCTCGACCCCGGCCGCGATCGACGCGGCACTGCGAGCGGCGGATGACTTCGGGCTGCAGGTGGCCCTCCACTCCGACTCGCTCAACGAGGCGGGCTTCGTGGAGTCGACCATCCGCGCCATCGGGGGTCGAAGCATCCACGCCTTCCATGTCGAGGGCGCAGGGGGCGGGCACGCACCCGACATCCTGAGCATCGCGTCGCTTCCGCACATCCTGCCCGGTTCGACCAACCCGACGCTCCCCCACACGGTCAACACCGTGGCGGAGCACATCGACATGCTCATGGTCTGCCACCACCTGAACCCCGCGGTGCCCGAAGACCTGGCCTTCGCCGAGTCGCGCATCCGAGCCACCACGATCGCCGCCGAGGACATCCTCCACGACATGGGCGCCCTCTCGATCACCTCCTCGGATGCGCAGGCCATGGGCCGCATCGGGGAGGTCATCACCCGCACGTGGCAGGTGGCCCACGTCATGAAACAGCAGCGCGGGCGCCTCGGTGAATCGTTTCCCGCCGACAATGAGCGCGCCCGCCGCTACGTGGCGAAGTACACGATCAACCCGGCAGTCGCACACGGCGTCGACACGCTCATCGGCTCCATCGAGCCCGGCAAGCTGGCCGACCTCGTGCTGTGGGAACCGAAGATGTTCGGGGTGAGGCCCGCCCTCGTCATCAAGGGCGGCGCCATCGCCTGGGCTGCCCTCGGCGACCCCAACGCCTCGATCCCCACGCCCCAGCCCGTGCTCATGCGCCCCGCCTTCGGCGATGCCATCGCGGCGGACCTCTCGTACTCCTTCGTCTCGCCCGCCGCGATCGACTCCGGGATCGAAGGTCGGCTGGGACTGCGGCGTCGGCTCCTCCCGGTCGCTCCGACCCGAGCGACGAGCAAGGCCGACATGAAGAACAACGACGCCCTGCCTCGCATCGACGTCGTGCCCGACACCTTCGCGATCTCAATCGACGGGGAACCGGTCGTGCCGGCCCCCGCATCCACCCTCCCGCTCGCGCAGCTCTACAACCTCTTTTGAGCCCATGACCGCCGCCCCTCCCGTCGACGCGATGACCGTCGCGATGCTGCTCGCAGACTCGCGCCTGCCCTCGGGCGCCCACGTGTCGTCGAACGGACTCGAGGCCGCGCTGAACGCGGGGGTGCACCCGGCGCACATCCCCGATTACCTGTCATCACGCATGGCAACCGTGGTGCGGGTCGAGGCGGGCACGGCCATCGCTGCGCGCGCCGCGGTGGTCGCAGGGGTCGATGTTCCCGACACACTTGAACGGGTCGAGGCGGAGTGGGCGGCGCGCACGCCGAGTGCCGCCCTCCGCACGATCGCCGCCGCGCTCGGCGCCGGCCTCGGTCGTCTCGCCTGCCTGCTGTGGCCCGAGTCGCCCGTCATCGCCTACGCCTCGGGAGCCCGGATGTCGCGAGCTACGCTCCTCGGAACGATCGCCGCCGAGGCAGGCATCAGTCCTGGGCAGTTGGCTCGCCTCGTCGCGTACGACGATGCACAGACGGTCGCCGCCGCGACCCTCAAGCTCGAGCCCCTCGACCCGGCGACTCCCGCCAGGTGGGTGCTCGACGCGTGTGCCGAGTTCGAGGCATCCGTTCCCTTACTTGCCCAGATCACCCAACCGGAGGCGATCCCCGCCGCCGGTGCACCACAGATAGAGGAGTGGGCGGAAGCCCACTCCCAGCTCACAAGGAGGCTCTTCCGTGCCTGAGACATCCACCCGTTCACTCCGCCTCGGCATCGCAGGCCCCGTCGGCACCGGCAAGAGCTCGCTCATCGCGACCATCTGCCGCGCCCTCAACGAGGAGCTCCGCATCGGCGTCATCACCAACGACATCTATACGGACGAGGACGCGCGCTTCCTGCGCTCGGCCGGGGTGCTCGACGCGGAACGCATCCGCGCGGTCGAGACGGGCGCGTGTCCGCACACGGCCATCCGTGACGACATCACGGCCAACCTCCTCGCGGTGGAGGAACTCGAGCGCGACTTCGCCACCCTCGACCTCACCCTCATCGAGTCCGGCGGCGACAACCTCACCGCCACCTTCTCACCCGCGCTCATCGACGCACAGATCTTCGTGCTCGATGTCGCGGGCGGTGGGGACGTTGCCCGCAAAGGCGGCCCCGGTATCGCTCGCGCCGACCTCCTCGTCGTCAACAAGACCGACCTCGCGCCGCACGTCGGCGTCGACGTTCAACTCATGGTGTCCGACGCCCTGGAAGCGCGTGAAGGTGCGCCCGTGCTGGCCCTCTCGCGCAGTGACGCCGCCTCGGTTGCCGAGTTGCGGCTGTGGCTGCTCGGCCTGCTCGAGCGACACCGCTCAGGCGTGCACGTGCCGCAGGACCCGGGGCCCATGGCACCGCACTTCCATGCGGAAGACGAGCACGGCCACAGCCACGACCACGACCACGACCACGACCACGACCACCCACACGCGCACGACCACAGCCACGCCTGATGTACATCGGCCTCGAGCGTGCCGGGGAGACCGCGCAGGTACAGCTGCGCGGTGACATGCTCGCGCCCAGGCTGCTCGGGGCGGGGCGTGACTCCGCCAGGGTGGGCATCATCGCGGGCGAAGCGCTCCTCCTCGCGGGCGACACGGTCGAGACCGAAGTACGGGTCGGCGAGGGCTGCACGCTCGAACTCGAGGACATCGGCGGCACGGTCGCCTATGGCGGCGACGGCGCGGCATCCCGCTGGCGCGTGTCGATCACGGTGGAGCGCGGGGCACGGCTGATCTGGCACACCATGCCGTTCGTCGTCGCCGACGGGGCGGATGTCTGCCGCACCACCTCCATCGTCCTTGGTCGCGGCGCCGTCGCCATGCTTCGCGAGACCTTCGTGCTTGGCCGCACAGGCGAGTCCGGAGGACGACTGCTCGCCCGCACCGACGTCGAGCTCGACGGTCGCGCCCTCTACCGCGAGAGCCTCACGCTGGATGGCGCCCTCCCCCGCATCGGCGTGCTGGGCACACACCGCGTGATCGACTCGGCAATGAGCCTGGGCCGGCGCCGCGCCTCCCCACCGGGCGCGCTGCAGTTGGCCGGGGAGGGGACCATCGTCCGGGCGATGGGAAACGCCGCACATCTGGCGACGGTGGAATCGGAGTGGGCGCAGTGGGTGTCCACGCCCTCGCTCGGCGGCAATACAGCTGAGCAGCAAGGCGCTCCCGCAACCCCCTCGCTCCATCCCTGAGAGAGCGCGTCAGGGTGGCGAAACTGAACGTTTACACGGGCGACACCGCCGGGCGATGCGGCGGAGTGAAGATGGTCATGCAGCGTAAGCCGTTGCCAGACCACACGAGACAAAAAACCTCGGTGGACGTCTCATCGAGCCGCACCCCGGCATCCGAGACCTCTGTCGCAATGGCGTGCCGGTCCCGCGTTCGATGAGTCCTTCATCCGGACAGTCTGAAAGGGAGTCGCATGTTACGCGTCACTATCCTCTGTGGAAACCCCAAGAAGGGTTCGCGCACGCTTCGTATCGCTGAAGCGCTCGTCTCGCATCTGGTCGCACCCGGAGAGGCGGATGTCACAACCGTCGACCTCGCCGAATACTCGCAGCACATCTTCGAGTGGCCATCCGACGTCATGGCGCAGATCAACCAGGCAGCCGCCGACAGCGACCTGCTCGTGGTCGCGTCCCCCACCTACAAGGCCAGCTACACGGGACTGCTCAAGGGATTCCTCGACCGATACCCGGCAGAAGGCCTTGCCGGTGTGGTCGCCATCCCCGTGATGACGGGTGCCGACCTCGGTCACGCCATGGGCCCCGAGGTGAACCTTCGCCCGCTCCTCGTTGAACTCGGCGCTTCCGTGCCCACGAAGGGCTTCTACTTCGTGATGAGCGAGATGGACCAACTCGAGGCGAGGGTCCAGAACTGGGTCGCGGCCAATGCTGCGCTCCTCCGCTCCGTGTCGAACGTCGCCGCCAACACGAGGGAACTCGCCGCGGCGGAGGTGACCGCACGATGAGCCTCACACTCGAGACGCATGCCGCCAACCCGAGCCGCGCCATGCAGGGCGACAGCCTGCTCCGCGCGCCCGCCGATGACCCGCGCCTCATCCGCGCAGCCTTCGGGCGCTTCCCGTCAGGGGTCGCGGCACTCTGTGCTCGTGTCGACGGGGAGAAGGTGGGAATGGTGGCGTCCTCGTTCTCCGTCGGCGCTTCCTTCGACCCGCCGCTCGTGATGTTCTCGGCCCAGAATTCCTCGACCACCTGGCCAAAACTGCAACGTGCGCAGGAGATCGGCGTCTCTGTGCTGGGAGGCGCACAAGCGGCAGCCTGCCTGCAGTTGGCCTCGCGTTCACGGGACCGGTTCGACGGGCTCAACCTCCACGAGACGGAGGGTGGCGCCCTCCTGGTGCACGACTCAGCAATGTGGTTGCAGACCCGCGTTCTCTCCCAAACCCCCGCGGGAGACCACCACGTCGTGCTCCTGGAAGTGACAGCGCTCCACGTCGTCGACGGCGTGGAACCGCTGATCTACCACGCGCAGCGGTTCCACGGATTGCGCGCCGCCGGGTAGAGTCCCGCGCGAGACGCGCCACGCGACGGCGGGATGCCACGCCCTCACACGGGGGCTGGCATCCCGCCTCGATGTGCCCGAGACTCGATGCACCGTCGAGATCCAAAGGAGGATCCATGCCAGGCATCCCGGCCAAACGCGACTGGATGCTCGCGGGCATCGGCCTCCTCGCGATTGCGGCCGTCATCGTGATCGGCCTCCTCGTCACCCGCGCACTCGACGACACGGGCCCGGAAGGTCCCGGAATCGACATCCATCCCACGGCGCCCGCCGAGACGCCGCCCGTCTCGAGCCCGCGGCCCGTCATCCCTGCCGAGTAGCACTTCCACGAGAAAGGGCCGCCCCTTGCGGGACGGCCCAAGACTCACGCGGCGCTTACTGCGCCGTGTAGCCACCATCGACCAGATGCTGCGACCCGGTGACGTAGCTCGCCTTGTCGCTCAGCAGGAACAGCACGAGCGCGGCAACCTCATCGGCCGAACCGAGACGACCGATCGGATGCTTCGAGACAAGCCCCTCGTAGACATCCTTCGGCAGGCCCGCAAGCAGCGGGGTGTCGATGTAGCCGGGGTGCACCGAGTTGATGCGCAGCCCCTTGGGCGCATAGCTGATGGCCGCGGCCTTCGTCATGCCAGCGACGCCGTGCTTCGCGGCAACATACGGTAGCGCGGCCGCATCCCCTACAACGCCAAGAATCGACGACGTGTTCACGATCGCCCCGCCGCCGGCCTTCACGATCTCGGGTGCCTGGAAGTGGATGCCGTAGAACACCGAGTGCAGGTTCACATCCATGAGCTTCTGGTAGCCCTCGATGTCGATGTCTTCTGCGAGCCCCTGCGGCCCGCCGATTCCGGCATTGTTGAACGCGAGGTGGAGCGCGCCGTACTCCGAGACGGCGCGGTCGACGGCCGCCTTCACGTCATCGGGGTTGCCGACGTCACCCGCAATTGCGGTGGCTTTGCCACCCACGGCGACGATCTCATCGACGACCTTCTGCGCCACGTCCTGCTTCAGATCATTGACGACGACGCTCGCGCCACCCGCGGCAAGCCCAATGGCCACGGCCTTGCCGATGCCCGAACCTCCGCCCGTGACGAGTGCGATCTTTCCTTCGAATTCCTTGGTCATTTCATCCTCCGTGCGCCCTCGTGGGGTGCTGCTTGGTGAACTGCTGGCCTGGTGGTCAGTCCCTTGCTACAACAAGAGTTCCCTCCAGGAAATTCCATTCATACGTATACATGATCGTCACAGCTCCGAGTCGGACGGCATGTCCCTCGCACCGAGGTCCGCCGAGACATCCGCTTCGTCCGCGTGCTCGAGCGGCCACACGACCATGAAGCGCTCGAACACGACCTCGATGTCGTCAGACCAGCGGATGCCACGGGCCCCCGCCACCCGCCGCCAATAGCGCGTGTGACTCTCCAACCAGCCGTCGCGACTGCGGTCGCCCTCGCCCTCATCCCACGCGAAGGCGTCGTCGACACTGCGCACGGGCCCGAGGCGAAGCTCGGTCGACCTGAGCACGACGACAGGTGTGCCGCGCCCGTCGCAGGCGATCCAGTGTCCGCCGATCTGGGGCAGCGGCTGCCCATCGGCCTCGAACTCCGCCACGAGCGTCGCCGTCGCCCGCTTGCCCCCCTCCAGCACGAGCGCCAGGAGATCATCCGCCAGCTCGACGGAGTCGCCGAAGAACTCCACCGATGGATGCTCGCCATCCGGCCCCGGCACCGCGTCACGATAGGCGTGCCAGAGCTCGGCGGCCGCCGTCATGTCGGGCTCAGGAAAGGGGGTGGTCATAGGTCTTCCAATCACGTCGCATCCATCCTGCGCCGCCGAGGCCGAGAGGTCCACCCCCTATGACGCCGCACTACACGGGGAGGCGCGGCTGGGTCGCTGGGAAAGTCCACCAGCCTACGCATGCTCACGCATGGTGCGCGCGCTGCCCGAGCAAACACCGGGCGGCCGGGGCACAATGGGCGAATGCATGCCACACCCTCCGACGACACCACCCACCGCCGCATCCGCGCCACCGTGCACGGGGCGGTGCAGGGTGTCGGGTTCCGCTGGGCCACCGCCGAACACGCCACCGAGATCGGCGCCTCAGGCTGGGTCAGGAACCAGACCGACGGCACCGTGCTCGCCGAGATCGAGGGCAGCCTTGAACAGGTCGACGACATGATCGACTTCCTGCACCGGGGTTCGCAGTTCGCACGAGTCGACAACATCGACATCGAGGAGCTGACACCCGACGGCAGCGCCGGGTTCACGATCCACTAGGCGACGCTCAGCGGCGGAGGCGCCGGAGCCCGACCGCGAGCATCCGGTCAATAAGCACGACGACGAGCCCGAGTGCCAGGAAGCCCGCAAGCAGCCAGAGCACATTGAGAACGACGGCGCCCCAGCCGAACTCGTCGGCGTCGAGGAAGAAGTAGGGGTAGCGGCTGCCGACGCCGGTGAGCACCGGGCCGAGTTCGGCGCGGATGAACGCGAAGATCGCGTAGGCGGCCGGCGTCACGAGCCACAGCACGGCATACCACCAGCGGAACCGGCCCTTCGGCGAGAACAGCAGCCAATCGCCGACGGTCAGTAGCGGCACCCACGTGTGCACGAGGAGGTCCGCGAGGTCACCGCCGTCGAAGGTGCCGAGCGCGACATCCCGAGGCACGAGCACGAAGTTGTAGACGAGGCCCGTGATCGTGATCGCGACGAGCACGATGCCCGCGAGCCATGGCACGAGCACCGGGAGGGGGCGCCTGCCCCCACCGAGGTCGCGGACGGTGCGGCCCGTCACCCACAGGTAGGCCAGCAGCACGAGCAGGTTGCTCTGGATCGTAAAGTAGCTGAACGACTGCAGGTCGAGCGCGCCCTGGTCGAGTCCCGTGTTCAGGTACAGCCCATAGGCGCACACCACGAGCAGCACGAGGCGCCAGACGAGTGCGGCAATACGGATGCTTCGCCCCACGCCTTCGCGCGCAGCTCCCCCAGGCGTGCCCGCGGTCGCGCCGGGCAGGTCATCTTCGGCCATGGGGAGAGCATACGTTCGCATGCGACAGGATCCCCCGTATTTCGCGGGATCGCACAACTGCCAGCGCTCATCCAGCAAATCACAGCATCATTCCCGCATGAGCGCCCCTCGCATCCACAAGCACCGCTCCACCTGGGGCGCCTTCCTCATCGGCGTCGCCGTGATGGCCGCCGTCGACGAGATCGTCTTCCACCAGATCCTCGGCTGGCACCACTTCTATGACGGCGCGACCCTCGAGATCGGCCTGCTCACCGACGGCCTGCTGCACGCCTTCGAACTCTTCGCGATCGTCGCCGGCTTCTTCCTCCTCGCGCACGAGTGGCGCGGCGGCACCTTCAACCGCGGCTTCGCGTGGGCGGGCTTCCTCACCGGCGCGGGCCTGTTCCAGCTCTGGGACGGCATCATCGACCACAAGGTGCTGCGCCTCCACCAGGTGCGTTACGACGTCGACCTCCTTCCCTACGACATCGCCTGGAACGCCTCCGGCGCCCTCATCCTGCTCGCAGGCGTCATCGTCGGCATTCGCGCGCAGCGACGCGCCTCGGCCCGCAGCACGGCGCGGTGACGGATGCACGAGCACGCCGCCCCCGCAGCATCCGCGTTCCCATGGCTCGCCACGGCGCCCCTCGTCCTCGCGGGAATCGTCTACCTCGCGGCGGCGAGCGCCGAACGCCGCCGAGGAACCCGGGTCTGGCCGGTGCACCGCACAGTGTGTTGGACTCTCGGGCTCGTGGTTGCGGCATCCGCGTTCCTCGGGCCGCTTGCCGACCGCGCCCACCAAGACTTCGTCGCCCACATGGCCGCGCATACGCTGATCGGCATGGTTGCGCCGACCCTGCTCGTGCTCGGCGCGCCCGTCACGCTCGCGCTGCGCACGCTCGACCCGGTCGTCGCGCGTCGGCTCACACGGCTCCTGCGGAGCTGGCCCGCCCGCATCATCAGCCATCCCGTCTCAGCGGCGCTGCTCAACGTGGGGTCACTGTGGGTGCTGTACTTGACGCCGCTCCACGAGGCGATGATGGGCAACGCCCTGCTGCACTATGCCGTTTTGGTGCACTTCTTGCTCGCGGGCACGCTCTTCGCGGCGTCGATCCTCGCGATTGACCCGAATCCGCACAAGGCGAGCCGGCCCGTCCGGGCTGTCGTGCTCCTGCTCTCGACCGCCGCCCACGCGACCCTCGCGAAGGTGCTCTACGCGTATCCGCCCGCCGGCATCCCTCTCGACGAGGCCCGGGCCGGGGCTGAACTCATGTACTACGCGGGCGACGCCGCCGAACTCGCCCTCATCCTGCTCTTCTGCCTCGCCTGGTACCGCGCGGCGAAACCGGGGCGAGACTTGCACAACTCAGGAGGGCGCTCAACTGAGCGCCCACTCTGGCGCACGGCGAGCGCTCCTGAGTTGTGAAAGACTCGCGCGCTTACTCCCTCGGGCAGACGAAAGCGGCGACGCCGAAGCGCCGCCGCCTGCATCGACAGTCGTCGTGAAACCTACTTGAACGCATCCTTCACGTTCTCGCCAGCCTGCTTGAGGTTGGCCTTCGACTGGTCCATCTTGCCTTCGGCCTCAAGGCGCTCATTGTCGGTCACCTTGCCGGTGGCCTCCTTGGCCTTGCCGCCGAGTTCCTCTGCCTTGTTCTCGAACTTGTCACTCATGTGAACACCGTCCTTTCGTATCGGCAATGGGTGCGTCAGACGTTAGCCCCGGAATCGCACGGTGGAGCATCCTCCCAAGTGACTCACAGCGTCGAGGTCGCCGCCGGGTCCTCATCGGTGATCACGCCGGTGGGCTCCGCATCAGACACGACGTGCTTGGCGCCGAGTTGCTGGGCGAGCGCGCGGCCCGCCTCGACCGCCTCCTCCTTCGACGTGAAGCTCTCCGACAGTTCCGGCTTGCCGATCACCCTGTTGATCCACTGGCCCCGGTTGTCGACCGTCTCGATGTCTCCATCCCTCAATTGCTCGTTCATGCCCCAGAAGGTAGTGCCGCTCGCGTGCCGGAGAGCGACATCCCAGAGAACTGGCAGGAGTCGTTTCGGTGCTAACAAGAAGGGGATGACGAAACATGATCACGACCGCGGAAAGCGCGAACGGATGCGCGCGGCCAGTCACAGCAGACCCGTGCGCTGGCTGGCGCGCGCTGGCCTCTTCGCGAGCGGCATCGTGCACGTGCTCATCGGGGTGCTCGCGGTGGCGGTCGTGCAGGGGTTCCAGGGCAACGCCGACCAGACGGGAGCCCTCGAGGCGGTCGCCGAGACGCCTGGCGGTTTCTTCGTGCTGTGGGTTGCCGGGGTCGCCCTCGTCGGACTCGGTCTCTGGCAGTGGACTGGATCACTCACCGCTGGTGCCGACGACTCGAAGATCTTCCCGCGCTGGCTGCGGAACTACGCGAAGGCGGTCGGCTTCGGCGGCGTCGGCCTGGCGTGCCTCGCCTTCGCGATTGGCGGTCGGCCGAACGCGGCCGAGTCCACCCGCACCGCGAGCACCATGCTGATCGACTTCCCCGGTGGCGTGTTCGTGCTCGCGGCCATCGGCGCGATCGTCGGCGGCGTGGGCATCGCGTTCGTCTTCCGCGGGGTCAGCCGCAACTTCCTTGAAGACATCCAGCCGCCCCACAATCTCCTCGGCGGCGCGATCGTCGTCATCGGCATGATCGGCCACATCATGAAGGGGCTCGCCCTCATCGTCGTCGGCGGCCTCTTCGCCGCGGGCGCCCTCTTCACTGACTCCAGCTGGACCTCAGGACTCGACGGCGCCATCCGCTGGCTCGCAGGGCTCCCCACGGGGCCTGTGCCACTCTTCGCCATCGCGGGCGGCTTCATGGTGCACGGCCTGTACCTCGCGGCGCGCGGGGTCTACATCCGCCGCTAGATCCCGGCGCTGCAGACGCGCTCAGGCCGCGTCGAGGTACCGCCACCGCCCGCCGACGCGCGCAAAACGGCTCACTTCGTGCTGGCTGCCCGCCGCGGCATCCGCCCCCGGTCTCGGCTTGAAGTACGCGGTGAACTCGACGATGCCGACGTCGTCGCCTAGGCCGCCCGCCTCGGTGCGGTGGATGTCGAGGCGGTACCAACGCAGGCGCTCGTCGAGCTCGAGCGAGTCAGGCCGGGTCGACGGATGCCACGTCGCCAGCAGGTAGTCAGCGTTGCCGACCGCGAAGGCGCTGAAACGGGACCGCATGAGCCGCTCCGCCGTGGGGGCGGATGCCTCGCCCCGGTGGTAGCAGCCGCAGCATCCGTCATACGGCTCGCCGCTCAGGCAGGGGCAGCGCGTGGGGGAAGTCACGCGCCCATCATCGCAGCCGTGCGCGCAGTGCGTGACACTGGGAACGATCAGCACGCGAGCAGCTACGACGCCCCCGCCGCGAGTGCCTCATCCACGGCAGACCGCACGCCCGTGCGCCACGGCTCGCCGTGTCCCGGCAGCACGATGCGTGCCTCCGTCGCTGCGAGCCTGCCAAGGGACGCGAGCGCCAGCGGGGAGTCTGCCGTCGCGGCACCCGCGATGATCTGCGGCCCACGGGATCCCTTGTAGGGGTCGAGCGTGACGAGCGCGTCGCCCGCGATGACGGCGTCGGACTCCGGCAGGTGCAGCGCGCAGTGCCCGTTCGTGTGCCCCGGCGTCTCGATGACGATCGGATGCCCTGGCACGTCGAGCACGCCGCCCGGCATCGCCGTGACCTCCTCGACCCCCGGCACCATAAGCGCGCCCGCGCCGGTCATGGCGGCGAGCACCGGCAGCGCGCGGGGGTACCTGAAGGGGTAGACGAAGGGCGTGCGCTCCCTCGCGTAGCGATAGGGGTGGTGCGCGAGCCGATGGTCGCCCTCGTGCGCGAAGACGGGGACGTTGATCTCACGCTGGGCACGGGCCGCGAAGCCCACGTGGTCAAAGTGGGCGTGCGTGAGCACGATCGCCGCGACATCCGAGAGGCTTCGCCCGATGCTGTCGAGCGCCCGCGGCACGTACTTCCAGGTGCTGGGAAACGCGGCATCCACGAGGGTGACGGATGCACCCTCCTCCAGCACGTAGAGGTTCGTGTAGGCGTGGCCGAGCCGGTGCACGCCGCGCGCGACATTGCGGATGAAGACGGGGTGGCCGCCTGCCCGCCGGGGCGATGCCTCGGCGGGCGGGCGGGTGGTCGAACCGCTCACGGTGTCAGCGACGGGAGCCGCTGGTGGTACCGGTTCGATTTCCGCGAGAGAGTAGGAAGCCGAGGGCGATCATGCCGATGCCGAGCACCAGGTGGAGCCAGTTGTCGGCGTTGTTGAGCGGCACGAAGTTAGCGGCGTGGTCGCTGTGGCCGAAGAAGAGACCGTAGATCCACAGCACGAGGTAGACGATTCCGCCGATGATGAGGTAGCTCCTCGATGCGGATGCGCTCCGGGCGAGGGCGACGCCCAGCACACCGAAGAGCAGGTGCACGAGGTTGTGCAGGATCGATACCTGGAAGATTCCGAGCAACATCGCCTCGGACTCGTGGCCCGCGAACTGCATGGTCTCGTAGTTGGTCGTGACGCCGGGGATGAATCCCATGATGCCGACCAGGAGGAACACGATCCCCACGATCAGGGACCCCTTCTGCACGGGAGTCTGCGCGAATGCTCGCGTTGTTGTCGCGCTCATTGTGTTGAGTCCTTTCGCTCAGTGGTGGCGCAGGGGCGCTCTCACGCGTGACGATAAGGCCGCCACGTGACGCATGCTCCACTACTAAGGGAACTCACAGGTGGCTACTCGCGCAGCACCCCCGCACCCTCGGACTGCGCTGCTCGCCGCTGCTGCGCCTCGAGCAGCTCGGCCTCCTCGCCGCCGATCGCCTCGCCGCGCGCGACCATTCCGGCCGTGTCGGAGAGGGGGATCTGCTTGAGGAAGAGGGCGAGCACGAAGGCGAGCAGGAGGAAGGGGATGAGGTACCAGAACACGGGCGCGAGCGAGTCCGCGTACGCCGTGACGATGCCGTCGCGCACCTCGTCGGGGAGCTGGCCCAGCGTCTGCGGGTCGAGCGTCGCGGTCGCCTCGCCCGCTTCGGCGGCGCCAGCGCCGGCATCCGTGAACACCTTCGTGAGGTTCTCCGAGAGACGGTTCGTGAAGAGGGCGCCGAAGATCGCGACGCCGAGGGACGCCCCCACCTCGCGGAAGTAGTTGTTGGTGCTCGTCGCCGAGCCGATGTCCTTCGGCGCCACGGCGTTCTGGGTCACGAGCACGACGACCTGCATGATGAGGCCGAGGCCCGCGCCGAAGAGGAACAGGTAGACGCAGATGAGCCAGACCGGCGTCTCCGCTGTCAGCCCCGTGAAGAGCAGCATCGCGGCGGCCGTCACGAGCGTGCCGAGGATCGGGTAGATCTTGTACTTGCCCGTCTTCGTGATCGCGAGGCCAGAGAAGATCGACGTGCCCATGACGCCCACCATCATGGGGATCATCAGCAGGCCCGAGACGGCAGCGGATGTTCCGGAAGACATCTGCAGGAACGTCGGCACGAAGGCGATCGCCGCAAACATCCCGAGCCCGAGCGTGAAGCCGATGGCGGTCGCGTTGACGAAGATTGGGTTGCGGAAGAACGACAGCGGGATGATCGGGTCGTCTGCCTTCGCCTCGATCCACACGAACAGGCCCGCCGCGATGAGCATTCCCCCGCCCCACGCCCAGGTCTCGGGGGCATCCCAGCCGTGGTCGGCGTTGCCGCCGAACTCGCTGAAGAAGACGAGGCAGGTCGTCGCGATCGAGAGCGTCACGACGCCGAGGATGTCTATCTTGCGGGTCGCCTTCTTGCTGGGCAGGCGAAGCGC
The DNA here is from genome assembly GCF_008001035.1 of Salinibacterium sp. dk2585. Classification (NCBI taxonomy): domain Bacteria; kingdom Bacillati; phylum Actinomycetota; class Actinomycetes; order Micrococcales; family Microbacteriaceae; genus Salinibacterium; species Salinibacterium sp. dk2585. Next base: position 2,386,945 of record NZ_CP042856.1, read on the forward strand.
GAACCAGCAGATGAGGAAGGCCGCGATGCCGATCGGGATGTTGATGTAGAAGGCCCACTGCCAGGTCATGTGGTCGACGAAGAAGCCGCCGAGCAGGGGCCCGGCGATGGCAGAGATGCCGAAGATCGCCCCGAGGGGGCCGAGATACTTGCCGCGTTCGCTCGCGGGCACGATGTCGGCGATGATCGCCTGCGAGAGGATCATGAGCCCACCGCCGCCGAGGCCCTGCGCCGCGCGGAAGGCCACGAAGGTCCAGAAGTCACCAGCGAAGGCGCAGCCGATCGAGGCGAGCGTGAAGAGTGCGATCGCGATGAGGAACAGGTTTCGCCGCCCCAGCACGTCGCCGAACTTGCCGTAGATGGGCATGACGATCGTGGTCGCGAGCAGGTAGGCGGTCGTGATCCATGCCTGGTGCTCGACACCGCCGAGTTGGCCGACGATCGTGGGCATGGCGGTCGAGACGATCGTCTGGTCGAGGCTCGCGAGCATCATGCCGGCGATGAGTGCGCCGAAGATGACCCAGATGCGCCGCTGCGTGAGCAGGATCGGCGCGGGCGCGGAAGGAGCGGATGTCATGGGGTTCCTTGCTGGGGAGATGGTCAGTTCTGGAGCGCAGCGGTGAAGATCTGCTTGGCCGCGTCGAGCCGTGATCGAAAGATCTCGGGGAGGGTGTTCGTGTTGTCGGGGCTGAGGAACTGCCGCACCGCCGACTGCACGATCGCGTCGCAGAGCGTGACCGCCATGCGGGCGACCGGATGCTCGGAGACGAGGCCCTCGCGGGTGCCGACGAGCATCGTCATGTAGCGGTGGTGTTCCTCGCCTCGACGCATGAGCTGCTCGACGAGCTTGGGCTCCCGGTGTGCGGCGGCGAAGAACGCGCCGGCTTCTGCGGGCGTGAGGCCGATGACCGCGAAGTGCGCGGCCGCCAGCGCCAGCAGGTCTTCGAGGAGGTTGGGGGAGACGCCCTTGATGCCGTCGGCGCGCCCGTCGAGGAAGGCATCGACGGCGGCGGGATCGACGCCGTCGCCGTACTCGCCGATGACGGCCTGTTCCTTGCCTGGGAAGTAGTTGAAGAAGGTGCGGCGCGAGATGCCGGCGTGCTCGCACAGGTCCTCGACCGTGAAGCCTTGCAGCCCTGAGGTGGCGGTGAGTCGCCGCGCGTATGCGGTGATCTCGCGCCGAAGGTCGGCCCGCCGATCGCTTGCACTCCGAATCATGAAGTGCAGTATTGCACTCTAGTTGCGAGAGTGCAAAACACCCCCTGATGGGGCCCCTACCGCCGCCCCAGCGCCCCTGTTACTCTGACGCCAGATGCATCGCAGGGATGCGATGTGCGTGACAACGGGGGTGCAACACGTGGGCGGTTTCTTCACGGGCCCGACCCCGACCCAGCGGACCGAGGCCGCGAGTGCCTTTATCCAGCCACACGGGATCTCCTTCGGCATCAGCCACCGCGGCCTGGATGCGTCGATCGTGGCGATCTCCGACTCCTGCGAGCAGCTCTGGGGCCTGCGCCCCGAGGAGATCCTCGACAGGCCGAGTGTGGAGTTCCTGCATGCGCCCGAACGCCTGCCCATCAACGGCACGAGCGAGCGGGCCGGTCCCATGCAAGTGCGCGACTTTCGCGACGATGTCTGGTACTTCACGCTGACCCGCACGGCGGGACAGGCGATGGTGCACCTCGAGCCTTCCAAGCCGGAGGCACGATCGGATGCGACGCTCTGGCTCGCCGAGACGACGGAACAGCTCGAACACTTCACGGATGCTGCCGAGCTGTGGGACCACGGCTGCAAGACCGTCCGCGCGCGCCTCGGCTCCGACCGCGTCATTGTCATGCGGCTGCACAAGGACGCCCACACCGATGTCATCGCGGAATCGGTCGATGAGGGCATCGGTTCACTCCTGGGCCTCCACGTCCCCAGCCCAAGCAGGCCATCCTTCGAGTTGGCGTACTACTCGCAGTCCCGGTCGACCAACCTCGTGGACATCGACGCGCTCCCTTCGCTCGTCGTGCCGCGAACCGACCAGCGCGGCATGGGGTGGAACGTCTCCCTTTCCCCCCTCGCCCTCGGCGCGCCCCACCACCTCACAGTGCTTCGCAAGATGGGTGGCGTCGCGGCGGATTTCAGCGTCAACCTGCACGGCGACGCCGGCCTCGAGTACATCCTCGGCAGCCAATCCGTCACACCGACCTACATCGACCCGCTCGAGCGTGCGGCGATCGAGCTCTACGGGCGAATGCTGCACCATCGCGTCTCCACGTTGCGCCGCTCGGCCAACGCGGCCCGGCGCTCCGAGCTCGTCGAGGTGCAGCACCACATCGTCGAGCGCTTCGGGGACGGCAGCATCGCCGACTCCCTCGCCGCGCACTCGCGGGACGAGGGCGTGCTCGATCTCATCAGCGCAGATGCCGCGATCATCTCGGTCGGCACCGAACGCCGGGTCCTCGGCGACCTCGACGAGCACGAGGCCGTCGTCGTGAGCGACACGGTGCGCAACTGGGTCGACACCCTCAGCCGCCACGGCGCCTTACTCACCGACCGCGTGCGCGACATCCACCCACGCCTAGCGGATGCCGCACCCCGCGTCGCGGGACTCCTCGCGATCTCGATCGGCGCCCAGGGCGATTTCGTCTGCTGGGTGCGCCGCCCGTTCACCCAGACGGTGCACTGGCTCGACCTCACGGATTCGGCGCAGGATGCCTCGCCCAGCACCATCCGGCGGCAGACCAACAATGTCGCCGACAGTGCGCAACCGTGGAGCGACCGCGACCGTTTCGCCGCGGAAGAACTCGCGCGAGACGTGCAGGATTCGCTCCTGCGCCGAGCGCAGGCAGAACTCGCACAGCTCGCCCTCGTAGACGCCCTCACTGGGCTGCCAAACCGTCGCCTACTGCTCGACCGCCTCGAGAAGGCGATCGGGCGGGCTCACCGCGGCCGCCACTTCGCCCTCCTCTTCCTCGATCTCAACGACTTCAAGGCCGTCAATGACACCTTCGGCCACCAGGCCGGTGACGAGGTGCTCGTCGAGACCGCCCGGCGCCTCGAGGAGGCCGTGCGCGACGGTGACACGGTCGCGCGTCTCGCCGGAGACGAGTTCGTCGTGCTGTGCGAGGACACGCGCCAGGGTGAAGAGGCACTCGTGGCCGAGCGCATCCGCGAGAGCTTCGCCCGGCCCTTCACGGTCAAGGGTGGAGAAGCCATGGTGGGAGTCGCGATCGGCGTCGGCCACCTCGAACTCGGGGTCGACGCCCCAAGCCTGCTCGACCGCGCCGACCGCGCCATGTACGAGGCCAAGTCGGAGATGAAGAGCCACTAATTGAACGCGGGTTGAGTAGCTCGCTAGCGCTCGCTACTCAACCCGCGAAGGGGCTTAACCGATCGGGTCGAACACGTCGTGGTCGCCCACGGTCGCCGCGAGGCGCTCGTTGTGGAACGCCTCATCGCCGATGATCTGCTCGATCGCCAGGATGCGGCTCGCGTAGTGCCCCACAGAGTACTCGGCCGTCATTCCGATGCCACCGTGCAGCTGGATCGCGTCGAGGGCGATGTGGCGACCCGCGCGTGCGACCTGGATGGCGGAGTGGGATGCTGCGGCCGCGACATCCGCGTCGGTCGAGCCCTCATCTGCTGCGACGATCGTCGCCCAGGTGATGGCGCTGCGCGCGAGCTCGAGTGCGACGTACATGTCGGCAGCGCGGAAGTTGAGCGCCTGGAACTTGTTGAGCGTCACACCGAACTGCTTGCGGGTCTTCAGGTAGTTGACCGTGATGTCGAGGGCGACCTGCATCGCACCGAGGGCCTCGTGGCCGTAGGCGATGCGGGCGAGGTTGAGCGCCCGCTCGATCGCCGCCGACTCGTCGCCGCCCGCGCCGAGCGGCACGGCCGGAGTGTCGGCGAAGGTCACGGTCGCGGCGCGGGAGCCGTCGTGCGTGCGTTCCGTCGTGGCCGTGTATCCCTCCGTGACGAGGAAGAGACCGGTGCCGGCATCCGTCTTGGCCGACACGAGCAGGAGGTCAGCACGGCCGGCCTGGATGACGGGCGCCTTGACGCCGTTGAGACGACCGTTCGCGAAGGTGACGCTCGGCTCAGTCGACCAAGCCTTGCCCGGCTCGGCCCACGCGAAGACGGGCAACAGGGCACCCTCTGCGATGGCGTCGAGGTACTGCTCCTTCTGCTCCTCGGTGCCGACGGATGCGATGAGTCCGCCGGCGAGCACGACCGCCTCGACGAAGGGGTCGGGTGCGATGACCTTGCCGAGTTCCTCGGCCACGAGCGACACCTCAGCGGGCGTCGCCTCGAAGGGCAGGCTCAGCACGCCCATCTCGGCGAGCTGCTCCCACGCCGTGAAGCCGTGCTCGGTGTTGGTCGCGGCACGCCGCGTCTCGGAAGAGTCGTAAACCTTCGTGATGAGGCCGCGCACGGCCTTGACGAGGTCGAGCTGTTCTGAATCGATAGTGAAGTCCACGTCTACAGTCCCAGGATCGTGCCGGCGATGATCGTGCGCTGGACCTCGTTGGATCCGCCGTAGATCGACACCTTGCGGTTGTTGAGGAAGACCCGCGAGTCGTGACTCGTGAGTGCGGTCGGGCCCTCGAGGTCCATGAGGAGCTCCGAGACGGCCTGGGTGAGCTGCGAGCCCTTGATCTTGAGCACGCTGGATGCCGGATGCGGCCTGCCGCCATCGGAGTGGGCCGCGACCCGGAGGGCGGTCGTCTCGAGGGCGAGCAGCTCGTTCTCGAGCGTGACGATGCGGGCGGCGTAGCGGTCGAGCACGCCGCGCTCCTTGGCGATGGACTTCGCCGTCGCGAGGTGGCGCTGGGATGCACCGACCTGCGCGATGCCGACGCGCTCGTTGCCGAGGAGGAACTTCGCGTAGGTCCAGCCCTTGTTCTCCTCACCCACGAGGTTCTCGGCGGGAACGCGCACGTTCTCGAAGAAGACCTCGTTGACCTCGAAGCCGCCGTCGATGAGCTCGATCGGCCGCACGGTGACGCCGGGGGTCGTCATGTCGATGAGGAGGAAGCTGATGCCCTCCTGCTTCTTCGCCGCCTTCGGGTCGGTGCGCACGAGCATGAAGATCCAGTCACCGTACTGGCCGAGCGTCGTCCACGTCTTCTGGCCGTTGACGATGTACTCGTCACCCTCGCGGATGGCGGTCGTGCGCAGTCCGGCAAGGTCGGAACCGGCATCCGGCTCGCTGAAGCCCTGCGACCACCAGATGTCGATGTTGGCGGTCTTGGCGAGGAAGCGCTCCTTCAGTTCCTGCGAGCCGAAGGCGGCGATGACGGGGCCGACCATGCCCGCGTTGAAGGGAAGCGGCTGCGGCACACCCGCGAGTTGCATCTCTTCGTGCCAGATGTGGCGCTGCAGCTGCGACCAGTCCTGGCCACCCCACTCGACCGGCCACCCGGGCACGGCGAGGCCAGCGGCATTGAGGATCTGCTGGCTTTCGACGAACTCTTCCTTGCTGAGTTCCTGTCGCGCCAGCACCTTGTTACGAATGCGCTCCGGCACCTGCGTGGTGAAGAACTCACGCATCTCCTCCCGGAACTTCTGATCCTCCGGGGACAACTGCAGTCTCATAGGGCTCCCTCGCTCTGGACGTGTTGTTCGAGAGTAGGCCCTCGCGCGAGAGCCTACGAACCGGTGCGCGATTCCGCCAGCGCGAGTCCGGGCTGCTGCTCCACCGATTGGCGTGCGCTACAAGACGCGGCCTCACACACTCCCCCGGTGGCTGTGCGGGGAACGTAATGAAACCCGGCGCAGACCGACACGGGAGGGAAACCTCCCCTGCCTAGCGTCGAGAGTGGCCGGCAGCCGCGGCCCTCACCCAGACCCTTCGGAGCGTGCCCCATGTCGTATGTGAAACCCGCCGACCTCGTCACCACCATGATCGAGGCCGGTGAGTCCAAGGTCCTCATGTCCACTCGCGACACACTCGTGCGCGCGTCCATGGGCGGTGCGCTCCTCGCGCTCGCCGCCGCCTTCGCCGTCACGGTGACCGTGACGACCGGGATGCCACTGCTCGGCGCCATCCTCTTCCCGGTCGGCTTCATCATGCTCTACCTGCTGGGCTTCGACCTACTCACGGGCGTCTTCGTGCTCGCGCCCCTCGCATGGCTCGCCAAGCGGCCGGGCATCACGATCGCTGGGGTGCTTCGCAACTGGGGGCTCGTCTTCGTCGGCAACTTCATCGGCGCCTTCATGGTCGCGGTGCTCATGGCGATCGTCGTGACCTTCGGCTTCGCGACCGCCCCCAACGAGGTGGGCCAGGCCATCGGCCACATTGGCGAGGGCCGCACTGTCGGGTATGCCGAGCATGGGGCCGCCGGCATGCTGACGCTCTTCGTGCGCGGGGTGCTCTGCAACTGGATGGTCTCGCTCGGCGTCGCCGGTGCGATGATCGCGAAGGATGTCCCCGGCAAGGCGCTCGCGATGTGGATGCCGATCATGCTCTTCTTCTTCATGGGCTTCGAGCACTCGATCGTCAACATGTTCCTGTTCCCCTCCGGCCTGCTGCTTGGCGGCGACTTCACGGTCATGGATTATCTGATCTGGAACGAGATCCCCACCGTGCTCGGCAACCTCGTCGGCGGCCTCACCTTCACGGCGATCCCCCTCTACGTGACCCACGCCCGCATGAAGGCGAAGCGGGAGGTGCCGCTCAGCACCCCGCGCATCCCGGCCTGACCTGCCTGAGGGCGCTCGCCCAGGAGCAGGTCGGGGGGTCGAGTACTCGGTCGAACTCGAGAAACCGGCTCGCTCAGAACTCCGGGAGACGATCGAGCGGATGCTGCGAGCCCTAGATCCCCGCTGACATCCGCCCGCGCGTGCGAGAGACTTGCCTCATGTCTCGCGCACTCCCGGCGCTGTCGCGCTACCCCATCATCACGGCCACCGTCGCGGCCGGGGTGGCCGTGCTCGGGCTGGAGCTTGCCGAGCAGTCGCTCGTCGCACGCTGGGTGGCAACCATCTTCGTCGGCCTCATCATCGTGTGGACGGTGGTCGGCATGGCCAGGGACATCCTGCGCGGCCACTTCGGCCTCGACATCCTGGCGGTCATCGCGATGGGGGCGACGCTCGCGGTGGGTGAGTATGTCGCCTCACTCATCATCGTGCTCATGCTCTCCGGCGGCGAGGCCCTCGAGGACTACGCGCAGCGCCGTGCCGCCCGAGAACTCACCGCACTCCTCGATCGTTCGCCACAGTTGGCACACGTGCTCAGCAATCCGCGCGATGGGGCATCCGAACAGGTACGGGATGTTGCGGCCGACGCCGTGCGCGTCGGCGACACCCTCCTCGTGCGACCGTCGGAGATCGTGCCCGTCGATGGCGAACTCCTTACCGAGGGAACCTTCGACGAGTCGTCCCTCACCGGTGAGAGCATGCCCATCACACACGAGCCGGGTGAGCAGGTGCTGTCCGGGTCGGTCAACGGCGACCGGGTCGTGCGGATGCGCGCCGTGCGCACCAGCGCAGACAGCCAGTACCAGCAGATCGTCACCCTCGTGCAGGAGGCGCAAGCGTCGCAGGCACCCGTCGTGCGCCTCGCCGACCGCTTCGCGATCCCCTTCACCGCCGTCTCCCTCGCCATCGCGGGCACCGCCTGGGCCGTCTCGGGCGACCCCACCCGCTTCGCTGAAGTGCTCGTGCTGGCGACGCCCTGCCCCCTCCTCATCGCCGCACCCGTTGCGTTCCTCGGTGGGCTCTCGCGCGCGGCCAAGGCCGGAGTGATCGCCAAGGGCGGCGCCGTCATCGAGCAGCTCGCGCGCGTGCGCTCTGCCGCGTTCGACAAGACCGGAACACTCACGATGGGGCGGCCGGACCTCCTGCGGGTCGTGCCGGTCGGGGTGACTGCCGACGAACTCCTCCGACTCGCGGCATCCGCTGAACAGTATTCAAGCCACGTGCTGGCGGAAAGCATCCGTCGCGCCGCCACCGCCCGGGGCCTCGACCTACTGCCCGCGAGCGACGCCAGCGAGGTCGCCACGGCGGGAGTCCATGCCGTCATCGGGGAGCGACAGGTCGTCGTCGGCAAGCCCGCGCACATCGCGGAGATCGCCCCCGACGCGCGCGCGATCGACCTCGAACCGGGGCAGGCGGCCGCCTACGTCGCGATCGACGGACGCTACGCGGGAGCCCTCGTGCTCGCGGACGACATCCGACCCGAATCCGCTGCCGTCGTCGCCTGGCTCCGCGACACCGGGGTCGAGCATGTCGCCATGTTCACGGGCGACGCCCGTGCGACCGCAGACAGCGTCGCGGCACAGGCGGGCATCACCGACGTGCACGCGGAACTGCTGCCCGGCGAGAAAGTCGCCCTCGCAGCGAAGACCCACCCGCGCCCCCTGCTCATGGTCGGCGACGGGGTCAATGATGCGCCCGTGCTCGCCGCCGCCGACGTCGGCATCGCCATGGGCGCCCGGGGCGCCACGGCCGCAGGAGAAGCCGCCGACGCCGTCATCCTCACCGACTCCCTCGCGGGCGTGGCCGAAGCCGTCTCCATCGGGCGGCACACGCTGCGCGTCGCCCACGCCGCCATCTGGATCGGCATCACCCTCAGCGTCGGGCTCATGCTCATCGCCACGACGGGAATCATTCCGGCGGTCGTCGGCGCCCTCACGCAGGAGCTCGTCGACCTCGCCACAATCCTCTACGCCCTGCGCGCCCTCACGGGCCCCCGGCTGGCGCTCGGCACGCCCGCGCCAGCCGAAGACCTCACGCGAACAGCGTCTCCCCGATGAACCCGCCCTCCTCGCAGCCGGGAGGCATCGCGAAGACGGCCGAACCGACCGGCGTCGTCCACTCGTTGAGCAGGTCGAGTTCGTCGAGCCGGCGCTGGATGGGCACGAACTGTGCCGTGACATCCGCCTGAAGCGACACGAACAGCAGGCCCGAGTCGGAGACATCCGCACCCACCGGCGACTCGTCATAGTTGTAGGCGCGACGGAAGATCACCTCCTCGCCACGCGACCGCCGCACGTGCGAGAACGCGGGGATCACTGGGAAACCCGCAGCGGTCTTCGCCAGCAGGTCCGGTTCATCGAACTCCGCCTTCGCACCCGTCGGGCTGCTCGTGAGCGGAGCGCCATTGGACTGGAACCGCCCGAGGGCCTGATCGCGGCCGCCGCGGTCGAGCCGGTCCCAGCCATCCAGGTCCATATGGATGCGCCGCAGCACAAGGCTCGTGCCGCCGGCCATCCAGCCATCCGTGCACCACACCGCCCGATCGAACCCAGGAGTGCCCGGCACGGGATTGCTCGTGCCGTCCACCTGAGCGAAAAGGTTGCGCATCGTGGTGCCAGACGGCTCGGAACCGTGCGCCCGCCGGAACCCCCGCTGCGACCACCGCACGCGAGCGAAGGAACGAGCATCCTTCAGCAGCATCCGCAGCGCGTGGGCCACCGTCACCTGGTCGTCTGCGGCCACCTGCAGCAGCAGGTCACCGTCACTGAACTCCGGGCGCAGCCGGTCGATGCCGAAGGCGGGCAGCGGGGCCAACCATTCGGGCGCCGTTCCACCCACCCTCGACACCAGGCCCGGCCCGAACCCGAACGTCACGGTGAGCCGAGCGGGCGTCGCCGCCAGCTCCGGTTCCGTGTCCGCGAGCGGCGGCTGGCCACGCGTGAGCCTGGCAGCGTCGTCACTCAGGATGTGCAGGAGACGCCGCACCCCGTCGCGGTCCACCTCGGGCAGCAGGTCGAGCGCAAGGAACACCGCGTGCGCCTGCGGCGCCGTGTCGAGCCAGCCTGGTGCGCCCCATGGAAGGGGATCGTCTCTTCGCCATTCAGCGGCCTCGTCACGGGGTCGGACGGCGCCGTGTGCGTCGCACGGTCGATAGCCACCGCGGCGACCGCCCCCACCCCGGCAGCAGCACCCCCAAGGAGGAACTGCCGCCGGGTGGCGACGATACGTTGGGCGCGGGCGGTCGCATCACCCGCGGGCATCAGTGATTCCCGGAGTGCTCGGCCTCACCCTCATAGCTCTCGTTCGCACCCGCGAAGTCCTTCACGGGTGCCGAGAACTCGAGTGTGGACCCATCGGAGAAGCTCAGCTCGACACTGACCTCCTCCCCTGGCGCGAGAGGGCCAGTCAGACCCATGAGCATGAGGTGGTCGCCGCCCGGTTCGAGCACACGCTGGCTCTCGCCCGGGATCGTGAAGCCACCGGAGACCTCCCGCATCGTCATGGTGCCAGAGGAATCCGCCACCGTTTCATGCAGTTCGGTCGCCGACGCCGCATCCGTCGCCGCCGCCTCGACCGTGACCTCGGCGTCCCCGTCGTTGTCGAGCACCGCGAAGAGACCCGTCATGCCCGCGTCGCCCGCTTTGACCCAGGCGTCGGAGACCCTGACGACCTCGGCTGCCGGCACGGCGGATGTCGCGGCATCCGTCGAGTCCTGAGCGGCGCAGCCCGCCAGGGCGGCGAGCGCGAAGGATACGAGGGCAGCACTCATCCGGCGCCCCCGCAGCGACATGCTGTGGGGCGCCATCGCTGCGGCGGTCACCGCGCGCTCGTCTCCGAGTCGCGGCCGCCGCGCCGACGCATCACAATGACCACCACAGCGATGACGGCCGCCGCAATCACGACGATCACTGCGATGACGCCGGCGCTGAGGCCCGCACTGTCATCAGCCGGGGCCTCGTCCTCGACCTCAGGTTCTGCGCTCGGCGCACTCGTCGGCTCCTCATCGGCCGGCTCCTCGCTGGGCGCGGCCGGAGCATCCACGGTGAAGCTGAAGACCTCGGATCTCGGGTGACCGTCTTCTGAGACGACCTGCCAGCTCACCTCGTAGGTGCCGCCGGGCATCCCGTCCGCCAGCGGCACCGTCACGCGGCTGCCCTCGACGACCGGGGCGGACTCGACCCAGTCGTGGCCCTCCGCATCCGCCACGACGACCAGGGTCGAGGACCCTCCGAGGGTCATGAGGTTGCCGGAGAAATCGAGCACGATCTGTTCGGGAGCTTCCTGGAGCACAGCACCCGCGGCGGGGTCGCTGCCGATGAGCGAGTCATGCGCGGCGGCTGGAACCGCCGGCGCAGCGACGGTGGCCAGGGCGAGGGCGGCGCCCGCCGCGAGTGCACCGAGGCGCGACAACTTTGTGAAACGGGACATGTGAAACCTTTCTCTCGACGCCGCTCGGCGTCATCTACTCACTTCAGAACGCGGGAGTGAGTGCGAGAGGTGGCCCGCGACGCAGGAGCGGAGAGAAGGCGAAGCATGCAGAGAGCGAGGCGGTCGAGAACTGCGGCGTCGGCATCCGCCCAGGCGCCATCGCGACAGGGGCGAGCTGAGCTGGAGTGACGCGCGCCGCGACCCAGGATGCCACCCACGCGGCGACTCGACGGATGCTCGCGAGGGCCGACTCCCCGCGCTGCACGGCGGCGATCGTGATGACGGCGGCAACACCGTGCCACAACCACATCACTGCCGGGTCATAGGCGGATGCCGCGGCGCTCGACTCTGCGGCCACCAGCACGAGCCCGTGGGAGCCGTGCCCGACGCCCGAGGTCACGAAGGATGCCGAGCCACCAGAGGCACCGAGCACGAAGAGGGTGTGGAAGAAGAACTGGCTCACGCCCACCGAGACGGAGAGTCGACCGAGGGAGAGCGTCCAGCGCGCGAGGCCCATGCACATGGGCAGCGACAGCACCCACGGGGCGAGGATGCCAAGCCAACCCGGAACGTCGCCGCCGCCAAGCACGTGCGAGAGCAGCGCAACGAAGGTCGCCACCGTGGCGGCGACGAACCCGCGCACCGCATGCCGCTGGCGAGACGACTCCATGGGTCCATTCTCCCACCGCGTCGACGAGTGCCCACACACAAGGAAAGCCCCCGCCGAAGCGGGGGCTTTCACCCTGTGGACCCTAGGAGATTCGAACTCCTGACCTCCTCGATGCGAACGAGGCGCGCTACCAACTGCGCCAAGGGCCCGTGGGCGGTATCTACGATAACACCATCGCGGAGGCGGACCGCACGGGAATCGTCAGACCGCGCGGCGGCGGCGCAGCGCCTCGTTGATGTCCGCTGGCGCGAGGTCGACGTCGTCGATCACACCCATGCTCGCGAAGCGACTCGGTGCCTTCTCGATGGGAGCGGGAGCAGCGGATGCCGCGGGCGCGCCTTGAGCCGCCGCCGGCGCCTGCTCCGCCTGGCTCGCGCGCAAGGCCTGCTCGGCGCGAGCGGACGCTTCTTTCAGCTCCGCGGCGTGATCGCGGGACGGCGCGGTGGCGTCGGCCTGCTCGGCGGCGGCCGGCCGGGCGAGGCGTGCCGCGGCATCCGCGAAGCTGACATGCGGCACGGCGGGGGCCTCTGGCCGTGAGAGGTAGAGGGGCTTGGGGATGGGATTCGGCGTCCAGCCCGGCTTGGCCGCGGCATTCGCGGACGGCTTCTCCCAGAGGTCCTGCACGGGGGTCGAGACCTTGGGCGCCTGCTGCACGACGTCAGCGAGCTGCCTGCGCGCCTTCGAGACGGCAGCGAGCTGGCCCAACAGCACGGTGGCGCCCGCGGCGACGACGAGGGATGCCACGAGGAGCACGACACCGATTCCCGACACCGCCTGCACGGCCCCAGCAATGATGCCGACGATCGACGCGGCGAGCACGAGCGTCGAGATCAGCCGTGAACGTCGCAGCCTGCGGGACGCAAGCGAAGTGCGGGCGACATCCGCCGCAATTGCGGGCTGGGTCTCGGCAAGTCGGTGGGCGGCGGCACGCGCCTCGGCGGCCCGTTGGGCCCTCTCGATGGCACGGGTGCGCTGCATCTCGCGGTGCATGACCTTCTCCTGTTCGGCGACACTGCGCGCCGAGTTCTCGACCCGCACCTGCTCAGGCATCTCGGCCGTCTCGGCGAGGATGCGGAGCGTCTGCTGCAGTCGCACGGTGTTGCGTTCGGTCGAGAGGTACTCGCGGCGACGGAACCACGTCGGCACGAGATACGCGAGCCAGAGCACCGCGGCGAGCGCGATGACCACGCTCGAACTGAGCCCCTCGAATCCCATGACCCAACGGTATGAGCGGGGCGGCGAAACGGAGGGCAGGCGGCGGGGGTGTGTCTGCTGTGAAAACGCTCTGCGGGCCTGGCGCTCTGACGCCGACCCCCACATGTATCGCCAAGGGCGACGAGGCGCGATCCCGTTCGTGGGGCTCTAGGCGCGCTTCACCCCGGCTGCCCGCCAGTCCGCCTCGGGAATCTCGGCGTTCAGGGCGGGCACCCGGTCGTCGAGCCATCGGCGCAGCACTCCCTGCCGCACCTCCTCCACGACGAGCGCGAAGCAGAAGTGGTCGCGCCAGTCGCCATCGATGTGGATGTAGCGGCGCCGCAGCCCCTCGTAGCGGAACCCCAGCTTCTCCACGACCCGCAGCGACGCCGAGTTCTCCGGGCGGATGCAGATCTCCATGCGGTGCAGGCCGAGGGTGAAGAAGCAGTGGTCAGTCGCGAGCGCCACCGCGGTCGGCGTCACGCCACGGCCCGCGAAGCGTTCCGACACCCAGTAGCCGAGCGTCGCTGAGGCGAGTGAACCGAAGGTGATGCCCGAGACATTCAGCTGCCCCGCGAACTCCCCGTCGACCTCGATGGCATAGGGGATGCCCTGGCCCGAACGCGCGTGGGCCAGGAGGTTGCGAATGCTGTACTTGACGTCGAACTCGGTGGGCCCGTAGGGGCTCGTCGCCTCCCAGCGACTCAACCACGAACGGTTGTCGAGCAGCTCACGCTCCAAGGCGCGCGCATCGCGCACGCGAATCGCTCGGATCGTCACCGCTCCCTCGGAGAGGGTCGGCAGGGGGGCAGCCACGGCTCAGTCCAGTGTGCCCACGAAGTCCTTGAGCCAGGGCCGGAGCTCCTCGCCCAGGTCTTCCCGCTCGACCGCGAGTTGCACGATCGCCTTGATGTAGTCGGCCCGGTCGCCCGTGTCGTAGCGGCGACCGCGGAACACGACACCGTAGACCCCGCCCGTCGCCTCCGGCACCTGCGCCATCGTCTGGAGGGCATCCGTCAGCTGGATCTCGCCGCCACGGCCCGGCTCCGTGCGCTCCAGGATGCGGAACACCTCGGGCATGAGCACGTAGCGCCCGATGATGGCCAGATTGGAGGGGGCCTCGCCGGGCGGCGGCTTCTCAACCATTCCCGTGATGCAGACGACGTCGTCATCGTCGGTCGGCTCGACCGTCGCGATGCCATACATATGGGTTTGCGAGGGGTCGACCTCGAGGAGGGCGACCACGCTCGCGTCACGAGCGGCCTGCACCTCAAGCATCCGGCTCAGCAGCACATCGCGCGAGTCGATGATGTCGTCGCCGAGCAGCACCGCGAAGGGCTCATTGCCCACATGCATCTTGGCCCGCAGCACGGCGTGGCCGAGACCAAGCGGGTTGCCCTGCCGCACGTAGTGCATATCGGCGAGCTCAGTGGAGTAGTTGACCTTGTTCAAGCGCTCCGTATCGCCCTTCGCCTTCAGCGTCGCCTCAAGCTCGCTGTTGTGATCGAAGTGGTTCTCAAGCGCGTTCTTGTTGCGGCCCGTCACCATCAACACGTCGGTGAGGCCGGCGTTCACCGCCTCCTCCACCACGTACTGGATGGCCGGCTTGTCGACGACGGGAAGCATCTCCTTCGGCATCGCCTTCGTGGCCGGGAGGAACCGGGTGCCGAGCCCGGCCGCCGGAATGACCGCTTTCGTGATCGTGAACGCCATGAGGCTTACAGTACCTTTCCCTAGGATGGCTTCTATGTCAGACGAGTTACCGAATCTGAAACGCGCCATGCGCGCCGAGCTTCGGGAACGGCGTCGCATCATGACCAGCAGCGAAGTCGAGAACGCCACCGAGCAGCTCACACTTCACCTCACGCGCCTGACAGAACGCCTAGGTGCGAAATACGTCGCCGCATACCTACCGAACCCCGACGAGCCCAACATCCGCCCCTGGCTCAACTGGACGCACGAGCAGGGCATCCGCGTGCTCCTCCCCATCTCGCGCGATGACGGCCTGCTCGACTGGGTGCTCGGCGATGGCGAACACGAACTGCAGGGCCGCTTCGGCGTGCCCGAGGCCGTCGGCGAGGTGCTCGGCCCCATCGCGATCAACGAGGTCGACCTCATCATCGTGCCGGCGGCATCCGTCGACCGCAGCGGAATGCGCATGGGCTGGGGCCGCGGCTACTACGACCGGATGCTCGGGTCAATGCAGCAGCGCCCGCCGGTTTATGCTGTGGTATTCGACAATGAGCTGGTCGACGAAGTGCCCACCGACGTGCACGACAAGCCGGTTGACGGCGTCGTCACCCCCAGCGGAATCGCCGAACTTCAGCAGTCCACCTGACCGACCGGAGCATCCGTATGCCCACCTACGCCTACCGTTGCGCCTCGTGCGAGCACGCATTCGAGCAGTACCAGGCCTTCACCGACGACTCCCTCACCGACTGCCCCGCCTGCGGCGAGTCGAGCCTGCGCAAGGTCTTCAACTCCATCGGAGTGACCTTCAACGGCTCGGGCTTCTACCGCACCGACTCTCGCGGCACGGCTGACGCATCCAAGAAGTCCCCGGAAGCCTCTGGCACGAAGTCCTCGGATGCGGCAGGCTCATCGTCATCAGGCAAGCCCCCGTCGACGCCCGCCCCGGCTGCCGCGAGCACCCCCGCCTGAGCCACCCCCGGCACGCGAAGGAGAGCGCCATGCTCAAGGGTTTCAAAGACTTCATCATGCGCGGCAACGTCATCGACCTTGCTGTCGCCGTCGTCATCGGCACCGCATTCACGGCGATCGTCAACTCGATCGTCGAGAACCTCTTCAACCCGCTGATTGGTGCGCTATTCAACGCTGAGAGCCTGGCAGACGCGTGGGATGTGCCCATCACGTTGTTCGCGGGCGAAGCCGTCATCAAGTTCGGCGCGGTCGCGGCGGCACTTATCCAGTTCCTGCTGATCGCGGCAGTGGTGTACTTCGTGTTCGTCTTCCCGATGAACAAGTTCCGCGAGCGTGCCGAGGCACGGAAGGCCGCCGGTGCTTCGGAGACCGTCGAGCCGCCGACCGAGCTCGAGCTGCTGCAGCAGATCCGCGACCTCCTCGCGAAGGACGCGGCCTCGCCCTCCAAGGAGTAGCGCCCCGGCGGGTTGAGTAGCGCGGTTCGCTCCGTTGGCCCAATCGCGCCAGCGATTGCGCGAACCGCGCCGCTCAACCCGCGTATGAGACGGTCAACCCCAGTGGGGCGGCTTGTCGCGCTTGAGGCGCTCGTCATTCTCGCCCTCCGCGTGGCGCGGCGGCTCGGGCACCCCGGACGGGTCGTAGCCGGGCACCGGTTCCGTCGTGACGCGGCGGCGCACCCGGGGGCGGCGCTGCGGCTCGGCATCCGGGGTCGCGGGAGCCGCGGCATCCGCCCGCCGCTCGTCGTGCTCAGCCACGGCTACGCCGACTTGATGACGGGGATCGGCTCCGTGACGGGGCCCTGGCCTGCACCGAGCAGCGCGACGACCCGGTCGGCGATCGCGTCGGGGTTGTTGAAGAGCTCGAAGGCGTGCACGCGCATGTAGTGCCAGCCGAGGCGACGCAGCAGTTCCGGGCGCAGGCGCAGCGACTCGCGCAGGCTCGCACCCTGCAGCACGGAATCGGACTCGATCGTGAGGCACTTGCCCCCGTGCGAGGTGACGAGGCCGAGCTTGCCGCGGTGGCCGAGCGCGACGCGGAGTCCACGCTTCTCGAGCCGCTTGGCGAGGTCGACGAGCATGGGGTCGCTGTCGTCCGGCACGAACTCGGCGGCCGTGCGAGCGGATGCGTCGGCCAGGATCTCGGCGAGGGCGACGGCCCCACGCTCCATGCGCGACTCATCGATGTCTTCGGGCTCGAAGCAGGTGACGATGACCATGCCGCGGCGGGCGCGGGTCATGGCGACCGCGAGGAGCCGCTCACCGCCGGGACGACCGAGGGAACCGAAGTCGCTCAGCACGCGCCCGTGCGGGGTGCGGCCGTAGCCGATCGAGAAGATGACGCGGTCGCGGCTCTGGGCGACGGCCTGCTCGATTGTCGCGACCGTGAAGGGCTCCGAGCGCTCGCTCAGCACGAACTCGCTCAGCTCCGGGCGGCCGGGCAGCGCGCCCAGCACGGCCTGCTCGACGCGCACGGCGTGCTTCTCGCTCGCCGTGATGACCATGAGCGACTCGTGCGGGCGCGTCTTGGCGTGCTCGATGACGAGCTCGACCACCCGGTCGACCTCGGCATCCGGGCTCTCGACCGCGCCGGAATCCTCATCCGGGAGGGCGCTGCCGTGCTTGACGTGCTCGAGCTTCAGGCTTCCGTGCCCGAGGAAGCTGCCCGCCCAGGGAAGCGACTCGATCTTGCCCGCGTAGAAGCGGCGGTTGACGAGCTCGGCGAGGTCCTCGCCGCCGGCCCGGTAGCTGCGGGTGAGGGCCAACGTGGGCAGGAGCGTGCCGAGCCGCGCGAGCGTCGAGTCGGCGTGCACCTCATCGAGGTCGGTGTCGGTCTCCGCGTGCACCGTGTCGAGCGGGGTCTCGCCCGTGAGCCCGATGCGGAAGGGCGAGGGCGTCTGCGTGACCGGGTCACCGAACGCGACGGTCTGCTTGGCGCGACGGATGGCGCCGACCGTCTCGGCGAGGGTCGTCGCCCCCGCGTCGACCAGGATGACGGTGTCGAAGGGCATCGTGTCGGTGATCTGGTCGACCTCGTAGGGCGAGGCGATCCAGACGGGCGCTATCGTGCGCGACAGGTGTGGCGCGGCCCGCTGCAGTTGCTCAGAGGTCACGTGCTCACGGCGAAGGATGCCCTTGAGCTGCGTCGCCTCGTCTGGCCAGTCGACGAGGCCGATGCTCCAGTTCTCGGCGAGCTGCCACGCAAGCAGTTGGGCACTGCCGGCAGCGTGGGCTTCGTCGACGAGACGGAAGTCGGCTTCGAGGCGGTCGAGCACGCCGGTGTTGGCGCCGAGGAGTGCACGGTCGCCTTCGAGCATCGATTCGAGCGCCGACTTCCACCACGCGAGTTCGAGTTCTGCGGCGACCTGCGAGTCGGGCACGTGCCGCTCGGAGAGGTCGACGAGGAGGGGGTCGAGCTGCAGGTCCTGCAGGGTCGTGCGCAGGGCGGCGCGCTCCTGGAGGTTGGCGAGGGCATCCGATTCGGCGGCGAGGCCCGCGAGCTTCGCGAGCAACTCGGCGATCGGAAGGTTGACGAGCTCCTGCCGCGGGTCGCTCGTGCCAAGGGGGCGGTCGAGTGATGCGAGGTCCTGCTCGATCTGCTGGTGCAGCACCTGGGCTGAGGCGATGCCGGCAGGCACCTTTGGCGGGATGCCGGAGGGCACGTAGCGCTGCCACATGAGCCGCTGCTGCTGGATGCGCACGAGGCTCTCGTGCATGTCGCCGACGGAAACGCCGGGACGCACGTATTCGCGCGCGAGCTTCTTGAGCCTGCGGCGGTTGGCGCCCGACATCTCGGGAGATTCCTTGCGCGGAGCGGTCGCGGCAATCAGCTCGCTGAGCGAACGGTCGAAGACGACGGGCTGGAACTTGTCGAGCGTGTCGCGGATGTCGGTGAGGAGTCGAAGGTAGTTGCCGAGCTCCGCGATCGACTCGAAGGGACGCATGTGGGTCGAGCTGATGAGCTCGCCCGCGCGCTCGAGCAGGCGCGGCACCTCGTCTTCCGACAGTCGCTTCGCCAGCATGTGGGCGGCGGTCGCCTGCTCACTCGTGGCGAAGTTCGCGCCGTACCAGGGAGAATCGCCGGGCCCGTAACGGAACTCGCCCAGCTTGGCGGCCTGCACCATCGCCTCGGCGGCGGCCTTGCGGTTGTCGATCAGGCGCTCGATCGAGGCGCGGGAGAGGCGTGCCGTCGTCGACGGGGGCGTAGGGAGGAGCGCGAGACGCGAGAGCTCGGTGAGGCAGTCGAGCACCGAGATGCCGATGACGGGGTCGCGGCGGGCGATCGCGATGCGGTAGTCGAGCAGTACCTTGCGCAGGCGCACGAGCGCGTCGTCGACCTCGGCGAGCTGCGCCGGGCGCGCCTTCTCGTTGCGGGAGACCGCCCGGATGACGTCACGGCGCAGGGTCGAGGGCGAGACGGCGGCGCCGTGCAGGCCGATCTCGGCGAGGCGCTGGGTGATGCCGGTGAGGCTCGAGCGGCGCGGGCTCACGACAAGCACACGCTTGTTCTGGTGCACGAGGGCGCCGAGCGCGTTCACGATCGTCTGGGTGCTCCCGGTGCCGGGCAGGGTCTTGACGACAATCGAGTTGCCCGCGGCGATCTGCGCGATGACCGCTTCCTGCTCGCCATCCGCGTCGAGCAGCAGGTTGTCGGTCTCGGGGGCACGATCATCCGGATGCTGCGGGTCAACGGCGACGATGCTCTCGCCGACCGTCCACTTGGCTCCGGGGTTGCCGGCGAGCGCGTCGAGGATGGGATGCTCGAGCTGGGCGGCATCGTCGACCATGCGGTCACCGACCGAGGCGAAGGTCGACACGACGAGCCGCGGCTGCACGTTGAACCACTGCACGTGCGAGGTGAGCCCGCGCAGGCGGTCGATCACCGTGTTGGGCTTGAATGCCCCGTCGTGCTCGGCGAGGGCGACGAAGGCGTCGGCGTCGAGGGTCACCCCGTGCTGCGCCTCAAGCGCGCGGGCAAGGTCGGGGTTGAGGAAGGGCGTGCCGAGCAGCTTCATCTCGAAGTCGCGACCGTAGCGACGGATCGCGAGCGGGCGAAGCAGCACGGGAGCGCGGTAATCGACCTCGTCGTGGCTCCACTCGCAGATGCCGATGCCGAGGTGCACGGCGTCGATGCCGCGGGCGGCGGAGAGTTCGAGCGACTTCGAGGCGATCTCCCCGGCCGCGACGCGGGCGGAACGGAGCGCGAGGTCATCGCGGATGAGGCTCGACAGGAGCGTCTTCTGTCCCGTGATGAACTGCGCGAGCCCGCCGGGATGGGTCGTGCTGAGCTCGATGCGGCTGCGCGGGTTGTCAACGAAGTGGATGAGCGGCGAGGGCCCGCCGACCGTGGCGAGCTGCTCTCGCCATCCCTGCCACGTGGGCTCGGCGATGTTGGCGGCCGTGTATCGCGGGTCGCCGAGGCTCAGCGCGTGGGGTGCCGTCACCTGCTTCTCCGCGCGGGCAGCGTCGTTGGCGAGCTCGTCACCGAGTTCGTCGTCTTCCGGTTGTCTGTTGGCAGGCCACACAGCGCCCACCTTAAGCGGCGAAACCCCGATTTCCCGGTAGGCGGGGCCGCTTTTCGCCGCTTGCCGACGCTCAGCCCCGGCGCGACCCGGCGCAATACAGTGGGGGCATGGATGTCGCGTGGACCATCATCCTCACCCTCACGGGCATCTTCGCGCTCGGGATCGTCGCGGGGTTCACCGTGTTGTTCCGCCGGGGACGGCGCGAGGGGCCGGCGCGGCACGCATCGCGCTCGGGCGCGCCGCTCGCGGCTGCGGATCCCACGGGCGCCGCCGCGAGGCGCGCGAACATCCTCCTCGTGCAGGCGGATGACGCGGTGCGCGACGCCAGCGACGAGCTCGACTTCGCGCTCGCCCAATTTGGCCAGGAGCGCACGCGGGCCCTCGCGGCGGTCGTCGCCTCCTCGAAACGGCAGGTCATGGAGGCCTTCGAACTACAGCAGCGCCTGGATGACGCGATCCCCGACAGCGAGGCCCAGCGACGGGACTGGACCGCCCGAGTCGTGCACCTGTGTGAGTCGGCGCAGGAGGCGCTCGCCGCAGAACTGCAGGCGCTCGACCGGCTGCGCGAGGCCGAGCGCAACGCCCCCGAAACCCTGGCCGAGCTCCGCCGCAGGGTCGAGGCGCTCCAGACCCAGCGCACCGAGACGGGAGTCGTGTGGGCCGAACTCCAACGCACCTACGCCGCCGCCGCCGTCGCAAGTGTGAGCGACAGCCTCGACCGTGCCGACGAGGAACTCGACCAGGCGCGCGAGGCGATCGACACTGCGGCGCTCGCGGCCGACGGTGACGGACAGGCATCATCGTCGCGCGCCACCTCGGATGCGATCGACGCCCTGCGCTCGGGCGAAGACCACGCGCGGCGAGCCACCCACCTGCTCGACGCGGTGAGGGCCCTTCGCGAGCAGCTCGCTGCGGCCGATGCCGCACTCACCGAGCGCATCCGTCACACTCGCGAGAACCTCGACGAGGCCCGGGCCCTGCGCGACGGCACGACGGATGCCTCGGCCGGCGCGGAGGTGATCGCGGCGATCACGGTGGCCGAGGGGGCGCTCGGAAAGGTCGACGAGCGCGAACCGCTGGCATCCCTCGACCGCCTGCGTGACGCGAACGCTCGCCTCGATGCCGCAATGTCGGGCGCGCGCAACGCGGAGCAGCGCCTCGCGCAGGCCCGCGAGGCGCTCGCGGGGGCACTCGTCGGCGCACGAAGCCAGGTGGCGACGACCCGCGACTATATCGAGGGCCGGCGTGGCCGCATCGGCAGCGAGGCCCGCACCCGGCTCGCGGAGGCCGAACGCCTCCTGGCCGTCGCCGAGGCAGAGGTCGACCCGGTGCTCGCCCTCGACACTGTCCGCAGTGCGGCGACCTACGCGCGGGATGCGGATGCCCTCGCGCGCTACGACCTGCTGCGCTGAGACGCGACCGGGTCAGGCTGATACGGCCATGTTTCGGCCGCATGGGTGGCATCCGCAAAAGTGCTGGGTCGTTGCTGTGCCTCACGCTCATCTCATCTGCGCTGCATAGTGTGTGCGGCACCACGAGTCCCACCTCCCAGGCCCCTTGCTTCGAGAGGCACCACGTCACCCTGCGCGCCAACAGTCTGCGGACTGCAGCGCGATCAGACAGCACAGTGTTGCAGTAGGCCGACGTACCCCGGCCCCCGCCGCCTGCCCCGCTTGAGGGGGTGGCCAAACCGCCACGGATGGTATTGGATGGCGGCGGGGAACACCGGGGGGCGGTGCTTCAGCGAATTGGGGCAATGTCCCCCAAACTGAGGACACGGTGCGATACGCTTCTGCAACCCGAGACCTCCCCGAAAGGGGCTGAACACCCGACAGTCCCCGGCAGGAAGAATCGCAACGCGGGAGTGCTGACATGACCGATTCGCTCAACAACGCCACACCCGCAGGCTGGTATGTCGACCCGATGACGCACCAACACCTGCGGTGGTGGAACGGGCAGGCGTGGACCGAGAGCGTCGCCCCCCTGCCCGGCGCGCCCGCCGCACAGCCCGTCGCGCCCGCACCACGCGTGCAGCAACGCTTCGCCATCGGCGCCGCTGACGAGAGCACGCAAGCTGCCGCGGCCCAGACCCAGACGGCGGCCGAGCGCTTCGCCCCCTCCTCGGTTCCCGCGCAGGAACAGCACAGCGAGGAGCAGGGTTTCAAGACCCAGGTGCCCGCCTATGCCGCCCGCATCGAACAGCCGCGGACCGAGGCACAGGCGAACGCCCAGCCCGCCATCCCGTGGCCAGCAATGGGCAACGCGACAACGCAGGCCGCCGGCCACTACACCCCCCAGTACGGCGACGCCCTCGATCTCCTGAAGGGCACCTCCCTCGTGAGCGGATCGGGCGGCCCCGATGCCGCTCCCGCCTACCGCCGTAGCTCGACAGCGCCGCTTGACACGGGCACGGATGCCCCGGCCGACGCCTTCGCCCAGCCGCAGCGTCTTGACCCTCCCCACGGCGAGGTGCGCCCCGACCTGGCCTTCGCGACGCGCCAGCAGCAGGAGGAAGCCGCCCGCGCGGCGGAAAAGGCCCACCTGGCCGAACTCGCGCGCCAGGAGGAGGCCCGTCTCGAATGGGACCGCCAGTTCCAGGCACAGCAGGCGCAGGCCGAGGAACTGCGGCTCGCACAACTCGCGCAGGTGCAGGCGCAACTGAACCAGGCGCAGCAGCAGGCACAGGCGCAGCAGGCGCCGCAGCAGGCATCCGAACCCGACACCGAACTCGAGTCGACGCTCATGTCGCGTCGCCAGCGCCGCGAGAAGCCCGAGCCGGTGCCGCCCGCCCCGGCAGCCGAGCCCCGCGACCATGACGACCGCCACGACGATGTGTGGGCCGGGCCGGAGGACCGCAGGGCCGAGGTCAAGCCGCAGTGGTCCACGGTCGGCAGCGCGCGGGCCGCCGAGCGGCAGTACGCCGCGCCCAGGTTCTGGGGCACCGTGTCGGTCTGGCTCCTCACGATCACCCCGTGGCTCGGCGCCCTCGCCGCCTTCGTCGCCCTCGCTCTCTTCGACGCCTGGTCACTGCCGGCCCTCGGCGTGCTCGCGCTGCCCTGGCTCATCGGCGTGCTGTGGGCGCAGCAGGATGCGACGCGCCTCGGCGACTTCGGACACGAACGTCCGGCACGCGCCGCTTGGGCGATGCTGACCGCGCCCGTCTACCTCGTGATGCGCACCATCCGCGTGCGGCAGGAGGTCGGCACCGGCACGGCACCCCTCTGGGTGTGGGCGCTGAACGCGGCCGCAGTCATCGCGATCGTGGCATCCGTCGGCCTCGCACCCGACGCCCTGCCCGCCTACCTCGTCACCGCCCTCGAGCCACTGCGCGAGACAGCGGGCGACTGGCTGGGTCGCTGACGCGGCCACCAGGAGCGGCCCGATCGGCCACCGAGGCCTGAACCTTCACTGAGTATCACCCCACCGACGCGACGGGCGAGCCTATCGTGGGGGCCATGAGCACCCACGAACACGACCGGCACAACCGCGCGGCTGCCCCCGGCGGCGCCCTCTCGCCCGGCTCTACGGCGACGGGCGGCGGATCGACCAGGGAGCAGTGGCGGGCCGAGTACGGCCTCGAACCACCGACAGTGCCGCCCTCCCCCGCCGACCCCGACGCCCTCATCCGGGGCCAGCGGGTCACGACGGCTCATGACATGGAGCCCGGATCCGAGCACCACTCCGCGTACGCGCCGACCGAGACGTCCGTCGCCGGGGTGCAGCCCGCCGGACCGGCGCACGCCGACGCAGACCTGAAGTCCGCCAAGACCCCATCCACCACCGACACGCAGGAGGAGCAATGATGGATCGCACACCGCACCCCGAGCAGCCCGCCGAGGGCACCGACCAGCCGGCCTACACCGAGGAGGAGAGCACCGACGAGGAGGTCACCGACGACCCCGTCGGCGAGAACGTGCTCTCGAAGCTTCCGGGGGGCGACTCCCGCGACGTCGGTGACGCGGCCGACCCGGAGCAGGGCGTAGGACCCGAGGCCCACGGGCCGCTCCCATAGGAAACGATATGGACAGGGAATACGAACCCAACCTTGACGACGAACGCGAAGAGGAACTGGTCGACGAGCCGGAGGTCAAGGCTCCGCCGACCATCGATCCCGAGGAGCGCATCGAGGTTGAGGAAGACGAGGACGTGCCCTTGGACGACGAACGTCCCGCCTGAGGACTGAGCACGCCAGCGGGCTCGGTGGGTGCGGCTACGTCGTTGCCAGCCGGGCCCGCTTCTTCTGAGCCGCCGCGAACATTGCCATGAAACTGACGGTCGTGATGACGCTCGCCGCGAGAAGCGCCAGGGCGACCGGCTGGGTGATCTCCCGCCCACCGGTCATGAGGGACACCCCAACGGCGACGATGGCGTGCACGACCGTCGTGAGCGCCACGCGCTGCAGCACCGAGCCGTTGCCGAGGTAGCCGAGCAACACCGCGAAGGCGGTCACGGCGAGCACGACGGCGCCGATGGTGAGCGCAGTGTCCTGCATGGGGAACATCTGCACGACCCAGAAGGCCCACACGAGCCCCACGATGATGGTCGCGAGCAGGCGGCTGCCCGCGAGTTCGAGGATGGGCTGGGCAAAGCCACGGATCGCCAGCTCCTGAAGCGCCGCGGCGACGATGATGCCGATGACCGTGACGACGGCCGGCACGCCCTCGACGCCGAACTCGGCGAGGGGCAGCGAGACCCCCGTGAGCGCCAGAACCGCGAGCGTCAGGCCGAGGAGCACAGCGGATGCCGCGACCCCGAGCACGAGATGTGCGATGACCTGGCGGCGCGCGACGGGCGCGGGCCACAGCCCCTCGAGCGCGCGACGGTGGCTCGCCCACGCCGCGAGGGCACCGGCCGCGGGGCCGAGTGCGGCGAGCGGGAACACCCCTACCGCGACCCCGCTGAGGTCCTGCCAGACGTCGAGCACGACCGAGACGATGCCCGCCGTGACGGCGAAGATGACGAGGGGAACAAAGGCGCGCTCAAGACGCGACGTGTCGGGGGTAGGCACACTCCATCGTACGGGTGCCGCGCCACCCTCCCGCGCTTCGGCCGCCCGTCAGCCGAGCGTCTCGAGCAGGCGCCTGCAGCTTGCGGCACAGCGACGGCACGCCTCCGCGCACGCGCGGCAATGCTCGTGCATGTCGGCGTGCGACTCGCACTCGGCACCGCAGGCCTCGCAGGCGGCGACGCATGCGGAGAGCAGCGTTGCGAAGATCTCAGGGTCCCCGCTGCCCTGCCTGCTCAGCACCCTGAGGGCGGCGTTGCAGACGTCGGCACAGTCGAGGTCAGTGCGGATGCACTTGCGAAGGTGGTCGACCGACTCCTCATGCAGGCAGGCATCCGCACAGGCCGTGCAGGCCTGCATGCAGGCGGCGATGTCGTCGATCACGGCAGCCAGGTCAGACACGTCCGCGCCGGCCGCCGGGTGGCTCTTGAGAATCGTCTCTGTCGTCATGCGGGCCACGGTACGACGGGCACCCGACTCATTCGGCGAACGCGCAGGGACTTGCCAGCATGGCTGCGGCGGGGCGCGCCTACCGTGTGCGCATGAGTGAAACGGCCAGCACCCAGGGCGGGGTGCCATTCCACCCCAAGACCGCGATCGTCACCGGATCGGACTCGGGCATCGGCAAGGCGACCGCCGTCGCCCTCGCCACGGCGGGGCTCGATGTGGGCATCACGTGGCGCTCCGACGAGGAGGGCTCCGAGGAGACGGCGAGGCAGGTGCGGGAACTCGGCGGCAAGGCCGTCGTCGCCCACCTTGACCTCACCGACGTGCCCGGATGCGGCGACGTCATCGACCAACTCGCGGACGAACTTGGAGGGGTCGATGTCTTTGTGAACAACGCCGGCACGGGCGCGAGCGTCGGCTTCGTCGACATGAGCTACGAGCAGTGGCGCGAGGTCGTCACCACGGACCTCGACGCGGCATTCGTGTGTATGCAGCGCGCCGCCCGCCGCATGGTGGCCGCCGGCAAGGGCGGCCGCATCATCGCGGTGACGAGCGTGCACGAGCACATGCCGCGCGTCGGCTCGTCTGCCTACGACGCGGCCAAGCACGGGCTCGGCGGGCTCGTCAAGACGGCGGCGATCGAACTCGGCCACCTCGGCATCACCGTCAACTCGGTCGCGCCGGGAGAGATCGCGACGCCCATGACGGGGCAAGAAGACGAGAATCCCCGCGACGTGGAGCGGCCGGGCGTGCCGCTGGGGCGTCCGGGAGACGCGCGGGAGGTGGCATCCGTCATCGCGTTCCTCGCGTCGGAAGACTCCTCCTACGTCACGGGAGCGTCCCTGCTCGTCGACGGCGGCATGGCGCAGATGGGGGCCCAGGCAGGGTCCCACATCGAGAGCAACGAATGGCGGTCACCCGACAAGCAGTAGCGATAATCCCTCGCTCCCCACCTTGAATCCCCAGCGGTGTTGACGTATCACCTGACGCAAGGCACAAGCACGGGAACCCGAGGAGGGCGAACAATGAGCACGCCAGGAGATCACAACGACCCCGCCGCACGCGATGCGGCGGCAAGAGATGCGGCGGCACGCCACGACGACACGCTGCGACGTGACGCGACAGTCGGCGACGACCGCCGCGAGGACGCGCCGCCCGCTGCGCCGGTGTCGGCGAGCGCCGCATCCGCCAACACGGGCAGCAACGCTGCTGCCGTGCCGGTCGAACACCGCGGCACACTCCGCGAGGAGGTACTCGAGCGCCAGGAGGAACGCTTCGGCGGCATCAAGGTGGGCTCCGCCTTCTTCGGATGGCTGGCGGCGGTCGGCCTCGGAGTACTGCTGACGGCCCTGGCCGCGGGCATCCTGACGCTCCTCGGGCTCGAGGTCGGATTCGGCGACGCGGCAGAGGCGGCGGCGGAGAATGCCGACACGGTCGCCCTCGTCACGGCCATCACGCTCATCGTCGTGATGTTCGTCTCCTACTTCTGCGGCGGATACGTCGCCGGGCGTATGGCCCGCTTTGACGGCGCAAAGCAGGGGCTCATGGTGTTCCTGTGGGGCCTCATCATCGCGGTCGTCGTCGCGATCATCGCCGCCATCACGGGTGACGCCTTCAACCTGCTCAGCAACGTGCAGGCCCTGCCGAGCATCCCGCTCGGCGACACGGATGTCACCGCCGCGAGCATCATCACGGCAATCCTGCTGGCCCTCGCAATGCTCGCTGGCGCGGTGCTCGGCGGCATGGCCGGCATGCGCTTCCACCGTCGCGTCGACCGAGCAGGGCTGGGCCGATGATCGAGAACAGCGCAGTCGGAAGCATCATCGGCGCCCCCGCGGTGGGGCCTGATGGGGAGAAGATCGGCACGGTCGGCCAGGTCTTCGTCGAACCGCACACGAGCATGCCGAACTGGGCGACCGTGCACACGGGCCTCTTTGGGCGGCACGAGACCTTCGTGCCGCTCGACGCTGCAACGTTTGATCGGGAATCGCTGCACCTGCCCTACAACAAGGACACGATCAAGGACGCGCCCCACGTCGACACCGACGGCCCGCTCAGCCCGGAGGCGGAGTCGGAGCTCTACCGCCACTACGGCATCACGCCCGATGTTCCGGATGCTTCGCCGGTCGAGCCAGAGTCGGATGCCGCGGCCGACCACGACTCGCGCGACTCGCACGACACCGTGGTGGGCGACGACGTCGCAAGGGACGAAAGCGCTCCGCCGCTCGGCGTGCCCATCGCCCACACCCCGGCCAACGCCCACGACCGCCACCCCGACCCGGAGGCGGCCGCAGCGGGAGCCGAGTATGCGGAGGAGTCGCGCCGGCAGCAGGGCGAGGCATCCGACACCGACGCTCGCCTCGTCGACGACGCCAGCACGCCCCCTCGTAAGGACGGCCCGCGCCACCGCGCCTGACGCTCCATCGTCGACGCCGTCACCTTCGGGTGGCGGCGTCGACGCGTGTGCGCACCTGTGCCTTTGCTCAACATCTGTGCAGTGACGGATGCCTCGGCCTAACGTCTGCGGCATGAGCAACATTGACGACACGAACCTCGGCGGCACTGACGGTCTCGGCGGGGAGCCGTCGGACCTGGGCGCCGACGCGAACCCCTTCGAGCAGGGCACGGGCGACCCCGTGGGCGCTGGAACGGTCGAGACGCCGAACGTCGATGGCGGCCGACCGGAGGGCGCGCCTGACGAGGACGCGACATCCGATGACCCTGCACCCCGCGACCCCGTCGACGCTGCGGCGGAATCGAAGCAGACCGTCGTGAACGATGCCGTCGCCGGCGAACCTGTCGAGGGCACGCCAGAAGACGACGACCCCGGGCTCATCGAGCCGATCGAGGGCGTCGGCGACGACGAGGAGAACCGCGCCGAGTTCGACGCGACCGATGGCCTGGCCGAGGATGCGCCAGACCAGATCCAGACCGACCCCGCGGGCGATATCGCGAACCGCTGAGGTCCATGGTCAACCGGCGTCGACTGGGTCGGCGCCGGTTTTCCGTGTCCGCCGTGGCTCCGGCCCTCTCAGTCGCCGTCCGCTCCGCCGTCCACGCCCCAGTCCGGGACCTCACCGGGAGCGAGCGTCTCCGCGGCGTGCTGGGTCGGGGTGCCCCCAAGCGAGTCACCCTGCGGCAGCCGTTTGTAGAGGTCGCCGCTGGCCTGCGCCGCGGCATCCGTGTGATCGTGCTTGTCGCTCACGCTGCACCGTCCCCGCTGTTGCCGAACAGGCCAATGATGAACGCGATGGCAAGGAACGTCACCAGCTCGTGCGCGATCGTGAGGAGGGTGAGCCGGCGGGGGCGATTCTCGAAGGCGTCATGCGTGATGAAGCGCGCCGCTGCGAGGCCGGCCCACAGGATGATCGACGTGATGACCGAGTTCGCCAGGAAGCTGCCGCCATAGAAGTGGTGCGCGATCGCGGCCGCGCCCGCGAGCACCCACGAGGTCACGAAGGCCGTGATGACGCCCACGACGATCGGGACCCAGCCGTTCTCGTGCGGTCGGACACGGGCATCCTTCGCCCGCATCGTGCCGAACACCTTGGGCGTGTACCAGACCGAGCCGATCGCGATCGTGGCGACGGCCGCGACGATGACGGCAAGCCAGTTGATTTCGGGGACCATGGCGGATGCCTCTCCGTTGAGTTGAAACGGATGCTACTCCGTCGCCGGGGCGCGCGAAAAGTCCAGCAGGGTGCGGCGTTCTAGCGCGAAAGCACCTCGCCCAGCTTCGCGAAGCACTCGCGCCATCCCTCTTCCGTGATGTCGCGAAGCGCCGGCGAGGGGAAACCCGACTGCTCGAAGCGCATCTGAGTCGTTTCCCCGGTCTCCTGCAGCACGACCTCGACGAGGGTCTCGGGGCCGACGAAGGTGCCGTCCACCTGCGTGAGGGTGAAGGAGACCTCGCCCGGCGCATCCGCCTTCCTCCGCTCGCCGCGCTCCGCGTAGGCGCGTCCGTTCGGATCCTCGTACTCGATGTGCCACGGCCCGCCAACGGATGATTCGAGCTCACACTGCGTGATGGTGAAGCCGGGCGGGGCGAACCACTCGGTGACTGTCTCCGGGTCGACCCATGCGTGGTAGACCCGCTCGCGCGGCACGGGGTATTCCCAGTCGACAACGATGTCGTAGGTCTCTTTCGCGGCCATGGTGCCTCCTGCTTCACACGGCCGGAGCGCGCACAGCGGCCTTGGCCCTCACGCCAGCGTGCGCCGGGCGTCGCCGCAAAGTCAAGGATGCCCACGGGACTCGCAGGCGAGGCGCAGACGAAGGCCTTGCCGCAGCACCGTAGGATCGAACGACCACACAAACCTGAAGGAGCCTCGTGAAAGCGCGTGCCCGAGCTCGGCAGTTGCAACCCGGATCGACCGTACGGTGGGACCGCATCGAACGCGACGCCTTCGCGGGCCACCCCGGAGTGGTTTATGACGCGCCTGGGCCGACCACGTCGAAGGAGAAGAAGAAGATGAGGCGGCGGGACTGGTTCCTCACCGTGCCCCTGTTCATCATCGTGGCCGCCGCGGTGGGGTCACCCATCTGGGGCTTCGTCGCGATCGCCGCCGATGGCAGCCGCTTCGCAACGGCGGCCCGCGATTCAGACCCGGCCACCACGATTCCGGTTGCGGGCGCCTTCTTCGCCTGCGCGCTCCTTGTGCTGCTCTCCCTGATGATCGCGTGGCTGGTGCGCGGGCGGCCAAGAGCAGCCGGGTTCGAGTTCGGCTACTCCGTCATCACCCTCATCCTCAGCATCATGGCCGCGTTCTCGATCTCGCGCCGAGGTGAGATGGGGGGCGTCGAGGGCTGGGACCTGTGGGTCCTCCCCGCCGTCGCGTGCATCATCGTTGGCGGCCTGTTCGCATTCGTGCTCTCCGTCATTCGGCTCAGGCACCAGGCCGCCAGCACACTCTCTTTCGAGAACGCTGACCTGCTTGAGTCGCGCACGGAGAAGGCGAAGGAACTCTCCGACACTGAGCGGGCCGCGATCCGGGCCGACCTGGATGCCGCCATCGCCGACCTTGAGGAGCGCGGCATCATCTGCGCTACCACTGCCGAACGCGCGCGCCGTGCCCCGCTCGGCGGACTCAGCCTCACCCTCGCCGATGGAGCGACAACCGCGACGCCCTGAACGGAGGGTGGCAGACCGATGGCACGACCAGCCTCGCCCGCCACAATGGGTGCATGAGCAATCCCTTCTCTGACACCTTTCCCCTCGCCCTCGGCGGCAACACCTTCGGCTGGACCAGCGACGAGGAGACCTCGCACGCCGTGCTTGACGCGTTCGTGGCATCCGGCGGCAACCACATCGACACGGCGGACGCATACTCCGCGTGGGTGGACGGCCACGTGGGCGGCGAATCGGAGCACGTCATCGGCACGTGGCTCGCCCAGCGCGGCAACCGCGACAGCGTGACGATCGCGACGAAGGTCTCACGGCATCCGCAGTTCAAGGGACTTGCCCCCGACAACATCGCGGCGGCCGCCGACGCTTCGCTCGAGCGCCTCGGCACCGACCACATCGACCTCTACTACGCCCACTACGACGAGCCGGAACGCCCCATCGAGGAGATCGCCGCCGCGTTCGACGCCCTCGTGACAGCCGGCAAGGTGCTCGCGGTCGGCGTCTCTAACGTCGAACCGGAGCGCATCGCCGCCTGGATCGACACCGCACAGAAGAACAATCTCGCCGCACCCATCGCGCTCCAGCCGCACTACAACCTGCTCACGCGCGAACCCTACGAGAGCAGCCTCGCGCCTCTTGCGGCACAGCACGGGCTCGGCGTCTTCACCTACTTCTCGCTCGCCGCCGGCATGCTGACGGGCAAGTACCGCTCAGCATCCGACATTCAGGGCACCGACCGCGAGCGGCACCTCTCGCGTTACACGAACGACGCCGCGTTCCGCGCGATCGATGCGCTGACGGATGTCGCGGCCACCCACGGCGTTGCGCCCGCGTCGGTCGCGCTCGCCTGGCTGCGGAGCAAGCCGAGCGTGGTCGCCCCCATCGCGAGCGCGCGCAACGTCGCCCAGCTGGAGGCCCTCATCGCGGGTGCCCGGCTCGAGCTCACGCCGGAGGACGTGGCGCGCCTCGACGCGGCCTCCGCGTAGCCGCGTGGGCGTTGCCCTCGGCAACGCAAAGTGCGGGCCCGGTGGCGATGTGCGGCGTAGAGCACGCACATCGCCACCGAACCCGCACATGGTTGCGAGTTGGCGTCCTTAGATCAGGCGCTCTTCGCCGACCTCGGCTGCCGATGCGGGCAGGCCGTACTCGGCGAGGTACTCGACCAGGCGACCGTCTTCACGCATCTCCTCGGCGAGGACGTTGAAGGCATCCGCCAGCTCGGTGTTGGCCGGGTCGAACAGCACGGCGGTCTGCGAGGGAACGCTCGTCGACTGCACGCGCTCGTCCTCCTGCAGGACCTCAATCGTGTAGTCCTCGCCCTGCGTGGCGACGACGGCAGCGCCGTAACCGTCGAGCGCGGCGTCGAGACGACCGGCCTTCAGGTCCTGCGCGAGGCTCAGCGAGTCGGGGTAGACGCGGGTCTCGGTGCCCGGGAGGCTCTTCAGGTCGTCGACCCAGAGGTAGCCCTCGACGGTGCCGATGGTCTTGCCGAGCAGTTCGTCGACGGTGGAGTAACCCTCCTCCGAGTAGACGCTGAGCTCATCGAGGTAGAGCGGGGTGCTCAGGGTGACGACATCGGCGCGAGCCTGCGTGCGGTAGAAGCCACCGAGCGCGACGTCGACGCGGGCCTGCTCGATCGCCGGGATGGCGGTCGCGTAGGTGTAGGGCGCGAAATCGATCTCGAGGCACTCCGCTGCGGCGAACTCCTTGATCATGAGGGAGTCGATGCCGGCAATGTCGCCGTCCTCCTCGAGGGAGTACGGCGGCGTATTGGTGAGGGCGACCGAGAGCACGCCATCCTTCACCGTCTCGACGCCGACGGTGGGTTCGCAGTCGTCAGCAACCGTCGACTCGCCGGCGCTGGAGCATCCGGTGAGCACGAGCGCCGCGGCGGCAGTGAGCACGCCGAGGCTGAGAACGCTCTTCTTCATTGTTTCTCCTCTTATTGGTGTCAGGGTGTAGCTGTGTGATGTGGGGTCAAGCGAGGTGCTTGCTCAGTCGCTTCTCGAAGTTCTCGACCAGCCAGCCACCGGGCACGGTGATGACGAGGTAGAGGATTCCGGCGAGGGTGAGCACTTCGAGGTACTCGAAGGTGGATGCACCGATCGAGTAGGCCTGGCTCAGGAGTTCTGGCAGGCCCAGGGTGAAGGCAAGGGAGCTGACCTGCAGGATGAGGATCGCGAAGCCCATGAGGGTGGGCAGCGCGATGCGGAATCCCTGCGGGATGAGGATGAAGCGCACGATGTCCGCCCGCTTCAGCCCCAGCGCGTCGGCAGCCTCAAGCTCACCCTCCGGCACTGCGCGCAGGCCGGCACGGATGATCTCACTCGTGTATGCGGAGGTCGTGAGGCCAAGCGCGATGACGGTGGCGGCGAAGGAATCCAACACGACGCCGGCCTCCGGCAGCCCGAAGTAGACCATCTGGAGCATGACGAGTGCGGGCATCCCGCGCCCGACCTCGACGACGATGATCGTGAGCCAGCGAACGATCGCGTTCTTGGCCGAAGACATGAAGGCGAGCACGAAACCGATCGGGATGCCGATCACGAGGGCAAGCACCGTGACCTGCACGCTCACCCAGAGCCCGGAGAGCAGGCGGGGCAACCATTCGACCCAGTCAGTCAGCAGTTCCATGGTCATGCCCTCCTTCCGAAGCTGAGTTTCTTCTCCAGCCAGCGCGAGAGTGCGGCGAGCGGAGTGCCGAGGGCGATGTACACGGCACCGGCGATGACGAACGGCAGGAGGCCCTCACCCGAGCTGCGGGCGCCCTGGCTGGTGACGAACATGATCTCGGCGACGCCGATCGTGGAGACGATCGACGAGTCCTTCAGGAGGCTGATGAGCCACGTGACCATGCCGGGGATCGCGACCCGGAATGCCTGGGGGCCGATGACCCGCGAGAACGTTGTCGTGCTCGTGAGCCCGAGGGCGGCGGATGCCTCGAACTGCCCCTGGTGCACGGCCATGAGCCCGCCTCGGTAGATCTCGGCGAGGTGCCCGGCAGAGATGAGTCCGAGGCCCACGATCGCTGCCGGCAGCGGCTCCCAACGGATCAGGTCGGAACCGACACCGAAGAACAGGATGAAGACGAACACCACGGGCGGCACGCCGCGGAGGATGTCGATCACGCCCTTCGTGACCAGGCGCACGATCGCAAAGCGGGAGCGGCGCCCTCCTGCGAGTGGCAGGGCGATCACCGCCCCGAGCGCGAACGCCGCGAATGTCACCAGCAGGGTGACGGGCACCGCGCTGAGGATCTTGAGGAAGTGGTCCATCAGCGATCCGTGATGGCCGAGAGGAACTGCTTCGCGCGGGCGGTCTTGGGCGCGGCGAGCAGCTCGCTCGGCACCCCCTCCTCGATGATCGCGCCATCCGCCATCACGATGAGTCGGTCGGCGACCTCTGCCGCGAAGTGGATCTCGTGCGTGACGACGACCATCGTCATGCCCTGGTCGGCGAGACGACGCATGACGGCGAGCACCTCGAGGCCCAGCTCGGGGTCGAGCGCACTCGTGGGCTCGTCGAAGAGCATGATCTGCGGCTCGAGCGCGAGGGCCCGGGCGATCGCGACACGCTGCTGCTGCCCACCGGAGCACTTCTGCGGGAAGTTCTCCATCTTGCTGGCAAGGCCGACGCGCTCCAGCAGCTCGCGCGAGACCTTGTCGGCCTCCTCGCGGCTACGGCCGAGCACGCGCTCCTGGGGGAAGGAGACGTTGCGCAGCACGTTCATGTGCGGGAAGAGGTTGAACGACTGGAACACCATGCCGACCTTGCGGCGCAGCGCGAGAAGGTCGGCCGCCGACACCCGGCCCGCGAAGTCGATGTTGCTGCCGAGCACCTCGAGGGTGCCGGAGTCGGGCACCTCGAGCTGGTTGACGCAGCGCAGCAGTGTGCTCTTGCCCGAACCGCTCGGCCCGATGATTGCGACGACCTCGCCGCGCTTGACGTCGAGCGAGACGCCGCCGAGGGCGACATGGTCGCCATACACCTTGCGGATGTCGTTGAGACGGAGGATGGTCTCCCCCGACTTCGGCTGCGGATCGGTCATGTGGTGGTCCTTCCACGAAGCGCACGGACGGCATCCACGGTGCCCCGCTCGATCGTCGAGATGTGCGTGTCGGTCATTGGGGTCGACAGGGCGAGCAGGCCGTTGGTGCCGAGCATGACGCCGCGCTCATACGCGGCCCACCAGAGCTCACCGAGGTCGAGTTGTTCACGGATGCGCATGAGCGAACCGTTGCCGCTCACGGCAATGCCCGCCTCCTCCAGCGCAGTGCGAAGTGCATTGCCACGGGCGTTGAGGGATGCGATGGCCTCTTCGTCGAAGAGTGCCATGGCGACTCGGCCCGCCGTCATCGTGATTGGGTTGGCACTGAAGGTGCCGCCCCATCCAACGTTACGCTGCCCGAGCGGGTCGAATACGCCGAGCACGTCCTCTCGTCCGCCGACCGCGCCGACGGGGAAGCCGCCGCCGATGATCTTGCCCGCGCTGATGAGGTCAGGCTTCACGCCGTAGGCCTGGGCGAGCCCGCCGAAGGCCATGCGCAGTGTAATGACCTCGTCGACGATCATGAGGGCGTCGACGCGGCGGGTGGTCTCGCGAACGTGGTCGACGAATGCCTGCTCCGCTGGCACGAGGCCCGCCCGGTTGGGCATGAGGTCGATCAGCACGGCGGCGAGGTCGGAGCCTGCCTCGGCGACGGCCGCGTCGAAGGCGGCACGGTCACCCTGGGGCACCTCAATGACATCGCTGCGCACGCCGGCCGTGACACCGGGGGCCGTGACCGAGACCACCGCGTCGGAGGTGCCGTGGTAGCTGCCCTCGAAGCGGATGAGCTTGTCGCGACCTGTGAAGGCCCTCGCCGCACGGATGGCGGTCATGACCGCCTCCGTGCCCGAGTTCGAGAAGCGCCAGCGCTCGTGACCCGTGCGGGCCGCGAGCATCTCGGCGAGCGTGATCTCCGACTCCGTCGGCAGGCCGAAGGCGGTTCCCTGCGCCATGAGCGGGGTGACCGCCGCGGTGACGTCGGGCTGCGCGTGGCCGTGGATGAGCGAGGTGTAGTTGTTGTTGCAGTCGATCACCTCGTGCCCGAGCTGGTCGGTCACGATGGCACCCTCGCCCTTCACCGCGTAGGGCGGTGCTGGGGGCACGTACAGCGTGGAGCGGGTGTTGCCGCGCGTCATGACCTGCTTCGCCCGTGCGGGCAGGGGGTGCACGAGATAGTCGTCGCGCTCCGGCACGACGGTCGTCATGCGTTGCTCACGATCGTGCGGTTCTGCTCGCGCATGAAGCCGGGCAGGTAGTGGAGGCCGAGGCCGCCCTTGCCTGAGGAACCCGAGAGCTTCCAACCGCAGAAGGACTGCACGCCGGGCCATGCACCGGTTGTCGCACCATCGGCGCGGTTGGAGTAGAGCACGCCGGCCTCGATCTCGTCGTAGAACTGCTCAACCTCGTCGTCAACCTTGGAGAAGACGCCGGCGGAGAGTCCGTAGTCGACCGCGTTGGCCTCGGCCATGGCTGCGTCGAAGCCGTCCACGCGGATGACCGTCAGCACGGGCGCGAAGAGCTCGTCGCGGGTGAGCTTGTGGCCCTGCGGCAGGTTCTCGATGATCACGGGGGCGAAGAAGTTGCCCTCGCGGTCCAGGCGACCGCCCGTGACGATGGTGCCGTCCTTCTTGCCGAGCGCGATCGCCTCGTCGACGCGCGCCGCGATGGCGTCGTCGATGACGGGGCCGAGGTTCGTGCCGCCGTCGATGGGGTCACCCACCACGAGCTGCTCCGCGCGCTCCTTGAGCTTGGCGACGAGCTCGTCTGCGACAGACGCGTCGACGACGACACGGCGGCACGCGCTGCACTTCTGCCCGGAGAGGCCGAAGGCCGAGCGCACGATGCCCTCAGCGGCGGCATCGAGGTCAGCGGATGCTGCGACGATGGCCGGGTTCTGGCCGCCCATCTCGGCGAGTACGGGGCGCTGGTAGCCGCGGGGGCCCGGGGTGTTGAAGAGCTGCCATCCGACCTGCGCGGAACCGGTGAAGGCGATGCCGTCGACGTCGCCTGCGGCGAGTGCCTTGCCAACCTCGGCACCACCATGCACCGTGTTGACGACCCCGGCGGGCAGCTCGGCCGCGATGATGTCGGCGATGATCGCGCTCGAGCGCGGCGTCTTGTCACTCGGCTTGAGCACGACCGTGTTGCCGGTGACGAGTGCGGCCGACATCATGCCGACCGTCAGTGCGACGGGGAAGTTGAAGGGCGCGATGACCGCGAAGGTGCCGTAGGGCACGAGCACGTCGAGGTTCTTCTCGCGCTCGGTCGACTTCTGCTGCGCCTGGTAGCCATTGTTGACCTCGAACCGCGTGCAGTAGTGCTCGATCATGTCGAGCACCTCCTGCGCTTCGCCATAGGCCTCAAGGCGGGTCTTGCCGGTCTCTGCCGAGACGATCGCGGCGATCTGCGTGAGCTGGCGCTCGACCTCGTCGCGGGCGGCTCGGAGCTTCGCGTTGCGCTCGGCGTAGGGGGCCTTGCGCCAGGCCTTGGCAGCACCGCGCGCTGCGGCGATGGCGGCCTCGACCATCTCGGGGCTCGCGACGTAGGCGGCACCGACGCGGGTTTTCAGCGCGACGGGGTCGATGCGCTCGACGAGCGAGTCGGACTCGAGACGCTCCCCGCCGATCAGGTTCTTCTCGATGGGCGAGGGCTCGGCGCGGACGGCAGCGAGTGCCTCTTCATAGGCGAGGTCGAGCTTCTCATCGCCGAGGCTGGTGGAGGCGTAGTTCACTTTGGCCATGGGGTGTCTCCTTTGTTTCGGTGCTGCCGGCCGGGCTGCGGTGCAGCGAGTGGTCGGCCGGCGTTCGTGCTGCCGGTCAGGCGGCCGAGGGTCCGCTGGGTGGGGGGCTGTCGGGGGACCCTTCGGGGGCGTGCCCGTGCAGGTGCGCGAGCGGTCGCGTTCGGATGGGGGTGACCGTGCGACCGGTGGACCCTTGCGCCGCAGGGGGTGTCGCGGGCGCAGTGCTGGTTCCGAGGGTGACAACTCTGCACTCTGTGGTCAAAGGGTTCTCCTTGTGAATTGCCGCGTTGCAACTCGGCAGCGTTCTCGGGGCCTCCGGGTTGTGAAAGACTACAGTACTATCGGTTTTAGGCAAGCCTGCGCGAACACGGCAGGAATTCACACGACCGAAACACGCGCGAGAGCGATGTTCTGGCACGCCTGAAAACGGTGAAGACGGATGCCGCGGCGCAAGCGCAACGCCGTGAAGACGCCACGAATGCACCCCGAAAAGGGGCAACGCCGCGAAGCAGAAACTCGCCTCGATCAGCCCTGTTCGAGCCGCGCGACGAACCAGCCGTGCACGCCCGTCGCGACCCGCTCGCTCACACTCGCGCCCGTGCGGCGCAAGAACGGCTCCAACAGCAGGCCAGGGCTCAGCAACGGCCGATTCGACGCCACCACCCGGTCCTCGTCATCGACCAGCACGACATCGCCGTGCGGGCGCAGGGCCGCAGCAAGGGCATCCGTCACCGCCACGACGTTGAGGTCGGCGGCGACGACGCCCAGGAACTCGCCCTCGTGCACGAGCCCGAGCGATGCCGTGATGGCGTGGTCGTCCGTGCCCCAGGCATCGATGAAGGGGCCGACGATGGCGAGGCCCTCCGAGTCGCGTGCAGCCCGGAACCATCGCGAGCCGAGGTAGTTGTAATAAGAATCGGATTCGGGATTGAAGACGTGCTGCTTGCGGGCCACGCGACCCTCCTCGGCGCGCCACCACAGCATGCCCGAGTCATCCGCCTGTTCGCACGACCACACGAGACCCGTGCCCTCCACCATGCGGGAGCGGCCAAGCACGTCGACGCAGAGGGGCTCCAAGCTCGCCACCATCGCCGCGACGTGCTCGGCCCCGTAGTGGCCCTCGGCCCGCAGTGCCAGTGCACGTTCGGCGAGTTCATGCAGGTCGTCACGCATGATCGCGACGACAGCGTCGATATCCGCCACAAGGCCCTCGCCGCTGCCTCCCCTGCGTTCGCCATCGCCGCTCATGCGCTCGCCCTCCGTGAGACCTCGTGATGCAATTCCAGGATGCGGTCGCCGACGTGACCGAGCAGCTCCTCCATCAGCGCGTGCGTCCGCTCGGCGTCCCGCGCCGAGACCGCCTCGAGCAGCGCGAGCGAGCGCTCAGCCACGGCGGAGCGGTGCTCCCCCGAGCGAAAGACGAGCATCGCGTGGGGCGCATACTCCACCTGCGACGCGATCGCCGCACGGCTCAAGCGCGCCGAGCGCGAACTCGCCGCCAACTCGATCAAGAAGCGCGAGTGCACTCGCCTCGCCGCCATCGCGTTCGAGGCCTCGCCGAAGCTCTCGAGGGTCGTCGACAACGACTGCGTGTCCTGGGCGGATGCGCGCTCCGCGGCCAGCACGGCTGCCTGCGAGAGGATCGCCACCTGCCAGTCGAGCAGGTCGCGCACCTCGATCACGCTGAGGGCCGCAAGCGAACGCTCGAAGTAACCCATGTTCGACTCGTCTGGCGCGATCACGAAGGTGCCGCCCGAGCGGCCGCGCGTCGTATGCACGAGCCCCTCCTCGCGCACCACCTTGAGCGCATCGCGCAGCGTCACGGGTGAGATCGACAGCTGGGCCGCCAGGTCGACCTCGTTGGGCAGCTGCTCGCCGTTGGCATAGATGCCGAGGGTGATGGCGGAACGGATGCGACTCACGACCGTCTCGGTGCGCCCCGGTTCCGTGAGCGGCGCGAAGAGCACGCGGCGCGTCAGGGTCGTGAGTGAGTCAGACATGGCGGTTACACCCTAGCGACCCGCGAAGAACGCCCCAGTCGTGCGCTCGAGCGCCCAGAGGTCGTCCACGTGGGCGAGCTCGCGGGCCGAGTGCATCGACAGCAGGGGCACCCCCACGTCGACAACCCGGATGCCGAGACGGGTCGCCGTGAGCGGGCCGATGGTCGAGCCGCACGGCACCGTATTGTTCGACACGAACGCCTGCACATTCGCGCCCGCCGCCTCTGCCAGGCGCGACCACAGGGCAGAACCGTGCGCATCCGATGCGTACTTCTGGTTGGCGTTGAGCTTGAGGAGCGTGCCGCCGCCGGCGATGGGCCGGTTGTTCGGGTCGTGACGCTCGGCGTAGTTGGGGTGCACGGCGTGGCCCGCATCAGCCGAGACGCACCACGACTCGGCGTAGGCACGACGGCGGTCCTCGGCGTTGCCCTTCAGTCCCCCGCCGATCCGGGCGAGGATGTCATTCAGGAGCGGCCCCGAGGCGCCCGAGCGTGAGTTCGATCCCAGCTCTTCATGGTCGAAGGCCGCGAGCATGCTGATGTGCCCCTTGACCGGCTTGGCGTTGAGCAGGGCGTGAAGCCCCGCGAAGACGGAGCTCAGGTTGTCGAGCCGACCGGCCGCGAAGAGCTTTTCCCCCACGCCGAAGCGCGCGGGCGGGTTCGTGTCGGCGGTGAGCACGTCGAAGCCCGCGACCTCCGCGGCGCGCACGCCTGCCGCATCCGCCAGAGCCCGCAGCATGTCTCCCCCATCGGCCTCGACGCCGAAGACGGGCTGCACGTGCTGCTGCTTGTCGAGCTTGAGCCCGTCATTGACGCCGCGGTCGAGGTGGATCGCAAGCTGCGGGATGCGCGCGAACGGCCCCGTGCGGGCCAGGTGCTCGCGGCCGTCGCGCGTGACCAGCCGGCCCGCGAACTCGAGCTCGCGGTCGAGCCACGAGTTCAGCAGCGGCCCACCATAGACCTCGACGGATGCCTGGCTCCACCCGTTGCTCGTCGTGCCGCCGTTGGGCTTGAGCTTGAAGCCGGGCGAATCGGTGTGCGCACCCAGGATGCGGAACGGCGTCGTCGCAGTCGCCCCCGCCGGCTGCACCCACGCCACGATCGCACCGTCGCGGATGACGAAGCGCTTGCCCGGCTTCGACGGCCACGCCGCGGACTCATCGAGGCGCGTGAAACCGGCGGCCTCGAGCATCCGCCCCGCCTCCACGGCAGCGTGGTAGCTCGACGGCGATGCGGCGATGTAACGGGCGAGATCGGCGATGTAGCGTTCGGCATCCGTCATGCGTCTATCCAAGCACGCGCCCTCTGGCCAAGCCTCCAAACACCGCGGCAGGCGCACGCGCTGCGCACAGCCCGAGCAACAGAAAAGCGGACGCCCGCGCCGCCGCTCCCCTAGCGTGGCCCCGATCACACTCGACGACGAGCAGGAGACACCCATGGCATACACCGCGATCCGACCGGAGGTGCTGAAGGCGGCCCTCCAGACCATCCCCGCCGACACCCCGTTTCTCATGCTGAACATGCTGAAGTTCCGCGAGAAGGCGCAGTACGAGGGTCAGGAGAGCGAGCTAAGCGGACGCGAGGCCTACGGCGTCTACGGCAGACAGGCCCGCGCGTACCTCGCCAAGATCAACGCGGAGGTCGTCATCATGGGACCCGCCCAGGGCACCGTCATCGGCCCCGAGGATGAGCAGTGGGACGTCATCATGTTCGTGCGTTACCCCTCGATCGCGGCCTTCGTCGGGCTCGCGAACGACCCCGAGTATGCGGAGATCGCGAAGCACCGCGAGGCGGCACTCGCAGATTCACGCCTCATCCCGGTGCTCGCCTAGCCTCTACAGCTTCTTTCCGGGGTTGAGCAGGCCCTGCGGATCGAAGGCTCGCTTGACCTCGCGCTGGAGCGCACGCAGCGTCGGGCCGAGTTCGGCGTCGAGGTGGGCCTGCTTGAGGGTTCCGATGCCGTGTTCCCCAGAACTCGTGCCGCCGAGCGAGACCGCCAGGCCAATGACCTGCTGGTACGTCTCGGTGGCGAGGGCGACGGATGCGACATTCGCCGGGTTGAACGCGACGATGGGGTGCAGGTTGCCGTCGCCGATGTGACCAGCGGTCGCGATGGGAATGCCCATGCGGTCCGCAATCTCGTCGATGCCGTCGAGCAGCTCGGTGAGGCGTGAGCGGGGCACGGAGACGTCTTCATTGAGGCTCGCTCCCGCGACCGCGCGCATGGCCCCGTGGAGGGCGCGGCGCGACGCCATGATCGCCTCCACTCCCGCCTTGTCACGCCCGATCTCGACCGTGCTGGCACCGCAGAAGGTCGCGATCGCGGCGTACTCGTTCGCGTCGCCCGTCGTGCGGCCCGGCTCGTCGGACTGCACGATGAGCACCGCTTCGGCATCCGCCGGCAGGGTCGCGGTCGGCTCGAAGGCGCTGATGGCGGCGATGCTACCCCGGTCGAGGAACTCCAGGATGCTCGGTCGCCGCTCCGAGGCCATGATGACGTCGGCCGCCGCGAGCGCCGCCTGTCGGGTCGGGAAGGCGGCGAGCACGCCGACGGGCTCAGCGGGTCGCGGCAGCAGCGCCACCGTGACCTCGGTGACGATTCCGAGCGTGCCCTCGGACCCCACCACGAGCGCGGTGAGGTCGAGGCCAGACACCCCCTTGACGGTGCGGCGTCCCGTGCGCACGACGTCGCCGTTCGCGAGCACGACCGTCAGGCCGCGCACGAAGTCACGCGTGACGCCGTACTTGACGCAGCGCATCCCGCCCGCGTTGGTCGCGACGTTGCCCCCGATGGTCGAGATCTGCCACGAGCCGGGGTCGGGCGGGTAGAAGAGCCCGACCTGCTCGACCGCCGTCGCGAGGTCATAGGTGAGCACGCCCGCCTCCACGGTCGCGACCTGGTCGGCGACGTCGATCGAGAGGATGCCGGTCATGCGTTCGAGGCTCAGCACGAGGCATCCGTCGACCGCGTTGGCCCCGCCCGCGAGCCCGGAGCGCGCGCCCTGCGGCACGATCGGTACGCCGTGCCGGGCGGCAAGCCGCACGACGGATGCGACCTGCTCGGTCGAGCTGGGAAAGACCGCCGCGAGCGGCACGCCGACCCCCGTGCCGTCGGACAGGTCGCGGTCGAAGGCCAGGGCGGCGTCGCCTGCGAGGAGTTGTTCTGGTGCGAGGAGTGCCGAGAGGTCGTCGATGAGGGATGGAGCCATGCCTCCATCTTTTCGCACGGGTCGATGGTGGCCTGTTCGCCCGGACCCTGCACTGTGCTCTCGAGTGGCCAAAGATTGCGCCAAAACGTCGCGGGAAGGCGAAAGATTGGCCACTCGGGGGAGACGAGGGGCGCAGGGCGGGACGGATCGGCGCGACTAGCGCTCGACGAGGATGCCATCCTCGTCGCTCCACAGTGTGCGGCCCGGCGCGAAGGTGACCCCGCCGAACTCGATTGGCACGTCGAGGTCTCCCTCACCCGCCTTGGCGCTCTTGCGGGGGTTGCTGCCGAGCGCCTTCACGCCCAGCGAGAGGCCGGAGATCTCGATCCGGTCGCGGATAGCCCCGTTGATGACGACACCCGCCCAGCCGTTCTCGACCGCGGCCGCCGCGATCATGTCGCCCATCAGGGCGGACTCGAGTGAGCCACCACCGTCAACCACAAGCACGGCGCCATCGCCCGGCGAATTGAGCACCCGCTTCACAAGACCGTTGTCGCGGTGGCAGCGGATCGTGCGGATCTGCCCCGAGAAACGGGCGTGGCCGCCCAAGTTCTGCATCTGCAGGCTGAGTGACTGCAGCGCCTCCTCATGCTCGTCGTACAGGTCCGCCGTCGTGAAGTCAGTGGTCATGGGGCAAGGCTAACGAGAGGGCGGATGCCACAGGGCGCTGCCGCGACATCCGTATGCCTGCTTCTTCGGCTCACCCCAAGAAAGCGCGTTCTTCGCGGCCTAGCCGAAGGGGTCGGGCGTGAGCGTGTACTTGGGCGAGAGGTACTCGTGGATGCCCTCGAAGCCACCCTCACGGCCGAGACCCGACTGCTTGACGCCGCCGAAGGGCGCCGCCGCGTTCGAGAGAACGCCCACGTTGAGCCCCATCATTCCGGTGTCGAGCGAGTCGATCAACCGCTGCCCGCGCGCGAGGTCCTTCGTGAAGACGTAACCAACGAGCCCGTACTCGGTGTCGTTGGCCATGCGTACCGCTTCGTCCTCATCGCGGAAGGTCACGATCGACATGACCGGACCGAAGATCTCCTCACGGAGGATGTCGCTGCCCGCCTTCACGCCGCTGATGACGGTCGGCTCGAAGAAGGTGCCCTTGCCCTCGATGGGCTTGCCGCCCGTGTGCAGGGTCGCGCCGCGTTCGACGGCATCGTTGACAAGAGCGGATGCCTTGCCCACCGCCTTCTCGTCGATGAGGGGACCGATCGTGACACCCTCCTCGGTGCCGCGACCGACACGGAAGCCGTTGACCTTCTCCGTGACGCGGCGGGCGAACTCCTCGGCGACGGACTCGTGCACGATGAAGCGGTTGCCCGCCGTGCAGGCCTGGCCGATGTTGCGGAACTTCGCGAGCATCGCACCCTCGACCGCCTTGTCGAGGTCCGCGTCGTCGAAGACGATGAAGGGGGCGTTCCCGCCGAGCTCCATGGACGTGCGCAGCACCTTGTCGGCCGCCTGCTTCATGAGCGAGACGCCGACCGGGGTGGAGCCCGTGAAGGAGAGCTTGCGCAGGCGGTCATCGCCCAGGATGGGCTCCGAGACGGCGCTCGAGCTCGACGAGGTCAGCACGTTGACGACACCCTTCGGCAGGCCCGCCTCCTCCAGAAGCTTGACGAAGAAGAGGGTCGTGAGCGGCGTCAGCTGCGCCGGCTTGATAATGACGGTGCAGCCCGCCGCGAGCGCAGGGCCGACCTTGCGGGTCGCCATGGCGAGCGGGAAATTCCACGGGGTGATGAGGTAGCAGGGGCCGACGGGGCGCTGCGACACGATCATCCGACCGGTGCCCTCGGGGTTGGTCGCGTAGCGGCCCGAGATGCGCACGGCCTCTTCGCTGAACCAGCGCAGGAACTCTCCGCCATAGGTGACCTCGCCGTGCGCCTCCGCGAGCGGCTTGCCCATCTCAAGCGTCATGAGTAGGGCGACATCGTCGCGGCGTTCC
This sequence comes from Salinibacterium sp. dk2585, assembly GCF_008001035.1. Taxonomy (NCBI): domain Bacteria; kingdom Bacillati; phylum Actinomycetota; class Actinomycetes; order Micrococcales; family Microbacteriaceae; genus Salinibacterium; species Salinibacterium sp. dk2585. Next base: position 2,431,621 of record NZ_CP042856.1, read on the forward strand.
ATCATGAGGTCGAAGGCCTTGCGCAGGATCTCGCCGCGCACACGCGGGGCCGTCGCCGCCCACTCCGCCTGGGCGCCTGCCGCGGCATCCATGGCGGCCCGGGCATCGTCGGCCGTGGCATCCGCGATTCGCTTGATGACCTCGCCCGTCGCGGGGTCGCGCACATCGAGCGTGGCGCCGCCGGATGCTGCGCGCCACTCTCCGGCGATGAAGAGGCCGTCGGGCACCGACTCGAGAAGGGTTGATTCGTGCGTCATTGCAACCTCCAGAGATTCTGTCGGGACGAGGGGTGCTCAGCCGTGAGCTCGGCGCCCGGCCGAGCCTCGGCACCGCTCGAAAGCGTAGCGCAACGGCCCGGTACCGGCCCGTACCGCTCTGGTACCGCCCCCTAGGCCTGTGCCACCGGGGCCCGCCCGCTCACGCAGTAGAGGTTCTCCCCCATCTGCTTCGCGGCATACATGGCGTCGTCGGCGTTCGCGATGAGGGTCTCGGCCGACTCCCCATCCAATCGCACGGCGATGCCGACGCTGACGGCGGCGCGCAACTGGTAGCCATCGACCACGAAGGGCTGCTCCAGCCCGTCGATGATCCGGCGGGCCACGACCTCGGCCTCTCCCTCGTCATGCAGTTCCGGGAGCAAGACGATGAACTCGTCGCCGCCCTGCCGTGCGAGGGTGTCGCTGCTCCGCAGGCATCCGCACAGCCTGTCGGAGATCTGCCGCAGGAACTCATCGCCCACCGCATGCCCGTAGTCGTCGTTGACCTCTTTGAAGCCGTCGAGGTCAAGGAACATGACCGCGAGCGGCGTGAGGCGCCGGTCGGCCGTGCTGATCGCAAGGTCGAGGCGGTCTGCGAGCACTCGCCGGTTCGGTAGGCCCGTGAGTGCGTCGTGGAAGGCGAGACGACGAATCTCCTCCTGATATTCACGGATCTCGGTGGTGTCACGGAACACGATGACGGCACCCTCGATCTGCTCGTCGACGACGAGCGGCGCGGCACTCACGCCCACGTGGATGGCGTTGCCGTCGGCGCGCTGGAAGACCTCGTCCTCACTTCGGAAGGTGACTCCCGTGCGGGCCACCGCGAGCATCGCGCACTCGACCTGCTCGACACTGTGGTCGGGGTGGCTGTGGAAGAGCTCGTGGGCGACGCGGCCCAGCATCTGCTCGCGAGTCCAGCCGAGCATCCGTTCACTCTCGGGGTTCACGTCCGTGATGCGGCCGTCGGGGTCGATCACGACGAGCCCCTCGCCGAGGGTGTCCCTGATTGCCTCGAGGCGCGTCTTGGCCTCGCGGATCGACCGGCGGTACTGCCGCTTCGAGATGAGGGTGTGCGTCGCGAGGCCGGTGACGGTCGCGAGGGCGATGAGTCCGAAGACGAAGATCGCGGTGGTCGCGGTATCGCGGGTGATCGACGCCGAGGGCAGCGCTGCCGCCGTCACGAATGACACCACCTTGAGGGCATTCGGATGCCCGTGCGTGTCGGCGTCGTGGGTCTCTCCACTCAGTCGGGTCTGGGCGTGCTCCGGGTGTGCCGTGCTGAAGGCATACAGGCCCTCGTGGGCCATAGCGTGCCCGGAGTCGCTCGCTGAGATGGTCTGCCAGGCCTCGGGGTGGCGCTCGGCGAATGCGGGCCCGTCGGTCATGAAACCGAAGGAGTCAGCCTCGTCCGGTCCGCCGATGTAGCCGCCCGTTGCGTTGAGCAGCAGGTACCCCTCGGCGCCGATGACCTGGCGGGCCTGCTCCACAAGGTGGAATCCGTCGATGTCGACGATGACGCTCCCCGCCCGCGCGCCCGTGCTATCGCCGAGCGCCGCGATCACCCGCATGAGGGGCTGCCTGGGCTCGACGATGGCGCCGCTCGCGTCGACCTCGAGGTCGAGGCGCGTGACGTAGGTGTCCCCCGGCCTGAGGTCGCGGGTCTCGGCGAAGAAGTAGTGCTTCGACCGGTCCTGCAGGCGAGCGGTGGGCACGCGCTGCACGCCGTCGTCCGTGCGGCGCACCGCGAGCCGCTCCCTGCCGGTCTCATCGATGTAGCGGATCTGCCTGATCGCCGGCTTGTTGGAGACCTGCGCCTGGAAGACACTCGCGGCCGAGCTGAGGGTGCCAGCGGAGATTTCCTCGGCGAGGCTCCGCACGGCGCGGGATGCCACGGCGACGCGCGCATCCGAGGCAGCGGTGTCGATCGAGGATTCAAGGGAGCTCGCCGCAAGGTCAACGCGGGCGCTCTCGGCCGCATTGACTTCAACCGAGTCGAGCGCCTGCTGCGTGTGGAGCCGCCCGACGAAGATGGCCGTGTACGCGAGCGCCAACACGATGAAGGCTGCGAGGAATGGCGGGAGGACGGAGCGCGCGCTCGCCCGGTGCCCACCGCCAGAGAAAAGGGTGCGCCACACGGATCGCCTCGCCCTACTAGGGGGGAATTGGGCGGGTTTCACGTGTGGCACGTCCAAATTCTAGTCCCCCAAATTACCGACAGACAGAACTGTCTACCCATGCCGAGTGGACCCAATACGGGGCACACCACGTCGGCGGGTGATGACAGGGTGGACCCATGACCGACGACTTGCGCGCATCCGCCCTCTCCGTACTCCGCACGCTCGTCGGCCGGCCGGACGCCGACTTCCACGAGGGCCAGTACGAGGCGATCGCCACGCTCGTCGACGGTCGACGGCGGGCACTCGTCGTGCAGCGCACAGGATGGGGCAAGTCAGCCGTCTACTTCGTCGCGACCCTCCTGCTGCGCCAGCGCGGCGCCGGGCCCACCGTGCTCGTGTCGCCGCTGCTCGCCCTCATGCGAGACCAGATCGCCGCAGCATCCCGTGCCGGCGTGAGGGCCGTCGCGATCAACTCGACGAACGCACACGAGTGGGGCGATGTGCTGGGCGCGCTCGAACGCGACGAGGTCGACGTGCTGCTCGTCTCGCCCGAGCGGCTCAACAACCCGTCGTTCAGGGAGCAACAGTTGCCCGCCCTCGTGCGACGGATCGGGATGCTCGTGGTCGACGAGGCCCACTGCATCAGCGACTGGGGGCACGACTTCCGGCCCGACTACCGCCGCCTGCGCGACCTCATCGCCGACATGCCGCCCGGAGTGCCCGTGCTCGCGACAACCGCGACGGCGAACAGCCGGGTCGTGGCCGATGTCGCCGAACAGCTGTCCGCAAACGCCGATGTCGTCACGATCCGCGGCCCACTCGCCCGGGCATCCCTTCGCCTCGGCGTGCTGCGGCTGCCCGATTCAACGTCACGACTCGCATGGCTGCTCACGCACCTCGACTCGCTGCCCGCTTCCGGCATCATCTATGCGCTCACGGTCTCTGCCGCGGAAGACACCGCGCGTCTCCTGCGGGATGCCGGGCACGACGTGCGCGCCTATACCGGCCAGACCGACCCGGCCGAGCGAGAGGAACTCGAGGGCCGCCTCAAACGCAACGAAGTGAAGGCCCTCGTCGCGACGAGCGCACTCGGCATGGGCTTCGACAAACCCGACCTCGGCTTCGTGCTGCACCTGGGCGCCCCCTCCTCCCCCGTCGCCTACTACCAGCAGGTGGGCCGCGCTGGCCGCGCGACCGAGAACGCCGACGTGCTCCTCCTGCCCGGGCGGGAGGACCCCGACATCTGGCAGTACTTCGCGACCGCATCCATGCCCTCGCAGGAGCGGGCCGAGACCGTCATCGCCGCCCTCGATGTGGACACGCCGACCTCAACGCCCGCGCTCGAGGCGCGCGTCAACATCCGCCGCACGCCGCTCGAGCTCCTGCTCAAGGTGCTCGATGTCGATGGGGCGGTGCGTCGCGTGCAGGGCGGCTGGGTCGCGACGGGCCAGCCGTGGACCTACGACGCCGAGCGCTACGAGCGCATCGCCGCCGAGCGCGTCGCCGAGCAGCAGCACATGATCGAGTACGAGCGCACGGACGGCTGCCGCATGGAATTCCTGCAGCGCTCGCTCGACGACGAGACGGCGCAGCCGTGCGGGCGCTGCGACAACTGCGCCGGGCCCTGGTACCCCACGGATGTCGCCGACACCGCCGCAGCGAGCGCCGCGACATCCCTCGACCGGGTCGGCGTGCCGCTCGAACCCCGCGCCCAGTGGCCGACGGGTGCCGACCGGCTCGGCCTGCCCGTCAAGGGTCGCATCGCTGCGGACGAACGGATGCTCGAGGGCCGCGCCCTTGCTCGGCTCACCGATCTCGGCTGGGGCAACACACTGCGGGAGATCTTCGCGGCCGGAGCACCGGATGCGCCCGCCTCCCCCGCGCTGATCGACGCGTGTGTGCGCGTGCTCGCCGACTGGGGCTGGGAGGAGCGGCCCGCCGCCATCGTCACGGTGCCCTCGCGGTCGCGGCCGCAACTCGTGAGCTCCATCGCGGCCGGAATCTCCGCGGCCGGGCGCCTTCCACACCTCGGCTCGCTCTCGCTTGAGGGCGGCGGGCCGGAGGGCGAACCCGGCGGCAACAGCGCCTACCGGCTCGCCGGGGTGTGGGACAGGTTCGTGGTGCCGCCCGCCCTCGCCGACGACCTCGCGGGTCTCGCGGCCGTCAAGCCGGGCGCCCCCGTACTGCTGGTCGACGACCTCGCCGACAGCCGCTGGACCCTGACGGTCGCCGCCCGCTCGCTGCGTCGGGCCGGGGCATCCGGGGTCCTGCCGTTCGTGCTGGCACTGCGCGGCTGAGTTGCATCGCTGCACCACTGGAACCCCCGACGAATGACTGGGTTTCGGACAGATGACTGTGCCGCGGCGTAATCATCCGTCCGAAATTCGGTCATCAGCGCTGCCCCGCCATCCGGCAGCGCCGGTTCGCGCACGCGACCGCTACGCTCGGCCCATGGACGCAGCGCTCAGGCCCCACTCCGACGTTTCCGTCGGGCAATGGGTGCTCGATGCCGTCGGTGAGTGGGACTGGGCGGCCGGCCTGCGCTGGCTCGTGCCGCCGGTCTACGAGGCGTACGCGCGCATCCTTCACCCGGCGTCCGGCCAACAGCTGAGGTGGAGCGGTGACAGGGTCAGCGGAGAGGAACGGCGGATGCGCTGGCACGAGGTCGCCGCGCGGGAGGGCACCACGCTGCATCCGCTCGCCCAGTGGGGCCTGCTGATCGCAGGCTCGACGCGGCCCGGCTTTGGGGAAGACGGCTGGCAGTACGGCGACCCGGAGCAGGGGCGCATGGACCTGGACGAGCTCGCTGCCGTCACAAAGGTGCTCTCGCGGCACACCTCGACACCCGCCGACTGCTTCGCCGCGGTCTGGGAGGGATGGGGCGAGCTCTACACCACCCGCATCCGCTACAGCGCGGCGGCATGGGCGCCGGCCCCAGAACTGGAGACGTACGGGTGGTCGCCTTTGTCTGCGATGCCGCCATCGATGCGAGGACCCGAGGCCCACCCGCGCCAGCATCCGTTGATCGAAGTGGCCTGGTACAACGACCGCTTCGAGTTGCCGCACCGCGAATCGCTCCTCTTTGCATGCGACGTGCGGGCATTCGCCGACACGAGTTGGCCCGTGCGAAGCGGACTCGACTCGACCGGCAACTCGCTGACCCCCATGGCCCTCTGGCCGAGCGACCGCGCGTGGTACCTCGCGAGCGAGATCGACTTCGACTCGACCATCGTGGGCGGCAGTCGCGCGCTGGTCGACGAGCTGCTGCGACTCAACGACACGGATGCCGCGGAGGTAGTCGAGATCTCGATCGACGCCGACCTCACGACCGAGGGCGACCACATCAACTGAGCCAGTTGCCTGAGGTGCGACGAGCGTGCGGCACACGTCTCAGGACGAATGACCGGGTTTCGGTCAGATGATCGTGCCGCGGCGCGGTCATCTGACCGAAACCTAGTCATTCGCGCGGACCACCGCGGAAAGCTCGGTTCTTTGACACTTGTAAACGACGCTCGGCTTCCCTAGGGTGCCCCTATGGGCATCGTCGCCAGCACAGAGCAGCACGCCGTGCAGCGCTCCTCCGACCCGAGGGCCGAGCGTTCCCGGGCCCAACTGCTCGACGCGACGATCACCCTCGTCTCCGACCGCGGCACCACCGACCTCCCCCTCACCGAGCTCGCGCGCACGGCCGGGGTCAGCCGCCAGGTGGCCTACCTGCACTACGCCGACCGCGACGACCTCATTGTCGAGGCGGCCCTGCACCTCATGCGCACGAGGCTGACGAGCGCCGAGCCGACCGCGAGCGCCCGCGAGGCAATCGAACGCGTCACCATGCACTTCGCCGCCCACCGCGACTTCTACCGCGCCGTGTTCATGGGTGCGTGCTGCTACGCGTTCAACGAGCGGATGCTCGCACTCCTGCGCCCCTTCACCCTCCTCCTCGTGCCACACGTCGAGGGCCAAACGCAGCTCGATGCGGCCGAGTTCCTCGCGGGAGGTGCCGGGGCGATCATCTCCCGCTGGGTGATCGACCGCGTCGACGCATCGACACCACGGCAGATCGCCGACCGCATCACGGCGGCCAGGCGCGCCATCACGACCATGCCCCAGGTTCCGCCCGCGAACTGACGACCCACACCCCACCCGACCCGGACTCAACGAGGAGCGCCCGATGACCGACAACACCACCGCCCACGCCGCCCAGTCGCAGGCGAACGCCGACGACCTGACCGTCGCCACGACCCACGGTGCCGTCCGCGGCATCGTCGACAAGGAGGTGCGCACCTGGCGCGGCATCCCCTTCGCGGCCCCGCCGGTCGGCGAGCTGCGCCTGCGCAAACCGCACCCGGCTGAGCCGTGGGAGGGAGTGCGCGACGCGAGCGAGTTCGGAATGGCGCCGCCACAGGTGGTGACGTTCGAGGCGTCCGGAATCGGCAAGGAGACCCCGGTCGGCGAGGACTGCCTCACCCTCAACGTGAGCGCGCCACTGGCTCCCTCGGCTGAGCCTCGACCCGTGCTCGTCTACCTGTACGGCGGCGCCTACACGACCGGATCGAACCGTTCGACCGGCTACCTCGGCTCCCGCCTCGTGAAGAACGGCGACGTCATCTACGTCTGCCTCAATTACCGGCTGGGCGCGCTCGGCTTCGTCGATTTCAGCCCGTACAGCACGCCGGAGCGCCCCTTCGAGAGCAACCTCGGCCTGCGCGACACCGTCGCGGGGCTGGAATGGGTGCGCGACAACATTGCCGCGTTCGGGGGTGACCCCGACAACGTCACGATCTTCGGCGAGTCCGCTGGCGGCATGTCGGTCACCTCGCTCATGTGCATCCCGTCAGCGAAGGGGCTCTTCCACAAGGCCTTCGCGATGAGCCCAGCCCCGGCATCCATGTACGGCCCCGAGCTCCACGCTGACTGGAGCCGCCGCTTTCTCGAGAACTTGGGCGTCGATGAGGCGGATGCCGCGGCCGCCCTCAGCGAGCGCCCCTGGCAGGATCTCATCGCCGCAAGCCGCAAGCTGGGCCACGACTACATCCCCGACAACCAGCCCAGCGCTCTGCCGACGGCCCCGGTGGTCGACGGCGACTTCCTGCCGAAGCACACGATCGACGCCTTCCGCGACGGCGACGCCCACCCCGTGCCGTTCGTCGCTGGTACGACCGATCGCGAGGGTGCGTTCTTCACGATCGTGCTCGATCTGATGCCGACCAAGCCGAGCCGCATCGACACGATGTTCAAGCAGACGGATCCGGATGCCCGCGACCGGGTCGTTGCCGCCTACCCGGGTTACCCGAGCAAGAGGGCCGCAATCGACCTCGGCGGCGATGCGATCTTCTGGCACCCCACCATCCAGGTCACGGAGGGTCACTCGCGCCACGCCCCCACGTGGTCGTACCGCTTCGACTACGCGCCTCCGCTGCTGAAGCTCACCAAGATCGGGGCGACCCACGGCACGGATGTCGCGGCAGTCTTCGACGGCTACGACGCGGGACTGGGCAAGATCGTCACGGCGCTGGGCGGCCGCGGCACGGCGAATGCGCTCGCGCAGCGCTTCCAGGGCGCGCTACTCTCCCTCGCGCGCACCGGCAGCCCGGGTGCCGACTGGCCGCAGTACGACGAGACGGCACGGCAGACCCGCATCTTCGACTCGGAGGACCGCATCGAGTCCGACCCGCGCGCTGGTCGCCGGCTCGCGTGGGGCGACTACCGGGGCCACCGCTGAGCCCGCCTATGCGGACTGGAGTTCGCGAAAGCGGCTCTGGTGGAAGACGAGGGGTGCGACGTCAGGGAACAGCTCCGAGCGCACGACCTTGAGCAGCACCACCTCGTGGTCGCCTCCGGGAAAGCTCGAGTGAATCTCGCATTCGAGCCAGAGGGCGGCATCGTCGATCAGCACGGCGCCATGTTCCCCCGCCTGCCAGGGCACGTCGGCGAAGCGATCCACGCCGCGGGCAGACAGGGTGCGGCACACCGCGCCCTGCCCCGCGCCGAGGATGCTGAGGCCGAGCCGCTTGACGCTGGAGAGCGTCGGCCAGGTGGTGGAGGTGTTGGCGATGCAGACACCGACGAGCGCCGGGTCGAGCGAGACGGATGTGAAGGAGTTCACGGCGAGCCCGACGGGACGACCGTCGACAGATGCCGCCACCGCGACGACCCCGGTTGGGAAGAGTGAGAACGCCTGCCGCAGGGCCAGGGTCGGGTCATCCGTCGTCATGGTCATCATTCGCGCCCCTCAGGCTGCTAGTCAAGTTTGATTAGTACACTTAGGCTAACCTGTTGCACGGCCTTCGACAAGACCGCTTTGCACAGAGATGAGGACCATGTCGACCACCACCCGTCTCGTCATCCTGGGCGCCGTGCGACAGTTCCAGCCGGTGCACGGCTACTTCCTGCGCCGCGAACTGCTCAGCTGGCATGTCGACGAATGGGCCAACATCCAACCCGGCTCGATCTACAACGCGCTCCGCTCGCTCGAGAAGGACGGCTACGTGCAGGAGGACGGCACGACCTCCGAGGGCCGCCGCCCCGAGCGCACGACCTACCGCGTCACGCCGGAGGGCGAGACGGAGTTCCTGCGGATGCTGCGCCACGCACTCTGGAACGTCGAGACCTTCGACGTCAAGCCCGCCATGGCGCTGACGTCGTTCATGTATGCCCTCCGCCGCCAGGAGGTCATGGAGGCGCTTGAGCACCGCATCAAGGAGATCGACGCCCGCATCTCGAGCAACAACTACAACGTCGAGGACGTGCGCAACTCACCCTCGACGCCCGCGTACGTGCGCGAGATCTTCGAACTCTCGTCGGCGCGACTGCGGTCCGAGCAGACGTGGTCGCGCGACCTGCTCGGGCGACTGCAGGACGGCGAGTACACCTTCGCGGGCGAGTAGATCACGGCGCCGGCGCCCGGCGGTGTGCGGCTTTGGGGGCGCCGCGCGAGATAGAGCCTGCGCACCGCCACCACACGCGCGCGCTCTCCGCCGCGCACCCCTCGATAGCGCGCCGACCTACGCCCCGAGCATCCGCTCGATCGCCTCGAGCGACAGCTGCTCGACCTGCGCGCCGAGATGCTGCGCCGTGATGGCCCCGGCGGCGGATGCCCGTCGCAGCGCCTGCGCGATGTCGTGACCCTGGGCAAGCGACGCGACGAGGGCCCCGCAGAACGCGTCGCCCGCACCCGTCGTGTCGACCGCCTCGATGGGAAACGCCGCAACCTGCCCCGAGTCACCCTCGGAGCGCCAGACGGCCCCCTTCTCGCCGAGCGTCATGACGACCGTGCGGGGCCCCGCCGCCACCAGGTGGTCGAGCCCGCCAAGGTCTCGCGCCTCGGATTCGTTGACGACGAGGATGTCGACGTGCGCCAGCAGCGATGGACGGAACGCTGTCGTCGGGGCAGCATTCAGCACTGTCACGGCACCCGCCGCACGCCCCGCTGAGAGGGCCGCCTCGACGGCATCCGCTGGCACCTCAAGCTGGGCGAGCACGACACCAGCGCCCTTGACGGCGGCCGCAGCATCCCTCGCCGTCAGCGAGCCGTTGGCACCCTGCGACACGATGATCGCGTTGCCCGAGTCGGGGAGCACGGTGATGTGCGCAAGCCCGGTCGGAAGGGACGAATCGACGCCGAGCATCCGGTCGTCGAGGCCCGCCGCGCGCAGGTGCGAGCGCAGGAAGGCACCGTCACCGTCGTCACCGACGCCTCCACAGAAGCGCACCTGTGCGCCCGAGCGCGCCGCCGCGACGGCCTGATTGAATCCCTTGCCGCCGGGGAGGCGAGCGATCGCCTCCCCCAGCACCGTCTCCCCGACCGCGGGCAGGCGGTCGACACCCACCATGAGGTCGAGGTTGATGCTGCCGACGACAACGACGTCCATGGCTACGAAGCGGTGACGCGTGCCGCACGGAAGCGCGCAGCCGGGTGGTCATCGCCCAGGGTCGGCGCGGTGCCGATGAGGCGCTCGCGCAGCGTCTCGCCTTCGTACTCGGATGCCGCGACGCCCCGCTCCCGCAGGATCGGCAGCACGTGGTCGATGAAGTCGCGGGTCGAGCCGGGCTGCACGAGCGGCGTCAGGAGGAAGCCGTCGAGGTCGGCCGTCTCGGCGCGCATGCACATCTCGTCGGCGACCTGCTCGGCCGTGCCAACGAAGGGGGTGCCGCGCACGCCCTTCTCATGCCAGTCCTTGAGCACGTCGCCCACCGTGAGTCCCGCGAAGCGCGAGATCTGCGTCTGCGAGAGCTCCGTGTGAAGGTCGGTCATGGGCGTCGCGGGGTCGTATGAGGAGAGGTCGAGGCCCGTGAACATCGCGTAGGAGGCAACCGCGACGGCGGGGTCCTGCGCGTCGAGCACCGCCTGATGCTTCGCCTTGGCCTCCTCCTCGGTCGCGCCGATGACGCACGAGAAGGCCGACATGATCTTGATCGACTCGGGAAGGCGACCCTGGTTCACGGCCTCAGCACGGATGCCGCGCACCTGCTCCGCCATCTTCTCGATCGACGATCCGCCGAGGAAGATCGCCTCGCCGTGCGTGCCACCGAAGCGCACCCCGCGGTCGGAGGATCCGGCCTGGAAGAGCACGGGCGTGCCCTGCGGCGAGTAGGAGGTCTGGCCGTAGCCATCCGACTTGAAGTACGGGCCCTCGTGCGTGATGCGGTGCACCTTGGCAGGGTCGGCGAAGCGGCCCTGCTTGTCGCGCTCGAGCGCGTCGGGCTCCCACGAGCCCTCCCACAGCTTGTAGACGAGGTCCATGAAGTCGTCGGCCATGTCATAGCGGTCGTCGTGCGCGACCATGGGAATGCCGAAGGCACCCGCCGCGGTCTCCGCGGTTCCGGTCGTCACGACGTTCCAGCCGACGCGGCCCTTCGAGATGTGGTCGAGGGTCGCCATGCGGCGGGCGAATGCGTAGGGCTGCTCCAGCAGGGTCGAGCCCGTGATGACGAGGCCCAGCTGCGAGGTGGATGCCGCGAGTGCCGCGGCGACGATGGCCGGGTCGAGGCGAGGCAGGTCGAGGCTCTCGGTGACCGTGACATCCGGCCGCTGCCCATTGACCTCGGACCAGCCCCACGCGTCGGCGAGGAAGACGAAGTCGAGCTTGGCGTCCTCACACATGCGGGCGATCTCAAGCCAGTAGTCGAGGCGGTCGAAGTGGTCGCGCTTGTTCTCGGGGTGGCGCCACGTAGCGGTTCCGGAGTCGTTGGCCTGGGCGTTTTCGAACAGGCCGAATCGCAGTTTCTTCACGGTGTTTCCTTGAATGTGGAGAGAGGTGTCCCCTTGGACCAGGGGACGGTGACGTCAGCGGGAGACGACCTCGCCGTCGCTCCACCACAGGGCGCGCTTGCGCACGAGGGAGAGGAGCGAGACGAGGAGCACACCGAGCACGCACAGGAGCACGATGCTCGCCCACGTCACGGGAAGGTTCGCCTGAGCGGCCGAGATGGTCACGAGTGACCCGAGGCCGGCCTGCTGGCCGGCGGCGACGAATTCGGCGACAGCCGCACCGACGACCGCGAGGGGCAGCGACACGCGAAGCCCCGCGAAGACGAACGGCATGCTGCCGGGGAACCGCAGTTCCCTGAAGATCTCCCAGCGGCTCGCGTGCAGCGTCCGCAGCACGTCGAGGGCCTTGGGGTCGACCTCGCGGAGGCCTGCGAGGGAGTTCACGAGCATGGGGAAGAAGACGACGAGCGCCGTCACGATGTACTTGGGCATCATCCCGAAGCCGAAGGCAACGACGAGCGCCGGGGCGATGGCGACGATCGGGGTCACCATGATGACGACGAAGAGCGGCATGACGGCCCGCTCGAGAATCTCGAACTCAGCCATGACGACCGCGATGAGGAACCCGGCCAGGATGCCAGCGGCCGCGCCGATCGCGACCTCCTGCAGCGTCACCAGGAAGTTGACGCCATACATCTGTGGGTCGTCGATCAGGCTCATGACGATGCCGTCGATCGTGGGGATCACGTAGGGGTTCGCGATCGCCGTGACCTGCCACAGGGCGCCGAACACGATGAAGGTGATGGCGGGCGGCAACCAGATGCGCCAGCCGAGGCCCGGCTTGCGACGCTTGGTGGCCACCGCGGCGACGGATGCCACGGCCTCGGTCTCGGTCATGTTGTCTGACATCACAGTCCTCCCATGACGCGGCGCAGGCTCGTGCGAACCCTTGCCTCAAGGTCCCTGAATTCGTCGGTCGCGTAGAGCTCCTCGCCACGCGGGCGCGGAAGGTCGACGGGGATGATCTCGGCGATGCGGCCCGGGTGCGCCGCCATGACGACGATGCGGTCGGACAGGATGATCGCCTCGGGCACGGAGTGCGTGACGAACATGACGGCCTTGCGGTTGGACTGCCAGAACTCGAGGAGTCCCATCCGCTGCTGGTCGCGGTTCATCTCGTCGAGCGCCGAGAAGGGTTCGTCCATGAGGAGCACGCTCGGGTCGAAGACGAAGGCGCGAGCGATCGCGGCACGCTGCTGCATGCCACCCGAGAGCTGCGAGGGGTACTTGTCGACCGCGTGGCCGAGGCCGAACGATTCGAGCAGCTCGCGGGCATCCCGCGTCGCACGCCCCGCGTTCGTGCCCTTATTGACCCGCATCGGCAGGGTCACGTTGTCGAGCACTGTGCGCCACGGCAGCAGGGCGGGAGCTTGCGGAACCAGCCCGATCATCTTGTTGCGCGTTGCCGCGGTGACCGACTCGCCGTCGATCGTGACGTTGCCCTCGTCGGCGTCGAGCAGGCCGGCGACGACCTTCAGCAGGGTCGACTTGCCGCAGCCGCTCGGCCCGATGACGGAGACGAACTCGCCCATGCGGATGTTCAGGTCGACGTCCTGCAGCACCGTGCTGCGGGCATCCGTTGGCCCGAAGCTCTTGCCGACGCCACGGATGCTGACGCCTCCGTCATGCACGTTCGTCTCCGTCATCGTCGGGTCACTCCCCCGGCCAGATGAGGGTGCCGTTGTCGTAGAGGTCGGCGACCAGGTCGGCATCCATCATGTCCTCGATCGCGGGGAGGTTCTTGACGCCGCCGTACTGCTCGACGAGCTTGTACTCCTGCTCCCACTGCTCGACCGTCTGCACGCCGGGTGCGAGGTCGGGGTTGCTCGTGACCCAGGTCGATTCGACGTTCCAGGTGCGCTCGAGCTGCTCGCGTGGGAAGGCGGAACCCTGGCCGTTCTCCTCGGCGAGCTTGCTGATCATGTCGATGCACTCGTCGGAGTTCGCCAGGCAGTGCTCGAGCGCCTTGAGGCTCGCGCGCATGAAGTCGGCGGCGACCTCGCGGTTCTCCTCGAGGAACTTGGTGTTGACCTCCATGACGTTGTAGGTGCCGTTGACTCCCTCGTCAGCGGGGAAGAATTCGCTGAACTCCTCGCCCATCGCGCGCAGCGTTTCGGGCTGGTTCGACGCGTAGCCGACGATCGCGTCGACCTGCCCGCGCGTGACGACGGTCGGGTCGTAGTTGGTCATCTTGACCAGTTCGACCTTGGACACGTCGACGCCGGCGTTGTCGAGCATGGCGGATGCGATGGGCGTCAGGTTGATGAAGTAGCCGAGCTTCTTGCCCTCGAGGTCCCCCAGGCTCTTGACGTCCTTGTGGGCGAAGATCGAGAACGGCGAGGTGCTGCCGTAGGTCGCGATGGCCGTGAGGTTGTCACTGTTGGCTGCGGCGAGCATCACATCGGATGCCGAACCGAGCGCGGTGAACTGTGCCTGGCCCGAGGAGACGAGCTGCTGGCCGTTCGCGCCGGATGCGTTGATCTCGACGTCGAGGCACAGGTCGTCGAAGAAGCCCATCTCCTCGGCGAGGAAGACATCCATCTGGCCCGCGCTGGCCGAGTAGCCGTAGCCGGAGATGTAGGTGATGGTGCCGGCGTCGCGGTTGCGCTCGCACTCCTCCTGACTGAGGAGCGAGTCGCTCGGCTCGGCCGGTTCCGCGTCACCTCCGGCGCAACCGGTGAGCACAAGAGCGGCGGCAGCGAATACGCTGGCGATCGATACTGCGCGGCGCTTTGCACCGCTGGCAAGAAGAGCTTTCACGGGAGGTTCCTTCCTCGGGCCGGGTCCGTCATTGGATGGCAGGGCAAAGCTAACACGGTCAAGATTGAATACTCAACCTTGTCGGTTCGCGAAATGGACCGAGGAAGGCCCCCCGTTTTGGGCTGCAGTTAGACGCGTTCGATGATCATCGAGGTGCCCTGCCCCACACCGACGCACATGGTCGCGAGGCCGCGCTTGGCATCCTCACGCTCCATGCGCCCGAGGAGCGTCACGACGAGGCGCGACCCGCTGGAGCCGAGCGGATGCCCCAAAGCGATCGCGCCGCCATTGCGGTTCACGATCTCAGGGTCGATGCCGAGCCCGCGCACCGTCGCGAGCGACTGGGTCGCGAAGGCCTCGTTGAGCTCGACGGCACCGAACTGGTCGACCGTCATGCCCGTGCGGTCGAGCAGCTTCTGCGTCGCGGGGATCGGGCCGATGCCCATGACGGGCGGCGCGACACCCGCCGAGGTGCCGGCGACGATGCGGGCCCGTGCCGCGAGGCCGAACTTCTCGACAGCGCGCTCCGATGCGACGACGATTGCCGAGGCACCGTCGTTGAGCGAGCTCGAGTTGCCGGCCGTGACGACACCGCCGGGCTTGACGACGGGACGCAGCCCCGCGAGCACCTCAGCGGTCGTGCCCGCGCGCGGCCCCTCATCCGTGTCGACCACAGTGTCGCCCTTGCGACCCTTGACCGTCACGGGAACAATCTCGTCCTTAAAGTAACCCCCCTCGATCGCGGCGAGCGCGTTGGCGTGCGAGCGAACGGCGAAGGCGTCGGCGTCCTCGCGGGAGATTCCGTAGACCTCAGCCACCTCCTCACCCGTCTCGGGCATCGACAGCGTGAACTTGTCATCGCGCGACAGGTCGCCACCCTTCGCGAAGCGGGGGTTGACGAAGCGCCATCCGATCGAGGTGTCGAAGGTCTGGCCAGGCTTCGCGAAGGCCTTGTCAGGCTTCTCCATCACCCAGGGCGCGCGGCTCATCGACTCAACACCGCCTGCGACGACGATGTCGGCGTCGCCCGAGCGGATCATCTGCGAGGCGAGCACGATCGCACTGAGGCCGGATGCGCACAGGCGGTTGACCGTCAGGCCGGGCACGTGGTCGGGGAAGCCTGCGAGCAGCCATGCCATGCGGGCGACGTTGCGGTTCTCCTCGCCGGCACCATTGGCGTTGCCCATGATGACCTCGTCAACGTCGGCGGGGTCGATGCCCGCGCGCGTGACCGCCTCCTTGATCACCAGCGCCGCCAGGTCGTCGGGGCGCACGGAGGAGAGCGCGCCCCCATAGCGACCGACGGGGGTGCGGGCGCCGCCGATGAGGAAGGCTTCAGTCATGGGTCTGGGTCCTTACGTGAGGTGCGAGAGATGCAGCGTTCCATTGTCTCAACCGGATGCGGCGGCCACCAATTCCCCACCCCGGCTGAATGCAGACACGCAGCGCCCGGTCGTATGCTCACCCCATGACCCTCACGGAGATCCCCCTCACGCGACTCGACGGCACGGTCGAGCGCTTCGCCGACTACGCCGACAAGGTCGTGCTCGTCGTCAATGTCGCATCCCGCTGTGGGCTCGCACCCCAGTACGAGCAACTCGAGGAGCTCCAGCGCAAGTACGGTGAACGCGGCTTCACGGTGCTCGGCTTCCCCAGCAACCAGTTCGCGCAGGAGCTCAAGAGCAGCGACGATATCGCGGAGTACTGCTCCACGACGTGGGGCGTCACCTTCCCGATGATGGAAAAGACGAAGGTCAACGGGGGCAAGAAGCATCCGCTCTATGCCGAGCTGCACAAGGCGAAGGACTCGGCCGGACTCGCCGGACCCATCCTCTGGAACTTCGAGAAGTTCCTCGTGCTGCCGAACGGCGAGGTGCACCGCTTCCGTCCCACAACCAAGCCAGACGACCCCGCCATCATCGAACTCATCGAAGCCAACCTGCCGAACTAGGAGGCACCATGTCCGAGAAGTTCAGTCACGAAGCGGATGCCCACCGCTACACGCTGCGCATCGACGGCGAGCTCATCAGCGTGCTCGACTACGCGCCAGGCGGCGACCGCGTCTCGTTTACGCGCACCTATACAAGCCCCGCCCATCGCGGCAAGGGCTACGCGGCCAAGGTCACGGAGTACGCCGTCAACGATGTCGAGGCGCAGGGCGGCAGGCGCATCGTGCCCATGTGCTGGTTCGTGGGGCAGTGGTTCGACGAGCACCCCGAGCGCGCCGAACTGCTCGCGCGATAGCGAACCGCCGCGAGTCGCGACTACTTGACGAGCGAGAAGTCGCCCGTGAGGGCGTCGCCGAGGGCGGATGTCGTCGCGCTGATCGGCTGGGCCACAGCCGCGCCCTTCTCGGCGCGGCAAGGCTAATTGGTTGTCGTGTCAACTATCGATAGAATGGCGGGCATGGAGGAGACGCCCTGGCTCGACGACGAGCAGCTGCGCGCCTGGAAGCGCCTCATCGCGGTCGTGGAACAACTGCCCGGCATCCTCGACACCCAACTGCAGCGCGACTCCGGCCTCACCCACTTCGAGTACTACGTGCTCGCCATGCTCTCCGAGGCCACCGAGCGCACCCTCCGCATGAGCGCACTCGCCGAACGCACCAACGCAACGCTCCCGCGGCTTTCACACGTGGTCGCGCGACTCGAAGCGCGGGGTCTCGTCGAGCGTCGCCGCTGCGAGGAGGACAAGCGCGCCACCAACGCGGTGCTCACAGAGGCCGGCTGGCAGAAGGTACTCGAGACGGCACCCGGCCACGTGCGCACCGTGCACAGCAGCGTCATTGCGCCCCTCTCCCCCGAGCAGGTCGCGCAGCTCGACGGCATCGCTACCGCAATCCTCGGCCGCATCGCCCCCGGCAGGCCACTGCCCGAAGCCTGATCGCACGTCGCTGCCAGCCTGCCGTCGTAGTGTGGAACGATGACAGAGCGCGGCCCGCACCCCGAACAGGCCAGGCCTGAGCGGATGCCGCGCGGTGGCGCCAGCCTTGAAGTGCTGCGCGCCGAGGCTCACCAGGAACTCGACACCGTCATCGAGGAGCGACTGCTCGGTGGCGAAGACCCGTGGAACTTCATGGAAGAACTGCCCAGCGTCGACGAGATGGTCGTCTACCTCCTTCGCGCCGACGCGATCAACGCCAACGACGGCGTGCTCCCCTCGCCAACCCGCGAGTACCGGGTGATGCGGCAGATCGCGCTCGAGCATCCGGCCCTCACCCCGACGGTGTGGCGCATGCTCGAGGCAGACGGCACCCTCAAATCCCGCGGAGCGGCATAGTCACCCGCCGTTCATGACCGCTGGCTAGGCTGGCCACACCATGCGACTCCACCTCATCCGCCACGGGCAGACACCGGCCAACGTGCTCGGGCTACTGGACACTGCACACCCCGGCCCCGGGCTGACCGAGCTCGGACACGAGCAGGCGCGCCGCATCCCCGCTCAGCTGGATGCCATCGACGCGCTCTACACCTCGGAACTCGTGCGCACACACCTGACGGCTGAGCCCCTCGCCGCGACGCGCGGCCTCAACCGCACCACCCTGCCAGGCCTCCACGAGATCGAGGCGGGCGACCTCGAGGGCCGCAGCGACCGCGACGCCGTCATCACATACCTCAAGACGACCTTCGCGTGGGGCATCGGCGAACTCGACGCACGCATGCCCGGCGGACCGAGCGGGCGCGACTTCTTCGAGCGCTACGACGCCGACATCGAGACAATCCTCGGCAGTGGGGCAGATTCCGCGGCCCTCGTCAGCCACGGCGCCGCCATCCGCGTCTGGGTGGCCCGCCACGCACGCAACGTCGCCACCTCCTTCGCCGCCGAACACAAGCTCGAGAACACGGGCATCGTCGTCATGGAGGGCTCCTTCGCGGAAGGGTGGACCCTCCGCCGCTGGCAGGAGACCCTCGTCGACGAACTGACGGATGCCACAGGTCCCGACCCCACGGCAGAAACCCTCGAGACGGTCGTCGGTTCAGAGCAGGCCGACCGTCTCGTGCACGAGAACGCGCGTCAGGTGGCCGGTGAGTAGCCGGCGCCTCGCGGCTACCCGCGCGCGCTGAGCACGCAGAACTCGTTGCCCTCGGGGTCGGCCATGACGACCCAGGTCGAGTCGCCCTGGCCCACGTCGGCGCGGGTCGCCCCGAGCTCCTCGAGGCGCGCAACCTCGGCCGCCTGATCGTCGGGCACGAAATCGAGGTGCAGGCGGTTCTTGACGACCTTCTCGTCGGGGGTGTCCAAGAAGAGGAGCGTCGGGCCGCCAGCGGGGTTCCTGATCTCGACGCCCTCCTCCTCATCGACGATCTCCCAGCCGAGGGCATCCGCCCACCAGTGGCCAAGCTTCTTGAAGTCGTGGCAGTCGACGACGACCTGTTCCCATCTGAGTGACATGGGGCGAGGATACGCCCGTCCAGCCGCCGCTGACAGTGCTCGCATACGCTGGACCCATGACCACCAAGACCGACTACAGCCCCGCCGAGGGCATCACCATGTTCAGCACCACCTGGTGCGGCTACTGCCGCAACCTGAAGGGGCAGCTCGACCGTGAGGGCATCCCGTACACGGAGGTGAACATCGAGCAGGTCGAGGGCACTGCCGAACTCGTGGCATCCGTCAACGGTGGCAACCAGACGGTGCCGACCGTGATCTTTCCCGACGGCTCGACCGCGACGAACCCCTCGCTCGCGGACGTGAAGGCGCGGCTCGCCTGACGCCCGGCGTCTCTCCCTGGCACGCATGACTGCTTTTCGGGCAAATGACTGTGCCGCGGCGCAGTCATTTGCCCGAAAAGCAGTCATGCGCGTCGCGGAAGGTGCGGGCGACCGAGACGGGATGTCGCGGCCGGGGTAGCGTCGGGAGCATGAGCCAAGACCACACCCCGAGTTACGTGACGCCCGGCCAGGAGTTCGACCGCGACACCAACTACATCGAGGACCGCATCACGCGGGACGGTCGCGACGACTGGCCCGTCGAAGCGGGACGCTACCGCCTCGTCGCCGCCCGGGCCTGCCCCTGGGCGAACCGCACCACGATCGTGCGCCGCCTCCTGGGGCTTGAGGATGCCATCTCGCTCGGACTGCCGGGACCGACGCACGACAAGCGCTCGTGGACCTTCGACCTCGACCCCGACGGCCGAGACCCGGTGCTCGGCATCGAGCGCCTGCAGGAGGCATACTTCCAGCGCTTCGCCGACTACCCGCGCGGCATCACGGTGCCCGCCATTGTGGATGTACCCAGCGGGATGGTCGTCACCAACAACTACCCGCAGATCACCCTCGACTTCTCCACCGAATGGGTCGAGCACCACCGGGAGGGCGCGCCCGACCTCTACCCCTTGGCACTTCGGGACGAGATCGACGAGGTCGCCGAACTGATCTTCCACGACGTCAACAACGGCGTCTACAAGTGCGGCTTCGCGGGCAGCCAGAAGTCCTACGAGCGGGCCTACGACACCCTCTTCGCCCGGCTCGACTGGCTCGAGGACCGCCTGTCGCGGCAGCGCTACCTCGTGGGTGACACGATCACCGAGGCAGACATCCGTCTCTTCACGACGCTCGTGCGCTTCGACGCCGTCTACCACGGGCACTTCAAGTGCAACCGCAACAAGCTCAGCGAGATGCCGGTGCTGTGGGCGTATGCGCGCGACCTGTTCCAGACGCCCGGCTTCGGCGACACGGTCGACTTCGAGCAGATCAAGGCGCACTACTACGTGACGCACGTCGACATCAATCCCACGCAGATCATTCCCAAGGGCCCGGATGTCTCGGGCTGGCGCACCGAGCACGGCCGCGAGCAGCTCGGGGGCCGCCCCTTCGGCGACGGCACCCCGCCGGGACCGCCGCCCGCCACCGAGCGAGTCCCGGGCTTCTGATCTCTCGCTGAGACGTGTCCTGCGATAGTGGAGGGGTGACTTCCGCAGACGCCAGCCCCGCAGCATCCGCCCCGCTCGCGACGATCGCGACCGAGCCGCCCGTAGCGCTCAAGCGCCCGAGCGAGCGAGCACACCACGGCGACACCTTCGTCGACGACTACGAGTGGCTGCGCGAGAAGGAGAGCGCAGAGGTCGTCGCGCACCTTGAGGCCGAGAACGCCCACACGGATGCCGCGACCGCGCACCTGGCAAGCCTGCGCGAGAAGCTCTTCCAGGAGATCAAGGGCCGCGTCAAGGAGACCGACCTCGGCGTGCCCGTGCGGGAGGGCGTCTGGTGGTACTACAGCCGCACGGTCGAAGGCCAGCAGTACGCGCTGCACTGCCGCGCCCCGATCGCGAGCCCCGACGACTGGACGACGCCCGCCCTCCCCGACGACGGCTCCGGCCTGCCGGGCGAGCGGGTGTTGCTCGACGACAACGCCGAGGCGGATGGCCACGACTTCTACTCGCTCGGCAGCTTCGACGTGTCGGGCGACGGTTCCCTCATGCTGTGGGCGGTCGACGTCGTCGGTGACGAGCGCTACACGCTGCGGCTGCGGCCCCTGGCGACGGATGATTCGGGCGACAGTCGCCCCGAACCATCCGAGGTGCCCGGGCCGGTCGACACCCCCGCGCCGCCGCCCGAGGAGGTCATCGAGGGCATCGCGCCCGGCGCCTTCTTCGACGCGACGGGACGCTACGTCTTCTACACGACTGTTGATGATGCCTGGCGCCCCGACACCGTCTGGCGGCACGAGGTGGGCACGCCGGCGAGCGCGGACGTCAAGGTGTTCCACGAGCCCGACGACCGCTATTGGGTCGGCGCTGGCCTCACCCGCAGTCGCCGCTACCTCGTCATCCAGCTGGGCTCCAAGATCACGAGCGAGGCGCACGTGCTCGACGCGAGTGACCCGACCGGCGAGTTCCGGGTGGTGTGGCCGCGGCGCGAGGGCGTCGAGTACTCGATCGAGCACGCGATCATCGACGGCGAAGACCGGCTGCTCATCATCCACAACGATGGGGCCCTGGACTTCGAGCTGGTGGATGTCGCGGCATCCGACCCGCTCGGCGAGCGCCGCGTGCTCGTTCCGCACCGGCCGGGCATCCGTCTCGAGGATGTGGACGCCTTCGCGACACACCTCGTGCTCGAGTACCGGCGCGAGGCGCTGCCGAGGGTCGGTATCGCGCGCCTCGGCGGGGTGAGTAGCGCGGTTCGCTCAGAGCCGGCCGCGCGAACCGCGCCGATCGAGCCTGCGAGGGAGGACAGCGCCACATCGAAACCCGCACCCGAGGGTTTCGATACCGTCGCTGAGCGATTTACTCAGCCCGCGTTCGAAGAACTCGACTTCGACGAAGAACTCTTCTCCGCCGGCGCCCGCGGCAATCCCGAGTGGACCCAGCCGACCGTGCGCTTCGGCTACACAAGCTTCGTGACGCCCAGCACGGTGAGCGAGTACACGGTCGCGACCGGCGAGATCCGCGTACTCAAGCAGCAGCCGGTGCTGGGCGGCTACGACCCCGCCGACTATGTGCAGCGCCGCGAGTGGGCGACCGCCGAGGATGGCACGCGCATCCCGATCTCGCTCGTGCACCGTCGCGACGTGACCCTGGAGAATGCGCCGACGCTGCTCTACGGCTACGGCTCCTACGAGCACAGCATCGACCCGGCCTTTTCGATCGCGCGGGTCAGCCTGCTCGACCGCGGCGTCGTCTTTGCGGTCGCGCACGTGCGCGGCGGCGGCGAGATGGGCCGCGACTGGTACGAGCATGGCAAGACGCTCACGAAGCGCAACACTTTCACCGACTTCGTCGCGTGCGGGCAGCACCTCGTCGACACGGGCGTGACGACGCCCGAGCGGCTCATCGCGGAGGGCGGCAGCGCCGGCGGCCTGCTCATGGGCGCCGTCGCGAACCTCGCACCCTCGCTCTTCGCGGGTATCGTCGCGGCGGTTCCCTTCGTCGACCCGCTGACAAGCATCCTGGATCCCGAACTGCCGCTGACGGTCGTCGAGTGGGACGAGTGGGGCAACCCCCTCGCCGACCCCGAGGTCTACGCCTACATGAAGTCGTACTCGCCCTACGAGAACGTGGCGGATGTCGCGTACCCGCGGATTCTCGCCGTCACAAGCTTCAACGACACCCGTGTGCTCTACGTCGAGCCGGCCAAATGGGTGGCGCGCCTCCGCGAGGTGGGGGCCCCTGTGCTGCTCAAATGCGAGATGGAGGCGGGTCACGGCGGTGTGAGTGGACGCTACAAGGCGTGGCAGGAGCGCGCGTGGGAACTCGCATGGATGCTCGACGTGTGGGGCATCCGTGACTGATGCCCCCTTTCCGAACTCAGGAGTTGGCCCTCCCTTCTCAGGAGCCGGCTTTCCCAACTCAGGAGCCAGCGGTCCCAACTCAGTAGCCAGCTTTCCCAACTCAGAAGCCAGCGTTCCTAGTTCAGGAACGGCCCTCCTGAGTTCTGGAACCGATCTCCTGAATTCGGAAAGCCAGCTCCTGCAGTGGGAAAGTTGGCGGGGTCGCGAGCGGGAGCACCAGGCGCGGGCCGACGCGCTGACCGCCCGGTGGCGCGCGCGGCAGCAGTCGGGCTCGAAGCATCCCGTCGACGACTTCCTCTTCACGTACTACCCGGTGCGCCCCGCGACCCTGCGCCGCTGGCACCCGGGAGCGGGCGTCACGCTCGAGGGCGCCGCGACCAAGGAGCGCGCCGCCTGGAAGTGGTACCTGGTCGAGGGTGACGACGTGCGCGTCGACACGGCGGCGCTGCTCGCCCAGCGCGAGTCCAGCATCCGCTTCATCGTGTCGCTGCTGCAGAAGACGGCGACCCGACAGGCGAACTTCGGATGCTTCGGGCTGCACGAATGGGCCATGGTGTACCGCTCAGACGAGACCCGTCACGAGGTGCCGCTGCGGCTCGGTGGCGCGGGCACGAACGAGGTCGTCGAGGGACACCGCATCGCGTGCAGCCACTTCGATGCGTTCCGCTTTTTCACGCCCGAGGCGGTGAGCCGAAACCGGCTTGTACCGAGCCGCGACAACCAGCCCGAACTTGAGCAGCCCGGCTGCCTGCACGCGGGCATGGACGTCTACAAGTGGGTCACGAAGCTCGGCCCGCTCGTGCCCGGCGAGGTGTTGCTCGACGCCTTCGAGTTGGCGCGCGACATCCGCCAGCTCGACATGCGCGCATCGCCGTATGACCTGCGCGAGTGGGGTTACCAGCCGGTCACTATTGAGACGCCCGAGGGCAAGGCGGAGTATGTGCGCGAGCAGCGCGGCTTCGCCGAGCGCGGCAATGCGCTCCGGGAGCGCGTCATCGCGGCGGTCGTTCCCCTGTTGGGCTGAACGTCCTGCCGGCCGCCCACCGCCCCCGCTCGCCACGCGGGAGTTGGCTTTTCCAGTACTCAGGAACTCCTGAGTTGGGAAAGCGAACTCCTGAGTTGGGAAAGCGAACTCCTGAGTTGGGAAAGCTGGCTCCTGAGTTGGGAAAGGGCTAGGAGCGAACGAACCAGGGCGGGTACACGGCAACGCGGATGTTGACGCCCGCGTCAGCCAGCACCGCCTTGACCTCATCGCGCGCCTTGGAGTTGGCGACGCCGATGAGGGAGATCGCCTCGATCGGCACGGGTCCGGCCACGAGCAGTTCAACGCCGGCGAGGGGTCGCTCGTCACCGTCGAGCGCCTCGATCGCGATGAGTCGACGCAGTTCGCGCCGGAGGGCGACAGGGTCGGCCGTCATGGGGGCGGTGGGGGCGGATGCCTCGTCGAGCGCGAGCACGAGTGGTGCCGCCTTCTCGATCTCGGCGACGGTCGTGGCGAGCATCACGTAGTCGCCGACCGAGCTCGTGCGCGCGGCTGCGCTGAGGCGGGGGTCGGGAGTGCCCGAGCGGATGTCGCCCCACAGCCCCGATTCGGGCGTTGCGAAGAAGGGCACGCAGTCGGCGACGACGCTGGGTGCTGATTCCTCGGCCTCGACGGCATCCGTGCCGGTTTCGGCCGAGGCCGCGAGTCCGGCGGCGGCCTGCGCGGGCGCGGTAACCGCCTCAGGGAGTGTCGCCGCGCGCCGCTGCTCGCGGTGCGAGGGCGAACTGATGTCGATGTTGGGCTCGACCGAGTTCGCGGGGAGCAGCGCACCCCTCTCGGCGATGCCGGCGAGGTTGCGCACGTGCGTCAGGTGGAACACGCGGTGCGCCTCGACGTTGATGGGCTTGTCGACGGGGGCACCCGGGGCGCGCTTCGCGATCGCGGGGCGCGCGGGGCGCGGTGCCCCTGCGGAGGCGCGGGGCGTGCGGGCCTTGGTGACCTTCGGCGGTGCAGCGGGCGCGGGCTTGGGCGAACAGATGTCGCAGAGTTCTTTATCGAGTCCGTGGATGCATTCGCTCACGCCGGGGGGCCTTTCGTCTCGGCATCCGCTGGGGCTAGGGCTGCCACTTCCAGAGTACGCGGCCCACAGACTCCCCGGCGACCGGGCTCAGGCGCTCTTGGCCTGCGCGGCCTCTCGATAGGTGGCGGTGACGAGGATCGGCATGTGGTCGGATGTGCCGCGCGGCAGCGTCTCGACGCTGCCGATCTCGAGCCCCATCGAGGTGGCGAGGTCGAAGTGTCCTCGGAAGAACTTGTAGCGCGTGTAGGTGCGCGTGTCACTGAGCGTGAGGTCGTAGCCGTTCTCGCCGACCCGCCGCGTGAGCTGGTTCTTGAAGACCGGGTAGTTGTAGTCGCCGACCATAAGAGTGGGCAGACCAGGGCCCATGGCGTGCAGTTGCTCGTGCGCGACCCGGATCTGCTCGCGTCGCAGCGAGTTGAGGGCGGTGAGCGGTGCGGCGTGGAAGGAGGCGACCACGACCTCGCAGTCGTGCTTGAGGTCGACGAGGCGACTGCCGAGCAGGCGCTCGTGGGCGGGCTTCAGGAGGTGGTCGTGGAGCGACTTCTTGAGTTCGAATGCCTTCGTCTCGGTCGCCGTGAAGCGATCGCGACGGTAGTAGACGGCGAGGCCGAGCCGGTTGCGCCTCGTCGCATCGGCGAGGTGCATGCCGCCCACCTCGGCGGGAAGTTCGGCCGTGTCTGCCTCCTGCAGGCACATCAGGTCGAGGTCGTGTTCCTCGGCGAGCGCCTCAATCTCCCCCACCGCGCGGTGCTTGCGCAGGTTATAACTGACGACTTTCACTGCATTCCTCAATTGCCGGTGTTGCGGGACGGAGCTGGAGTGGCATCCACTCTATTCCGGTGAGGTGGGTGCTTCGTCCCACCCAGTTCGGGGCGTGCTGCAGCTCTCAGCGAAGACGTATTGGGAGGGCAGCTTGCGCTCGTGGCTGGTCCAGTCGATCGCGGGCCTGCGCTTGTCCTCCGGCACGTACCCGAGCCGGTAGACCGCCATGAGTTCGAGGTCGCCCGGCACTTCGAGCAGGCGTTCAATCTCGGCCCAGCGCCCCGGCACCTCCATGGGGAAGGAGACGAACTGGATGCCCATCCCGAGTTCGACGGTGGCGAGCCAGACGTTCTCCATGGCCGCGCCCATGCTGAAGACCGAGTAGAAGGAGGAGAGTTCGCCTGGCCGGTATTCGCTGCGATCGAGCAGCACGGCCATGAGCAGCGGTGACCCTGCGACGAGCTTGCGGTTCTCGGCACCGAGCGTCTGCGGCACGTGCAGCGAGTTCATGAGCTTCTGCCCGCGCGGCGTGAACGCCTGCGAGGTGAAGGGCCGAAGGGCCGCCGGCATCCTGTCGAAGAGCATGCCGCTGCGCTTCTCGGCCATCTCCTTCTTCGAGAAGCGGAAGTAGGGCTTGTAGCGCTCGAAGAAGGTGCCGTTCGACATGGCCTCGGTCATGCTCTCGCCGCTGATGCGCGCAATGGTCTCGATCGTGTCGCGGTTCTCGATGAGCACGAACCGCCAGGGCTGGGAGTTGAGTTGCGAGGGCGCGCGGCCGGCGAGCTCGACGAGGAGCCGCTGGTGCTCCTCGGAGATGGGGTCGGGCAAGAAGGGGCCGTTGGTGGTCTTGCGGCGGCGGATGGCGTCGAACAGTTCCACTACCCGCGCCGCTTCCGTCCCGCTGCCGGCGTCGTGCGCTTCTCCTTGCGCTTCTTGGCTCCGGCAACACCGGCGATGACGCCAGCGACCACATAGAAGGGCGCGGCGGTGAGGGCGACGATCGGATGCAGCGGGCTGCGGGCATCCACGGCGGAGAGGACACCGAGCGGCACGAGCGCGGGAAGCAGCACCCACGAGGCGAGCTTGCCCTTGTTCTTTCGCTTGTTGCCGGCTCCCTGGGGGCGCACCGGGGGAAGGCTCGCGCCGGCTTCCCGCCCCGCGATGACACCGCGCGGCTTGCGCGCGATGGCGCTGCGGGCGGAGAGCACGAGCGGACCGAGCCCGTTCCAGACCACGAGCCCTGTGAGGCCCAGCGTCGAGATGTAGAGGGCGTGGTGAATCCAGCGGGCGCTGCTCGTGTCGACGACCTTGGTCGCGACGCCGAGGCCGAGACTCGCGTTCGCGGCATAGCTGATACAAGCGGCTGAGGTGAGCTTTGCGGTGTCCATGTCCTCCTCATGATCGACTCGAATGCCCACCCTGGATCATTTTCCCGGCTGGCGTTCAGACAAGCGGGATCCCTTGGCGTTACCCATCGCCGTGCCGAACAACCTGCAATACAGTGCACGCACGCCCCACCGCGCTCACGCCGTGCTCGAAGGAGCCTGAAGATGGACAACAGCAAGCTGCCGCCGCCCTACCGCACACCCCGGCTGCGCAGGCTGCTCCACGTCCACAGCACGCTCTGGTACGAGCACGTGTCCACCGAGATCACCTCGGTGCAGTACGTCGTGCTGTGGTGCCTCCATCACCACGGGGATCAGCCCCAGCGCGAGCTGCTCCGGCTCGCGCAGATCGACAAGTCCTCGCTCGCTGAGCTGCTGCGCCGCATGGAGCAGCAGGGCAACATCACGACCGCACGGGATCCCGACGACAAGCGATGCAAGACCGTCTCGATCACCGAGAAGGGGCGGCGCATCCACG
The DNA here is from genome assembly GCF_008001035.1 of Salinibacterium sp. dk2585. Taxonomy (NCBI): domain Bacteria; kingdom Bacillati; phylum Actinomycetota; class Actinomycetes; order Micrococcales; family Microbacteriaceae; genus Salinibacterium; species Salinibacterium sp. dk2585. The sequence continues at coordinate 2,458,949 of NZ_CP042856.1, forward strand.
ACGAGCTCTCGACCGGCGCGGACCTCATCAACGACATGATGGCGAGCGGCCTGACGGCGGCTGAACTGAAGCAGTTCGACGCCACCCTCGAGAAGCTGCTCACCTCCGAGGTCATCCGGAGCGTCAACTAGCCGCTTGGGCGCCTGGCACTACAGTGATCGGAGATCGTCCGTACACGCGACGATTGGCCAGATCACGATGAAGTGTGGGGGAACATGACGGCGCCCGTCCCGTACCGAAGCCTCGCCATCAGGCGCGCGCTCCAGACCCACACGGCCCTCTGGCACGAACACGTCTCGAGCGAGACCACCTCTGTGCAGTACGGGGTGCTCTACTTCCTCAACGAGCACGGTGAGCTCGGCCAACGACAGCTCATGGACCTCACGCAGCTCGACAAGTCCTCGCTCGCGGAACTCCTGCGCCGCATGGAAGGCCAGGGCAGCGTCGAGACCCGTCGCGACGGCGACGACAAGCGCCGCAAGACCGTCACCATGACGAAGGAGGGCCGAGAACTCTTCGAGCAGCTGCGCCCTGCCGCGCTCCGGGTGAATGAGATGCTCACCGGCAACCTGAGCGACACCGAGAGGCAGTCACTCGATCGCCTGCTGGCGAAGATCGTCGACGACGGGGAACGCGCCGCCAGCTGATCAGGTGAAGCGGATGCTGGACTGCAGCCGCGTGCGCACCTCGAACAGTTCCGTGCCGCCGATCAGTGGCGCGTCGGCAAGGTCACCCCGCAGCACGCCTGGCAGGCGCGAACGCTGCACGACCGCACTCGTGACGCCGCGCATCCGGCCGACGGTCAGAGCCTCGTCGATCGCGTCGTCCGGCACGACGACGACGAGGTTCGTGAACTTGACCTTGGCGGCCCTCGCGACCGACTTGGCCCGCAGCGACAGGGAATGGAGCGGCCGCTCCCCCGGCGCAAGCGCCTCGCCCACGATCTCGTTGCGCTTGACCCGCACGGGCGAGCCCCAATCCTCAGACTGCACCGCGAAGAGCCCGCTCGGCCCGAGCACGACATGGTCGAGCTTCGACGCCCACGGGTCGCCCGCGGCATCCGTCGCCACGTCATGCCAGACCGTGTAGGCGATGCCGAGCTCGGCCGCCTGCGCCGCCGTCGCCTCCTCCGCGAGGGCGTTCGCGAGCAGGTGGCGGATGTCGCGGGGCGCCGACCGCACGAGTGCGGGGTCATACGGGTCTGGCAGGGCGGCGCCTCGGCCGGCCCACTCACGCATCAGGTCGAGGTAGTGCTCACGGCTGAGCCCGCCGGGGTGCCCGTAGGTGCGCGCCTGGGGGCGGCTCTCGGAGGTTCGCCGCGGCGCGGCTGGAGCCCATGTCGCATGGCTCTGTGCGTTGCGGCTGGGGCGACCGCGATCGTAGGCCGCCCGGTCGACCGGCGTGCCGAGCTGTTCCCACGCGCGCTGCACGTCGTGGAAGCGCTTCGCGTCGCCGCCCGTGTCGGGGTGCGTCTCGCGCAGCATCCGCCGGTATGCCTTGCGCAGCTCCTCGTCGCTCGCGCTCGGCGCGACGCCGAGCACCTCATAGGGCGACGGGTTCAGCGGGCTGGGTGGCACCGGTCCAGAGTACTAGCGGCCACCTCCACCGCCGCCGCCACCGCCACCGCCCGAGACGGCGCCGCCAGTCGAACCGCCCGAGGAGGAGCTGAAGCTGGACGTCGCGCTCGTGCTGACGCTCCCGATGCTCGAGGCGAAGACGGCCGCATTGAAGGGGCCCGAGCCGACGTACCAGTCGGGTGTGCTGCCCTGCTCCTGGTAGTAGCGCCCGAGCTCCTCCGCCCACTCCTTCTCATGGCCGAAGAGCATTGCGTAGGGCAGCAGCTTCTCGTTGAGCTTCACGATCTGGGCCGTGTCGTCGGTGGCGATGGGTTCGCGGAGGGCGCCCTGGGGCGACTGCAGGTAGCGCAAGCGGTCTGCCTCCGCGAGTTCGATGTAGTCCTTGAGGCCCTTCATGTGGTCGCGCACTGCCACCCCGCGCTCGTCGAGGGGAGTCTTGATGAGCGGCATGAAGGACGAGGCTCCCACGATGAGCGAGAGGGCAAGCGCGACACCGGGCCATCCGCCGCCGTAGGCGAGGTCGAGCGAGACCGCCGCGAAGATGATGCCCGCCACCATGGCAACAGCGTTGAAGATCAACACGGGCACGACGGCCTTGCCCGGGTACTTGCGCCGGTAGCCCTCCTCCACGAGCTGCTTGCCGACCCGCTCATAGAGCTTGCCGAGCTTCTTGGTCGCCTTCTCGTCCTGTTTGTCGAGGTCGCGGTGCTCTCCCGGCGTGAGGGTCGCGCCGAAGAGCGCGTGCAGGAACTCGCGTTCGTACTCGTCGACGCCATCCGCCGTCACGAACTGGAGGCGGTACCTGGGCTTCTTGATGAGGGGCGACATCCCCGCCTCGATGACACGGATGCGACGGGCGACCGCGAGCGCGATGATCTGCGCCGGCGTGGCTTTGGCGCCCGCACCCACCACGAAGGCTGACTTCACGAGGGGCTCGCCTGGTGGTGGGCCGTATTCGGGCACGATGATGCCGCGCCCCGGAGCATCCGCCAGCCGCGTCCGACGCACGTGGAAGGCCCACAGCAGCGCGACGACCGTGCCGGCAGCGCCGACGAAGGAGAGCGTCGGCCAGGGCGCGTCGAAGAAGCCGCTCGGGCGCTCGGTGAAGGTGTCAGGCTCGAAGCCGACCGCGATGGTGAGGCCCTCATACGGCCCCACGTTGCGCGCCTCGAAGTTGAGACCGTCGATCTCGGCCGGCTTCGCCTGGCCCTCCGCACCCCAGACGGCAGCGACGTTGCCCGTGAGCTTCTCTTCGAGGCCCGGCTCAAGGTGGAGGGTCGCGCTCACGACGCCGAACGGCTGCGGCCACTCGAGACCGTTCACGTCCCAGTAGAACTCGTCCGAGTCCGTGTCGGGGTAGTAGCGGTTCGCATTGACCATCGTGTACTCGATGACGTAAGTCTGCTCGCCCTGCACGTAGTCGTCGCCGCCGAGGGCGAGCTCGATGCCGCCGTCGACATCCTCTTCCTCGTATTCGACCGGTGCACCCGTCTCGTCAGTGACTGACACGACGGTCGGATGCGTCGGCAGGCCGTTGTAGCGGTCGGGGATGGTGCGCAGGATGCCGCGGTTCTGGTCGAAGTCGGGGAACTCCGCCACGATCGTCTCGACCACACGCAGCGTCGCGCGACCCTCCTCATTCGTGCCGAGGTAGTAGTCGGCGTGGAAGCTTTCGAACTCGAAGTCTTCAACGCCGGCCTGCGCCGCTTGGACGGGTGCCGACCACACCCCGAGCAGGGCGAGGGCGGTGACGGCGAGCACGGAGAGGAAACGTCTCATACACGCCACGATAGGCGCGCAGCACCCGCTCCGCGTCAACCGATCGGCCGACGCCGACAGACGGATGCCCTAGAAGCTCACCTCGAACGATTCGATCCCCGACCACGGGCTCGTCAGCTCGACGCGCTCCAGCAGCTGGTCCTTCGGCATGTCGAAGAAGAGGGTGGACTCGACGGACTCTCCCGCGTCGAGCGCCTGCATGCCGCCGTCGGCGGCCGTCCCGGCCCAATAGTCGGGGAAGTACTCCACGTCGGAGGCGAGGCCCTTGACCTTGAGCTGTGCGAGGTCAATCGTCTCGTCCGTGCCGTTTTCGACATTGACCCCGACGGTGCAGTACTGGCCCACGGCCGTGAACTCGGGCTTGTCCTCGCCCACGCCGCTGATGCCGCAGATGCGACGTGTCACCGAGACCGCGACGCCATCTTCGCTCGCGAATGCCTTGCCCACGTCGGAGTTCGCGGCCGGCGCCGAAGGCGGTGCCGCGTCTCCAGCGCAACCGACGAGCGAGACGCCCAGCCCGGCGACAGCGAGGGCGACAGCGACTGAACGGCCGGAGCGGACCCAAGCGCGGCTCATCCGAGCGGTGACGTGCTTGGGCATGGAGCACCTCCAGGGCGTCTTTCAACATCGAAAGGAAACAATGCGGCCACGGCCGCGTCGGGTAAGACCCAAGTAAAGCGCGCGCATCACCGCAAGTGGCAGTCCCCACAATGGGTGCCGACAGCCCCTTCTCCCGCGCGACACACCCCGAACTGGGGTGCGAATCGCCGCCTCGCGTTAGTGCGCCGTTCGGATTCGAATGATGGACTGGAGTCATGTCCGGTTATACGGCCGCTCACCGACGGCCCGACCATTTCGTCCTGCACCTCAGCGACACCCACCTTCTCGCTGGAGGCAAGCGCCTCTACGACCGTGTCGACAGCGAAGCGCGCCTGGCTGAACTCTTTGCGCGCTTGGAAGCATCCGGTGCTCGCCCGGAGGCGATCGTGCTCACGGGCGACCTCGCCGATCACGGCGAGCCGGAGGCCTACGCGAAGCTTCGCGCGATCGTCGAACCCGCGGCGGAACGCCTGGGCGCACAGGTCGTGTGGGTCATGGGCAACCACGACGACCGGGGCGCGTTCCGCGAGCAACTGCTCGACCAGCACCCCTCGACCAGGCCCGTCGACCGCGTGCACGACATCAACGGCCTCCGCATCATCACGCTCGACTCGACCGTGCCGGGCCACCATCACGGCGAGGTGAGCGACGAGCAGCTCGACTGGCTCGCCGAGGAACTCGCGTCACCCGCACCTCATGGCACGATCCTCGCGATGCACCACCCGCCCGTGCCGAGCGTGCAAGACCTCGCGGTGCTCGTGGAGCTTCGCGACCGCGGGCCCCTCGCCGAGGTCGTGCGAGGCTCGGACATCCGGAGCATCATCGCGGGCCACCTGCACTATTCGACGACCGCGACCTTCGCCGGCATCCCCGTCTCGGTCGCATCCGCCACCTGCTACACGCAGGACCTCGCGGGCGAGTTCGGTTCGACCATGCCGCGCGACGGTGCGCAGTCGTACAACCTCATCCACGTCTACGACGACACCGTCATGCACACGGTCGTGCCCGTCGCAGCCTCCTCGACGCTGTCGTACACCTCGACCGACGAGACGGCGCAGATCCTCGCCCGTCACGGGGTGAGCATCCTGCCTCCGGCCAATGCGCCCGTGCCGGCGGAGCCGCCGCTGACGACGGGAGTGCTCGACCTCATGCCCGTCGGGTAGCTCAGTCGCTCGGGCTCTCCCATGGCGCCGCGATCGGGAAGTAGTGCTCGAGGAACCCCAGCACCGCTTCGGCCCGCTCCATCGCGTCGAGCTCGGGGAAGGAGCCGTCGTTGAGGCAGAAGAAGTCGTAGTCGCGCCGCTTCAGCAGTCGCTTCATGTCCTTCACACCCTGCCGCGCGGTCGTGTCGACGTAGCGCACCCTGGCCGTCGGCTGGATGACCGCGCGCCCCGTCATGAGTGCGTAGTAGTGGTAGAAGGAGTTGGTCACCGAGATGTCGGTGGCCTGCCGGAACTGTGCGGCGGCAGTGCGGGCGAACTCCTCGGGGAACTCGGCCTCCAGCTCCTGCAGCACTGAACGGCGCAGGGGCGCGGCGGCATGCTCGAGGTGGTTCGTGATCGTCACGCCGAAGCGGTCTTTGAGGAGCCTGCGGTTGGTGCGTGCCGCATTCTCGAAGCCGCTGCGGCTGGGATGGTTCTGCCCCATGCCAATGCGCGTCTCAGACAGGATGAACTTGCTCACGCCGCCGGGAGAGAAGAACATCTCGGGCCCGACCGCGCGGCCGAAGAACATGTCGTCGTTCGAGTAGAGGAAGTGCTCGCTCAGCCCCTCGATGTGGTGCAGTTGGCTCTCAACCGCGTGCGAGTTGTGGGTCGGCAGCACGCTCGTGTCGGCGAAGAACTGCTCGCTCCGCAGTAGCGTGACCTTCGGATGCTCGGCCAGCCAGGCGGGCCGCGGCGAGTCGGTCACGATGTAGATGTTGCGGATCCACGGCGCGAAGAGGTGCACCGAGCGAAGCGCGTACTTGAGTTCGTCGATCTGCCGGAAACGCGCCTCGTGGTCGTCACCTTCGCCCACGACGTAGCTCGCCATGCGCGCCGCACGCTGCCGCTGGTACTCCTCGGATGACCCGTCGACCCACGAGAAGATGATGTCGATGTCGAAGGTCACATCGAGGCTCGAGGGTTCGAACATTCCCTGCAGGGTCGGCCACTGCCGCCCATAGAGCTCGACCGTGTCACGCACGATCTCCGAGGTGGGGGTGTGGTGCCGCTGCAGGATGTTGGGGCGCGGAGCGATGACCTGGCCACGGATGTCGTCCCACTCCCACAGCTCGACCGGAACACCGTTCTCGTGGTCGTAGCGCAGGGTGCCGTGCTCAGAGATGCGGGGACGGTACAGAGTGAAGGCCCGCGCCTCCGGGTCGGGTGACAGCCTGCCCTCCGCGAGCGGCACCGAACTCCCAACGACGGATTGGTCGACGCGGATGTCGCGTGCAGCGAGGTCTGCCCTCGCGGCCTTCGCCATCCTCATGGTTCGCGAGCGGAAGGGTTCCGCCTGGCACGCCGAGGCAAGAGCGGCTTCGAACCGCTCACGCTCGGCGAGATCGATGACGACGACCGGACGCGGGTCCTGCCTGCGCACGAGGAAGTAGTCGATGCCGTTGGCGGTCAGCACATCCCGCACGAAGTCGAGGTCAGCGCGGAACGCCTGCCACGGAGTGAGGCCGTCGCAGCCAAGGGAAGAGAGAGTCATGTAGGCCCAATCGTTCGAGCCTGGGCCCACATGAGTGAAGGAGCCCGTCAGCCTTCCCCAGCATAACGAGGCGCGTGGTCGGTCACTGCGCCGATGAGAGCCCCCGCGCAATCTCCGCGATGCGCTCATCGCTCAGCTCAACGCCTGTCTCGCGTACCCGCTGCCGCAACATCTGCTCTGCTGATTCGTGCGTGTGGCCCTGACGAAGATCTGAGCGCACCTGCTCGATGATGCCGTCGAGACGCTGCTCATTGCTGGCGTCGTCGCTGCCGTCCTGGATGGGGCCGTCCTGTGTCTCACGCATGACGCCATCGTGCGCCGGGCACCCTACGGTTGCCTGAATGCGCGGCCGCCGCGGCTGTGCGGGAGGTTTCAGCCAAGAAATCGCGTGGAAACTGTGCGATTCGCCCTCCGGGTACGGCTGTTGTCGCGAGAGACTATGTCTGGATCCGCGAAGGGACAACACGCGCACCATGCCTGAGCTCCACAACATACGACTGCCCGCCGGGTGGTACCCCGACCCCAGTGGGGCCGATCACCGTCGCTGGTGGGACGGCAAGACGTGGACGCAGCACACCGCGCCATTCCAGCGGCCCGCCCCCGTCTACGACGTCGTGGACCTCGTGGAGCAGAAGGCGACACTGCGCGACGGCGAGGAAGCCGAGACATCCGCAGCCGCAGCGCCCCGTCGCATCCGCACCGCCGCCCGCATCGGCCGTGGCCTTGCGGCCCTCGCACACAAGCTGCCGTTCGGGCTTCCCGCTCCAGCGGACGATCCACAGGAAGACAGGGTCGATGGGCCTCCGCCCACGCCGCCAGCTCCACCGGCCCGCGCCAAGGGCGCTTCCGCCAAGAAGTCCGCGCCCCGGCGGCCGCGCGCCCGCCACTGAGCTGGGCACTCGCCCCCGAAGCCGAGCACTCACCCCCGAAGCGGGGATGCCGCTACACCTCACCGACTGGTTACCGTGAACCGAATCGTCACAGACCGGAGGGGGACCGGGCGTGAGCTTTACCGGACAGGAATACCCGAACCAGTCCGCACCGGGGTTCCGCGACCCTCGCGCGCTCAGCGAGGAGGAGTGGCGAGCCTCGCTGCCATCGTTCGGGCAGCAGCTCGGCACTGGTCTCAGGCCCACGGACCCCCTCAGGCAGTCGGAAACCATTGCCCGCGCCAACTCCCGAATCCCGTCGGCATCATGGGACACGGGGCCCGTCCGCAGCAACACCGCGTGGGTGTGGTGCCTAATCGCGACGCCCTTTGTCGGTAGTGCCGCGGCAGCGCCCGTTGCAATCATGATCTTCGGCCTCGAACACTTCATCGCGGTTGCTCGGGCACAAGACGACGGCTCGATGGCGGCCAGCCTGACGGTGTTCGTCGTCGCGACAACCCTGACGATCGCCGCGCTGGTACTCCTCTTCGCCGTCAAGGACCGCTCTGCTTTGCGGCGGCTGGGGCACGAGGAGACGGCGGCGCCGTGGCTCGCACCGCTCTGGCCGCTTTTGTACCTCGTCGTCCGGACCACGTTCGCTCGCAGGCAGGCAGGGAGCGGCGCTGCGCCGCTCGTGGTGTACCTGGTCCTGCAACTCGGCCCGCCGGCGCTCGGCGTCGCGGCGGCTGCCCTCCAGGCTGCGTCAGTAGCCTCCGGCTCGAGCGCCCCGTGAGACGCTGAACACATGGCCAACTCGCCGAGTGGTGACTCCCTCATCTCTCGTGTCGTTCGCATCCTCGAGACGTTCGACACGGATCGCACGAGCCGTAGCGTCTCGGATATCGCACGGCGCACGGGCATCCCGTCGTCGACGACCCACCGGCTCGTCGCAGAATTGAGCGAGCACGGCCTGCTCGAACGCGACGAGCGCGGCAACGTGCACGTCGGGATGCGCCTCTGGGAGCTGGCCATGCGCGGCTCGCAGGCGCTGCGACTTCGCCAGATCGCGATCCCGTTCATGGAGAGCGTGCAGGCGAAGGTGCGCCAGCACACGCAGTTGGCGGTGCTGGAAGACGACGAGGCCCTCTTCATCGAGCGGCTTTCGAGCCGCGACTCCGGCGCGAACATCACACGGATCGCGGGGCGCCTGCCGCTGCACGCCTCGTCGTCCGGCCTCGTGCTGCTGGCCAATGCGGATGCCGCGCTGCAGGACCGCGTGCTCGCGGGCGAGTTGCAGCAGCGCTCGGCCGAGACCGTGACCGACCCCGCTCGTCTGCGCTCGATGATCGGCGAGATCCGACGCATCGGGCACGTCATCGCCCCCGGCTACATCGCACCGGAATCGGTGGGTGTCGCGGTACCGGTCAAGGGCCCGGGTGGCGGCACGATCGCGGCGCTCTCTGTCGTGCTCCCTCGCGACCACGGCGACGTCGGAACCGTCGTGATGTATCTCAAGTCGGCCTCGACGGGGATCACCCGCGCAATGCGCGATTCACAGAATCTTTCCCATTGAACAGGAACTGAGTTCATGCTCGGCCCAGGGCTCTCCACAATGGCAGCAGGGCCCACGACAGGCCTCCACTGACACTCGCGGCACCGGGCCGCGCCGACAAAGGAGTCCCCATGACCGAGACGATCCGCACCCAGGTCGGCATCATCGGGGCCGGCCCTGCCGGCCTCCTGCTCTCCCACCTCCTCGACCGCGCGGGCATCTCCTCGGTCGTGATCGACAAGCGCAGCCGGGAGGACATCGAGAAGACGATCCGCGCCGGCATCCTCGAGCAGGGCACGGTCGACGTGCTCGTCAACACGGGCGTCAGCGACCGCGTGCTGCGCGACGGCCACAAGCACGACGGCATCGAGCTGCGCTTCCAGGGCGAGGGCCACCGCATCGACTTCCCGTCACTCGTCGGCCGTTCCGTCTACCTCTATCCGCAGCACGAGGTGCTGATCGACCTCATCGCCTCGCGCCTTGCCGCGGGAGCAGACATCCGCTTCGGCGCCAGCAATGCGGCGCTGCACGGCCAGCTCAGCGACAGCCCAAGCATCAGCTTCACGGATGATTCGGGGCAGGATCTCGTGGTCGAATGCGACTTCATCGCGGGCACCGACGGCTCGCAGGGCATCGCCAAATGGTCGATCCCCGAGACCGATCGCCGCGACTTCTTCCGCCCCTACCCCTTCGCCTGGTTCGGCATCCTCGCCGAGGCGTCGCCCAGCAGCGAGGAGCTCATCTACAGCGCGGGCGACAACGGCTTCGCCCTCATCAGCCAGCGAAGCGAGACCGTGCAGCGCATGTACTTCCAGTGCGACCCCGAGACCGACACGAACACCTGGGGCGAGGAGCAGATCTGGGATGAGCTGCAGGCGCGCGTGCCCGGCCACGAGCTCAAGCGCGGGCACATCTTCCAGAAGGACGTGCTCCAGTTCCGTTCCTACGTCTGCGAGACCATGCAGTACGGCCGCATGTTCCTCGCGGGGGACGCGGCCCACACGGTGCCGCCGACCGGCGCCAAGGGCATGAACCTCGCGGTCGCCGACGTGCTCGTGCTCGCCGACGCCATGACGGCCTACTTCGACAACGGCAGCACCGAGAAGCTCGACAACTACGCTCCGACCGCGCTCAAGCGCATCTGGCGCGGCCAGCAGTTCTCCTACTGGATGACGTCAATGCTGCACGCGACACCCGACGAGCACCCCTTCGACAAGCAGCGCCGCTACGGCGAACTCGAGACGGTCACGAGCTCGCCCGCCGGCCAGACCTACCTCGCAGAGGCGTACACGGGGTGGCCCTTCGACGTCAGCTATAGCTAGGTCGTCACCGCCCTCGCAGGCTCGGTCGGCGCTGGGGTCGCGCGACCGCTCCGCGCTCGCCTCGAGCTCCACCGCGCGGGTGGCCCTTCGACGTCAGCTATAGCTAGGTCGTCACCGCCCTCGCAGGCTCGGTCGGCGCTGGGGTCGCGCGACCGCTCCGCGCTCGCCTCGAGCTCCCCGCGCGGGGTGGCCCTTCGACGTCAGCTATAGCTAGGTCGTCACCGCCTCGTCGCCGGCCTGGGGCGGGCAACGGAGGCCGGCGTGCCTGCACTCTGCTCCATGCGGGCAGGAGCACAGCCGGGAAGCAGGCGGCGTCACGGCACAGTGGCCTCCCGGCGTTGTCACTCGAGGCATGGACGTGGCACGCAGCCTTCCCAAGGGAAGGCGCCTCGCGCGCAAGAAAAGGCCCGGGGTCGCTCTGAGCAACCCCGGGACCGGTGCATTCCTAGAAACGGATCGCGATCTTACCGACCGACGTTCCCGACTCAATGAGTCGGTGCGCGTCGCCGACACCCTCCTTGCTGAAGGGGAAGACAGCCGTCGGCGCCTGCAGTCCGTCGCGCTTCAGCCAGTTCGACAGGAAGTCGAGGGCGGGCCGGTGCTCCTCCGTGCCATAGAGGGTTGCACTCGCGGCGACGACGAACTTCGCGCACTTGTTGTAGTAGAGGTTCGAACCCTCAGCATCAAGGATGCTCAGCCCCTCAAGCGCATTGGAGAGCATGATCATCCCGCGGAACTTCAGGGCCTTGAGGTCATTGACGAGGGTGCTTCCCGCCACGTGGTTGATAGAGACATCCACGCCCTCACCGTCGGTGAGGCGAAGGACCTCGTTCTCGTAATCCGGGTGCTCCGCTCGGGAGATCACTTCGTCCGCGCCGTTGGCAATGCAGGCCTCACGCTTCGACTCGTCAGAGACCACCGCGATCACGCGGTTGCCGTTCTCCTTCGCGACGAGCGTGAGCATGGTGCCGAGGCCACCCGCCGCCGAGTGGATGAGCACAGTGGCATCCGACGCGATGGGGGTGAAGTGGTGGTACATGAGGTACGCGGCTGGCAGGTTGAAGCTGTAGACCACGGCCTCCTCGAACGACGCCTCGTCCGGGATGAGTGTCGTGCGGGATGCCGGCGCCACCGACAGTTCCTGGTAGGCGCCGCCACGCACGAGTTCCGCGCTGACGCGGTCGCCTACGGCAAGACCCTCAACCCCGTCGCCAACGGCGACGATCGTGCCGACGACCTCGGAACCGAGCACCGACGGCATCGCGGCCTTCCACCGCAGGTAGCCTCCGCGACGGATCAGGGTGTCGGCGTAGATGACACCTGCGTAGGCGTTCTTGATGAGCACCTCGCCGGCGCCCGCCGTGGGCTCCGGGGCGTCGATGAGTTCGAAGGAGTCGGCGTCGCCGAACTCGCGGGTGAGAAGAGCTTTCATTTGTGGATCCTTTGTGAGGTCGTGTGTCAGAACTTGATTGCGAGCTTGCCGACGGTCTTGCCCGTCTCCAGCCGCTGGTGGGCCTCGCTGATGCCCTCCGCGGTGAAGGGGTAGACCTCTGCGAGCCCCTGCAGGTTGTCTTCCTTCAGGCATTCGCTGAGGTAGTCGAGGGCAGGGCGGTGCTCAGGCGTGCCGTAGAGCGTCGCGCTCGCTGCCATCACGATGTTCGGCGAGCCGTTGACGATGAGATTCTTGAGTTCCCAGTCCGCCTCGGGGAAGCCCTGGATGATGTTGGTGAGCATGAGCTTGCCGCGGAACTTGAGCGCCTTCAGGTCGTTGCGCATCCACTCGCCCGCCATGTGGTTCATGGTGACGTCGACGCCGCGACCGTCCGTCAGTCGGAGCACCTCGTTCTCGTAGTCGGGGTGCTCGGACGTGACGATCACGTCATCCGCGCCGAAACTGAGGCATGCCTCGCGCTTCGCCGGGTCAGAGACGAGGCCGATGACCCGGTGCCCGTTCTTCTTGGCGACGAGGGTCAGCATGGAACCGAGACCTCCGGCCGCGGAGTGGATCAGGATGTCGCGATCGCTCTCAGGCGACAGCTCTACGAAGTTGTAGTAGATGAGGTATGCGGCGGGCAGGTTGAAGCTGTGCACGACGGCCGCCTCGAAGGATGCCTCGTCGGGGATCACCGTCGTGCGGGTCACGGGGGCGACGGAGTACTCCTGGTAGGCGCCTCCCCTTACCATCTCGGCACTGACTCGGTCACCCACCTTGAACTCGGTGACACCGTTGCCCACGGCGCTGATGGTGCCGACCACTTCGGACCCGAGCACAGTGGGCAGCTCTGCGCGCCAGCGGGCATACGCACCCGAGCGAATGAGCGTGTCAGCGTAGATCAGGCCCGCATAGGCGTTCTTGATCACGACCTGTCCCTCTGCGGGCTCAGGAATCGGTCGCTCTACGAGCTCGAACTGCTCGGTGCCGCCGAAAGCGTTTGTTACTACGGCCTTCAATATCTTGTCCTTTCACATCGGCCTGGGGCCGCGCCGGTCAGAGAACGCTCTTCATGAAGCGCTGCGTGCGCGCTTCCTTGGGATTTCCCAGCACTTCGGCGGGAGGGCCCTGCTCGACGATGACGCCGCCGTCCATGAAGACGACCTGGTCTGCAACGCTGTTTGCGAAGCCGATCTCATGGGTTACGACGAGCATCGTCATCCCCTTCTCTCCGAGCGAACGCATCACGTCGAGCACCTCGCCCACAAGCTCGGGGTCGAGGGCAGACGTCGGCTCGTCGAAGAGCATGACGCGGGGATGCATCGCGAGTGCCCTGGCAATCGCGACGCGCTGCTGCTGCCCTCCCGAGAGCTGCGCGGGGTAGTGATTTGCGTGTGCCCTGAGCCCCACGTCGGCCAGGAGCTCGAGGGCCTCCTTGGTGGCCTGCGCCTTGCTCCGACCGAGCACACGGATCGGCGCCTCGATGATGTTCTCGAGTGCCGTCATGTGCGGGAACAGGTTGAACTGCTGAAACACCATTCCCATGGACTGGCGCTGCTTCGCAATCTTCGACGTGTTCAGCGCGTGCAGTCCGTCACCGTCAGGCCGATAGCCGATAACCTCCCCATCGACCACGACGAAGCCTTCCGTCGGCGTCTCGAGGTGATTGATGCAGCGCAGCATGGTGCTCTTGCCGGATCCGGACGGTCCGAGCACGCACATGACTTGGCCTTCGACTAGCTCCAAGTCGATACCCTTCAGCACCTCGATCGATCCGAAGGACTTGTGGAGATTGACCACCTGGACGACGGGTGACAAGTTTTTGTCGCCCACCGATCGCTCCTTGGTTGCGAGTGACGTTTCCATCTCTAGTTCCCTTCCTCGAGCTCGACGCGGCGAGGGCCGCGGTCGGAGTAGCCACGGTTGTAGTTGCGCTCCAAGAAGTGCTGTCCGATCGAGAGGATCGTCGTCAGCACCAGGTACCAGAGGCACGCGACGATCAGCAGCGGGATGATCTCGAAGGTCTGCGAGTAGATGAGCTGCACCGAGTAGAGAAGTTCGGGCAGCGCGATCACGCTGACGAGCGCTGTCGCCTTGAGCATGCTGATGACCTGGTTGCCCAGCGGAGGCACGATCACGCGCAGCGCCTGCGGCGCTATGACCCTGCGGAAGTTGAGGAACGGCGTCATCCCGAGGGCGAACGCGGCCTCCTTCTGCCCCTTGTTCACGGAGATCAGTCCGCTTCGGATGATCTCGCTGACGTAGGCACCCTCGTTGAGCCCGAGCCCGATGAGCGCCGCAACCCACACGGTGATGAACTGGTTCGTGCTCGCCTCGAAGAACGTCGGCCCCCACGGGATGCCGAGAGCGATCTTCGGGTACAGCACCGAGAGGTTGAACCAGAAGATCAGCTGCACGAGCAACGGGGTGCCGCGGAAGAACCACTGGTAGAACCCGGCGATAGCCTTGAGGGTTAGGTTGCTCGACATCTTCATCAGCGCGATCATCACGCCGATCGCCAAGCCGAGCGACATCGCCGCGACAGTGAGCACCACGGTGTTCCGCAGGCCTTCGAAGACCGCCGGGGCGAAGATGTACTTCGCGATGACGGGCCATTCGACCCGTTCGTTTGTCATGAAGCTGTAGACGACCGCGAGGAAGACGATCAGCACCACGATCGAGGCTGCTGTCTGCCACGGATGCCGCTGCCGCTTGACTGCCGCGTCGCGCCGGACCTCCACTCCTTCCGACACGAAGACGGAGCCACTGCGTGTTGCTCGAAGGTTGACAGGTGAACTACTCATGTGACGTTCCCTTTACCGTGACGTCCCTTACGGAACGATGATTGCCTCGTCGACTCCGCCGAAGCCGCTGTTCCACTTGTCGAGAATCGCCTGGTGGGTGCCGTCTTCGATGATGACGTTGAGAGCGTCCTTGATCACTTCGGCGAGCTCCTCCCAGTAGTCGGACTCGCGCGCGAGCGCGATCCCCGACGAACCGGGACGTACGTCCTCGTGCACCGATACGAGAGTCGGCGAGTCGAAGCGGTAGACCGACTTGAAGCTGTCGGGCTGCTGGCTCATGAGGTAGACGTGCATGTCGGTGGCCGAGATCTGCACATCGATGCGGTCCGCGTCAAGTGCGAGGACCGCCTCGTTGATGGTCTTGAACGTCTGCAGCTCGATGCCAGGGAGACCTGCCTCAACGCAACCGGGCTGGTAGATCGTCTCGTACTCCGGAACCTGGATCGAGCCGGCGATGAGTCCGAGGCGCTGGCCGCAGAGGTCGAGCAGGCTGTCTGCTGTGAAGTCCGAGTCCTCGCGCACCAGCATGCTGATGTCGGTGGAGTGCGCGATCACGAAGGTGACCTCTTCGGTGCGGGCAGGCGTGGCCGCCCACGACGACATGACGGCGTCGTAGCGACCAGAGACGAGACCCGGGAGCATGGAGTCGAACGAGGTCTTCTCGAACTTGAGGTCGAGGTCGAGCACGGCGCCAAGGGCCTGCGCTGTCGAGACCTCCCAGCCGCGAAGGTCTCCGCCCTCCGGCGGCGCGATGACAGCGGTGGGGTAGATGTCGAGAGCGATGCTGAGGTGGCCTTTGTCGCGGATCTCCGCAGGCACGCGGTCAGCCAGTTCCTGGACGACCTCAGGGCGGGGAATCTCGGTGAAGGGTAGGTTGCCGTCATCGACAGGGGCCGTGGTCGGTGCCGACGAGCAGCCGGCGAGGAACACTGCACCGACGACGAGCGAGCCCATACGCGTAGCGATGGAAAGCCGGCCCTTGCCGGGCTCCGGTGAAGATCGGAACATGTTGCCTCCTTGCTGCTTGGTCCTGCCATCCGGCACCAGGGGGGCGCATTCCACTCTCTGGACCTGCAGGAATCTGTTGGTAGTCGCATCAGTTTGTCGATCACGACAGCGAGCGAGTATGGATTCCGATGCCAAGGTTTAGGGCCGCGTTTGGCCCGCGTCGCCAAGCGCCGCGACGCGCTTCGCCATGGCGGGAAGTGAATCGTCCGATACGTCGCATCAATTGGCGCAATCTGCCAAGACACGGCGCCCAGCAGGGCATCGCACGCCGTACACAAGGGCCGTGCCACGCCTCAGTCTTGACGAGGTGATCTAACGCAGCGCCGCGAACGAAAGCAGGAGCACAGCTTTGCCACAAGACCATGCCCAACCGCGAGGACCGAGGGTGACAGGGCGTCGGGCGCGGTACCACCTGCCATTCGCCTTGCTCGGGGCGGGCATCGCCGGTTCCTTCATCGCCATCCAGTCACGCGTGAATGGCGGACTCGCCCAGCAGCTCGGCGACGGCATCGTCGCGGCGGCGATCTCACTGCTCGTCGGGCTCAGCGTCCTGTGCATCATCGCGTGCCTATCACCCCAGTTGCGGACCGGACTGCGCCGCGTCTTCTCGGGCCTGCGCTCCGGGCAGCTCCAGACCTGGACCCTTGGTGGCGGCCTCATGGGGTCGCTCTTCGTGCTCTCCCAGTCCCTCCTCACCCCCGCCGTCGGCATCGTGCTCTTCACCCTGGGGATCGTCGCCGGGCAGGCCACCGGCGGCCTCCTGATGGACCGCACCCTGATCGGTCCAGCGGGGCGGGTATCCCTCACCCCCCAGCGTGTGCTGGGTGCCGTGCTCGTCGTGCTCGCAGTGCTCATCGCCGGATGGGACACGCTGGGGCATGATCTGGCCTCGTGGCTCGTTGTCGCCCCCGTGGTCGTGGGGGTCGGGGTCTCATGGCAGGTCGCGATCAATGGAGTGCTCCGCGAGACCGCGGGCAGCGCCATCGCTGTGGCCTTCGTCACCTTCCTCGTGGGTGCCGCCGCCCTGGTCGCCTGCGCTCTCGTATCCATCGCATTCCACGGATGGCCCCCGGCATGGCCGACATCCCCCTGGCTGTATCTCGGCGGGGTGTTCGGCATCGTCTTCGTCGCTGTCTCGACTTCGCTCGTGCGGATGGTCGGGGTGCTGCTCCTCGGCATGGCGAGCGTGGCCGGCCAGCTGCTCTCATCGCTAGCCATCGAATGGATGGCGCCCCTCACCGATGGGGTCTCGACAAGCATGATCGTGGGGGCGAGCCTCGCCCTCGTCGCGGTCGCGCTTGCGGCCATCCCCGCGCGTCGCTGACGGACGAGCACCCCCACGCGGGGAGCTCAGGATCCCGTCAATGGCTTGCCCACTGGGTGCGAGTCAGCCGATCCTGGAGCCGGACGGCCCATTCGACCCGGAACCTCTGGTCCGGGTCGCGGAAGCTGATCTCGAGGATTTCCTCGATGCGTTCGACGCGGTACCGCACCGTGTTGAGGTGCACGTGCAGCCGCTCTGCCGTTCGCTTGAGGTGGCGGTCCTCAGCGAAGTACGCGATGAGTGTCTTGACATAGTCGCCCCCGCCACTGCCGTCCCGATCGGCGAGGCTGCCGAGCACCGAGTTGACGTGGCGCTGGATCGTCTCGCGCGTGGCATCGGCAGGAAAGGCGTCGAGCGTCCTGTCGTAGAGAGTGGCCAGCTGCTCGGGCTCGTATCCGGTGGAGAGGTCGAGGGTCAGAAGTGCTCGGTAGTACGACCCGGATAGCTCTCCCAGACTGTGGACCTTGGGGCCGAGCACAGCGCGGTACTGCGTCCCCCGGATGCCCGGCAGCAGCTCTCCCCCGACATAGCCGAGGATCTGCTTGGAGCTGTGCTGCGCCACAGGCAGGAGACCGATGATGTCTCCCCGATAGGAGAGCGCAAGGGAGTCCGGAAAGTACCTCCGGATGGCGTCGCGCACGGTGCCGACCGAGGAACTGGGCGCGGTGCCCGTCTGTCCCACGGCTCGCACCACGAGGGCGCGCAGAGGACCTTCGATGCGCGCTCCGAGCAGGGCGGCGTCCATAGTGAGTGCTCGCTCGTCCACCTCGGCCTCCAGGAGACGCTCAAAGAAGCGGTTGCTGAGCCGCATCTCTGCCGCGAGCGACGCCGACTTGCGCATGAGCTGCAGGTCGATGACGTTCACGACCGTCTTGGCGAGGGTCATCTCCGCGCGGGTGAATGCCCTGCGGCCGTAGAAGACCAGTCGTCCCGTCTGCAGGGGGCTGGTCTCCACCGCCCACAGTTCCCACGGGCTGATGTCAACCGCGATGCCGCTCACACTCGTGAGCACTCGCCCGGCGTCATCCTGCAGGTCGAGCCGCACCTGCAGGCGATGGGCGACGACCTCCATGACGCGTTCCGGTTCCTCCGTTTGGGTCGCGGTCTCGAGGAGCACGCGCGTCTGGTAGACGACGTCCTCGTTCTCCTTGAGCTCCTCGGAGAGCCTGCGTATCGTCTCCTGATCCAACTCGGACGACTTCAGCTTCGCGACGGTTGTCGTCAGGCAGTCGGCGATGAATTCGAGCTCGGAGAGTTCGGAGCGTTCGAAGTGCCTCACCTCCCGCTGCCCCACATAGAGCACGCCGAAGGTCTCTTCACTCGCGAGAAGCGGCGCGGCGGCAACCCCGACGATTCCCTCCTGGTTGATGAGGCGCGCCCGTTTGGGGTACTCGAGCAGGGGGTCGTCCTGGTAGTCGTAGTCGGGGTCGGCGAGCGCTCTGCCCTCGGCTATCGCCTGGCCGCCGATCCCCAGGCCTAGCTCGAGCTTCCAGGCGGACATCATTTCTGCGGTGCGCAGACCGGATGATCCAGCCATGTACATGATCGCATCCTCGCGTACGCCGACCCAGGCGAGGTCGCTGTCGAGCAGGCGACGCGCGTGCTCTGCTGCGAAATAGGCAGCTTCGGTCACGGTCCGTGCGGCAAGGAGCTTGCGCTGGAACTTGGACCGCTCTACCGCAGGCGCGGCCTCAAGAACCACTAGACCGCCTCGCTACTACCACTCGAGCAGAATACAGGCAAGGTCCACGGTGGTTTGACCACGGCCTGGGACCACATGCCGGCGACTGCGATGTGGATGCCACCAAAACCTCGCGCCGGATGGGGCACGACGTTGTCACTCCCGATAGCCGACTACGGGCCAAGCAGGCCCCCCGCTAGCCTGACGCCATGACGACGCCGTTCCCGAAGCTCCTCGCGCCCCTCGACCTCGGATTCACGACGCTCGAGAACCGCGTCATCATGGGCTCGATGCACACCGGTCTCGAAGACAAGGCCTCGGATGCGACGAAGCTCGCTGCTTTCTTCGCCGAGCGCGCGCGGGGCGGCGTGGGGCTGATCGTGACGGGCGGCTACGCCCCGAGCATCCGCGGCTGGTTGTCGCCGTTCGGGTCGAAGCTCAGCAGCAGGCGGGAGCTGCCGCGGCACCGCACGGTCACGGAGGCCGTGCACGCGGAGGGCGGCAAGATCGCGCTG
Source organism: Salinibacterium sp. dk2585 (assembly GCF_008001035.1). Lineage (NCBI taxonomy): Bacteria > Bacillati > Actinomycetota > Actinomycetes > Micrococcales > Microbacteriaceae > Salinibacterium > Salinibacterium sp. dk2585. Next base: position 2,478,109 of record NZ_CP042856.1, read on the forward strand.
CAGATCCTGCACGCGGGCCGCTACGGCTACCACCCGCTCAGCGTCTCAGCCTCGGCGATCAAGTCGCCCATCACACCCTTCACCCCGCGGGCCTTGAGTGCGAGGGGCGTCGAGCGCACGATTGACTCCTACGCCCGCACGGCACGGCTGGCGCGCGAAGCCGGCTACGACGGTGTCGAGATCATGGGAGGCGAGGGGTACCTCATCAACCAGTTCCTTGCGGAGCGCACCAACCACAGGACGGATGCCTGGGGCGGCTCCCCCGAGAAGCGTCGCCGTTTCGCCGTCGAGGTCACGCGCCGCATGCGTGCCGCGGTCGGCGATGACTTCATCATCCTGTTCCGCCTCTCGATGGCGGACTACGTGGAGCAGGGCCAGACCTGGGACGAGATCGTGACGCTCGCGCGCGAGATCGAGACGGCCGGCGCCACCATCATCAACACCGACATCGGCTGGCATGAGGCCCGCGTGCCGACGATCGTCACGAGTGTGCCGCGCGCAGCATTCGTCGACATCACGGAGCGCTTGGCTCGCGAGGTCACGATCCCCGTCGCGGCCGCGAACCGCATCAACATGCCGGAGGTCGCGGAGGGCATCCTGAACCGGGGTGCGACGGCCCTCGTGTCGCTCGCCCGCCCGATGCTCGCCGACCCCGACTGGGTGCGCAAGGCGGCGGCGGATGCGAGCGATGAGATCAACACCTGCATCGCCTGCAACCAGGCCTGCCTCGACCACACCTTCGAGCGCAAGCAGGCGAGCTGCCTCGTGAACCCGCGCGCGGGACGCGAGACCGAACTCGTGTTGATGCCGACCAAGCGCGCCAAGCGGGTCGCGGTCGTCGGCGCCGGCCCGGCTGGGCTCTCGGCGACCGTCGCGGCCGCCCGCCGCGGCCACCACGTCACGCTCTTCGAGGCGAACGAGCACATCGGCGGCCAGTTCGACATCGCCCGCCGCATCCCCGGCAAAGAGGAGTTCTCCGAGACGATCCGCTACTTCACCAGGCAGCTCGAGCTGCTCAAGGTTGACGTGCGGCTCGGCAGGAGAGCCGCGGCATCCGACCTGGTGGGCTTCGACGACGTCGTCATCGCGACGGGCGTGACGCCGCGCATCCCGGCGATCCCCGGCATCGACCACCCGAGCGTCATGACCTACGCGGATGCCGTGCTCGGTCGTCGCGAGATCGGCGGGCGGGTGGCCGTGATCGGCGCGGGCGGCATTGGCGTCGACGTGAGCGAGTTCCTCACGGAGCACACGCTGCGCGACGTGAACCCGACGGCGGAGGAGCTTGCCGAGTGGAAGCGCGAGTGGGGCGTCACCGACGACGGCACGGTGCCGGGTTTCCTCGTGAAGCCCCAACCGTCACTGCCCGCGCGTGAGGTGACCCTCCTGCAGCGCAAGCCGGGCAAGATCGGCATGGGCCTCGGCAAGACGACGGGGTGGGTGCACCGCGCGGCGCTGAAGCACAAGCGCGTGCGCCAGTTGAGCGGCGTCAACTATGAGCGCATCGACGATGAGGGCCTCCACATCACCTTCGGCCCGGAGCGCAGCGACGCTCAGGTGATTTCGGTCGACAACGTGATCGTCTGCGCGGGACAGGAGAGCGTGCGCGACCTCGTCGAGCAGCTGGAAACGAATGCGAAGGCGCACGTCATCGGCGGAGCGGACCTCGCATCCGAACTCGACGCCAAGCGTGCGATCGAGCAGGGCACCCGGGTCGCGGCTGCCCTGTAGGCCGATCTCAGAACTCAGGAAGGCCGAGCCTTCCTGAGTTCGAGACGAGTGAGGCGCTGTTGACCTACGCGGTCTGCTGGCCGATCGCGAAGCTGACGCTGCCGTCGCTCGCAACCTGCGCGTCGAGCACCTTGTCGGCGAGGGCGATCCGTGCACCCTCGTCGAGGAAGACGCGGGCGCCATCCTGCTCGAGCACCTGGTCGCTGGCCTCGGGAGCTTCGACGACCGAGACTCCGAGTTCAGCATTGGCCGCGGTGCCCTCGGAGTTGATGCGAAGACCGGCGCTCTCGACATCCGGGTTCTGGTCGATGATGGCCTTGACGACGTTGCTGGCGGTCTCGGTGAGGGTGAGCATGGCGCTCCTTCCAGTTCGGGGTTGGCCCCCCACGCTCCCGCAGAGTGAGGCGCAGCTCAAGCCACGGCGGTGCTTTGTGCGGGCATTCCCACCTGCCTTGCACGGGATGCTCAGCGGCCCGTTACTCCCCCGCGTCGCCTTCGCCCGGCCTCACCGGCGCGTCGTCGCGCCAGTCGATACGGGTGTTGCCCTCGGGCGTCGTCGTCACGTCGATGCGGGGTGCGGCATCCTCTTCGACCGCGTCTGGCGCGGCCGTGAGCTGGTCGTGCCGCTTCTCCTCGAAGGTCATGTCGTCATCGTCGCTGTCGCGGGGTTCCATGACACCATCGTGCCCCTGGTCATGCCAGACTTACAGGGGGCGACCCGAGCCCTGTGAGCTCACTGCACAGTGAAGCGACGGAAGGCACAGTGACCACTATCGAGACGGGGCGCCTCGACAACGGCGACGAGACCGCCGCTGAACTTGCACGCCAACGAGACACGAGCGAGATGCTCCTGTCGGTCGCCCGGGCGCTGTGCGAACCGACAGACCTGCCGGCCGTGTCACAGATCATCGCCGACGCCGTGCCGACCGTCTGCCAGGTCGACCGAGGCGCCGTCATCCTGTGGGACGAGATGACCGACACCTTCGTTGTCTCCGCCGTCGCGGGCTGGTCCGGCGCACTGAGTCGCCGCCTCGGCCTCTGGGCCGGCACCCCGTTCTCGGCACCCGCGCTGTATGACCTCATGCGTTCCGGCGGGCCCGTGCTTCTCGACGGTGCGCATGAGGACTGGACGCACGAGATCGTCAGGGATTTCGACATCCGCGCCCTCGCCCTCGTGCCCATCACGGTGTCGGGCCGCTCAATGGGCTTCGTGGCGGCGCACTGGGCCGACACCGAGCCCCCCGCGCAACTCGACGAGATCACGCGCAGTCGCCTCACCGGCCTGGCAGGTCTCGCCGGGGTTGCGCTCGACAACAACCGTCTCGCCAATGAGATCGAGTGGAACGTCGAGCACGACCGCGTCACGCGCCTCCCCAACCGCCAGGCGCTCGAGCGCACCCTCGCAGGCATGGTGGAACAGGCGGATGCCGCGGGCAGGGGCACGGTCGTGATCGTCTGCGACATCGACCGCTTCAAGCGCATCAATGACCGCCTCGGACAGCAGGCCGGCGACACGGTGCTGCAGGAGGTGGGCGAACGGCTCAAGCGGGTCGTGCGCCAGGGTGACACGGTCGCGCGCTACGGCGGCGACGAGTTCGCGATCACCTTCGCCCGGGCGACGCACCCCGACGAGGTCGCACCCGCGATCGCGCGCATCCAGCGCTCCTTCAAGCATCCGATCGCGGTCGAGGGCCAGGATGTCGTCGTCTCGCTCTCGCTCGGCATCTCCTCACTCGTCGAGATCGGCACGGAGGGCTCCGTCGCCGAGCGCGCGCAGCGCCTGGCCGCGAGCGCCGAGTCCGACCTCATGGCCAAGAAGGCTGGCCGCCGGCTGGCACGGGGCGCCACCGCCTCCGACGATGAGCTGCAGCTCGACACCGACCTGCACGGCGCCGTCGTGCGCGGCGAGATCTTCGCGGTCTACCAGCCGCAGATCGACGTGCTCTCCGGTCGCGTCGTGGCCGTCGAGGCGCTCGCCCGGTGGAATCACCCCACGCGCGGCCTCGTGCGCCCCGACCAGTTCATCGCCCTCGCTGAGGAGAACGGCACGATCTCCGAGATCGGCACCCAGGTGCTCCGCTCCGCCTGCCGGGACGCACTCGCGTGGGGCGCCGCGGGCTACCCGGTCGAGGTGTCGGTCAACGCCTCGGTCGCACAGTTGGAGACCGACGGCTACGCGGCATCCGTCGCCCGCGACCTCAAGCTGCTCGGCTTTCCCCCGGAGCGGCTCACGATCGAGGTGACCGAGTCGAAGGTCGTCACCGACATGAGCGTGGCGCAGTCGGAGCTCCGGGCGATCCACGAGCTCGGCGTGAGCATCTCGGTCGATGACTTCGGCACAGGCTTCTCCTCGCTCACGCAGCTCAGCAACCTGCCCGTGAGCGAACTCAAGATCGACCGCTCCTTCGTCGGGCGCAAGGACCGTGCGGGCGCCAAGATCATCGCGGCCGTCGTCGGCCTCGGCCACGGCCTCGGCCTGCGCGTCGTTGCGGAGGGCGTCGAGACCGAGGAGCAGCTCAGCGTCCTCAGCGAGCTGCGCTGCGACCGCTCGCAGGGCTACCTGCATTCCAAGCCGGTCGACGCCGATGCCCTCATGACCCTGCTCCAGCGCCAGTCGGACTGAGCAGCCGAAGCGGCCGGCCGCAGAAATGACGGATGCCCGGCCGCGCACGCGACCGGGCATCCGCTTCTTCTTGGGGGGGGGTCAGCTCGCGAGCGCCTCCGCGTCGAGCGCGAAGAGGTCGCGGTCGCCGGCCGTGACGGCACCGGCAAGCCCGCTTGCCGCGGGAAGCAGCTGCTCGGCGTAGAAGCGGGCGAGCACGAGCTGCGACTCAGCCTGCTTCGCGTCGTCGAGGGCTGCCGCCGCAAGCGCGGACTCCGCCATGAGCCAGCCGCCCACGACGAGCGACCACTGGCGGAGGAACGGCACTGAGCCCGACAGCACCGACGAGAAGTCCCCGCCTGCGCCCGTCTGGAGCATGTAGCCGGTCGTCTTCAGCAGCACGTCGAACTGGCGGCCGAGCTGCGTGCGGATCGACGCGAACTCGTCACCGGCGGCCTCAAGCTTCGCCTCGACCTCCCGCATCTGCGCGATGAACTCCATGAACGACTGGCCGCTGCGCACGCCCATCTTGCGACCCACGAAGTCAGCGGCCTGGATGCCGTTGGTTCCCTCGTAGATGGCGGCGATGCGGACGTCGCGCATGTACTGGGCGACTCCCGTCTCCTCGATGAAGCCCATGCCGCCGTGGATTTGCACCGTCAGCGAGGTGACCTCGTTGCCGAGGTCGGTGCCGAAGGCCTTGCTGATGGGGGTGAGGAGGGCGGCGAGCTCTTCCGCACGCGCCCGCTCCGTGGCATCCGGCGAGTACAGCGCCTTGTCCATGTAGATGCCGTTGAGGTAGATGATGCGGCGGAGGGCCGAAAGGTAGGCCTTCTGTGTCATCAGCATGCGGCGCACGTCGGGGAAGTCGATGATCGGCGAGTCCTGCGTGGCCCCGATCGCCTTGCCCTGGATGCGCTCCTTCGCGTAGGCGAGGCCCGCCTGGTAGGCGCGCTCCCCCACCGCGAGGCCCTGCATGCCGACCGAGATGCGCGCGCTGTTCATCATGACGAACATGGCGCGCATGCCCTGGTTCTCCTCGCCGACCAGGTAGCCCTTCGCGTTCTCGTAGGAGAGCACGCAAGTGGGCGAGGCGTGGATGCCCATCTTCTCCTCGAGGGAGACCGTGTGCACCGAGTTGCGCTCGCCGATCGTGCCATCCGCGTCGACGTTGAACTTGGGCACGATGAAGAGCGAGATGCCCTTCGTGCCGGCGGGAGCACCGGGGGTGCGCGCGAGAACCAGGTGGATCGTGTTCTCGGTGAGGTCGTGGTCGCCCCAGCTGATGAAGATCTTCTGGCCCGAGATCGAGTAGGTGCCGTCGTCGTTGGGCACTGCCTTCGTCGTGAGGGCGCCGACGTCGGAGCCGGCGTGCGGCTCCGTGAGGTTCATCGTGCCGGTCCACTCGCCGCTGACCATCTTGGGCAGGAAGAGCTGCTTCTGCTCGGGCGAGCCGTAGTGCAGGAGGGCGTCGATCGCGCCCTGCGTCAGCAGCGGGCCGAGGCCGAAGCCCATGTTGGCCGCGAGCAGCTGCTCCTGGATGGCGAGGCCGACGAGCCAGGGGAAGCCGCCGCCGCCGAACTCCTCGGGGAACTGCAGCGAGATCCAGCCGGACTCGACGAGCTTGTTGTAGGCCTCCTTGAAGCCGGTCGGCGTCTTGACCGTGCCATCCGCCTGGAGCTTTGAGCCCTCCAGGTCGCCCGCGCGGTTCGTGGGCGCGATGACCTCGGCCATGAACTGGCCGCTCTGCTCCAGCAGGTCGACGACCGTCTCGAGGTCGGCGTGCTCGTAGTTCGGGTAGGCGGCGATGTCGTTGTAGCCCACGACGTGCTCAAGGATGAAGGCAGCGTCGGATGTCGGCGGTCGGTAGTCACTCATGGCGTGATGCTAACGCTGGGCACAACAGAATGCCGAAAAGTTCGTGGCATGGGCACTGTTGGGCCCGCAGAACGGCGGCCCGGACTCGTGGAAACCACCACCCGCGCGGTCAGGCGGTGGGTGACGAAGGGTCCGTATCGATGGGGGCGGCGGGCCGCAGGGCGTGGGCCATCCACCACCAGGCGAAGACGCCGATGGCGACCGTCACCGCGAGACTCGCCAGCACGAGGAGCCCGCCGCCGACGAAGAGGGCTGGCAGCTCCCCCTCCCCGCGGCTCGGCATGACCGTGAGCATGTTGCCCGGGATCGAGAGCACGGTGCTCGCGACCCATCCCGCTACGATGCCGATACCCAGCGCCGCCCACGTGATCGCCGTAGCGCGCGAGTTGCCTGAGGACTTCAGGATGCGCACGCTCGCGAAGTACCCGGCCAACCAGAGCGCGACGCCCAGTATTGCCACGACGAGGGCGATCCACCAGTACGACTGCACGATGTCGGTGACGGTCTGCACGAAGTCGTCGGCCGCGCCGCCCGAGCGGGCAAGCGACGCGCCGATGAAACCCATGACCCCGAAGACGACGGTGACGATCACGACCGCGAAGACCGTGCCGAAGCCGAGGGACATGAGCGTGTAGCCGACACCACCGGCGATCATCGCGCCGCGCTTCTGCCCGACGGAGAGTGGCGGCCTGCGCGGCGGAGCCTGCACGGGGCCGGCGGGGCCATAGCCGTAGGGGGCTGGGGTGCTCATGAAGACCTACCGATCCGATCGGTGACGCGGGTTGGCAGCCAGACTAATGGGCGGGCGCTCAGTCGGCGAGAGACAACGCGGTTCCATCGAGGATGTCGTGCTCGCTCGTCACGACCCAGTGGAGCGGTGATCCGGCGGCCTTCGTCTCCGCAGCGACCCTCTCCAGCACGGTCGACCAGATGGTGGCGCCCGCCGCGATCACGTCGACGCGGCCGGGGTGCACGTAGGGCAGGATGAGTCGCTCCTCCCGCGGCATGCTCGCGAGCGACCGGCAGGCCTCCAGCACGTCGTCGAGGCGCAGCCGGCTCCCGTTGACCGCGGCGGAGTCGTAGTCGCTCAGCTCCATCGCGTGCGCCGTCACGGTCGTGACGGTCCCTGCGACGCCGATGACCTCCCGCGCGGCACCGAGGTCCACGATGCTCGCCGCATCGTCGAGGGCCAGCTCGACATCGCGGCGCACCGCAGCCAGCTCCTCGGCCGTGGGCGGATCGGAGCGGATGTCTCGTTCCGTGAGCCGCACGCTCCCGACATCCATCGAGTGCGCCGCCTCCGGCACGGTCTCGCCAAGCACCAGTTCGGTCGACCCACCGCCGATGTCGACGACGAGTCGGCGGGAGCGCTTGGCCGCGGCATCCGGAATCGCACTCAGCGCCCCGCGGAACGACAGCCGCGCTTCCTCGTCGCCGTCGATGACCTCAGGCTCGATGCCGAGTATCTCGCGCACACTGTCGAGAAACAAGTCGCGGTTCGCGGCGTCGCGGGTGGCAGATGTCGCGACGAACCGCATCCGCTCGACCCGGTGCTTGCGGCACAGCTCGGCGTACTGCTGGGTCACCGCGAGGGTGCGCGCGAGGGCGGTCTCGTCGAAGCGCCCCGTGCGGTCGACACCCTGGCCGAGACGCACGATCTCGAGCGAGCGCACGATGTCGTGCAGGCGGCCGTGCTTGATGTCGGCGATGAGGAGACGCAGCGAGTTGGTGCCGCAGTCGAACGCGGCGACGCGGGTCACAGGGCGCTCCTGACGGTGGTGCTCATAGACGCGATCCTACGCGTGCGTGCGTGAGGACCCCGGGGATCTCGCCCCGCTCGGGAAGGTCGACGCCGCGCGCAAAGTCTGCCCACAGCTGGCGCACCTGCCGCGCGTGCCGCTCGACCTCGGCCCACGGCGCGCCCGCGAGGATCTTGGAACGCTTCCACGTCTCCTCGTTGCCGAACAGGAACGGCAGGTCGATTGTGTGGGCGGCACCGAAGTCATTGTCGGGAGCTGACCAGGAGAAGACGTAGTGCCGCGCTCGGCCCCCTGCCGCCGCATGACGGCGGGCGAAACGACGGGATGCCGCGCCGTAGATGATGCGGGTCAGCACCGAGTCGATCGCCCCGACGGCAGGGCGGCCCAGCACGGGCACTTTCGCCAGCCGCTGCACCTTCTCGACCTGGGGGGCGAAAAGGCGCGACTCCTGGGAGGTGTGACCAATGAGCACCTCGATGTGGGGAGCCGCAGCATCCAGTGCCGCATCGAGCTCGTGCTCGGCCGGCAGCGGCACGTGGCCGGGCTGCGGCCCGAACGGCATCCCACCGACGAGGCCGAAGCTGCCCCCGATCGCGGAGACCCGCGCCTGTCGCGCGAGCACCGCACCCACGGTCGATTCGGCCGTCAGCCCCGCCGCGGCGGCACCCATCGCCTCGTTCATTGCCTGCCGTCCACGGCCGATGCCGAGGGGCGCGCTCTGGAGGATCGCCCGGGAGAAGAGGCGCGGGGCATCCGGTGTCGCCATGATGTGGGCGATCGCGTCGGCGCCCGCCGACTGGCCGAATGCCGTCACCCGCTGCGGGTCGCCACCGAACGCGGCGATGTTGCGTTGCACCCAGCGGAACGCCTCGATCTGGTCGAGCAGGCCAAGATTCGCAGGATGCCCGTCGGGCGTCGCGAGGAAGCCGAAGAGGCCGAGGCGGTAGGTCACGCCGACGACGATGACGCGCTGCTCGGCGACCAGCGCGGCGGGATCGTGCATGGGGATGTCGGCGGCGCCGATGACATAGGAGCCGCCGTGGATGAAGACCATGACGGGCAGCGATTCGCCGGGCCGGAGGTCGGCCGGCACCGTGACGCTCACGTTCTGGCAGTCCTCGCTGTCGTCGATGAAGGACTGCCCCGTGCCCATGGCGTCGGCGAGCGCGAGCGACGGCAACTGCGGGCAGGCAGGCGCGGGAGCCGTCGCCTGCAAGGGCTCTGCCCAGTCGGCCACGGGCGCGGGCGGGGCGAACCGTGCGGCGCGGGCGTACGGGATGCCCGTCGCTCGGATCACCGCGCCGTCGAGCCGCCCAATGACCGGCCCGCACGGCGGATCAAAACGGCCGTCGTGCTTGTGGGATGCGGGCTCCGGCGACGCGGTGAGCCCGAGCATCCGCTCGCTCTCCTCCCACAGCCGCCGCGCCGCCTCAGCATCGTAGGCCTGCGGGTTGGTCTTCGCGATGCGCTGATGTTCGTAGAATTCGCCCGAGATCCAGTCGACCCCAGGCTGCCCCTCGGCGAGCGCGACGAGCCCGCTCGCGCCCTCCTCCGGTGTGATGAGGCGCAGCAGGTGACGCAGCGGCGTGCCATAGACCAGGCGCATGGGGCTGGTCGTGTCGCTCGCGAAACTCGTCGCCACCACCCCGGGGTGGAACGCGGCCGTCGAGATGCCCTCGCCGTTGAAGCGCAGGTTGAGCTCCCTCGTGAAGAGGATGTTCGCCAGCTTCGCATTGCCGTAGGCACGGTTTGCGGATGCGCCGCGGTCATTGTTGAGGTCGTCGAGGTCGAGCCGGGCGAACAGCTTGGCGGCGGCGCTCGACGTGTTGATGACGGATGCCCGGCTCGCAATCAGCGTCGGCATGAGCAGGTTCGTCAACAGGAACGGCGCCAGGTGGTTGACCTGGAAGGTCTTCTCGAAGCCGTCCTCCGTGCGCTCGCGTGTGCCGAAGATCCCGCCCGCGTTGTTGGCGAGCACGTCGATGTGGGGGAAGTCTCGGGCAAGGGCAACCGCCAGCTCGCGGACCTCGCTGAGGCGGGCGAAATCGGCGAGGTAGAACGGCGCATCCAGCTCGGCCGCGATACGCTCCGTCTTCTCACGGGAACGGCCCACGATCACGACCCTGTGCCCGCGGCGGGACAGTTCCCGCGCCGCTGCTGCCCCGATGCCGTCGCTTGCCCCTGTGATGATGATCGTCTTGCCGCTCACCGCTTGTCCCCTCGCTCGGTGGTCAGGCTACTCCGGCACCGGACGCTGCAGCAGGTGTTTGCCAGCGAACGCCCACTTGCGAGGAGCCGTGCCGCTCAGCCCCGGATATCGCGCAGACGCACCGACGAATACGAAGGCGCGGCCTCCGTAGTTCGGGATGGTCGGGATCGTCTCTGCGTCACTTTCCGTGATGGCAAGTCATTATGGCACCGCGACTCAGAGGAGGGAACGAAGGTACACAGCATCGCGCTCATACTCCTCCGACTCATCCAGCAGGTGCGGCTTGCCAAGCTCCGCCGCCTTCTCCCGCGAGAACTCAGCAAGGTCGTGGAGTCGGATGACCGCAACCCGCAACACATCAGCCCATGTGGCATCCGTGCCGTAGGCATCGAGAATCGTTTGCACCCGTCGGGGCGCCTCATCCATGCCCGGCGCACCCTCGGGAGTCTCGGCAGTGAGGGGCACCGCCCGAGTGGCGAAGTACGCGATATCCCAGAGCCTCGGCCCCGGGGAACACATGTCAAAGTCGATGGCGCCGACGATCGCGCCGTCACGGAACGCCAGGTTGTGGGGCGAGAAGTCGTTGTGGCAGATGACCTCCGCGGGAACCTTGGCCGGGGACTGCCACACGGCCTCATCGAGTGCGAACCCGATGCTCGCGTCGTGCAGCTGGCGCAGCAGCCGGCCGCCCTGCGAGAGCACCGACTCATCCCACACCCACTCGGGCAGCGGATAGACCGGCACAGTGCCGTCGATGAAGCTGAGACGCTCGCGGTCTCCCTCGATGCCGAGCGGGCGCGGCGCCCAGTCGACCCCTGCGATGGCGAGGTGGTCGAGGTACCGGTGCACCGTGGGCGTCCACGGTCCGGCCTGGCGCAGCACGGTATCGCCCTCGCGCGTGACGTTGTTCATGTTGCCGCCAACCAGCATGCCGTCCATGCGGTCAGGCTAGCGGCTCAGCGCAGGTAGGCATCCACCATCAGCGGCCCACGGATGTCGCGGAGCCGCTCGATCAGGCGGTCGATGCCCTTGCCCGTCACCGACGACATCTGCAGGTCGAAGGGACCGATCGGCTGCAGCTTGCCGGTGCGGATGCGCACCACTTCCCAGCCCGCCGAGCGGAGGGCCCGGTCCTTGCGGCGGTCGGCCTGCTCCTTCTTGCCGACATGCTCCAGGCCGTGCCGACCGGTGCTGTCGTACTCGATCGCGATGCGGAGTTCCGGCAGCAGGATGTCGGGCCACACCTCCGTGTGCTGGAAGAAGGGACGGGCGACCTTGACCGCGTTGAATTCATCCGTCAGGTCGAGACGTTCGAAGAGATCGGCGCGTAGCTGCGCCTCGACCGAGGAGGCCGGTTTGGGCGCGCACTGGCTGAGGAAAGCCTCCCCCGTTGGCAGCTGCGGCGTCTTCAGGCAGATCGACGGCGCGGGCTTTCGCGGCTTCGCGCGGCTCGCGACCGGCACACCGGCCTGCACGGGGCGAGGTTTCGCCATCGCGAGGCATTCGGGGCACCACACCGAGCGGCGCCGCTCACGGCCTGGACGTTCGCGTTGCTCGGTCGGGGTCGCGACAAAGTAGTGACCGATCTCGCACTGCCACGTGAGATAGACATCGGCGGCGGGCGGAACCTGCGTCAGCGTGATGCCGGCGTTGAACTCGGGGTGGTACTGCCGCACGAGCACGGGATAGTGGGCCCAGGCCTCGCGGTAGGTTCCGACCGGGTAGGGCACCTCGCTTCCCCGTGAGAACTGGCGGCGCGCCCACCAGTCCTCGATCCTCTCCGGCATGGCGGCAACGGTAGTCGCTACCACCGACATCGCCAGTCAGCGGCGCTGCATCGCTCGCGGGGATGGAGTTGCAGCCGGCGTGCGGCGGGCACCCTCAGCCACCGGAGAGCTGGAGGTCGTCGCAGGTTGCCGCCGCGGAGCAAACAGGGCGGCGACGATGACCGCGCCGAGCACGAGCCGGGCGGGCACCGACGTGGCCGCGGTGAGCCACTGCGCCGCGGCGCCGCCGACATGCGCGAGCGGGATGCCGTAGACGTCGTCCTCCATGATCCACCCCGGGTCGGGCGCGGCGTTGGCGTCACCCTTGAGACGCGCCTCCCCTTGACCGGCCTCGACAACCCGGTGCGCGTACACGGTGGGGGGCTCCCCCACGAACACGATGTTGCCGACCTCGAGGTCATCACCCGTGGGTGCCCCGATGACGACGACGTCGCCATACCGGTAGGTGGGTTCCATCGAGCCGCCATCGATCATCATGAGCGAAACACCGGCGCCTAGGTGGAGCAATGCGGGCGCCGCGAGCAGCGTGGCCGCAACACCGGCGACGGTCCAGCGCAGCATGCGCATCACTGTAGCGGCGCGGTGACACCCGTCGCCGCGGGCGCCACCCACCCGCGCTTCGTGTAACCGACTGAGTAGGTCACCGATACACCTGCGCCAGGCGCGCAGCGGGTGCCGCCGGATGCGACGACCCACGCCGTCTGGCAATTCGCTCCCTTGAAGAGGTCGGCAACGACGCTCGTGGCAGGTGTGGACTGCTGCCACGTCGCGAGGCCGTCACCGATCTGTCCGGCGTTACCCTGTCCCCAGCATCGGGCGGTGCCAGACACCTGCACGGCGCACGTGTGATACCAGCCCGACTCCATCGTCGCGACCGAGGCGAGCACTGCGCTGCCCGGGGAGTTCGTCTGGGTCGTGGTGCCCTTCCCGGTCTGGCCGTAATCGGCGCTGCCCCAGCAGTAGGCCGAGGCGGATGCGATGGCGCAGGTGTGGTAGTTGCCCGCCGTGATCCGCGTGACGTTCGTGAGGCTCGGCACTCGGGTCGGCACTCGTTTGTTGGTGGTGTCACCGTTGCCGAGCTGGCCGTTGTAGGCCTCTCCCCAGCAGTACGCGTTGCCACCGGCGACGGCACAGGTGTGCTGCGTGCCGACATCCATCTGGGTGACGCCGCTGATGCTCGGCACTTGCACAGCGGCGAGCGACTCGTTCCCCGGCACCTCCACCCCGAGCTTGCCCGAGGTACCGTGCCTGCCCCAGCAGTAGAGGGCACCCGTCGACGCGAGCGCACAGCCATGCTCGGTAGCGACTGACACGGCGGTGATCGTGAGATTCCCCAGCCCTGCGACGGCGGCGGGGGTCGCTTGCGTCCACGGGTAGACGGGGGCGACACCGAGTCCAAGCTTTGGCCCCTGAGTGTTACCCCAGCAGTACGCCTTACCGCTCGCGACGGCGCATGTCGCGCTGTACCCCGCGCTGACCGACGTCACGGTGCCAGCGAGGCCGGTCACCTTGACGGCACTGTTGGCGGCGTTCCCCGTCTCGCCATTGCCGAGCTGGCCATACTGGTTGTCGCCCCAGCAGAAGAGTTCCCCGCCGGCCACGGCACAGGCGTGGTTCTGCCCTGCGGCGATGTCGGTCACGGGCGACGCCGAGATGCCGGCCACCCGCACGGGCCGATCGATGCCCATGGGGTAGAGCTCCCCGTTACCCGGACGGAGGCTTCCCCAGCAATACGCGGCGCCAGCAGCGATTGCGCAACTCAGGCTCGACCCTGCCCCGACCTTGGTGACGGGCTGCTGCGTCAGCGTCGCCTCCACCGTCAGATCGTCAGTGAACCCTTGGTGCCCGGCCGCCCCCGCTGGGCCGATCGTCGGGGTGATCGTCGTCGTGACTCCGGCGACCGTGCGCGTCGCGGTGTAGTTGGGCGCGACATCCGGTCGGAGCGTCGGGGTCGCCCAGCTGACGGTCGCCGTGCCTGAAGCGTTCCGGTACGCCGTCACGCTCGTCGGCGCACCGAGGGACGCCGTGGCGATCGACTGCGGTGTCGTGACCGCTGCGGTGTCGGTGAATGATGCACCCGCGAGACTGACGCCGGACGGCAGCAGCACAGCGGCAGCGAGCACGGCAACGATCGCGAGCCCTGGGCCCTTGCGCCTCATCGCTGCACCGCCGTCACTACGAGCGACACGGGCGTTCCGCTTGCCTGCACCCCGTTGCCCACGGTCTCGGGGAGGGTGAGGAACAACTCCGCCGTCACCGTCTCCCCCGCACCCAGCACGACCTCGTCAGCCTGCCCGCCGAGCTCCACCTCGGCGGTGAATGCCTGGGCGAGCGTGGATGCGGCATCCAGGCGTGCTTCGGCACTCACCTCGATGCTCCGGCTGAAGGTGTTGGTCACGACCGCGCTGATAGCGGCGACACGGTCACCGGGGAGGATGTTCGCGGTGCTTGCGTCGAGCACGATGTCGCCCACTTCGATGACGGTGCATCCGTCGGTATAGCTCACCCCACCCGTGGCCGCTTGCACTGGCCCTTCGTTGCCCGGGAGCGCCACCAAGACGACCGTGAGCGCGAGGGCTGCCACAGTAATGCGGCCGGTCCGGCGCCGAAGCAGCAGGACTACACCACCAGTCAGCAGCAACGCGACCGCGAGGAACACGAGCGGCGCTACGCCGCCCCCGGTTGCGGGAAGCGCAGCGACCGTGGCCTGGCACACCGGTGGTGCCGCAGGGAGAGGAATGGGCATCTGAGCCTCAGCGCGTCGCCCAGCCAGCAGTCGGCACTGGCGTGTTGCGAACCTGGATGGCATCGAACTGGGCGGTGAAGGCCGCATTCTTGCCCTGGAGTACATCGTCAACCGTGCCGGGCAACGTCACCGTAATGGTGACGTCGACGGCGTCGCCTGCAGCGAGCGCGACAGCCGACTGCAGGTAGCCGTCCTGCCATGCGGCGAGCGTCTGGGTCGCGGAAGGACCACCCGCGACGGCGACCGTGACCTGGAGCGCGTCCGCGAGGACGTCGTCGCCGCCCGCCTCGCGCGGCAGCGAGACGCCGTAGTACACCGACTCTGAGCCCGTGTTCGAGAGCGTAAGGGTGGTCGCGGTGCTGTCACCCGGCAGGAAGTTCGTCGCGGTGATCCGCTGCGATGTCGCCTTCGTCGCTGCGCCGATCTCGACGGTCGCGGTGGCCACGCTCTGGTTGGTGACGGTGGCCTGGGATGTGAAGTAGGCGCCCGCCATCCCAAAGCCACCGCCGAGGGCGAGGGCACCGGCTGAGATCACGACAACAGTTCGGATGCCTCCGCGCCGTACCGTCCTGTTTGTGTGCGCTGTCGCTTCGGGTGCGCCATCGCGTACAGGGGTAGCGTCCATCGTGTCGAGTCCTGTTCTGTGAGTCGGATGCATCGCCCTCCCGCGACGCAGCGTTCAGTTTGGCTTCGACGGATCTGCGAGAATCGCGTATATCGCACCTGGTTTTGTGCGCGGGGTGGAGGCAGCGAGATGGCAACGTGGCGTAGGGTCAGGGTCCCGCTCCGCCCAGCCAGCGTGAATCGCTACACCGAACTTGCGCGTCGCGAGCGTCGCTCGATGTTCTTCGTCGGCGCCCCTGGGGCGGGCGCTTCACAACTCGCGGGGAACATCGCGACGCAATTGCGTCTCTCCAACATCCCGGTCGCCCGATTCGACGATGCTGATCGCGCGCGGCGGATACCGCCGGTTCCATCGGACGCCGTTGTTCTCGCATCGGGCCGCGCCGGTGCGCCGCTCGACCCTGACGTGCAGCGCTTCCTCCAACAGCACACCGAGACAGTGCCGGTTTCGGCCCTCACCCGCGCCGAGCTTGAGCGCGTCGTTTCGCTGGCCTTGTCGAGCCCGCCGTCGTCGCGGCTGCTCGAAGCCCTCTGGCGCGCGTCCCACGGCAACCTGGCTGCTGCGCATACGGCCTACGAGGAGTTCGATCGCCAAGGCTGGATCACCAGCTCGCACGGGCACATGCACTTGAGCGTTCCCGTGCGAGATGCAGTCGACGCCATCGCCGTCGACACCTCCAGATGGGTGCCTTCCGACAGCGAGCACGTGCTGGTGACGCTCGCCCTGGAACCGCGGGCGCGGCTCGATGACCTCGAACGCGCGCACGAACCCGCCGCCGTACAGGGCGCCTTGGCGCGGGGGGTGCTGGCGCGGCACGGCGACGCGCTGTCATTGCATCCGCCCCTCCTCGCCGCCCCGCTACGTCGCCGTGCCGCGTCCACTGTGCGCGCTGACACCTTCGGGACGCTTGCCGATGCCCCCGGCGCGATCACCCGCCTTCCCGCGGTGGCGCTGTGGGCGTTGGGCCGGAAAGGGGATGTGGCCGCCGCCGCGAGTGCCGCAAAGGTCGCCTTCGCCGCACACGATTACACCACCGGCCTCGCACTCAGCGACACCGCCCTCTCGCACCATTGCGATCAGGCAACCCGCATAGCGCTTCTGCTGTTGCGCGCGCAGTGCCTCCGAATGCTCGAACGGCTAAGCGAGGCCAACACGAGCCTGAAGGAGGCGGCCGCGCTTGCCTACGCAACCCCAATAGTGAGCACCGAGTCCTTTGCACTCGCGCTTGACCTCGTTGCGACGCGGGCCGACCTGCTCCACTACCGCGACCGCTCCCCCGACGCGGCGCTACGCGTCATTGATGAAGCCAGCTCGCTCCTCGGCGAAGCGGCGGAACCCACCCTCGGGGCACTCTCGGTGCTCCATCTCGCGTATGCGGGACGCTTCCGCGACGCCCTCATGGAACACGCCCGCCTCGGGGATGCCGCGCCTGGAGCGCTCGCGCGCCGCATCGAAGCCATGCGCATCCTGGCCCTCGACGCGACCGGGAGCTCCGACGAAGCTGCCGTACTCCTCGGCCGACTCGACCGACAGGCGACAAGCACCGACGCCGGAGAGTGGGCCTCGGAGGAGCATTTGGGTGCGCGGTTCTCGGTGATGCTCCACGGACGCGGCGTGGCGGCGCTCGCCGCCGAGACGAATCGCTTCGCAGCTGCGGACACCGACGGCCGGATGCGCATCGATCACGGGATCCGTCGCCTGGCCGACGCTGAGATCGCGGTCAATACTGGCGATCTCGTGGCCGCTCTTGCCGCCGCGAGCGACGCGGTGAACACGATCGAACGTGATGGCCCCGAGGACTACCTGCCGCGAGCGCTGTCGCTTCGGGCGCTCGCGCTCGCGGGCACGGGCGAGTCGGTTGCGGCGCTCCGCGAACTGGTGCGGGCGAGGGCGCTCCCCGGCTTCGCCAATTCCCCTGTCGGCCCTGAGACCCGCGCGGCGATTGCCGGCACCTTCTCCCTGTCGGGCGACCACGAGTCGGCGATTTCGGAGTGCCGCGCACTCGTCGATGACGGGCTCCACGGTGTCGCCGTTCGCGCGGGAGTATTCGGAGTTCTTGAACGCCACGAGGAAACATGCCGTCTGCTGCTCGAACTCGAAGCGAGCGGCGACGTGGCAGCGCTCGTCCGGTCGCTCGCGAGCGTCACGCTCGCTCCGGGCGTTCGAGACGCCATGCGGGTCAGCAGGCAGGCGAGTGCGCTTGGCCAGTTCGCCATTGCGCACGCCGCCGCCCGTCTCGCGCAGGAACTGTGCGAACCCGGCTCTGCCCTGCACTCGACGGCCGGCAGGCTCGTCGCCGCAGCATCCGCCCACATCACCGGTAAGGCTGCCACCCCCGGCCGGGGCAGCCTCACCCGACGAGAGTCGCAGGTTTCCCAGCTCATGAGCGAGGGGCTCAGTAACGCCGAGATCGCCGAGCGCCTCCATCTGTCGAAGCGCACCGTCGAGGGGCACATCAACCGCATCTACGCGAAAACCGCGGGTGCATCGGCTTAGGTCGCCTTGGCGGGGGCCCGGAGCGCTCGGGCCCAGCGCCAAGCCGGAGTAGTATATGGGCGAATCGCCGTTTCGAGCGATCGGGGGAACACAGGGGAACTCACATGCGCCGCAGCTTCGGAGCCGCCACCGTCACGCTCACTCTCGTACTGGCACTGGGCTGGCCCACGGCTGCTATCGCGGCGCCGTCTCCGGCAACCATCACGATCTCCGACACGGCGCTCAAGATCGGGGATACCGCGACGGTCACCATCAGCTTCTCCAGTGCAGTGCTCGGGTTGGCTGCGGACGACTTCACGGTCGACAACGCGGAGCTTACTGACGTCGACTCGCCGAATGGCGGCATCACATGGACGGCGACTCTCACGCCCGACGTGAACGTGACCTCGTTGACAAACGTGCTCACGCTCGACTACGCCGGAATCACCGACTCGGCTGGCGTCCCTGGCACCGGCACGGTCGACTCCCCCAACTACTGGGTCGACACGGTGCGGCCGTCCCTCGCCTCGCCCATTGGCATCTCAGACACGGCGCTCAAGATCGGGGATACCGCGACGGTCACGTTCCAGTTCGCCGAGCCGGTGCTGGGATTCACCTCTGCCGACGTCACGACCCCCAACGCAAGCCTCTCGAACCTCAGCTCCTCCGACGGCGGCGTCACCTGGACCGCAACACTGACCCCCGCAGGCGCCGTGACCTACGCCACGAGCGTGCTCACGCTCAACTACGTCGGAATCACGGACCTCGCGAGGAACGCTGGCATCGGAACCGCAGACTCCGGCAACTACGCGATAGACACGGTCCGACCCAGCCTGGCCACAGCGATCACCATCTCCGACACCACCCTCACCCCGGGCGCGACAGCGACCGTCACGTTCATATTCACAGAGAGTGTCACCGGCTTCGACGTGGGAGACGTCACCGCCCCCAACGCAAGCCTCTCGGACCTCAGCTCCTCCGACGGCGGCAGCACCTGGACCGCAACACTGACCCCCGCACGCAGCGTGAGCGACGCCACGAACGTGCTCATCCTCGACTACACCGGCCTCATGGACCTCGCGGGCAACGCCGGCACCGGCTCGGTGAGCTCCGGCAATTACATCGTGAACACCGGCACGCCAACCGCCACGATCTCGATTCTTCCCACGACCTATGGCATCGGCGACAGCGCGATCGTCACTATTACGTTCAGCGAAGCGGTCGTTGGATTCACTGTCGAAGACCTCACCGCACCCAGCGGCACCCTCAGCGCACTCCGCACCGCGGATAACATCACCTGGACAGCCACGTTCACCCCGGCCCCCGACACGGAGCTTGCGAACGCGGCGATCACCCTCGAGTTGACTGGCGTCGCCAGCTCCGCGGGCAACGCCGGCGTCGGCACGGCGACATCAGGCGCATATGCCGTCGATACGATCCGGCCTGAGTTGACCTCGGTCAGCGTCTCCGACACGGAGCTCGGGATTGGGGATGTCGCGCTGGTCACGTTCACGTTCTCGGAGGCCGTCTCGGGCTTCGTCCTTGGCGACGTCACGGCCGAGCACGCAACGGTGGGCAACCTCTCTGGCAGCGGCTCTTCCTACACCGCGCAGCTCACGCCGAATCCCGGAACCACCGATTCGGGAACCGTCACGGTTGCCCTCGCAGGAATCACGGATGCCGCAGGCAACACGAGCACCGGAACCCCAATGTCCGCGCTCTATAGCGTCGACACCGTCCGGCCCACCGCTACGGTGACGGTCGCGGATTCTGAGATCGGCGTGGGCGAGACATCCGTTGTCACGATCACCTTCTCGGAGCAGGTCACAGGGTTCTCGGCCAGCGACTTCACGGCTCCCGGCGGCACAATCAGCGCCCTCGCGTCTGCCGACGGCGGACGCACGTGGACCGCCACGTTCACGCCGAGCGCCAACGTGGCCGCTCCCGCCAGCACGGTCACGGTAGACCTCGCCGGTGTCGCCGACGCGGTAGGCAACGCCGGCGTTGGCACGGCTGTATCGGCTGCCTTCGCGATCGACACCGTCGTCTCGACACCCACGCCAACTCCCACGCCTACTCCGGCTCCCACGCCCACGCCCGCGGCCGCCGAAGCGCTTCCCGTCACCGGAAGCACACCGGCCGGGGCACTGCTGGCCGGCAGCATGCTGGCCGCCGCAGGAATCGCCCTCCTCGCGCTGCGCCGCCGCGCCCGCGCATAGGGTTCGCTTCGCAGCCCTCCGGGATCCCCCAGCGCTGGAAGACCGCCCGCAGCGCGCCCTGGGCTGGGCGCGCCAGAACTCCTTCGCCACCTCGGTGCGCTTGACGAGCGCGTCGAAGCGTGGAATGCGGTGTGGTGCCCCTGGAGGGACTCGAACCCCCAACCTGCTCCTTAGGACGGAGTTGCTCTTCCATTGAGCTACAGAGGCTGGCCCGTCGAGTCTAGCGAACGTCGCCGGATACGGTGCGAGGATGGCGCAGTGACCCGCAACGACAGCCCCCGCCGCCCCGACGTCACCGCTGTCGAGATTGTGGGCGGGCCCGAGGCGCTGACAGTGCCACTCCGCCCTCACGATGACGGATGGGCGCGCGTCTTCGCCGAGCATCGGCAGCGCATCCGGAATGCTCTTGGGCCTGCAGTCGAGATCGAGCACATCGGGTCGACAGCCGTTGCCGGCCTGGCCGCGAAACCCATCGTCGACATCGTGGTCGCCGTGAGCGACATCACGGCGGAGGAGGACTACCTCGCTCCCCTGCTCGCGGCCGGATATGAGCTTCGGGTTCGCGAGCCCGGGCATCGCCTGGTGCGCACGCCTGCCCGCGACGTGCATGTGCACCTCTACGAGTGGGGCGCCACAGCCATCGACGAATACCTGCTGCTGCGTGACCACCTGCGAGCCGACGCCGACGATCGCGCGCTCTACGAGAGCACCAAGCGGGCACTCATGAGTCGCCAGTGGGACGACATGAACGACTACGCGGATGCTAAGACCGAAGTCATCCAGGCCATCAAGGCTCGAGCGCGCAAGGCGCGAGGCTAGCCACCACCAGCGCTGCCTACGCGGCGACCGGGGCCAGGAACTCCTCCCACTGCGGCTGCGCACTCTCGACCCCGCGCACCATCCACGAGGTCCCGTGCGGCGCCTGGGGGCGGGAGCGAAGCATCCACCCCATCTCGCGCGGCGTGCGGTCGCCCTTCTTGTTGTTGCACTTCAGGCAGCAGGCGACAAGGTTCTCCCACGTGTCGCGCCCTCCGCGCGAGCGGGGCAGCACATGGTCGATCGTGGTCGCGTGATGTCCGCAGTACCCGCACTCGTGATTGTCTCGCCGGAGGACACCCCGACGGCTGACGGGAATCGCTCGGCTGCTCGGGATGCGCACATAGCGATTGAGCAGAATGACCGACGGTCTCTCAAAGATGTCCGACTGGGAGTAGACGGGGCGCTCCGGGTCGTGGGCGAGCACTGTCGCCTTCTGGTTGATGACGAGCACGACAGCCCGTTTGAAGCTGACGATGGCAAGGGGTTCATATCCGGCGTTCAATACGAGCGTGCGCATTGCTGTCCTTTGCGATTGCGCCCTGCACGGCTTGCAGGGACCTAACCGTGCAACCTGCGAACCTCGGGAACGAGCATCCTCGTTAACAAGAAAAGGCACCGCCCATAAGGGCAGTGCCATGCGGGCGCG
The DNA here is from genome assembly GCF_008001035.1 of Salinibacterium sp. dk2585. Taxonomy (NCBI): domain Bacteria; kingdom Bacillati; phylum Actinomycetota; class Actinomycetes; order Micrococcales; family Microbacteriaceae; genus Salinibacterium; species Salinibacterium sp. dk2585. The sequence goes on from NZ_CP042856.1 coordinate 2,499,606, forward strand.
GCGCACAGAAGAGCGCACCTCGCCGACCGCTCGAGCGTATGAGTCCGTACTGCGCAGGGCAGCACACATCCGCGGTTCGGATGCTGTCGCCCCTGGTCATACGCTCTCCCGAATTCTGGTTCGAAATTGCAAGGCCTCCAGACTAACTCCCGCTTGCCCAGAAACCGGTAGGAACCGGTTACACGCCGGTGAACAACATCGCCCAACCGAGCCGCCCCGCGGCGAAGCAAACGGACGTACGCTCCCCCACGTGAGACAGAGCGGTGGATGGCGCACGCTCTGGCTCCTCACCTCGGCCACGCTCCTGATCGCCGCAAGCGAGCGGCTCGCTCATCGCCTGGACGACACAGCTCGACGAGACACGCGCACCCGCAGGCACGTCGCTGCTCTTCATCCTGCTCGTGCTCGGTCAAGCCCTAGGCGCCACGGTCGCCGGCGCGCTCATCGAGTCGCTCAGCGCAGCGAGTGCCTTCCTTGCCGCAGGCGCGGTGACCCTGCTCGGAACCCTTGTCGGCAGGCTGCCGGGTGGCCGGGCTACTTGATGCCGACGTAGACGTGCTGGGCGACCTCGTTGGGAAGCTCGATGCCCTCGTCGCTGCCCTCGACCTCGACAAGCACGTAGGCGCCCGCGGAGGAGAACTTCGCACGGACGCCCGGCACGACACCGGCGACCCGCAACTGCTCGAGGAGTTCCGCTTCGTACTGCACGGGCTCGCCGAGCCGCTTGATCTCGCCGCTGACCGAACCGACCGCCCCCAGCGTGTAGTTCACGATGTTGACGACGCCGGTGCCGAAGGGCGTCGTGGGGTTCTCGCCCAGCTCGTCGAGGCCCGGGATCGGGTTGCCGTAGGGCGAGTGTGTTGGGTGGCCGAGCAACTCGACGATGCGACGCTCCACCTGCTCGCTCATGACGTGCTCCCACCGGCAGGCTTCCTCGTGCACGAGGGCCCAATCAAGGCCGATGATGTCGGAGAGGAGCCGCTCCGCGAGGCGGTGCTTGCGCATGACGGCGACCGCCTTCGCTCGGCCCGCCTGCGTGAGCTTGAGGTGACGGTCGCCCTCGACTGTGAGGAGGCCATCGCGCTCCATGCGGGCGACAGTCTGGGAGACCGTCGGGCCGGAGTGCCCGAGCCGCTCGCTGATGCGGGCGCGCAGCGGAATGATGGCCTCTTCTTCGAGCTCGTAGATGGTGCGCAGGTACATCTCAGTGGTGTCAATGAGATCAGCCAATGTCGCCCTCCAGATGCCGCAAGCGTGTCAGGCCAGCCTAACGTGTGGCCCACGACATCCCCGTGCCGAGCCCTAGAATCGTGGCATGGCCGACGTGACGATCCCCTCTAACCTCCTGCCCACCGACGGACGCTTCGGATGCGGCCCCTCGAAGGTGCGCCCCCAGCAGATTGAGTACCTGGCGACGGAGGGTGCATCGATCCTCGGCACCTCCCACCGGCAGGCACCCGTCAAGAACCTTGTCGGCCGCGTGCAGGAAGGGCTCGCGCAGCTCTTCCGCATCCCGGAGGGCTACGAGGTCGTGCTGGGCAACGGCGGATCGACCGCATTCTGGGATGCCGCGGCATTCGGTCTCATCGAGAAGCGCAGCCAGAACCTCACCTTCGGTGAGTTCGGCGGCAAGTTCGCCAAGGCCGCCGGAGCCCCCTGGCTTGAGACACCCGACGTCATCAAGGCTGAACCAGGCTCGCGCGCTGAGGCGGTCGCCCGCGAGGGCATCGACCTCTACGGGTGGACCCACAACGAGACCTCGACGGGTGTCATGGCCCCCGTCACGCGCGTTCACGGCGACGAGGGTGCCCTGACCGTGATCGACGCGACGAGCGCAGCGGGCGGCGTCGACTTCGACGCTTCGCAGGCCGACGTCTACTACTTCGCCCCCCAGAAGAACTTCGCCTCCGACGGTGGCCTCTGGTTCGCACTGTTCTCCCCCGCCGCCCTTGAGCGGGTCGAGCGCATCGCCGCGAGCGATCGCTACATCCCCGACTTCCTCAGCCTCAAGCAGGCGGTCGACAACTCGCGCCTCAACCAGACCCTCAACACCCCGGCCCTCTCGACGCTCCTCATGCTCGACAGCCAGGTGCAGTGGATCAACGACAACGGCGGCCTTGCCTGGGCGGATGCCCGCACCAAGGAGTCCTCGTCAGCGCTCTACGACTGGGCGGCCAGCGTCGACTACGCGACCCCCTTCGTCAGCAACCCGGAACACCGCTCGCAGGTCGTTGCCACGATCGACTTCAACGATGACATCGACGCCGCCGTGGTCGCGAAGGCGCTGCGCGCCAACGGCATCGTCGACACGGAGCCCTACCGCAAGCTCGGACGCAACCAGCTGCGCGTCGCAACGTTCACGGCGATCGAGCCCGACGACATCCGCCAGCTCATCAAGAGCATCGAATACGTCGTCGGCGCGCTCTAGACTTATGCGCCTCTGGCTGAAGCCATCCGAGCGCCGGCCCAACCCTGAGCCGGTGGAGACCGACGACCGCAAACCGCTGGTCGTCGGCCTCATCGCCTGGATGCTCGGCCTCATCGCGGTCGTCGCGGCGCCGCCGCTGTTCGGCGTGGAGCTGCCAAGCATGTGGCTGTGGTCGTGCATCGCCGGCATCGTGCTCGGCAGCCTGGGGCTCGCCAACGCTCAGCGGCGCGGGCCCCGCTAAGGCCTACTCGTCGTCGTCGTCCGCGTCGTCGTCGGAGTCTTCGTCTTCGTCTTCGTCTTCGTCGTCTGACTCATCGTCATCGTCGTCTTCGTCGTCGTCGTCGTCGTCGTCTGACTCATCGTCATCGTCATCGTCATCGTCATCGTCATCGTCATCGTCATCGTCATCCGACGGATCGTCAGCGATCTCGTCGATGTCGACGCCGTCGAGGTCGCCACCGTGGAGCAGCGCCTCGTCGTCATCATCCGGGTCGTCGTCGTAGTAGTCGTCAGCGTCGTCGTCGTCCGAATCCGAGTCGGCCGATTCCGCATCCGCGGCGGCAGCAGCCTTCTCCGCCTCCTGGGCGGCCTGGTATTCGGCGAGCCGGTCAGCCCACGGCACCCAGTCAGGCGACAGGAGCGCCTCGTCGCCCGGAGTGAGCTCGGTCTCAAGCACGGTCGGCTCGGCACCATCCACATGCGCGATGCTCACGGTCCAACGCCACCCGGGGTAGCCGGCCTTCTTCGAGTCGAAGTACACCGTCACGGTGCCCTGGCCCTCGTCGATCGAGCCAGCGGGTTCGCCGATCGTGGACTCTGGCGTGATCTCGAGGAGCGCCGACCGGGCGAGGTCGAAGTCGGCCGGACCCGCAGGATTGCCGGTCGACTCAGGCATCCAGCTCGTCCGCGACCTTGCGCAGCATTGCCGCGATCTTGGCACCGTGCGACTTGTCGGGGTAGCGACCGCGCTTGAGGTTCGCGCCGATGCCGTCGAGCAGCTTCACCAGGTCTTCGACGATGATCGCCATGTCATCGGCAGGCTTGCGCGTCATGCGGGTCAGGCTCACGGGCGCCTCGAGCACACGCGCCGACAGCGCCTGCGCGCCGCGCTTGCCGTCGGCGATGCCGAACTCGAGCCGGGTGCCGGCACGCACGGTGGTGCCTGCAGGGAGTGCCGACGCGTGCAGGAAGACCTCCTGGCCGTCGTCTGAGCTGATGAAGCCGAAGCCCTTGTCGTCATCGTAAAACTTCACCTTGCCGGTTGGCATGGCCCTACCTCTCGATCGTGTTGCCGGGCGCGAAGAGACGCCTGCGACATAAGACTATCCGGCTTCCCCTGCCCTTATCCTTGTGCTGTGAGCAAACCAGCAGCGGAACCCGCAAGCCGCGTCCAGCGCATCCTCGCCTTCATGGTCGCGGGGCTCGTGATCATCTCCCTCGTCTGCTTCGCCATCGCGATGATCGGCTACGCCACGGGCGCCGTGTCGGGCGAGGTCGACGGCTTCTGGCAGACGGTCGTGATGCTGCCGTACTTCGCCCTCCCGGCGGCGTTCGTGCTCACGATCACGCTCCTCGTGCTGACGGCGGTGCGCCGCTCACGCTCGAATCGCGCGGGCTGAGCCACTCCACCACCGAAGGTTCCCGCAGCGAGGCGAGGACGGAACGCAGGCAACATGGGCAACACACTGACGCTGGCCAGACACCTGCGCGGCATGCCCGAACAGGACCTCGTCAACGCCCTTGTTGCGCGCGAGCTCGGACTGTCGTTGACCGCGATCGCGGGCATCCGTGACTACTTCGACCTTGCCGACGTGCTGCTCGAGCATGGTGCCGTACAGAAGGCCCTCACGCGGCTCGATCGCCACACACTGACGGCACTCGCGGTGCTCGCGCGCGACAAGCGACCCATGACCCCGCAGGAGGTGGTCCAGGAACTCGCGCCGCTCTCGTCGCGTCCCACGCACGCGGGCGCGATCGGCGAAAGCCTGGATGCGGCGGCATCCCTCCTGCTGGTGCATCCGCAGGGCGAAGCCTTCACCTGCTACGACGCTGTCTGCGACCAGTTGCGCGGATGGCCCACCTTCGGCCTGCCCAGCTTGGAGGAGCTGGCCGGCACCGATGCGGGCGGTGCGCTCGAGCGGGTGCCCGACGTCGACCGCCGCTTCATCGACAAGCTGGCCGCCGAGCGCGCCTTCGCCGCGACGGGAGCCGTCACCGAGCTGCTGCTCGAACTCGAGCGGCAGCCCGCGCGTGAACTCGCGAAGGGCGGAATCGCGCTCCCGGACGCCAAGCGCCTCGCCGCCGCCATGAGGGTCGACCTCGAGACGGTCACCGACTACCTGGCGCTTGCTGAACGCGGCGCATTCGTGCGGCGCGACTCCACCGGCTGGATGACGACCGAGACGGGCAACGGCTGGCTGGGCCACCCGACGAGCACGCGGTGGCGCCTGCTGACCGACGTCTGGTTTGCCCGCCTGCCCGGCGACATCCGCACCCTCCTCGCAGAGCGCGCACACTCCCCCTGGGGCGACGGGCTGCGCTCCTACATCGACTGGCTGTACCCGGCCGGCGGCGAATGGATGGACGAGCGCGTCACCTCCTACACGCGCGGCGCCGAGCTGCTCGGCATCACGGCGGCGCAGGCGCCGAGCAGCCCCGGTGCCCTGCTCCTCGCGGGCCGGCCCGACGAGGCAGAGGAGTTCCTCCGGCCGCTCCTGCCCCGCGAGGTGTCGACCGTGTACCTGCAGCACGACCTCTCCGTCGTGGCCCCCGGCCCGCTCGAGCCGGCGATCGACGAGCGGATGCGCGTGGTCGCCGACGTCGAGAACCGGGGGCTCGCTACGACCTACCGCATCTCCGCGGCCACCGTGAATCGGGCGCTCACGGCGGGCGAGACGGCGGAAAGCCTGCGCGAATTCCTGGGCGAGATCTCGAGCACCGGCATCCCGCAGCCGCTCGACTACCTGATCACGGAGGGCGCCGCACGCTACGGCCTGCTGCGCGTCGGCACGCTCGACGGCGCGGCACTCGACCCCGACGATCCCAGCTATGGTGCGCGCAGTTATGTGCGCTCCGATGATGCGCACCTGCTGCAGACCGTGGCGGTCGACCAGTCGCTCGCGTCGATCGCGCTCACGCGCGTCGGCGAGCACCGCCTGGTCAGCCGCTTCGACCACGACATCGTGTTCTGGTCGCTCAGCGACGCGCGCTACCCCGTCGCCGCCGAGGACGAGCACGGCGCGGTCCTGGCCCTGCGCCGCCATCGCATCGCCCGCGAACACCGCCACCACCTCTCCGACCCGCTCGTCGAGATGGTGACGCGCCTGGCATCCGACGCCGCAGAAGAGCTGGCGGCCGACGGAGACGACACGAGCCAGGCGTGGCTCGCGCGGCAGGTGGAGTCGGCGGCGCGCGCCAAGGAGACCCTCGTCGTCAGCGTGCGGATGCCGGGCGGCGACGTCGTTGACTACGAACTCGAACCAACGAGCGTGTCGGGAGGGCGGATGCGCGCCCGCGACAAGAAGAGCGACATCGAACGCACCCTGCCCCTGTCGAGCGTGACGGCCGTGCGCACGCTCCCGCTGGTTGAGTAGGGCCTGCGGACACCAGGTTTCGATACGCTCGCTGGCGCTCGCCACTCAATCCTCAGAGTCGCGCGCGTAGACTGGAACGTTATGACTGACGGGCCCCTCATCGTGCAGAGCGACCGCACCGTGCTGCTGGAGGTGGCGCATCCGCTCGCTGCCGATGCGCGCCACGACCTCTCGATCTTCGCGGAACTCGAGCGCGCACCCGAGCACGTGCACACCTACCGCATCACGCGCCTCGGCCTCTGGAACGCGCGGGCCGCGGGGCACACGGCCGACAACATGCTCGAGACGCTCGAGCGCTACAGCAAGTTCCCGACGCCGCAGAGCGTTGCCGTCGACATCCGCGAGACGGTCGAGCGCTACGGGCGGCTGCGCATCGAACGCGACGAGGAGGGCACGCTCCTGCTCACCGCGACCGACGCGGCCGTGCTGGCCGAGATCGGGCGGGCCAAGAAGGTCGCCGAGTTGCTCTTCGAGCGGCGGGACGCCACGACGGTCGTCATCCAGCAGTGGGCGCGCGGGCAGATCAAGCAGGAGCTACTCAAGCTCGGCTGGCCCGCGGAAGACCTCGCCGGCTACACGCCGGGCACCCCGCACGAGATCGACCTCGACGAGGCGGGATGGAGCCTCCGCCCCTACCAGCAGGATGCCGTGCGAAACTTCTCCGACTACGGCTCCGGCGTCGTCGTGCTGCCCTGTGGTGCCGGCAAGACGCTCGTGGGTGCGGGCGCCATGGCATCCGTCAAGGCCAACACGCTCATCCTCGTGACCAACACCGTCTCGGCCCGCCAGTGGCGCGCCGAGCTCCTCAAGCGCACCTCGCTCACGGAGGAGGAGATCGGTGAGTATTCGGGCCAGGTGAAGGAGGTCAAGCCGGTCACGATCGCGACTTACCAGATCCTCACTGCCAAGCGGAAGGGCCAGTACGCCCACCTCGAGCTGCTCGACGCACTCGACTGGGGCCTCGTCATCTACGACGAGGTGCACCTGCTGCCCGCCCCCGTCTTCAAGCTCACGGCCGAGCTGCAGGCGCGCCGTCGCCTCGGCCTCACCGCGACGCTCGTGCGCGAGGACGGCCGCGAGGGCGACGTCTTCAGCCTGATCGGCCCCAAGCGCTTCGACGCACCCTGGAAGGAGATCGAGTCGCAGGGCTACATCTCGCCGGCGTCCTGCTACGAGGTGCGCATCGACCTGCCACAGGATGCGCGGCTGCAGTACGCGGCATCCGCCGACGATGAGCGTTACCGCCTGGCCTCGACCGCGCCAGCGAAGCTCGACGTGGTGAAGCAGCTCGTCGCACGGCATGACGGGGAACGCATCCTCGTGATCGGGCAGTACCTCGACCAGATCGAGGAACTCGCGAATGCCCTTGACGCGCCCCAGCTCACCGGGTCAACACCCGTGGCGGAGCGGGAGCGGTTGTTCCAGGACTTCCGCGACGGAACACTCAAGGTGCTCGTCGTGTCGAAGGTCGCAAACTTCTCGGTCGACCTGCCGGAGGCGACAGTCGCCATCCAGGTCTCCGGATCGTTCGGCTCGCGCCAGGAGGAAGCGCAGCGCCTCGGCCGCCTGCTGCGCCCCAAGGAGTCCGGCCTGCCCGCGAACTTCTACACGCTCGTCGCCCGCGACACCGTCGACCAGGACTACGCGCAGAACCGCCAGCGCTTCCTTGCGGAGCAGGGCTACAGCTACGAGATCCTCGACGCGCACAGCCTCGAGGTCGCCGCCGCCTGACACTCCCAACTCAGGAGCTGGCCTTTCCCAACTCAGGAGTTTGCTTTCACAATTCAGGAGCTCCTGAATTGTGAAAGCAAACTCCTGAGTTGGGAAAGCCGCGGTCACGCACGGGTGTAGCGCAGCAGGACCGTGCCATCGTCGGCCGCGAGGGCATGAGCGAGCCGCAGTGAGAGCCCCGCGGCATCCGGCCCCCGGGCGATCCGCTCGGCGGGTCCCCCCTCAAGGAGCGGGCTGATCGTCAGGCACAGTTCGTCGATCGCGCCGTCGGCCGCCAGCGCCCCCAGCAGCTGCGGCCCACCCTCACAGTGCTGCTGCGCGAGGCCGCGATCGGCGAGGTGCTGCTTGAGCTGTCGGGTGTCGACGGATGCCACGCCACAGTCGACCACGTCGGCGACCGCCGAGAGGGCAGCTCTGCGTTCTGCGGGCGCGTTCTCGCACGTGACGATGATGGGCCGGTGCGCGGCTTCGGCGAAGAGCGCGCTGGCCGGGTCGAGGTCGAGACTGGCCGACACGATGGCGACCTGCGGATGCTCGGCGAGCCCTTCTTCGACACGCCACGCCTGCCCCTCCGAGCTGACGAGCAGCCCCGCGTATCCCTCGGCGCGCACGGTGCCCGCCGCGACGACGATGACGTCGGAGAGCCAGCGCAGCACGTCGAACACGCGGCGGTCGGCCGCGGTGCCGAGCCCACCGGAGCGTCCGTCCCGTGTGCCCGCCCCATCGGCGCTGGCGACCATGTTGACCCGCAGCCAGGGCTGCGCGCGATCGCGCACGGCATAGACGGCGGCGAGCCCGTCGTCATCGAGCGAGGTGTAGGGCTGCAGCATCCGGATGGCGTCACTCATTGAACTCACCCCTGTTGTGCTTGAGATAGGCCGGTTCGCGGATGCCGAGGATCGCCTCGGCCATGCGCACGGCGGCGACCGTCGGCCCGGCCTCGTGCACGCGCACGATGCGGGCGCCCTGCAGCACGCTCGTGACGGCCGCGGCGAGGGAACCCTCCAGGCGCTCAGACTTGGGCGCGTCGAGTGTCTCGCCGATGAAGTCCTTGTTGGAGAGGGCGGCGAGCACGGGCAGGCCGAGCGCCGCGATCTCGTCGAAACGGCGCACGATCTCGAGCGTGTGGAGCGTGTTCTTGTTGAGGTCGGGGCCAGGGTCGATGATGATGCGCTCTGCCGCCAGCCCACCGTCGACGGCACGCTCGACGCGATCGCGCAGGAACTCGACGACCTCAACGACCACGTCGTCATAGTGCGGGCGGGGGTACTGCGTGCGGGGCGTCGCGAGACTGTGGGTGACGATGAGGCTCGCTTCGCTGTCAGCGACGACGCCGACCATGTTGGGGTCGCTGAGACCGGTCGTGTCGTTGATGATGTCGGCACCCGCCGCGATGCTTCGGCGAGCGACCTCGGCGTGGAAGGTGTCGACCGAGATCACGACATCGGATGCCGCGCGCACGGCCTCGATGACCGGCACGACCCGCTCGGCTTCCTCCTGGGGCGGCAACGGGTCGCCCGGTGCGAAGGGCACTCCCCCGATGTCGACGATGGCGGCGCCCGCGGCGACGGCCGCGAGTGCAGCGCTCACGGCCGCGTCGAGCCCGAAGGTGCGGCCTTGGTCATAGAAGGAGTCCGGGGTGCGGTTGACGATGCCCATGACGGCGACTTCGCGGGAGAAATCGAAGCTCCGCGCTCCGATGCGGCGCACGGGCGAGTCGAGGGGCGGGAGGGAGAGCATTCCCCCATGCTCGCATTCGAGCGCGCGCTCCGCATGCATCCAGCCCGCGCTCAGGAAACTCGCAGAGACTGGACTCATGAGCGACGGACCCAAGATTCTCATCGTTGACGACGAGCCGAACATCCGCGACCTTCTCACCACGAGCTTGCGCTTCGCCGGTTTCGCCGTGCGCGCCGTCGGGAACGGCGCACAGGCCATCTCGGCCGTGCTCGAGGAGGAGCCCGACCTCATCATCCTCGACGTCATGCTCCCCGACATGAACGGCTTCGGGGTCACCAAGCGCCTGCGCTCGAGCGGTTACACCTCGCCCATCCTCTTCCTCACGGCAAAGGATGACACCGAGGACAAGATCACTGGGCTCACGGTCGGCGGCGACGATTACGTCACCAAGCCGTTCAGCCTCGACGAGATCGTCGCCCGCATCAAGGCCATCCTGCGTCGCACGATGCAGGACGAGGAGGATGCCATCATCCGTGCGGGCGAGCTCACGATGGACCAGGACACCCACGAGGTCACGGTCGGCCAAGACCAGGTCGAGCTCTCCCCCACCGAGTTCAAGCTCCTGCGCTACCTCATGCTCAACCCCAACCGTGTGCTGTCGAAGGCCCAGATCCTCGACCACGTCTGGGAGTACGACTTCAACGGCGACGCGGGCATCGTCGAGTCCTACGTCTCCTACCTGCGTCGCAAGCTCGACCAGTACACCGAGGAGCCCATGATCCAGACGAAGCGCGGCTTCGGCTACATGCTCAAGGTCGACAAGTCCTGAACGGGAGGGGCGGATGTTTCGCCCAGCACGAGCGCGTAGCCTGAACCCGTGAGCCGAGAGCAGCCGATGGAGTGGTGGGATTCCGTCTCCCTCCGCACCAAGATCACCGGGGTGACGGTCTTCATCGTGACGGCGGGATTGCTCGTGGCCGGCGTCGGCACCATGACCGTGTTGCGCACCTACCTGCTCGACCGGGTCGACGCGAACATTGTCGCGGCGGCCGCCGACGTCGAGGCGTGGAGGATCGACCTCGACGAGGATGCGATCTCGAGCGGCAATCTCGTGCCGACCTCTTTCTACATGGCGCTTGTCGATCGAAATGGCAAGCTCATCGGCGACAACCTTGCCGAGGACGAGGCGCACCTGCGTCCGAACCTCGAGGAACTCACCCTCAGCAGGGTCGTGCAGCTTGAGGGCGCCGTGACCCTCCAGAACCCGACCCATACGAGCCAGACCCGCGTCGTGGCCTTCCCTGCGGAGAATGCGCGCAACGGCGACCTCGCGACGCTCGTGATCGGCCAGCGTCTCGATGACGTCAACGCGACCATTGCCCGCTACACGGCCATCTTCCTCGGCTTCGCACTCTCGGTCGTGGTGCTGAGTGCCGCGCTCACCCGGGTGCTCGTGACATCCACGTTCCGTCCCCTGCGCGAGGTGGAGGCGACGGCCGCCGCGATCGCCGGCGGGGACTTCAGTCAGCGTCTGCCGGGCGCGACGCCCAACACCGAGGTGGGCAGGCTCAATCGCTCCCTCAACGTCATGCTCGGGCGCATCGACCGGGCCTTCGCTGACCGCGCCCGCACGATCGACCAGATGCGCCGCTTCGTCGGCGACGCAAGCCACGAACTGCGCACCCCGCTCGTCTCGGTGCGCGGCTACGCCGAGCTCTACCGCATGGGCGCCCTCCAGAAGCCCGACGATGTCGCCCAGGCCATGGAGCGCATCGAGAAGGAGGCGATTCGGATGGGCGAGCTGGTCGAAGACCTGCTCGAACTGGCCCGGGCCGATGAGAAGAAACCGCTCCGGCTCGCCCCCGTCGACCTGCTGCCGCTCGCCTACGACGCCTCGCTCGACGCGATGGCGCAGGCACCCGACCGCAAGGTGACCGTCAAGGTCGAGGAGCCTGAACTGCCCGCGAGCGAGGACATCGAGGCACCGCCCGAGTCCACGCCGAAGCCCGCGACGACGGCAACGGGGCCCATCGCGTTCGCGGGGGCGCAGCTGGCCCGCCTACGCTCGCTCCGCCAGCGTGGGATGCGGAACGGTGCCACTGGGACGCCCGAGATGTTGCCGCTCGCCGAGCGTGAGCACATCAAGCTCGTCGTGCCCGCCGTTGTGCTGGGCGAGGAGAACAAGCTCCGGCAGGTCATCACGAACCTGATCGGCAATGCGCTGCGCTTCACGCCAGCTGGCAGTCCGATCGAGCTCGTCGTCTGCGTCGATGCCGCACGACGGGTTGCGCAGCTCGACATCGTCGACCACGGTGAGGGCGTGCCGCCCCAGATCCGCGACAAGATCTTCCAGCGGTTCTGGCGCGCCGACTCCTCGCGCACGCGCGAGACGGGCGGCAGTGGTCTGGGCCTCGCGATCGTCGCCGCGATCGTCGATGCCCACAAGGGCCACGTCGAGGTGCTCGAGACGCCGGGCGGCGGCGCAACCTTCCGACTGACGCTTCCGCTCCTCCCCGACACCTTCGTGTCGACGTCGCCCACAAGCAGCAGCTGAGTCCCTTCAGCCGCAGCCAGGCCTCCCTATCGTTGCCGGCATCCGGATGCCACCCCCGGCACCTACGACGAAGGGAACACCATGACGCAGTACCAGGTTGACAGCGACGCCGTCCTCAGCGCCGAGAGCGCCGTGCGCGCATCCGCCTCCCGAATCCAGGGCGAGGTCGCCGGCATGCTTGGCCAGCTCCTGAGCCTGCAGTCCTCATGGACCGGTCAGGCCTCGACGGCATTCCAGGGCGTCGTCGCCGACTGGCGCACCACCCAGCAGCACGTGGAGCAGAGCCTCGCGGGCATCACGCAGGCGCTCGGTCGCGCGGGGCAGCAGTACGCGGAGGCGGAGCGCGCCAACGCGAGCATGTTCATGCGCTGAACCGCTGCGGGTTTGATCCTGTCGAAACCCTGGCAACGCCAAAGGGCGGCCCCCAATGGGGAGCCGCCCTTCAGTGTTGAGAGTGGTCGGACTAGAAGTCCATGCCGCCCATGCCGCCCGACGGGTCACCCATCGGCGCAGCGTTCTTCTCGGGCTTTTCGGCGACGACGGCCTCCGTGGTGAGGAAGAGCCCGGCGATCGACGCTGCGTTCTGCAGCGCCGAGCGGGTCACCTTCACGGGGTCGTTGATGCCGGCCTGCAGCATGTCAACGTACTCGCCGGTCGCGGCGTTGAGGCCGTGACCCGCCTGGAGGTTGCGCACCTTCTCGGCGACGACGCCGGGCTCGAGGCCCGAGTTCAAGGCGATCTGCTTGAGCGGGGCGTCAATCGCGACCCGCACGATGTTCGCGCCGGTCGCCTCGTCACCGACGAGTCCGGTCAGCGTTTCACCCGCGAAGGCGACCTCGCCGGCCTGGATGAGGGCGACGCCACCACCGGCGACGATGCCCTCCTCGACAGCAGCCTTCGCGTTGCGAACGGCGTCTTCGATGCGGTGCTTGCGCTCCTTGAGCTCGACCTCGGTTGCGGCACCCGCCTTGATGACGGCGACGCCACCGGCGAGCTTCGCGAGGCGCTCCTGGAGCTTCTCGCGGTCGTAGTCGCTGTCGGTGTTCTCGATCTCGGAGCGGATCTGCTTGACGCGGCCCTCGATCTGCGACGCGTCGCCCGCGCCCTCGACGATGGTCGTCTCGTCCTTGGTGATGACGACCTTGCGGGCACGACCGAGCATGTCGAGCGTGGTGTTCTCGAGCTTGAGGCCGACCTCCTCGCTGATGACCTGACCACCCGTGAGGATGGCGATGTCCTGCAGCTGCGCCTTGCGGCGGTCACCGAAGCCGGGAGCCTTGACGGCAACCGACTTGAAGATGCCGCGGATCTTGTTCACGACGAGCGTGGCCAGGGCCTCGCCGTCGACGTCCTCGGCGATGATGAGGAGCTGCTTGCCAGCCTGGATGACCTTGTCAACGACGGGCAGCAGGTCCTTGATGTTCGAGATCTTGGAGTTGACGATGAGGATGTAGGGGTCCTCGAAGACCGTCTCCTGGCGCTCGGGGTCGGTGACGAAGTACGCCGACAGGTAGCCCTTGTCGAAGCGCATGCCCTCCGTGAGCTCGAGCTCGGTGCCGAAGGTGTTCGACTCCTCGACGGTGACGACGCCCTCCTTGCCGACCTTGTCGATCGCCTCGGCGATGAGCGCACCGATCTCCGGGTCGCCGGCCGAGATGGACGCGGTTGCGGCGATCTCTTCCTTCGTCTCGATCGGCTTCGCCTGCTTGACGAGCGCTTCGGTCACAGAGGCAACAGCCTTCTCGATACCGCGCTTGAGGCTGATGGGGTCTGCACCCGCGGCAACGTTGCGCAGGCCCTCGCGCACGAGCGCCTGGGCGAGCACCGTCGCGGTGGTGGTTCCGTCACCCGCGACGTCATCGGTCTTCTTGGCGACCTCCTTGACGAGCTCGGCACCGATCTTCTCGTACGGGTCGTCGAGCTCGATCTCCTTGGCGATCGAGACACCGTCGTTCGTGATGGTGGGGGCGCCCCACTTCTTCTCGAGGACGACGTTGCGGCCACGCGGGCCAAGCGTCACCTTGACGGCGTCGGCCAGCGTGTTGAGACCACGCTCAAGGCCACGACGGGCCTCTTCGTTGAAAGCAATCATCTTTGCCATATGTGTTCTTCGTCCCTCCCGGACGTCGGAAATGCATCAGCTTTTTGGCACTCTCGCGAAGAGAGTGCTAGATGATTCTGGCACTCTGCCCAAGGGAGTGCAAGCCGGGAGAGAGACGGGCGCGAAACGCTGGGCGCGCACTCAGGCGGGCGGGTCGATCGCGACCGAGCCCTCGAGCGGCACGAGCTCGACCCACGTGTTGCCGGCCCCGAGCCTGATGGTGATGCCGTTGTCATCGACCAGGCTGATCGGGGCATCGATCGATCCCTTGCGCCAGGTCGCACTCACAGTGCCGCCGCCGGTCGAGACCCAGGCCTCGCCGCTGCCGAGCAGTTCCGTCTTGGGCACGCCATGGCCGTGCGAGATGGGCACTCGCAGCGTCACGACATTGACCGCCGAGAGCTGTGCGCCGTTGGAGTCGAGGTCGGGCGCACCGTCCTGCGAGCGAAGGAAGGTGCCGGATGCCGCATCCCACGCCCATGAGGGCACGAACTGGTTCGAGAACGCCAGCCGAAGGACGGCGGTCGGCGTGCCCTCCTTCGCGGCAGTCGCCGAGGCGGCGTCGAGGGCGTAGGCGAACTGCTGGCGGGGCGCCGCGACATCCGGATTGGCGGAAAGGAACTCACTCGCCCGCACGATCACATTGTGGGGCGCCCTGCGATCGCTCGAGCGGAACATGTATGCGGCCGTGTCGGGCTGCCCATGGATCGCGTTATAGAGGGAGGTCTGCTGCATCATCGAGACGAACTGAGGCTGGCCACCCGCATAGAAGATGATGCCGCCGAGGGAACCCGCGATCTCGGGGTCCATGGGCCGGATCGAGCGGATGGGGCCCAGCTGCTCGGGGATGTCGCTGTGCCACACGGCCACGTAACGCGTGATGCCGCCCTCGACGAGCTCCTCGAAGACGATGTCGGTGCGCTCGAGCCCGAGCTGCGGGCGAGCATCCCAGTGGTTGTCGATCTTCGCTGACAGCGCTGCGTGCTGCAGCGAGCCCTCGGGCACGGTCGAGCCGCGCAGGGGGGCGACATCGGTGGGCTCTGGTGCCACGTAGTCCGAGACGTAGTCGGGCGACGGGGATGCGATGGTTGACGAGGCCGCCTCGCCCGAGCATCCGGCCAGCAGCAGCGCCGCCATGAGGGCTCCGAGGGTACCGAGACGACGTCGAGAGCTGCGCGGGGTGGGAATCACGCCTGAAACACTAACGCCGCCCCAGTCAGGGGCGGCGTCAGCGCGGGGCGAGCCCCGCAATCAATCACTACGTCGTCACGCGGGCCGCACAGACTCCGCCTGCGGGCCCTTCGACCCGGTGCCGACCTCGAAGGTCACCTGCTGACCCTCTTCGAGCACCTTGTAGCCGCTCATGTCGATGGCGGAGTAGTGGACGAAGACGTCTTGCCCTCCACCCTCGACGGTAATGAATCCGTAGCCCTTTTCAGCGTTGAACCACTTCACGGATCCGTTCGCCATCTGTTACTCCCTGCTGTGTACCGTTCAACGGCGCTCGCGGTGCGGCGCCGAGTCACCGAGCGCGGACGGGTATCCCGCGTCACCAGGTTCACGAAGCGCGTAGTCGAGAGCCTCACAGAGCCGGATGGGCGACCAGTTCCAGATAGTAATGATCCGAGCCCCAAAAGGGGAGAGTCAGATGAGAATCTGTCGGCGGAAGACGCGAGATTAAACGGGCGCGTAACGTGCGGGGCGCTGCCGAAGGACGATCAGGGGGTCGTCGCGTCGTAGTCGGCACCGATCAACACGACGATGGGCGACGCAGGATAGTCATTGGAGAGACGCAGCTCCCCGACGCCGAGATGCTCGATGATCATGCGCGCCGCGGCCTCGTTGACGGGGTCGTTATAGAACACCAGGGTGCGTTCGACGTCGTCAACCGCCGCATTTGCCCGGCTGCCGACATCCGTTGACGCACCTTCCCAGCCCTGGGCGACGAGAGCATCGCCCACCTGGGTCGCAAGACCCGGAGCGCCGGTGCCGTTGAGCACCGTGATCGGCACAGTCGGGTCGAGCATGGGCTCGACCGTCGGCTGCTCAGGCCCGGGATCCACGGGGTCGGCGGGTGCCGCCGCGTCGCGGCCCGGCACCCGCAGGTCGAGGTCGGGGTTGAGGAGCGAGAGGCCAAACAGTCCGCCGGCGACGAGCAGCACGGTCGCGAGCGCCGCCCAGGCGAAAGCGATCCAGCGACGAGCGGGCTCGGCCGGTGCGCGGTGAGCACCGACACGGGGAAGGTCGTCGGGGATTTCGTCGAAGCGATCTCGGATGCGGGTGGCCATCGTGTTCCTCAGGTGGATCGTCGCCGCGACTGGGACGTCAGGCGCGACGCCGGGCGTCTCGCAGGCGCCGCAGGCGTCGCACGAGCATCGGGTCGTGGGCGAAGGCCGCCGGGGATTCGATGACGGCGTTCAGCAACTGATAGTAGCGGGCCGGGCCGAGGCCAAGCTCAACGCGGATGGCCTCCTCCTTCGCGCCGGGGTGGCTCCACGGTCGGCGCTCGAACTCGAGGATGCGCGCATCGCGCTCGGAGATCTCGGGGAGATCCGAGCGTTTGTCGCTCGCGGTGGTGGGCATCCATACAAGGCTACGGCGACAGTCAGCAGCAGCCAGGGAGGCGGCCGGAGGGTCGCGACATCGGGGCTAAGTTAGGATAGCCTTACCAAAAGCCCGACCATCGCAAGGAGCCCCGTGCCGCGCCGCCGAATCCCCGCCGCCCTCGCCGCGGTCGCGGCGGCACTCGCCCTCCTGACGGGCTGCATGGGCGGCCAGGCCTATTCCTCCGGTGAGGTCACCGACGCCGACGCGCAGCGCGTGCCCCTCGCGCAACTCGACCTGCTCGACGACCCGCGCGACTGGGTGGGCGAGTCCACCGCGAAGCTGGCGTCAGCATCCGTCGATGTCCTGATCGAGCGACCCGAACAACAGCTTCCGGCGACCGTCACCTCACACGACCTCGCAGGTGACACGACCGTGGCCGTCACGGAGACGACCCGGGTGCTCGGCCTCGACATGTCCGGTTCGATCGCGGCGACCATCGTCGGGCTCGGCTTCGGCGACACCCTCGTGGGCCGCGACGTCTCGTCGACCTTCGAGCAGGTCGTCGACCTTCCCGTCGTGACCTCGAGCGGCCACAGCATCAATTCCGAGTCGATCATCAGCCTTCGGCCGACACTGGTCGTCACCGACGGCAGCATCGGCCCGATCGACGTCGTGCTGCAACTGCGCGACGCCGGCATCCCCGTCGTCTTCGTCGATGACGTCGCCGGCTTCGAGGGCGTCGGCACGCTCGCCCGCCAGGTGGGCGCAGCATTCGGTGCCGCCGAGGCGGGCGAGGAACTTGCGACCCTCCTCGAGGCGCAGATCGAAGCGAAGGTCGCCGAGATCGCCGAGATCGCCCCGAGCGGCGGCGAGCGCCTGCGGATGCTCTTCCTCTACCTGCGCGGTGGCTCCGGCATCTACTACCTCTTCGGCAGCGAGTCGGGCGTCGACGACCTGATCACGGGCATCGGCGGCATCGACGTCGCGACCGAGATCGGCTGGACGGGCCTCCAGCCCATGACCGATGAGGCCGTCATCGCGGCGAGGCCCGAGCTCATCCTCGTCATGACCTCGGGGCTCGACAGCACCGGCGGCATCGACGGACTCCTCGACGAGAAGCCGGCCCTCGCCCAGACACCGGCGGGCCAGAACCGCCGATTCGTCGACATGGCATCTGGCCAGGTGCTCGGCTTCGGCCCCCGCACGCCAGACGTGCTCGATGCGCTCGCCCGCGCTACCTATGCGCCCGCGCTGGGCGAGCAGGCCTCGAGCGTCTCCCCGTAGGGGCCGCTGAAGGCGAGCGGATGCTCGTCAACGGCCAGCACGAAGCGCCCGCGGAGCTCGTCCTCCGCCCAACCCGCGTCGCGCAGCCGCCCTTCGACCCGGGGCAGCACCCTCGCGCCCTCGAGCGACACCCAACGGGCACCGCTCGCGCGGATGCGTTCCGCGAGCCGTGCGCGTCGCGGCGCCGGAATGTAGATGAGCACGCCCATCGTCACGACGACGGGCGTCGCTGCTTCAGGCGCGAGCGCGAGAAGCTGGTCGAGGGCCGCCTCGGCGTCACCCGCGAGCAGATGCGGTGGGTCGTGCCGTGCGATCGCGATTGCACCCCGCACCCTCGACTCGCGGTCGTGCTGGCCCGGCCAGGTGAGGGCGCCCAGCCACGCGGCATCCGCTGGGCTTGTCACGTCGAGCGGGCGGAGGTCGACGCCAGCGCGCGTCACGACGATTGGGAGCCTCCGCGGCGGCTCGACGCCGGCTCCGAGGGTGCACGTGAGGGTGACGGCGCTTGGCCCGTCGGCGGGGTGGAGACGGCGGCCGGAGTAGTCGTAGCTGTAGCGGTCGGGGTAGAGGCAGAGGCCGGCGGATGCCCCGATCTCGAGGAGCGCGACCGGCCCGTCGATCGTGGCGAGGGCTGCCGTGAGCGCCGCACACCGGCCGGGTTCGTTCGTCTGCACGGGCCGGGCGGCGAGTTCGGCGGCGAGCGCGCTGGCGTTCCTGCGAAGAAAGTCGGTGATGCCGGC
Source organism: Salinibacterium sp. dk2585 (assembly GCF_008001035.1). NCBI lineage: Bacteria > Bacillati > Actinomycetota > Actinomycetes > Micrococcales > Microbacteriaceae > Salinibacterium > Salinibacterium sp. dk2585. The sequence goes on from NZ_CP042856.1 coordinate 2,518,264, forward strand.
GTCGTGGTCTCGTGCACCGAGCAGGCTCGCCACGGCGAAGACGAGGGGCGGCTGCCGGTGCTGCTCCGGGAACGTTTCGAGCAGGGCGACCGTGGCGGGGTCATCCGCGATGGCGCCCGCCCACGCTTCGTACTGGGGAGAGACGGATGCCGCCTGCCGCCCGAAATCGCGGAACCACTGGGCAGTGTCGCGGGCCATGCACCGATCCTGCCCTCTCGGGCACCGAGTTGCCCACTTCGACGCTCGCGGTGGTGCTCGATGCGCGCGAAGTGGGCAACTCGGGGTGTGGTTACTCCTTGCTGCGGCGGCGCGCCAGCAGTGCGACCAGAAGGGCGATCACGACGAGCAGGAGTACGCCGCTGATGATCCACGGCAGCCAGTCGCTTGTCGCCTCATCCGTTTCTTCTGCCTCTTCGGCCGCAGGCTGTTCGGCGCGCGGTGTGGCCGCAGCATCGCAGCCGTCCTCGACCGCGAGTTCGAGCGTGATCGGGTCGAGATCGGTGCCGGTTTCGTAGGTGCCGAAGGCTGCGGAACCCTGCGCGGTGAGCACGGCGGGTATGTCGGCGAGCCTCACACCGCCGCCGCGTTCTTCAGTCGTTGCGGCCGCGAGGTCGAGGTCGGCGAAGTGCACGCCGATCTGGTTGACGGATTCGCCGTCGCGCGTCTCACCCGTGACATCGAGCAGGAGCCGCCCGGTGCCGTCGTCGAGCATCTCGATGTGGGGATTGCCAATCGTCGTGTTCAGCACGCCACCGTGACCGGTGAAGGTGATCGTTCCGGGGAAGCTGATGGTGCCTTCGCCCGTCGCGGGGTCGTAGCTGCCCGTGTCGCTCGTGAAGCCGAAGTTTGGGGTCTCGTAGGTCGCGCCCTCGCCGACGGTCCACTCCCCCTTCGCGATCGTGCCGCTCACATAGGAACGGAATGCCTCCTTGAAACCCCACGTGAGGCTGGCGCCTGTCACGACGCAGCCATCGAGCGAGGTCGTGGTGGCCATGATCTCCGCGATCGTGATCGGGATGCCGCGACTCACCGAACCCTGCAGGGTGAGCGTGTGCTCGCCCGTGAGCTCTGCGGGAAGCAAGCCCGTCCAGGTGACGTCACCGTTGGCATCCGCTGTCGCATTGCGGTCAAGCACTATCGGCTCGGAGTAGATGACGACGAGAATGCCGGTCTCGTTCGGCTGGAAGCCCGACGCGGTGATGGTGACCTCTCCCCCGGGCACGGGCTCGCCTTCGACGATCTCGACGCCGGTCGAAGCGGGCGGCGCGGGCGCGGGGGTGCGCGTGGCGGCACGGGCGGGGGCTGATGCCACGACCACGGTGCCTCCGGAGGCGGCCGCTGCGGGCGCCCCGACGGTGAAGCTGACGGGGTCGAGAGGGTCGCCCGTGGCATAGAAGCCGTTGAACGCGTTCGCCCCTGCCCCCGTGAGGGTCGCGGGTACTCCGGTGTAGGTGACGGCGCCGCCGACCTCGGTGCGGCTGGACGCCGCCAGATTGAGGGTCCCCATGAGCACGCGCGCGCCGTTCACGCTGACGTAGAGGTTCGCGCGCTGCGGCGAGACGACCTCGACGGTCGGGTTTGCGAACGTGAGGTCGAGCGATGCGCCGTGGCCCCTGAACCGGACGGAACCGGAGTAATCGGCTGTGCCGGCACCGGTGGCCGCCGTGAAGGTGCCGCCGGCCTGGCCGAAGACGAATGCCCCGCCGGCGCTCCTCGCGCCCGCAACCGAGATGCTGCCGCTCGCGATCGGCCCGGTCACGTAGTTGCGGAACGCGGACTTCACGCCCCAGGTGAGCGACCCGGCCGCGACAGGTGCGACGGGCGTCGGGGGCGCCGGCGTGGTGGGGGGCGCCGGCGTCGTCGGCGTGGTCGGGGGCGTCGGAGTCGTCGGGGCGTCGTATTGGAGGGGCACGATGACGTCCTGCGACGTGTCGCGCATCCCCTGGCCATGCGCCTTCGAGACGTAGACACTGAAACCGCTTGGCGCCGACGCCGGGGCTGTGACGTTCACGGTGAAGGAACCGCCACCCCGCGAAATCACGGCGGTAGGCACGAACGATGTCGCGCCCGAGTCGATGCCTGCCTGATAGAAGCCGGGAGCACCGGAGGCAGCAACACCGAGGTACACACCGGGCGACGTGCTCTCATCGGTTTCGAAGCCGGACCCCGTGACAGTGACCTCACCACCCGCAGCGGGCGCCTTCGTCACCATGATCGCCGGACCTGGTACCGCCGGCGCCTCGGCGAAGGTGATGGGTGTGTACGTCTCGAAGGGTGCGTGGGTCGCGCCCCCGCCGGCGTAGGTGTAGATGCCGTAGTTGCCGTCCGAGGGAGCGCCCTCGATGACGTCGTCCACCTTCAGCTGCACCTCGAAGGAGCCGTCAGGGTTGATCGCGACGGCGCCGTAGGTTGCGCCACCGATCGTCGCAACGTCTTCAGGATTGACGACCCAGCGCTGGTCGCCGTTCTTACGCGCCGAGGAGCTGGCCCCGTCGGAGGGCTTCCACACATCGGCATAGACGCCGAAGACGACGTAGAACCCCGCGAACTTGCCCGCGAGTGGTGGACGCGACGCCAGCACGGACTGGTCGCCGAATCCTGTGCCCTGGACCGTCACGACGTCCCCCGACGCGAGCCCCGCAGTCTTCGACACCGAGATGCTCGGGCCCGGCGCAGCATGCGCTGGCGACGCTCCCGCGACGAGGCCTGCGAAGGCGAGAGCGATGGCGACGAGCAAGGCGGGGATGGACCGCCATGTCCACGGGCGCGCGAGGACTGTGTTCACGTGTGGGCTCCTGGGGAAGCGAGATGCCGCAGGTCATCAGGCAACCCTGTGCGACATAGATCTGGAAACTTAGGCAACCCTAAGTTCACTCGAAGACTAGTAGGTAAGGCTTGCCTAAGTCAAAGCGCCCCACGTGATGTGCCGTAACGCGGAACAATCGCAAAGCCCACGCGTTTAGTCTTGTTGAACCCACGTCGGAAGGCACCCCATGAACTACCAGGTCAACAAGAGCGAACAGGAATGGCTCGAGGAGCTCGGCCCCGAACGCTACGCGGTGCTGCGCAAGGCCGGCACGGAGCGCGCATGGTCGGGCGAGCTGCTCGACGAGGAGCGCGCGGGAATCTACACCTGCGCCGCCTGCAACGCCGAACTCTTCAAGAGCGGCACGAAGTTCGATTCCGGATGCGGCTGGCCCAGCTTCTACGAGTCGGTACGCCCCGAAGCGGTTGAGCTTCGTGAGGACACGAGCCTCGGCATGGTTCGCACCGAGGTGCTCTGTGCCGCCTGCGGCTCGCACCTCGGCCACGTGTTCCCCGATGGCTTCGGCACCCCCACGGGCGACCGCTACTGCATGAACTCGCTCTCCCTCAACTTCGCGGAAAAGGACACCGCGGAGGGCGCGGGAGCGTAACCTTCGCAGCGCCGCGCGCTCGGGCTAGGATGGCTCGGGCGCTACGCGCATCCGCCTCCTTAGCTCAGTTGGCCAGAGCATCGCTCTTGTAAAGCGAGGGTCGTCGGTTCGAATCCGACAGGGGGCTCCACCACCGGGCATCCGTGTCCGGATCGTCTATCGACTGCCTCATCGCCGAGCTGGCTTGGGGTCGCTTGACCCGCGCAACACCCGTGGGCGGTCATGGGAGCACCGGGCGCCGCGATCTCGCGCCCCGAGGGCCCGGCTCAGCCGGCCGGGGCCGGGCTGGGGCTCGGCGAGGGGCTCGCCTTGAGTTCGTTCGAGAAGGCGTTGCCGCTCGCGGTGCTGACGAAGCGCGCGAAGTCGGTGGCGCTCGAGAGGTCCTCGCCGGGGTAGGCGGTGCCGTCGACGATCACGGTGGGCGTGCGGGAGATCGCGTCGAGGTCGGCGTTCGGCAGGGGCCCCTCGAAGGCGCGCGCCGTTGCCGCATTGACCCACTTCTTGAACTGCACATCGTTGATGCACTGCTCGACCTTGCTTGGGGCGTCCACGCCGACCTGCTTCGCGAGGTCGACCAGCTCGTCATTCTTCAGGCCCGGCGTGTTCTCGGCGGGCTGCTCGGCGAAGAGGATACTGTGGAAGTCGAAGTAGCGGTCGGGCGAATAGTTCGCGACACAGGCCGCCGCGTTCGCCGCGCGGGTTGAGTACTGGGTGCCGAGCGAGAAGCGGTCGAGGAACGCGACGGGGTGCACCTCAAGCGTCGCCGCACCCGACGCGACCCAGGTGGCGATCTGCTCTTCGTTGGCCTCTTCGAAGACGCGGCAGGCCGGGCAGAAGTAGTCGACATACATGACGATGTCGACGACATCCGGGTCCTCAGAGGGTTCGAAAGCGACCGGCGCCGCACCCGGCCTGAGCCCGGGTGTCGCCTCCGCAACGAAGTCGGCGCCGATACGGATACCGTCGCTCAGCATGTTGCGCGGGCCAGAGCTCGTCTTGGGGATGGCGGCCATGATGCCAAAGACCGTGGCGCCAGCGACAGCGAGGATTCCAACCACGATGCCCACCTGCAGGAGGAGGCGGTTGCGGCGCTCCTTCTTCTTCTGCTCCAGGCGCGCCTGCTGCGCCTTTTCGCGGGCGGCGAGCCGCTTTTCGTTCTTCGTCGGCTTGGATCCCGGCGTGCCGTTCGTCATGAAACCTCACTCAGTTCTCTCGAGAGCTCGCCCAGCGACAGCCGCTCTCGCCCCCTGGCCCGACCGGGCAACTTCCGCATCCGCGGCACGCCTCGATGCTAAACACCGTGTCTGGGAGTTGGCCAGACGGTTACTCAGAGGGGGTCCGGTGACATAATGACACGATCGGGCCGCTCGCGGTCCGGTGCACAACATCCATTCACTACGGATCGTCCGGCACGTACCTGCCGGTGAAGGAGAAATACTGTCATGGCATCTGTCACCTTTGACAAGGCAACCAGGCTCTACCCGGGCTCGACCCGGCCCGCAGTCGACAAGATCGACCTCGAGGTAGCCGATGGCGAGTTCCTCGTGCTCGTGGGCCCCTCCGGTTGCGGCAAGTCCACCACGCTCCGGATGCTCGCCGGCCTCGAAGAGGTCAACGAGGGCCGCATCCTCATCGGCGACAGGGACGTCACCGACGTGCCGCCGAAGGACCGTGACATCGCCATGGTCTTCCAGAACTACGCGCTCTACCCGCACATGACGGTCGCCGAGAACATGGGCTTCGCGCTGAAGATCGCGGGTGTGCCCAAGGAAGAACGCGCCAAGCGAGTGCTCGAGGCCGCCAAGCTCCTCGACCTCGAGCCCTACCTCGGCCGCAAGCCGAAGGCGCTCTCGGGCGGCCAGCGTCAGCGTGTCGCGATGGGCCGCGCGATCGTGCGGAGCCCCCAGGTCTTCCTCATGGACGAGCCGCTGTCGAACCTCGACGCCAAGCTCCGTGTGCAGACCCGCACGCAGATCGCGTCGCTCACCCGCCGTCTCGGCGTCACGACCGTCTACGTCACGCACGACCAGACCGAGGCGCTCACGATGGGTGACCGCATCGCCGTGCTGAAAGACGGCGTGCTGCAGCAGGTCGGCACCCCGCGCGAACTCTATGCGGAGCCGAACAACGTCTTCGTCGCAGGCTTCATCGGTTCCCCCGCCATGAACCTCTTTTCGGCCGACGTCGTCGACGGCGGCGTGAAGTTCGGCACGGCCACGACGCCCGTGGCCCGCGACACACTGAGCGCCGCTTCGGCACCCAAGGTCACGATCGGCGTGCGCCCCGAAGACGTCAAGGTCTCGACGACCGGCGAGGGCCTGCCCGTCGAGGTCGACCTCGTCGAGGAGCTCGGCGCCGACGGCTACCTCTACGGTCACACCGAGGTCGATGGCAACCGTGTCGACCTCGTGGCTCGTGTCGATGGCCGCTCGCACCCCCACGCCGGTGACCGCGTGTACGTGCTTCCGACGGAGGAGCACCTGCACATCTTCGACACCGACTCGGGCCGCCGCATCAGCAAGCCCATCACGGACTGAGACTGACTCCGAAGGAGCACCGGCCCGTGTCAGGCTCCCTCCGCATCACCTCGTCGATCGCCGACTCGGCGCTGCTCGATCTCCCGTGGTCCATACCGCTGGAGGAGTGGCCCGAGTCGGTGATCGCCGCACTCCCCAAGGGCATCTCGCGTCACCTGGTGCGCTTCGCGCACATGGGCGGCGCCGTGATCGCCATCAAGGAGACATCCGCTGAACTGGCGCGGCGCGAATACGACCTCCTGCGCGCCCTCCAGCGTCTCGACATCCCCTGCGTCGAACCGCTCGCCGTCATCACCGACCGCAGCGACGACGACGGCAACCCGCTGCAGGCCGTGCTCGTCACGCGCCACCTCAAGTTCTCGCTGCCCTACCGGGCGCTCTATTCCCAGACACTGCGCCCCGACACCGCGACACGCCTCGTCGACGCGCTCGCGGTGCTGCTCGTGCGCCTGCACATCATCGGGTTCTTCTGGGGCGACGTGTCGCTGTCGAACACTCTGTTCCGACGGGACGCGGGAGCCTTCGCCGCCTACCTCGTCGACGCAGAGACGGGCGGGCTCTACGACGGCATCTCGGATGGGCAGCGCGAGAACGACCTTGAGATCGCCCGCATCAACATCGCCGGCGAACTGCTCGACCTCGCGGCGGGCAACCGCCTCGACGAGAACCTCGACCCAGTCGAGGTGAGCAACGGCATCATGGCCTCGTACCGCAGCCTGTGGGAGGAGCTCACGGGCGCGGAGTCGTTCAAGGCATCCGAACGTTGGCGCATCGCCGAGCGGGTCGAGCGCCTCAACCAGCTCGGCTTCGACATTGAGGAGTTGGCCATCCGCACCGATGAATCGGGGGCAGAGGTGCGCATCCAGCCGAAGGTCGTCGACGCTGGGCACCACCAGCGGCGCCTCCTGCGCCTCACCGGCCTCGACGCTCAGGAGAACCAGGCACGCCGCCTGCTCAACGACCTTGACTCCTATGCCGCGAGCTTCACCGCCAAGGATGCGGATGAGGAGATGGTCGCCCACCAGTGGCTCACCTCGGTGTTCGAGCCCGTCGTTCGGGCAATCCCGCGCGACCTCAAGGGCAAGCTCGAGCCGGCAGAGGTGTTCCACCAGCTGTTGGACCATCGCTGGTTCCTGTCGCAGAACGCGGGCCGCGACATCCCGCTCGCCGAAGCGGTCTCGTCGTACATCGACAACGTGCTGCGGCACCGCCGCGATGAGGCGACCGTGATCGATCCGTTGACCGGTACCTTCACGCAGCCCATCCAGACCGTCGGCAACGGCAAGGCACCAGGCCCCGACGACGAGGTCGACTGGCGCACGCTCGTCTGAGGCCCCGCCGGTGTCAGGCGATCCCGAGCGAGCGGGCGATCACGAGCAACTGCACCTCGTTCGTGCCCTCACCGATCTCGAGGATCTTGGAGTCGCGGTAGTGGCGGGCGACCGGGTACTCGTTCATGAAGCCGTTGCCGCCGAAGACCTGCGTCGCATCCCGCGCGTTGTCCATGGCGGCGTCACTCGCGGTGATTTTCGCGATCGCCGCCTCCTGCTTGAAGGGCAGTCCCGCGTCGCGCAGTCGTGCGGCGTGGTGCCATGCGAGCCTGGCGACGTGCACGCGCTGCTGCATGCGGGCGATCGTGAACTGGATGCCCTGGCGAGATGCCAGCGTCTCCCCGAACACGACGCGACTGCGCGAGTAGTCCACCGCCGCCTCGAGGCAGCCTTCCGCCGCGCCCGTCGCGAGCGCCGCGATCGCGATGCGGCCCTCGTCGAGGATGTGGAGGAAGTTCGCGAAACCGCGGCCGCGTTCACCGAGGAGGTTGGCCTCGGGAACCCGCGCGTCGCTGAAGGTGAGCGGATGCGTGTCTGAGGCGTGCCAGCCGACCTTGTCATAGGCAGGCTCCACCGTGAAGCCCGGGGTGCCGCTCGGCACGATGATGGTCGAGATCTCGCGGCGCCCCTCGCTCTCGCCGGTCACCGCCGTGACCGTGACGAAGCGCGTGATGTCGGTGCCCGAGTTGGTGATGAACTGCTTTGTGCCGTTGATGACCCATTCGCCGCCGTCGAGCCTCGCGGTCGTGCGGGTGGCACCGGCATCCGATCCCGCCTCGGGCTCCGTGAGGCCGAAGCCCGCGAGCGCCCGGCCCGCGAGCAGCTCGGGGAGCAGCTCCGCCTTCTGCTCTTCCGTGCCGAAACGGTGGATCGGCATCGCCCCGAGGCTCACGCCCGCTTCAAGCGTGATCGCGATGGACTGGTCGACCCTGGCGAGTGCCTCGATCGCCAGGCAGAGTGCGAAGTAGTCGCCGCCCTGCCCTCCGTGGTCCTCGGGGAACGGCAGGCCGAAGAGCCCGAGCTCGCCCATTTGCGCGACGACATCGAGCGGAAGGGTCTTGGTGCGATCGGCCTCGTAGGCCCGCGGCGCGACGACCTCCTCCGCGAACTCGCGGACCATGCGCGCGAGATCCCGCTCGTCCTCGTTCAGGTTGTGATGGTCCATTACTCCTCCACTACGAACAGTCGGTCACCCTGTTTGACCTGCTGGCCCTTGCTCGCGCCGACCTCGGTCACGACACCGCTGATGGGTGCCGTGAGCGAGAGCTCCATCTTCATCGCCTCGATGATGCCCAGCGGTGAGCCCGCTTCCACGGTCTCGCCGACGGCGACGTTCGTGCTGAGCACGACCCCGGGCATGGGCGAGAGCACGACGCCGTTGCTCGCCTGCGCAGCCGCTTCGACACGGCGCCGGCGCACGAGAGGCAGGCGATAGCTCTGTCCCAGGTACGAGACGTCTGCCCCGTGGGCCGAAACGACGACGGTCGCGGCGTGTACGCCACCGTCGATCTCCAGTCGCAGCCGTTCGGGACTCTCATCGACGAGCGATACCGAATGCTGCGAATCCCCCACCACCATGCGGCCGCCAGCGCGGTCGAGCGAGACACGGGTGGCAGCAGCGTCCACCGCGATGGTCGTGCTCCACGGTGCCGCGGGCTGCCCCATGCGCCACCCGTCGGCGACGCCGAAGGGATGCCGCGTGGCGGGCGTCGCCCGTGCGAGCGCCCACGTCGCGAAGACGGCAGGGATCGTGGCATCCGGAACGTCGACTGCCCCGGGATTCACATCGAGGAACGAGGTCGTGATGCTCGCGTCACGGAAGCCGGCGGAGTCGGCGAGCGCCCGCAGGAATCCGAGATTGGTCGTGACCCCGACGATGGCGGATGCGCCGAGCGCCTCGATGAGGACACGTCGCGCGACTTCGCGGCTCGGCCCGTGCACGATGACCTTCGCGAGCATGGGGTCATAGGCGGTGCCGACCCGCTGGCCCTCCTCGAGCGCGGTGTCGACGCGGGCATCCGCCGGCCAGACGAGGCGGCTGACGGTGCCGGTCTGCGGCAGGTAGCCGTTGAAGGGGTCCTCCGCGTAGACGCGCGCCTCGATCGCATGGCCCCGCATGCGCACATCCTGCTGCGCGAACGCAAGTGGCTCGCCCGCCGCAACCGCGAGCTGCAACTGCACGAGGTCGAGGCCCGTGATGAGCTCGGTCACGGGGTGTTCGACCTGGATGCGGGTGTTCATCTCGAGGAAGAACACGTCCTCCCCCGCCACGAGGAACTCGACCGTGCCCGCGTTCGTGTAGCCGACCGTCTTCGCGAGCGCGACGGAGGCACTCGTGAGCTGCTCGCGCACCGTTTCGGAGATCGTGGGGGCGGGAGCCTCCTCAAGCACCTTCTGATGGCGCCGCTGCGTCGAGCAGTCGCGCTCGAAGAGGTGCACGACGTTGCCGTGCGCATCCGCGAGCACCTGTACCTCGACATGACGCCCGTCCGGGAGGTATCGCTCGACGAGGAGGGTCGCGTCGCCGAAGGACTTCTGCGCCTCACGCTCGGCAGCGTCGAAGGACGCATCGAATTCAGCCGGGGTGCGAACGATGCGCATCCCCTTGCCGCCGCCGCCAGCGGCCGCCTTGATGAGCACGGGAAACTCGAGGCCATCGGCCTGGGCGCCGCCGCGCGTCACCGCAACGGACGGCACGACCGGCACACCGGCCTGGATCGCGAGCTCGCGGGCCGCGTCCTTGCGCCCCATCGCCTCGATCACGTCGGCGCTGGGGCCCACGAAGACGAGTCCGGCCTCGGTGACGGCGCGGGCGAAAGGCGCGTGCTCTGAGAGGAAGCCGTAGCCAGGATGGATCGCCTCGGCACCCGTCGCCCTCGCCGCCGCGAGGATTGCCGGGATGTTCATGTAGGACTCGGATGCCGGCGTGGGGCCGAGCCGCACCGCGGCATCCGCCGCGCGGGTGTGGGGTGCGCCGCGGTCGGCATCCGAATACACCGCAACCGTGCGCAGCCCCCTGGCCCGGGCTGCGCGGATCACGCGCAGGGCGATCTCGCCACGGTTGGCCACCAGGAGTGTGCTGAATGACATGCGCGTCACATCCTGAAGACGCCGTAGGACGGCGACGGAATCGGGGAGTTGGCGGCGACCGACAGGCCCATGCCCAACACACGGCGAGTATCGGCGGGGTCGATGACGCCGTCATCCCAGAGGCGGGCGGTCGAGTAGTAGGGCGAACCCTGTTCCTCGTACTGCGTGAGGATTGGGTCGCGGAAGGCGGCCTCCTCCGCGGGCGACCATTCGCCACCCTTCGCCTCGATCGCGTCGCGACGCACGGTCGCGAGCACGGATGCTGCCTGCTCGCCGCCCATGATCGAGATACGGGCGTTGGGCCACATCCAGAGGAAGCGCGGGTCGTAGGCGCGGCCGCACATGCCGTAGTTGCCGGCACCGTAGGAGCCGCCGATCACGACCGTGAACTTGGGGACGACCGACCCGACCACGGCCGTCACCAGCTTCGCGCCGTCCTTCGCGATGCCGCCGTTCTCGTATTCGCGCCCCACCATGAAGCCCGTGATGTTCTGCAGGAACACGAGCGGGATGCCGCGCTGGTTGCACAGCTCGACGAAGTGGGCGCCCTTCAGCGCGGACTCCGAGAAGAGGATGCCGTTGTTGGCGACGATGCCGACGGGATAGCCCCAAATGCGGGCGAAGCCCGTGACCAGCGTCGTGCCGTAGAGCTCCTTGAACTCCTGCAACTCGGAGCCGTCGACGATGTGCCGGATGACCTCGCGCACGTCATAGGGGGTGCGCGAGGAGACGGGCACGACGTCATACAGCCCCTCCTGCTCGTGCAGCGGCTCGACGACCTCACGCTGCTGCAGGCTGGGCGCCTCGTGCCGCTCGAAGGTGGCGACGATGGTGCGCACGATCTGCAGTGCGTGGTCGTCGTCCTCCGCGAGGTGGTCGGCGACACCTGAGGTGCGCGCGTGCACGTCGCCGCCGCCGAGGTCCTCCGCGCTGACGACCTCGCCCGTCGCCGCCTTCACGAGTGGCGGCCCGCCGAGAAAGATCGTGCCCTGGTTCCGCACGATGACGGTCTCATCCGACATCGCGGGAATGTACGCCCCGCCCGCCGTGCAGGAGCCCATGACGGCCGAGACCTGTGGGATGCCGCGAGCGCTCATCTGTGCCTGGTTGTAGAAGATCCGCCCGAAGTGTTCCTTGTCGGGGAACACCTCATCCTGCATCGGCAGGAAGCCCCCACCGGAGTCGACCAGGTAGATCGCGGGAAGCCTGTTCTGCAACGCGATCTCCTGCGCACGCAGGTGCTTCTTGACCGTGAGCGGATAGTACGTGCCCGCCTTCACGGTCGCGTCGTTGGCAACGATGACGCACTGGCGGCCGCTCACCAAGCCGATGCCGGCGATGACGCCCGCGCTCGGCACCTCTCCCCCGTACATGCCCTCGGCGGCGAGGGGAGCGATCTCGAGGAACGGGCTGCCTGGGTCGAGCAGGCGGTCCACGCGTTCGCGCGGCAACAGCTTGCCGCGTGCCGTGTGCTTCTCGCGGGCGCTGGCCGAGCCGCCCTGCCGCGCCGCATGCATCCGCTCCCTGAGTTCGTCAACCAGTGTGCGCAGTGATTCCGTCATGCGGCCGGGCCCTGTGGCCTGCCATAGGTCGCGGCGGCACCGAGACCGGTGCCAGCGACACCCCATCGTGTCTCCATACCGCGAATCCTAATCACGCGATCTGGGCGGTGTCAGTCAGCGAGGGCCCGAAAAGGTCCGAGCGCTCGGAAGCGCACTCGACAGCAGGGCCACGCGATACTCCATTGCCGCTCCCCGCGTCGACGGCATCGACCCTAGCGGGCGGCGCGTTGCCTCGACACCTCATAGAGGGTCACGCTCGCGGCGATGCCCGCGTTGAGCGACTCCGTCGCCGCGCTGATCGGAATCGACACGATCGCGTCGCACGTCTCGGTCACGAGGCGCGAGAGCCCCTTGCCCTCGCTGCCGACGACGATCACGAGCGGTTCCTTCGCGAGCTGGAGCGACGGCAGGTCGATGTCGCCGTCACCGTCGAGACCGAGCACGAAGGCACCGCGGTCCTTGAGCGACTTGAGCGTCTGTGTGAGGTTCGCTGCCATCGCGACGGGGGTGCGGGCGGCGGCACCGGCCGAGGTCTTCCACGCCGAGGCGGTCATGCCCACCGAGCGACGCTGCGGCACGATGACGCCGTGCCCACCGAAGGCGGCGGTCGAGCGGATGATCGCCCCCAGGTTGCGCGGGTCGGTGATGCCGTCGAGTGCCACGAACAGGGGCACCTGGCCACGGTCGACCGTGAGGTCGAAGAGGTCGATGGGGTGCGCGTACTCGTACGGCGGCACCTTGAGCGCGACGCCCTGGTGCACAGAGTCGAAGCCGCCCATGCGGTCGAGCTCCGGACGCATGACCTCGAGCACGGGGAGGCCGCGCTTCGTGGCGATCGACATGATCTCCTTGACGCGGTCGTCGTATTCGATGCGCGTCGCGATGTAGAGCGCCGTCGCCGGAATTTTGGCCCGCAGTGCCTCAACGACGGAGTTGCGCCCGGTCACGACCTCGGCCTGGTTGGCGCCCTGCTCCGACTTGCGCTGGCGAGACTGCGGCGGGCGGCCGCCATCGGCCTGCTGCGGCTTGCCGCCCCGGCCGCCGCGCTTCTCGGCGAGGCGTTCCTGCGACGCCTTGCGCTTGCCCGCGGGGTGGTATGGCCGGTCCTCCGCCTTGGGGGTCGGCTTGCGACCCTCGAGGGCCTGGCGTCCCTGGCCGCCAGAGCCGACCTGGGGCCCCTTGCGGCTCTTGCGCACGGCTCCGGCCCTGGGCTTGTTTCCGCTGTTCTTCATGGGGTGTCCCTACTGCTCGGCACTGCTATCTGTCTGTGAGGCTCCAATGCGGGCCTTCCGGGGTGTCCTCGATCTGGATACCCGCGGCTGCAAGCTCGTCGCGGATGCGGTCGGCCTCGGCGAAGTCCCGCGCCTCGCGCGCAACCCGCCGACTGTCGAGCAGTCGCGTCACGAGGGAGGAGAGGGCCGTGACGGCCGGCTCATCCGCTGCAGTCTGCCACTCTACGCTGAGCGGATTGATGCCCAGGATGTCGGTCATCGCCAGAACGCCTCCCAAAGCGCGCGCGACCGCCGCGAGATCCTCGTTGTCGAGCGCCGCATTGCCAGCCCGCACGGTGTCGTGGATGACGGCGATCGCCTGGGGCACCGAGAGATCGTCGTCCATCGCGGAGGCGAACTCCTCGGGCACATCCTGCACCGCCTCGGCCGCGAAACGCGTGGACGAGATGCGTCGCTCAGCTCTCCGGAGGAAGCCCTCGATGCGTTCGATCGCCGAGTCGGCCTCCTCGAGCACCCCGTCGTGGTAATCGATCGTGGAGCGGTAGTGCGCCGAGCCGAGGTAGTAGCGCACCGCGAGAGGGCGCGCGGCCGAGAGTAGGTCGCTGGCGAAGACGGAGTTGCCGAGCGACTTCGACATCTTCTGCCCGTTGACGTTCACGAGGCCGTTGTGCACCCAGTAGCTGGCGAAGCCATCCCCCGCGGCAGCCGACTGGGCGAGCTCGTTCTCGTGGTGGGGAAAGCGCAGGTCGAGCCCACCGCCGTGGATGTCGAACTGTGGCCCCAGGTAGCGCGACGACATCGCCGAGCACTCGATGTGCCATCCGGGTCGGCCGGCACCCCACGGCGATGGCCAGCTCGCCGACTCGGGCTCGTCTGCCTTGTGCCCCTTCCAGAGGGCGAAGTCGCGGGGGTCGCGCTTGCCGCGCGGGTCGGCGTCCGTCGCGGGCGCCATGTCGTCGCGCCCCTGACGCGTCAGCTCCCCGTAGCTCGGCCACGACGCCGTGTCGAAGTAGACGTCCCCCGAGCCATCCTCCGCCGGGTAGGCGTGGCCGCGCTCGATGAGTCGCTGGATGATCTCCTGCATCTGCCCGATGCTCGCGGTCGCGCGCGGCTCATAGGTTGGGGCGAGGATGCCCAGGGCGCGGTAGCTCGCCGTGAACTCGAGCTCCACGCGGTAGGCCAGTGCCCACCACTCCTCCGTCTCGGAGGCGTTCGCGAGGATCTTGTCATCGATGTCGGTGACGTTGCGCACGAAGGTGACGTCGTAGCCGCGCCACGTGAACCAGCGGCGCCACAGGTCGTAGACGAGGGCCGAACGCAGGTGCCCGATGTGCGGCGACGACTGCACGGTGGGCCCGCAGACGTAGATACCCACGCGACCTGGCTCGAGCGGTTCGAAGTCGAGCAACTCCTGGGCACGGGAGTCGTAGAGGCGCACGGTCATGCGCCCAAGCTTATTCGAGCCACGCGCGGCGCGACTCGGCCGACGGATGCCCCGGCCTGCTAGTTCACCGAGCGGATGAGCGCCGTCGCGAGCGCCGTCAGCCCCTCGCCGCGCCCCGGGAACCCGAGACCATCCGAGGTCGTCGCAGAAACGCTCACGGGCGCGCCGACGAGACCGCTGAGGTTCTGCTCGAGTTCGACGCGGCGCCCCGCGAGCTTGGGCTGGTTCGCGATCACCTGCACGGCGACGTTGACGACCTCATAGCCTGCCCCCGCGACGAGTCGCACGGTCTCCCGGATGAAGACGTCACCGTGGGCGCCAGCGAAGCGGTCGTCGGCGGTGCCGAAGCGACCGCCGATGTCGCCGAGCCCCGCCGCCGAGAGCAGTGCGTCGCAGATGGCGTGGCAGACGGCATCCCCGTCGCTGTGGCCCTTGAGGCCCGGCTCGTCCGGCCAGTAGACACCGCCGAGCCAAAGGGGGCTCTCGGGGTCGAAGGCGTGCACGTCGAGGCCGATACCGCTGCGGAAGGCCTGCACGTCACGCGAGCGCCCGGCCGCAAGCGTCGCGGCGCGCGAGAGGTCCCACGGCGTCGTCACCTTGAAGGCGAGCGGGTCGCCCGAGACCGTCGTGACGGTATGCCCGGCCGCCGCGAAGAGCGCTGCGTCGTCGGTGTGCTCGACCGTGGCAGCGGCATAGGCGGCCACGAGTTCTTCGCGGGGGAACCCCTGCGGCGTCTGCGCTGCAGCGAGCTCCGCACGATCCGGCGTGCCCACGACCGCACCGTCGCGCGTCACCTGCTTGATCGTGTCGGCGACCGGCAGCACAGGCAGCACGCCCCCACGAGTCGAGCGCGCGGCATCCGCCACCGTGTCGAAGAGCGACGAGGGCGTGAAGGCCCGGGCAGCATCGTGCACGAGCACGACGTCGACCGAGCGGCGCACCGCGGCAAGCCCCGCCGCGACCGACTCCTGGCGAGTGGCACCACCCGCGACGGCCGTGACGAGGTCGGCGACCGGCCCCGCGAGCTCCCCCGCAATCGACTTCGCAGCCTCGACGCGATCCGTCGGCGCGACGACGACGACCTGGGCCGGCGAGGTCATGCCCAGCACGGATGCGACGGCGTGGCCGAGCAGGGTGCGCCCGGCGACCCTGACGAAAGCCTTTGGCTCGCCGAGTCCGAGGCGGGTGCCGCTGCCTGCGGCGACGATCACGACAGCGGTGCGAGGCTCATGCATGGTTACGAGGGTAGCGCCGGCCGACAACGCAGAAGCCCCGCCGTCGCAGACGCGAGGGCGGGGCTGTGAAGCGTTGGTGCCGACTAGGAGGCGAGCACATCGTCGAGCATGCCCGACGCCTTCTCCTCATCGGTCTTCTCTGCGAGGGCGAGCTCCGAAACGAGGATCTGGCGCGCCTTGGCGAGCATGCGCTTCTCGCCGGCGGAGAGGCCGCGGTCCTGGTCGCGGCGCCAGAGGTCGCGCACGACCTCGGAGACCTTGATGACGTCGCCGGAGGCGAGCTTCTCGAGGTTGGCCTTGTACCGGCGCGACCAGTTGGTGGGCTCCTCGGTGAAGGGAGCGCGCAGCACCTCGAACACCTTGTCGAGGCCCTCCTGGCCGATGACGTCACGCACACCGACGAGGTCGACGTTGTCAGCCGGGACCTCGATCGTCAGGTCACCCTGGGTCACATTGAGCTTGAGGTAGAGCTTCTCTTCGCCCTTGATGACGCGCTTCTTGACCTCAATGATGGTTGCAGCACCGTGGTGCGGGTATACGACGGTTTCGCCGACCTCGAAAAGCATGGGTTAAGCTCCATTCCGTGGCTCCCAGTTTACCACAGGGGCGCCCTCCTCCAGCCTGCCGCCGGGCAGCGGCCCGAAGAGCCGTAGGATAAACTCACAAGCACCGCGGCGGGGTCTCTCCCGGCCGGCCCCTGCACCTGTTCCCACTCACCTGGAGGGTTCCCCGTGAGAGCTCGCACCGTCGCCACCGTCGCCCTCTCGGCGAGCATCGCGCTCGTCGCCACGGGGTGCACGTTCATCACGCCGCAGGCGACGACCCAGAACTACGACCCGAGCGACGGAGTCGGCGCCACGATCGGTGACGTCAAGGTGCTCAACGCAGTCGTCATCTCCGACAACGGGGAGAACGGCAACCTCATCGCGGGCTTCGCCAACAATGGCACCAAGCGCACCCGGATCGTGATCCAGTTCGAGGGCGCCGACGGCAAGCAGGACCGCACCGTCACGGTCGCGCCCGGCGAGGTCAAGTCGGTCGGCAGTGAAGAACTCTTCGAACTCGAGGGCATCGACGCGGAGCCCGGCTCGCTCTTCCCCATCTTCGTGCAGCACGGCGCCGAGACGGGCAAGCAGTTGCTCGTGCCGGTGCTCACCGATGCGCTGCCCGAGTACGCCGACCTCGCGCCGTAGTCCGCCCGCCGCATCCGCCAGTCCGAGCTCGCCAGTCCGAGCTCGCCAGTCCGAGCTCGCCAACTCTGGCATCCGTCAGTCGAGGCGCTGGCCGGGGCCCCTGACGCGGCGCTTCCGCGCCGCTCGGCCCGACGCCTACGCCGCCTCGTCTTCGAAGCGGTAGCCGAGTCCACGCACCGTCACGAGCAGCTTCGGCTGAGACGGCACCTGCTCGATCTTCGAACGCAGCCGCTTGATGTGCACGTCGAGGGTCTTGGTGTCGCCGAAGTAGTCGGCGCCCCACACGCGATCGATCAGCTGGCCGCGCGTCAGCACCCGCCCGGCATTGCGCAGGAGCACCTCGAGCAGCTCGAACTCCTTGAGCGGCATGGCCACCTCGGCGCCGCCCACCTCGACCGTATGCCGGTCGGTGTCCATGCGCACGGGGCCGACCTCGACGATGGCGGGGTCGAGTTCGTCGGCCGGCTCCACCCGCCGGCGCAGCACGGCGCGCACGCGGGCGAGCAGCTCCCGGCTCGAGTACGGCTTCGTGACGTAGTCGTCGGCGCCGAGCTCGAGCCCCACGACGATGTCGACCTCGGAGTCCTTCGCCGTCAGCATGATGATCGGCAGCTGCGAGACAGCACGGATGCGCCGGCACACCTCGGTACCTGAGATGCCGGGCAGCATGAGGTCGAGCAGCACGAGGTCGACGCCCCCGCGCTCGAACTCCTGCATCGCGGCAGTGCCATCGTCGGCGATGACGACGTCATAGCCCTCCTTCGCGAGAAGGTACTCGAGCGGCTCGCTCAGCGAACGTTCGTCTTCGACGATCAGGATGCGGGTCACGAGACTCCCTCTAGGGTTGCTGGGCTCGGCAGGAGCGGGGTCGGGCCGGTCGCGGCATCCGTCATCGACTTGAGCGACGACTGCGACGCCTCGGGAAGACGGATGGTAAAGGTCGACCCGCGGCCGACCTGTGACCACACGCGCACGTCGCCACCGTGGTTCTGCACCGCGTGCTTGACGATGCTGAGGCCAAGACCCGTGCCGCCCGTGTTGCGGGCACGGGCCGGATCGATTCGGTAGAAGCGCTCGAAGACCCGCTCGACGTCCTCCTCCGGGATGCCGATGCCCTGGTCGGTCACGGCGATCTCGACGACGCCGTCGCTGTGCGTCACGCCGACGCCAACCCGCGAGCCGTCCGGCGAATACTGCACGGCATTCGAGACGAGGTTATGGACGGCGGCGACGAGTATCGGCTCGTCCCCGTAGACCTGCGCGCCCGTCGCGCCGCCGCTGACGAGGGTGATGCGGTGCTTCTCGGCCTGCACACGGCTCGCGTCGATCGCGGAGGCCACGATGTCGTCGACATCGATGAGCTCAGGCTTGGCCAGGGCATCCGCCGCCTGCAGCCGCGAGAGTTCGATGATCTCCTTCGTGATGCGCGCCAGCCGGTCGGACTCCTTCGTGAGGCGCTTGGCGAAGCGTCGCACCTGCTCAGGGTCATCGGATGCCGACTGCAGCGCCTCGGCGAGCAGCCCGACCGCGCCGATCGGGGTCTTCAGCTCGTGGCTGATGTTGGCGACGAAGTCACGACGCACCTCGTCGAGCCGGTATGCCTCCGTGCGGTCCTCCGCGAGCAGCAGCACGAAGCGGGAACCGATGCGGGCGACGCGCACGAAAAGGTGCACGTTGGCGTCGCTGAAGGGGCCACGCGCGAGCACGACCTCCTGCGAGACGGGGTCGCCCTCGCGACGCACCCGGTCGACGATCTCCACGAGCTCCGGATGCACGAGCGACTGCTGCGAGACGAGGCCGAAGGCGAGCGCGCCCGGCGAGGCCTTCATGACGTTGTTGGAGGGGTCGACCACGACGCCGGCGGTCTCGAGCGCGTCGAGCACCTGTTCCACGCCGTCAGGAACGCCACCGCGCACCACCGCCACGGCTCGCTCGCCCCGGCGGGCGGCATAGTGAATCAAGCTGGCCAGCGCAGCGCCCACGGCAAGGCCGAAGAGCAACGACAGGGCAACCAGCACGCTGGGTTCCATAGCGACTAGATTAGTTACATCTCGACCCCGTCCGCCCGGGTGGCAGCAGGTTCGCTATGAGAAGCCGAGGTGTTCAACGGATGCTCACCGAGCGTTAACCTTCCCCGGTCAGGATGGCCCGGGATTGTGCGGGCTCACTGCCCCGCACCATTAACGCCAGGAATGAGGAACGGTCGATGCGCGAAGTCTTCCAACAGGAACTCCAGGAGGTGCAGGAGCGACTCGTCGAGATCGCGAGCCTCGTCGCTATCTCGATCGAGAACGCCACCCGCGCCTTCAACGAATCCAACGTCTCGCTCGCCGAGCGGGTCATCGCCGACGACGACAAGATCGACGATCTCGCCGTCAGCCTCGACGAGTTGGCCATCAACATCCTCGCGCGCCAGCAGCCCGTCGCGCGCGACCTGCGCATCGTCGTGAGTGCCCTGCGCATCTCGGCCTCGCTCGAGCGCATGGGTGACATGAGCGAGCACATCGCCCAGCTCGCGCGCTACCGCTTTCCCGAGAAGGTCGTGCCCAAGACGCTGCGGCCCACCTTCGCCGAGATGGGGCAGCTCGACGTCGCCATGGCGCGCAAGCTCGCGGAACTGCTGCGCACGGAGGATGTGCGCCTGGCGGAGGAGATCCGCAACGACGACGACAAGGTCGACGCGCTGCACCTCAGCGTCTTCGACACCGTGCTTGGCGAGAAGTGGAAGGGCGGCGCTGAAGACACGGTCGACGCGACGCTTGCCTCGCGGTACCACGAGCGCTTCGCAGACCACGCAGTCTCGATCGCCAAGAAGGTGCAGTACCTCGCGACGGGTGACTGGATTCCGGTCGACTAGCGCTGCTTGGCGGGCTGAGTAGCGGCCCTGGCGGGCCTACTCAACCCGCGCTCAGCGCTTAGTGCTTGCCCTGTGCTGCGACGGCGGCGGCGCCGGCGGCTGCGGCCTCGGGGTCGAGGTACCGCGAGGGCGCAACCGGCATGAAGTCTTCGCCGAGTTCGTAGACGAGCGGGATGCCCGTTGGGATGTTCAGGGCCGCGATGTCATCGTCCGAGATGCCGTCGAGGTGCTTAACGAGGGCGCGCAGTGAGTTGCCGTGCGCCGTGACCAGCACGGTCTTGCCCGCCGCGAGGTCGGGCGTGATGTCGGACTCCCAGTAGGGAAGCATCCGCTCGATCACGTCTTTCAGGCACTCCGTGCGGGGCAGCTCGTCGCCGAGATCGGCGTAACGGGGGTCGCTAGCCTGCGAGAACTCGTTGTCGTCGTCGAGGGGCGGCGGCGGGGTGTCGAAGCTGCGACGCCATGTCATGAACTGCTCCTCGCCGTACTTCGCGAGGGTGTCGGCCTTGTCGAGGCCCTGCAGCGCGCCGTAGTGACGCTCGTTGAGCCGCCACGAACGGGTCACGTCGATCCAGTCGCGGTCGCAGGCCTCGAGCGCGATGTTCGCCGTGTGGATGGCGCGCTTGAGCCGCGAGGTGTGGAGGATGTCGGGCAGCAGGCCCTCCTGGGCCATGAGTTCGCCGGCGCGACGCCCCTCGGCGCGGCCCTCCTCGGTGAGGGGCACGTCCACCCAACCTGTGAAGAGGTTCTTCTCGTTCCAGTCGCTGCGGCCATGGCGGAGGAGGATGAGCGTGTAGGTCATGCGGACAGTGTACTGAGGGCTCGGGGCCTGGCGGATGCGACATCATCCCTCAGGACTACCGGGGGGCGACCTGCGGCCGACGCGGCAGGGGGCGCCCGCAGAGTGGGATGGAACCATGAACGTTTCACGCCTACTCGCCGCCACCGCGGTCACCGTCCTCGCCACCTCGACTCTCGCCGGCTGCGCCATCATCGACACGATCTTCGAGGACGGCCCGCCCAAGGATGCCGAGGAGCGCCACTTCGAGGTGTATGCCGATGCGCCCACGACGGGCCACCTCGCCTTCGCGATGCCGAGCTTCGTGCCGAAGGACGCCACCGACATCGACGTGCGGCTCATGCCGAGCGCCGAGCCCGGCTACCTGCTTCGCTACACGTCGGACAAGGGATTCAAGGATGCTCGCTGCGAGCCGATCGCGGAGGCTCCGCCCGCCGCGATCACCTCGACCTGGTGGCCGGACGAGGAGTTCACGGAGGTGTCTGAGTGCGCCGAGAAGCGCATGGTTCGCCCCGTTTACGTGAGCATCGCCGGCGACACTGTCTTCGCCTGGACCTCCGACCTCGAGCCGGCAGACATGACGCCGGATGCCACGCCCGAGGCCGAGTCGGAGCAGGCCCCCAAGACGACCGACGGCACGCCCGGCACCGAGTAGTCCTAGGAGCTGGGGAGAAGCGCCCGCGCCTCTTCGGCCCGCATGCCGGTGGCCATGAGCAGGTCGACGACGAGCGGCCGCAGCAGGTGCACGACGATCGTCGTCGGCATGCGGGCACCGGGCAGGGAACTGCTCGGGTCGAGCATGGGCATGACGCCCACGAGCACGGCGCGGGCACGCTCGGCAGCGGCGGGGTCGTCGAGGCTTTCACCAAGCAGGTTGACGGCATCCGCCACCTGTTGCACGAGGTTCGCGAGCGCCGGTCTCTGCTCTCCATCGCGCACGAGGAAGGCGATCCGGCGGGAGATGACGCGAAGGTGACGCGCGGCAAGGTCGAGTCCCGCCAGCACCTGTGACTGGCGCCGCAGCGCCGGGAGGTGACGCCGCAGGAACGGTGAGATGCGCGCGATTGCGATCGCTGATTCCTGCGACTGCGCCCACGCGTCAATGAGCGCCTGCGTGCGCCGCAGGCGGGAGAGCGCGAGGGACGCCGCAGGTTCCTGCCCGTCACGGAGCGCCTCGACGACCGAGGCGATCGACTCCGAGAGCGTCGCGAGCAGCCGCTGCGCGTCGCGCCGCGCGATCCGTCGCGGGTCTCGCGGAAGCAGTGCGGTGACGACGAGGGCCACGAGCCCTCCCACGAGCCCGTCGATGCTGCGCGTGAACACTCCGCCGTCGGGCGCGGGCAGCACCATCACGAGGATCGACTGCACTCCCGCCGCGATCGCGAATGGTGCGCTTGGCGACAGGAGCCGGGCCACGAAGAGGGTGACGGTGAGCACCATGGCGATCTGCCACCAGCCCGACCCGACGACCAGCAGGGCGACCTCGCTGAGCACGATGCCGACGAGGATGCCGACTGCAGACTCGAGCACGCGGCGCGGGCGGGCATCGCGGTTGAATCCGAGGATCGTCAGGGTCGAGACGAGCGCGATTGCGGGGGTCGGATGGCCGAGCACCTCGTGCGCGATAAGCCACGCGAGCATGGCCGCCAGCACGATCTGCGCGATGTTTGGCGCCGATTCGGCAGCACGCCCCAGCGCCGCCCGCGCGTCCAGGCTGCGATTGAGGCGGCGCTCGAGCCGCCGGGCGCTGCCGCTCTCAGTCATTCACGCCGGGGCGCGTGGGGCGCGTTGCCGCCCCCAGCCGCGGCAGGCGCGGGACGTCGGCCGTCGCGCCTGCGCCGACGGGCACGATGACCTCCTGGCCGGCAGCGACCGGGCCGCCATCCGTCATCACCATCAGGGTCTCGACCGGGTCGGTCGACCGCTTGATGACGGCGAGGGCGATGGGCCCGAGCTCGTGATGACGGGCGACGGATGTCACGGTGCCGACCTCCTTCTCGCCCAGCACGACGGCGTCACCGCGCTGCGGCAGCAGGTCATCGGAACCGTCGAGGTGCAGCATGACCAGGCGGCGAGGCGGACGACCAAGGTTGTGCACCTTCGCGACCGTCTCCTGGCCGCGGTAGCAGCCCTTGTTGAGGTGCACGGCGCTGCGCAGCCAGTCGAGTTCGTGGGGAATGGATCGCTCGTCGGCCTCCGTCACGAGCCGTGGGCGCCAGGCGGCCACCCGCAGCGCCTCCAGCGCGAGCACTCCCGCGGGGGGTGTGTCGAGGGTCTGGAGGGCGGCGCGCTCGATGAGCGTCTCCTGGTACGGGAACGCAGGCGAGGGATGCTCGCCCTCCGCGTACTGCCATCCGCCCGCGACAACCTCGGTCCACGGGTCGCGCCACACGAGCGCCACGCCAGCGCGCTCCACAGCGGGCAGGTCGACGGGCCCGATGTGGCCAAGCGTCGCGAAGTCGGCGCTGCGGTCGGCGATCTCGACCCGCATCATGAAGCGCATGCGCAGGAGCCAGGCGGCGAGGGCATCCGCTTGGCTGCGTTCGATGAGGAGCCACGCGGTCTCGCCGTCGTCGAGAATGCGTACGGCGTGCTCGATGCGGCCCTGAGGGTCGAGGATGAGCGTCTCGGCGGAGTCGCCGGGCGCGAGGCGGGCGATGGACTGGCTGCTGATCGAGTCGAGCCAGGTCAGGCGGTCTGGGCCCGTGAGGGAGAGCACTCCCCTGTGTGACAGGTCGACGACGGCGCGGCCCGCCTCGAGATCGCGCTGCTCGCGCACGGGGTTGCCGTAGTGGGCGGCGACGCCGGCATCGGGCTCTTCGGCCTCGACCGCGCCAGGACGGTCAAGCCACGGGGAACGCCACGGCTCGGCGGCGGGCTCGGTGTCGGCAGGCTCAGTCGACACGCGCGAGCCTCGCGGATGCGTGGGAGGTGAGCTGCTGGCCGAGAGCCGCGATGTCCCAGGCCCACAGCAGGTGATCTTCGACGAGCCCATAGATGCGGGTCGACGCCGAGTGCTCCTTGGCGTCTGCCGAGCGCATGACGGCATCCGTCGCAAGGTCGATGCGCGGGCCGTTGACCTGCCCGAGATAGAGTTCGCTCACTCCGCCCGGGTGGATGATCGACACCTCGATCTCGAAGGCGCCCGCACCGTTGCGGAGGGTCTCGACCTCGCTCGCGGTCGAATACGGCTTGTCGCCCACGCCGGGAAGCATCCCGGGGCCGACGTCTCCTTGGCCGAGGGGACGCGAGAGGCGCCAGTACCCCGTCTCGGCGGTGAGGACGGAGGGCTGCTCCCCCTCATCGAGGAGCCACACGGAAGAGCTGTAGTTGAGGTAGGACGTGCCGTCGTGGCTGAAGCTCATGCGCTGGCCGAACTCGAACTCCCTGACGTCACCGTCGACGGGGTAGGAGATGACCCCGGTGCCTTCCCAGACGCCGAGCAGCCAGGAGAGAGGCACCAGCTCGGAGGGGAGCGAGGCGTCGAGTTCGATCATTCGGGCACCTCCCGTGGCGATGCGATCGGATGCAGCGTGCTGCGACCCCGGCTTAGCGCTGGCCGCGGAAGAGGTTGTACAGCACCACCGCGGAGACTCCGCCGATGGCCAGCAGGGCGAGGATCAGCAGTCCGACGTAGAAGAGTTCGAGTGCAAGGAGCATGCGGCGATTCTACCCCTCCGCCGAGGCGACGAGGGCGAGCACCCCGGTCGCCACTGCGAGGATCACGACGGAGCCCCCCAGGCTCGTCATGAGGCGATTGACGAAGCCCACCTTGCT
Source organism: Salinibacterium sp. dk2585 (assembly GCF_008001035.1). Classification (NCBI taxonomy): domain Bacteria; kingdom Bacillati; phylum Actinomycetota; class Actinomycetes; order Micrococcales; family Microbacteriaceae; genus Salinibacterium; species Salinibacterium sp. dk2585. The sequence continues at coordinate 2,542,737 of NZ_CP042856.1, forward strand.
GTCGAGCGCGAGCTGCAGGCAGAACGAGAGGATGGTCGCGGCTGCGAGCACGATCGGGAACCACTGGAGCCGAGCATCCGGAGCAACGAACACGACCGTGATGACGGCGCCCACCACGACGAAAAGCCACACCGCCGCAACGCTCAGCCGCGCCGTGGAGCGGTTCGGTGCCGTGTTCTCGTCGACCGTCATGCCCCAATCCTGCCTGATGTCCCCGAAAACGCCCCGACGCGGCCTAGACATCGACGGCTCCGTGGTCTGGATAGACTTGCTCCAAAATTTTGGAGGCCCCGTTGGCGCAGCTGTTGATACTGACTCCGGCAGTCGACAGCGAGGTGCTGCCATCCCTGGCCCTCCTCAGTCACCGGGTGCGGCAGGTGCCCGCCACCTCATCGCAGTTGGTCAACACGCCGAGCTGTGACCTCATGATGGTCGATGCGCGCAAGGACCTCGCCGCCGCCAAGGCACTCTGCAAGATCCTTGGCAACACGGGAGTCTCCGTTCCCGTGATCGCCATCGTCACGGAGGGCGGGCTCACCGCCGTGACGCCCGAGTGGAACGTGGCCGACGTCGTGCTCGTTGATGCCGGCCCTGCTGAGGTGGACGCACGCATCCGCCTGGCCATCGGTCGCTCCTCGGCGGATTCCTCGAACCGCAAGATCCAGGCATCCGGTGTCGTGATCGACGAGGTGAGCTACTCGGCCAAGGTGCAGGGCAAGCCCCTCGACCTCACGTTCAAGGAGTTCGAGCTGCTGCGCTTCCTCGCGAGCCACCCATCCCGCGTGTTCACCCGCGAACAGTTGCTGAGCGAGGTGTGGGGCTACGACTACTTCGGCGGCACGCGCACGGTCGACGTGCACGTGCGTCGCCTTCGCGCGAAGCTCGGCGACCTCGAATCGCTCATCGGCACGGTGCGCAATGTCGGCTACCGGTTCACGGGACACGATGACGCCTGAGCAGCTTCCCCAGTGGTTGCGCGCGCTCGCGACCCGCGCGGCCGAGGTCGACGGCCAACCGCCTTTCTCCGACCAGACCTGGGTGGAACTGCGCGACGGGCGCCGCGAACTGCTCGCGACGGGTGAGGACGCCGCAGCGGCCGTGCGGCCCGGAACCCCCGGCGAGCTCGAACTGGTCGTGCACCCCGATGCCAGGGGCCGCGGCCTCGGCGGCGGCCTCCTCGAGCGGGTGCTCGGCGAGCACCCCGACGTGCTCGCGTGGGCACACGGCGACCACCCCGCATCGAGGGCCCTCGCTGCGCGCACGGGCTTCGAGCCCATTCGCGAGCTCCTGCAGCTGCGCCGCGACATCGCCGACCACGAGCCCGCCGCGAACGCGCTCGACGGATTCACCGCCTTCCGGCCGGGCAGCGACGACGCCGACTGGCTCGCGCTCAACGCTGCGGCCTTCGCAGGCCACCCCGAGCAGGGCTCCCTCACCCAGGTCGACCTGGACGAGCGGATGTCGGAACCGTGGTTCGACGCGGGCGACTTCCTGCTCCTCCGTGACGCCGACGGGCTCGCGGCCTTCGTCTGGATGAAGATCGAAGGCGGCATCGGGGAGTTCTACGTCGTCGGAGTGGACCCGTCCCGCCAGGGCGGCGGCCTCGGACGGAGACTCGTCGAGGCGGGGCTCGCGCGACTCGTGAGCCGCGGCATCCGCACCGCCTCGCTCTACGTCGATGCCGACAACACGGCGGCCGTGCGCCTGTACCGCTCCTACGGATTCGGCGACCACACGATCGACGTGCAGTACCGGCGCAAGGGTCGTTAACCCACAGTCAAGGTCGCGGTGCCAAGATTGGCCGATGGACGCCGAACGCATCATTGATGACACGGGGCTCGCGACCGACAGTCTTGACGACGACTACGACGCGGTCGGCTGGGTCGACGACGGCACGCTGCCCGCCGACCGCTACCTCGACCGCGAGCTGAGTTGGCTTGCGTTCAACAAGCGGGTGCTCGAACTCGCGGAGGACCCGACGCTGCCCCTGCTCGAGCGCGTCAACTTCCTCGCGATCTTCGCGAGCAACCTCGACGAGTTCTTCATGGTGCGCGTCGCGGGGCTGAAGCGCCGCATCGCCACTGGCATCGCCGTGCCGACCAACGTGGGCCGCTCGCCCAACGATGTGCTCGCCGACATCAGCGCCAAGGCGCACGAACTGCAGGAGCGGCACGCCCACGTGTTCCGCGAGATCGTGAAGCCGGCGCTCGACGAGGCCGGCATCCACATCGAGGGCTGGGCCGACCTCGACGAGGACGACCGCGAACGCGTCGACGAGATCTTCTCCAGCCAGATCTTTCCCGTGCTCATGCCGCTCGCGGTCGACCCCGCGCATCCGTTCCCCTACATTTCGGGGCTCTCGCTCAACCTCTCGGTGAGGGTGCGCAACCCCAAGACGCGCAAGGAACAGTTCGCACGCATCAAGGTGCCGACGATCCTGCCGCGCTTCGTGCAGCTGCCGGACGATGAGCGCGGGCTGCTGCGTTTCATCCCCCTCGAAGACCTCATCTCGAACCACCTCGGGGAGCTCTTCCCCGGCATGGAGATCCTCGACCACCACGAGTTCCGGGTCACCCGCAACGAGGATGTCGAGATCGACGAGGACGAGTCGGAGAACCTCATCCAGAGCCTCGAGCGGGAGCTCCTGCGCCGCCGCTTCGGGCCGCCCATCCGGCTCGAGATCACCGACGACATGGACGACCGCACGCTCGACCTGCTCGTGCGCGAGCTGGGTGTCACCCAGCAGGAGGTCTACCGGCTGCCCGCGCCGCTCGACCTCGGGGGGCTCTTCGAGGTCTTCAAGATCAACCGGCCCTCGCTCAAGTACCGCAAGCACGTGCCGGCGACAAGCCCCGCCCTCATGCCAGCGGAGCCGGGCGCCAAGCCCAACATCTTCGCCTCCATCAGCCGCGGCGACATCCTCGTGCACCACCCCTACGAGTCCTTCGGCACGAGCGTGCAGGCCTTCCTCGAGCAGGCGGCATCCGATCCCGCCGTGCTCGCGATCAAGCAGACCCTCTACCGCACGAGCGGCGACAGCCCCATCGTGGAGGCGCTGATCGACGCGGCCGAGGCCGGCAAGGCCGTGCTCGCGCTCGTCGAAATCAAGGCCCGATTCGACGAGCAGGCCAACATCGAGTGGGCACGCAAGCTCGAGAAGGCGGGAGTGCACGTCGTCTACGGGCTCGTGGGCCTCAAGACGCACTGCAAGCTCGCGCTCGTCGTGCGACAGGAGAAGGACGGCAGCCTCCGCAACTACAGCCACGTCGGCACGGGCAACTACAACCCCAAGACGAGCCGCGTCTATGAAGACCTCGGCCTCTTCACGGCCGACCCCGTCGTGGGCCGCGACCTCACGCGACTCTTCAACGAGCTCTCGGGCTACGCGATCGAGAAGAAGTTCAAGCGCCTCCTCGTCGCACCGCTGCACCTGCGCAAGGGACTCATCAAGCGCATCAACACCGAGCGGGACAACGCGATCGCGGGCAAGCCCAGCGGCATCCGCATCAAACTGAACTCGATAGTCGACGAGCAGGTCATCGACGCGCTCTACCGCGCGAGCCAGGCCGGGGTGCCGGTCGACCTCGTCATCCGCGGCATCTGCGCCATCCGCCCTGGGGTGCCGGGACTCAGCGAGACGATCAGGGTGCGTTCGATCCTGGGCCGCTACCTCGAGCACTCCCGCGTCTTCTGGTTCGAGAACGGCGGCGACCCGCAGGTCTACATCGGCAGCGCCGACATGATGCACCGCAACCTCGACCGTCGCGTCGAGGCGCTCGTGCGGCTCACTGAACCCGAGCACTTCGAGCGGATCGCGACGATGTTCGACCTCGCGATGTCGGATTCGACCTCGTCCTGGCGCCTCGAGAATGACGGCTCGTGGGCGCGCCAATACGAGGGCCCCGATGGCGAGCCACTCGACGACATGCAGAATGTGATCATGGACCTCATCACTTCCCGCCGACGCGCTGTGAGACCACGATGAGCCCGGCAGGGCCCGTGCTCGCGGCCGGTGCCGTGTGCTGGCGCATCGTCAATGGCAAGATCCGCGTCGCCCTCGTGCACCGCGAGCGGCACGGTGACGTGTCATTCCCCAAGGGCAAGGTTGACCCTGGTGAGAGCCTGCCCGAGACCGCCGTGCGGGAGATCGCCGAAGAGACCGGCCCCGAGATCTCGCTCGGCGCGCCGCTCGGCACGACCGAGTACAAGCTGCCCGGCGGGCGCGACAAGGTCGTGCACTACTGGACGGCCGAGGTCGATGAGGCCACCCACGCGGCATCCGCCTTCGTGCCCAACGACGAGATCGAACACCTCGAATGGCTCTCGGTCAAGAAGGCACGCAAGGCACTCAGCTACGCACACGACCGCGATGTGCTCGACCGCTTCGCGGCGCGGGTCGACAACGACACACTCCGCACCTTCGCGATCATCGCCCTCCGCCACGGCAAGGCGATGCCCCAACACCAGTTCGATGGCCCGGATGCCAAGCGGCCGCTCCTCCCGCAGGGCAGGCAGGACTCGGATGTCGCGGCCAGGGGCATCGCCGCATACGCCCCCGAGAAGCTGATCACGAGCAACGCCGTGCGCTGCCGCCAGACCATCGCCCCACTCGCCGAACTCACGGGACTCAAGGCCAAGAAGACGTCCAAGATCAGCCAGGACGCCTGGGAGAGCGGCGAGGCCGAAGTCGAGAAGGTCGTGGCCAAGCGGCTCCGCAAGGGTGTGACGGCGGTGCTCTGCAGCCACGGGCCCGTGCTGCCGGAGATCATCGAGCAGGCGGCACGGCTCACGAACTCGCCCGTCGACCGCTCAGTGCGGGCATCCGCGATGCTCGACACGGGTGCGTTCGCGGTGCTGCACTTCGCGAAGGAGCGGCCGCAAGCGGGCATCATCGCGATCGAGGTGCACTCGCCCGGTCGCTGAGTCGCTGGGAGTTCCCCGAGATCGTGCCCAGAGCCGCTTCGCGATCCCTAGCCTCGTCGCCATGAACGAGCCCCGACTCTCCCCGTGCCTGTGGTTCCGCACCGAAGCGGATGCTGCGGCCCAGTTCTACACGTCAACGCTCGGCGGCAGCATCCTGCGCCGCAGCTACTATCCCGACGCCGAGAATGTGGGCGGCTACGCCCCCGGCGACCTGCTCACGGTGGACTTCTCGATCGGCGGCCTCGAGTTCACGGCGCTCAACGGCGGCCCGGAGTTCAGGCCGAACCCGAGCGTCTCCTTCATGGTCGAAGTCGAGGACGCCGATGCGGTCGACCGCATCGCGGCGAGACTGCTCGATGGCGGCGAAGCACTCATGCCGGTCGACACCTACCCGTGGAGCACGCGCTACGGCTGGGTGCAGGACCGCTTCGGCATCTCGTGGCAGCTCATGGCGACGGGGCAACCCCGCACCACGATCATGCCAACGCTGCTCTTCTCGGGTGACTCCGCGGGACGGGCCAGCGAGGCACTCGAACACTACTCGCAGATCTTCGACACGACGGCCGAGAACGTGAGCCGTTACGGGCCAGAGGAGGGCGAGCGCGAGGGGTGGATCGGGCACGCGTCGCTCGCGCTCCTCGGTGCCCGTCTCGCGGTGACCGACGGCGACACCGGCCACGGGCATCCCTTCAGCGAGGCCATCTCGCTGCAGGTGCTCTGTGACACACAAGAGCAGATCGACCGGTACTGGGATGCGCTCACGGCCAAGGGCGGGCGCGAGTCGCAGTGCGGCTGGCTCGTCGACCGCTTCGGCGTTTCGTGGCAGGTCTCGCCCGCCGTCATGGCGGGGTGGCTCGCGAGCGACGATGGCGCCGGGCGGGCTCGGGCCTTCCGCGCGATGATGCAGATGCGCAAGCTCGACCTGCCCTCGCTTGAGGCGGCCTACCGGGGCGAATGAACGCAGGGTGACCGCACGCAGCGCGCGGGTGAATTGGTTAGCCTGTGCAGGTGACTTTCGACGGCCGCCCCACCGCCCTCCGCAGACGAGTACTCGCCACCGCCGGCGCGATCACCGTGACCCTCCTGCTTGCGTCATGCGCCGTCAACGAGCAGCCGCCCGGCGCTGACGTCGGTGGCTACCGCGGCATCATCGTGGGGGGAGGTTCCAGCGCGCAGCAGGCGGCGCAGGAGGCCTGGGTCGTCGGATTCCAGACCGACAACCCCGCCGCGACGGTCGAGTACGACCCGGCCGGCTCGGGTGCCGGCCGCGAGATGTTCATCGCCGGTGGGGCAGCATTCGCCGGTTCCGACCGTGCCTTCGAACTCGAGGAACTCAAGGAGGAGGAGTTCGTCGCCTGCGAGCCGGGCTCCGGCATCATCGAGCTGCCCGCCTACATCTCCCCCATCGCCCTCGCCTTCAAGCTCGACGGCGTCTCGTCACTCAACCTCGACCCCGACACGATCGCCCGCATCTTCACGGGGGAGATCACCCGCTGGAACGACCCCGCGATCGCCGAGCACAACCCGGACGTCGACCTGCCCGATCAGACCATCACGGCGATCCACCGCTCCGACGACTCGGGCGTGACCGAGAACTTCACGGAATACCTCGCGGCCGTGGCATCCGAAGCCTGGCCCTACGAGCCCAGTGGCGTGTGGCCGCTCGAGGGCGAAGCCGCCCAGGGCACCTCTGGCGTCGTGAGCGCGCTCAACAACAGTTCCGGCACGATCGGCTACATCGATGCTTCCCGTGTCGGTGACCTCGGGGTCGTTGCGGTCGGCGTCGGCAGCGAGTTCGTGCCCTACTCCTCCGAGGCGGCCGCCGCCATCATCGATGCCTCGCCCATCGGCGAGGGCCGTGCGCCAGGCGACCTCGCGGTCGAGATCGACCGCACCTCGACCGAGCGCGGCGTCTACCCGATCGTGCTCATCAGCTACCTGATCGGCTGCGAGGACTACGTCAACGACGATCACGCCGAACTCGTGCGCGCCTACTTCGAGCACGCCATCAGCCCCGAGGGGCAGCAGGACGCAGCGGAGGTTGCGGGCTCGGCTCCCATCTCGGCGACGATGTCCGAGCGCGCCTCCGAGGCTGCCGCGCTCATCCACTGAGCCCTGCGGCTTGAGTGGGCCGCCAGGCGGTATCGAAACCCATCGCGAGGTTTCGATACGCGGTGGGAGCGCCTGCTCAACCCACGCTGTTCGCGGCCCGTTCACCTCCCGTTCACCGGCTGTGGTCACTCTGGTCAACAGGCATTCGTAGCGTCGCACGAGGGCCTGCACCGGGCCCACGATCACATTCCCGAAAGGAAGTCCGTGAACATCACGCGCAACGTCAAGCGGTGGGGCAGCCTCGCCGCCATCGCCATCGCAGGCTCCGTTGTTCTCACCTCGTGCGCTGCAAACGAGGGCACTACCGCTGGTGCCGAGTCCGACAGCGGTCTCTCCGGCACGATCGTCGGCGGCGGTGCCTCCTCGCAGGGCGTGGCCCAGGAGGCCTGGGTCGCAGCCTTCCAGACTGCCAACCCCGACGTGACGGTCGAGTACGACCCGACCGGTTCCGGCACGGGGCGCGACAACTTCATCGCGGGCGCCAACTGGTTCACCGGTTCCGACCGCGCATTCAAGGATGACGAGCTGGCGGAGGACAACTTCGCGGGCTGCGTGCCGGGCACGCCCATCGTGGAGATCCCGGCCTACATCTCCCCCATCGCCGTCATCTTCAACCTTGACGGCATCGACAGCCTCAACATGGACGCCGCGACCATCGCGGGCGTGCTGAAGGGCGACATCACCAACTGGAACGACCCGGCGATCGCCTCACAGAACGAGGGCGTCGAGCTTCCCGACCTCGCCATCACGGCCGTGCACCGCTCCGACGAGTCGGGCACGACGGAGAACCTCGCCGAGTACCTCGCGGCCGCGGCTCCCGACGTGTGGACCGCTGAGGTCAGCGGCGACTGGGCATGGGATGGCGGCGAAGCCGCGCAGGGCACCTCCGGTGTCGTCGACGCCGTCTCCGGTGGCACCGGCACGATCGGGTACGCGGATGCTTCGCGCGCCGGTGACCTCGGAACCGTCGCCGTGCAGGTCGGCGACGAGTACGTCGAGTACTCGGCCGAGGCCGCTGCCGCGATCGTCGACGCCTCGCCGATCGTCGAGGGCCGCGACGAGGTCGACCTCGCGATCGAGCTCGACCGCACCTCCGAGGCCGAGGGTGTCTACCCGATCGTGCTCGTCAGCTACCTCATCGCGTGCTCCGAGTACGAGGAGGGCGAGCGTGCCGAGCTGGTGCAGGCCTACCTCGACTACGTGATCAGCGACGAGGGCCAGCAGGCCGCGGCTGACGCTGCCGGCACCGCGCCCATCTCCTCCTCGCTCTTCGAGAAGGCCAAGGCCGCGGTCGACAGCATCAAGTAACGACCACCACCGCAGACTGCCCGGTGCCCCTCGTGTTGTGCGAGCAGGGGGCACCGGGCAGACTGGGGATGTGACTGAGTCCACGTCCCCGCTCCACACCAACACCACCAACACCCAGCAGGGGGCCAGGACCCGATGACCACGCCGGCCACGGCACCACGTCTCAAGTCGAAACAGCGCCTCGGCGACAGGATCTTCTCGTCGACGGCGCTGACTGCCGGCTCCCTCATCCTCGCCATCCTTGCTGCCGTCGCGGCCTTCCTCATGGTCGAGAGCGTGCCCGCCCTCACAGAGGACCCGAAGGACGTTGCAATCCTCAACGGCCAGCCGTTCTGGTCCTACGTCGCGCCCCTCGTCTTCGGCACCGTCTGGTCTGCGGCCCTCGCGCTCCTCATGGCCGTGCCCGTCTCGATCGGCATCGCGCTCTTCATCTCCCACTACGCACCGCGCAGGCTCGCCGCGGGCCTCGGCTACATCATCGACCTGCTGGCCGCCGTGCCATCCGTCGTCTTCGGCCTCTGGGGCGCCAATGTGCTCGCGCCCGCCGTGCTCCCGCTCTACACCTGGCTCACCGAGAACCTCGGCTGGATCCCCTTCTTCGCGCCGCCGGCATCCGGCACCGGTCGCACGATCCTCACCGCTGCAATCGTGCTCGCGGTCATGATCCTCCCGATCATCACAGCGCTCACGCGCGAGGTCTTCCTGCAGACCCCGGTGCTGCACGAGGAGGCCGCCCTCGCGCTCGGCGCCACCCGCTGGGAGATGATCCGCACCGCAGTACTGCCCTTCGGCAAGCCCGGCATCATCAGCGCCTCCATGCTGGGCCTCGGCCGCGCACTCGGCGAGACCATGGCGGTCGCGATGGTGCTCTCCGCATCCGGCGGCGTGACCTTCGCCCTGCTCACCTCGACGAACCCGGGCACGATCGCCGCGAACATCGCCCTGCGATTCCCAGAGGCGTTCGGCACCAACATCAACCTGCTCATCGCGACCGGGCTCATCCTCTTTGCGATCACGCTTGTCGTGAACATGATCGCGCGCTGGATCATCGGCCGTCGCAAGGAATTCTCGGGGGCCAACTGATGAGCCAGGCAAGCGCAACCGACCGCGCACTTCCCAACACCTACGCCGCAGGACTCCTCGGCAAGCGCGTGCCCATGTACGTGCTTGGCGCAGCCTTCCTCGTTTCGGCCGTGAGCTTCTTCCTCATTGGCCTGGCTGAGGGCGGCTCCTTCAACATCGTCGGCGTCGTGTTCGTCACCGCCTTCCTCTACATGGCCGGCATCTACGTGACGTCCCTCCTCATCGAGGGCCGCCGCAAGGCCACCGACCGGCTCGTCACCGCCCTCGTCGGCACCGCCTTCGCGGTGGCACTGCTGCCGCTCATCTCGCTCATCTACACCGTCATCATCAACGGCACGGCACGCTTCGACCTCGAGTTCTTCACCTATTCGATGCGCAACATCGTCGGCGAGGGCGGCGGCATCGTCCACGCGATCGTCGGCACCCTGCTCATGACCCTGACGGCGGCGCTCATCTCGGTGCCGATCGGCCTCCTCGCCGCGATCTACCTCGTCGAATACGGCCGCGGCACCCTCGCACGGGCCATCACCTTCTTCGTCGACGTCATGACCGGCATCCCCTCGATCGTGGCGGGACTCTTCGCCTACTCGGTCTTCGCGATCTTCTTCGGGCCCGGCATCAAGCTCGGCATCGCCGGCGCGATCGCCCTCTCGGTGCTCATGATCCCCATCGTCGTGCGCTCCTGCGAAGACATGCTCAAGCTTGTTCCCAATGAGCTGCGCGAGGCCGCATATGCGCTCGGCGTGCCCAAGTGGCTGACCGTCATGAAGGTCGTGCTGCCGACATCCATCGCCGGAATCATGACCGGTGTGACGCTCGCGATCGCCCGCGTCATCGGCGAGACGGCGCCGCTGCTCGTCGCCGCCGGCTTCACGAACAACCTCAACTACAACCTCACCGAGGGGCGCATGCAGAGCCTGCCCGTGCTGGTCTACAACCAGTACGTGAGCCAGGGCTCTGTGCCGCAGGCCTACCTCGATCGCGCCTGGGCCGGAGCGCTCACCCTGATCCTCATCGTCATGGTGCTCAACCTCGCCGCCCGACTCATCGCCAAGTACTTCGCGCCCAAGACGGGCAGGTAAGGATCCCAGTGTCAAAGAGAATTGAAGTTCGCGACCTCGACGTCTACTACGGCAAGTTCAAGGCCGTCGAGGGCATCACCCTCAACATCGAGCCGCGCAGTGTCACCGCCTTCATCGGCCCCTCCGGCTGCGGCAAGTCGACCTTCCTGCGCACGCTCAACCGGATGCACGAGGTCATCCCCGGCGCCTACGTCGATGGCGAGGTGCTGATCGACGGCAGCAACCTCTACGGCGCGGGCGTCGACCCCGTGCTCGTGCGCCGCCAGGTTGGCATGGTGTTCCAGCGGCCCAACCCGTTCCCGACCATGTCGATCAGGGAGAACGTGCTCGCGGGCGTCAAGCTCAACAACCGCAGCATTTCCAAGTCGGATGCCGATGATCTGGTCGAGAAGTCACTCCGGGGGGCGAATCTCTGGAACGAGGTCAAGGACCGCCTTGAGCGCCCCGGCTCCGGCCTCTCGGGCGGACAGCAGCAGCGTCTCTGCATCGCCCGCGCGATCGCCGTCTCGCCCGACGTGCTCCTCATGGACGAGCCCTGCTCCGCCCTCGACCCGATCTCGACGCTCGCGATCGAGGACCTCATTGAGGAGCTCAAGACCGACTACACGATCGTGATCGTGACCCACAACATGCAGCAGGCATCCCGTGTCTCTGACAAGACGGCGTTCTTCAACATCGCCGGCACGGGCGCCCCCGGCAAGCTCATCGAGTACGACGACACCAACACGATCTTCTCGAGGCCCGCCGAGCAGGCGACCGAGGACTACGTCTCAGGCAAGTTCGGGTAGCCGCCTTTCACAACTCAGGAGTCGCCTTTCACAACTCAGGAGTGTCAGGCCGGGCCGGTCGGCACCTCCGGTGATTCCAGAGCCAAGAAGGGATGCTCGCTTTCGCGCGTCGCCTCGTCAAGGATGAGGGCGTGGAGAAGATCGAGTTCACGAAAACCCTCGCCAGTTATCGAGCTGCACGGGACGCCGTGACCGTCGTCGACGTGCCCAAGATGCGCTACCTGATGGTCGACGGCCACGGCGACCCGAACTCGGCGGGCTTCATCACCGCGATCGAGGCGCTCTATCCCGTCGCCTATGCCCTGAAGTTCTACAGCAGGGCAACACTCGAGCGCGACTACGTCGTGCCGCCACTCGAGGCCCTCTGGTGGGCGGATGACATGAGCGCCTTCACCACGGCGCGGGACAAGAGCAAATGGCACTGGACCGTCATGCTCATGCTGCCCGAGTGGATCGACGAGGCGGAGGTGCCGCGGCAGGTCGAGCGGGTTCGAGCGAAGCGCGCCGCAGCACGCTTGGACGACGTGCGTCTGGGCAGCCTCGATGAGGGCCGGTGCGCGCAGGTGCTGCACGTGGGGGCCTTCGACGACGAGGGCGGCATCCTGCGCCAGATGCACGAGGAGTACCTGCCCCAGCACGGCCTGCGCCCCTCGGGCCGGCACCACGAGATCTACCTCAGCGACTTCAGGCGCGTCGCGCCGGAGAAGCAGCGCACGATCCTGCGGCAGCCGGTCGAGAGCGCCGGACTACGCGCCGCCGATCACGACGAGCGGATCCGATGACGGCTCCTGCGAGCCACCCTCCGGCTCGAGCGTCACGCCGACCGCGTCGCCGCCGGTCATCGCACCATCGAGCACGCGCCAGGTCTTGCCCTCGTCAGCAGCCTCGAATGTGGCATCCGGAATCGGGTCCCCCTCCCGGATGTACCAGAGCTGGTAGGTCTTGCCCTCCGGCGCCGGCGGCATCTCGTCGACCATGATTGCCGAACGGGCCTGCTCGGCCGACCAGATGAGCGTCACCTGGCCGCCGCCCTCCATCTCGGTCACCGCCTGCTGCGCGTCCGCCGCCGCCTGCAGCTCGGCGAGCGCGGTGGCCTGCTCGATCGCGAAGTCATTGCGTTGGCCCTGCGCGATGAGCGAGCCCACGACGCCTCCGCCGACGAACAGCAGCACGGCTGCCGCGGCCGCCACCAGGAACACGGCACCGCGCGACCACCGCGACGCGGCGCGCTGCTCGGCTCCCGTGGGGACCGCCGCGACAGGGTCACTGCTTTCGGCGGGCTCGGGCGACTCGGACGCAACGGGCGAGGCGGACGCAGCAGGGGCAGCCGGCAGTTGGGGAGTCATCGCCACCTGCGCGAGGATGCTCGCGCGAAGGTCGGCGCTCGGCTCCACCGGCTCGGCCGCGAGCGCCAGGGTCGAGGCGACGTCGGCGTAGGCGAAGGCGTCGGCCGTGGCATCCGGCGTCTCCAATAGCCACGCCTCGTACTCTGCGTGCTCCTCGGCGCTCAGGGCGCCGAGGGCGTAGGCAGCCGCGAGCTCCTCGGGAGTCTTGTGCTCGCTCATCATGCCACCCCCAGTTCTGTGCGTAGTCGAAGCATGCCGTCTCGGATGCGCGTCTTGACGGTGCCGAGCGGCACCTGAAGCCTTTCAGCGACCTCTGTCTGTGTGAGGCCACCGTAGTAGGCGAGGGAGACGGCCTCGCGCTGCAGCTCGCTGAGCCGCGTCATCGCGACCTTCACCCGTTCCGCTTCGAGGGTCGTTGCGACGGTCTCGGCGACATCATCGACGTGGGTTGCGAGGTCGCGGATGCCGATCGCTTCGTCGCGGTCACGCGACGACTGGGAGGAACGGATGCGATCGATCGCGCGCCGGTGCGCCATTGTCATGATCCACGTCATCGCTGCTCCCTTCGCCGAGTCGTATCGTGGTGCGTTCTGCCAGATCTCCAGGAATACCTCCTGGGCGACCTCCTCCGACTGCGCCGGGTCGACCAGTACGCGCCGGATCAACCCGAGCACCCGGGACGCGACCGCGTCGTAGAGCTGTGCAAACGCGGCCTGGTCGCCGGTCGCCACACGCGCGAGGAGCGCCGAGACGGCGTCGGCCTCGACGGGCGCGTCGGGTTGCGGGTCTGCGGTCACGAGATACAGCATGCATCACATCCCGCAACTCGGCGACCGCATCGGGCGGCGGAGTCGCCGGCTCGCCGCAGCGAGGCGGGCCGGGCGTGTGCGTCCGATCCGTCCTGTGGTCACACGGGAGGTTCGGAGCGGGCGCGACACCGGATTGGTCACGGAAGAAGAGTGAGTGCCAGACCGCAGAAACGCCTCTCGGCGCGAGGCCGCTCGAAGCGGCGAATATTGGAGCCCGGGGTTACTGCGGCCCGGCGGATTCCAGTTTAGTTGGCCCTGCGACGAGGCCCAACCCGGGTCGGCACGCTCTCGGCGAACGTTGCTCAGTCGAGCGATCCGGCGCGCCACAGCTTGGCACACGTCACGAGCTCGGCGGCCATGTGGCTGAGTCGGGATGCCTTCGCCGTGAGCGCGCTCGCACGATCGGGAGAGGGGACCTCGAGGTCATCCGCGACGTTGGTCGCCCCGAGCGAGGTGAGGCGGCAGAACGCTGCGGCACGGTCGAGGGCAACGGCGAAGTCGCCATCGAAGAGGCCGCGCAGGATCTGGTCGGCGAGCGCCGTGATCTCCTCTGGTCCGGTCGGCACGGTCGCGCCCGCGACGACGGGGTCGATCGTGACGGCCACTTCGCTGCCGCGACGGTACAGGAACGACGACTCCTCGGCATCCTGTCGCGTGAGGGCACGGAGCAGGTAGATCGCCCACAGCGCGCCGGGAAGGCTCCGCGGGCTCGCGCGTGACCAGAGCTCGGCGATCGCGTCGATGCCGTGGTCATCCGTGTAGGCGACGAGCCGGTCGATGATCTCGGTCTCCGGCGCGTCCCGCACGCGGCTGAGGAGGGCGGCCGCCGTGTCGTGGGCGATGCGGCTCACCTTGGCGGGATCGTCACCTCCAATGAAGTCGTCGAAGCGGGACCCGGCAAAGAGGGTCGGCTTGTGGAAGTCTTCGGCCATCGTTCAAGGGTACGCCTGCCGGACTGGGCGGGTCGGGTTGGGGTTTCGATACGGTCCTGGCTGGCCTCCTCAACCCACTACGCCCCGCTAGCCGAAGGTGAACGAGTAGGCCTGCACGCCTCGCTCCGTCTTGGCGAGGCGGTAGGAGTCGGGGGTGCCGCTGACGTCTCGTCCGCGACATCCGTGGCGGGGGAAGCTCATTTGGGATTGCTCAGAAAAAAATATGCAGATGCACCAATCCGTCTCGGCGAGCGCCCCGAACGCCGCTGTATAGCCCACAGCATGTGGCTCGGGCACCCCAACGAAGGAGAAGAACATGCGCACCATGAACCGCACCCCCATGACCGCCGTCGCGATCGCCGCCGTCGCGCTGCTCGGCCTCACCGCCTGCACGATGGACGCGGAGCCGGAGGAAGACACCACGGTGGAGATGGAAGAGACGGAGACCGAGACGCCGTCGGATGACGAGCTCACCGCCGGCCTGGTCGGCGCAGGCTGCGAGGACTACGCGACCGCCGTACCGGAGGGTGACGGCTCGATCATGGGCATGTCGATGGACCCCGTCGCGGTCGCCGCCTCCAACAATCCGCTCCTCACGACGCTCACGGCCGCTGTCTCCGGCCAGCTGAACCCGGAGGTGAACCTCGTGGACACCCTCAACGGTGACGAGTTCACGGTCTTCGCCCCGGTCGATGACGCTTTCGCAGCCCTCGACCCGGCCACCGTCGAGTCACTCAAGCTGCCCGAGAACGCCGAGTTGCTCACGAGCATCCTGACGTACCACGTCGTGCCCGGCCAGATCGCGCCCGACGACATCGAGGGCACCCAGACGACCGTGCAGGGCGGCACCGTCGAGGTGACCGGCAGCGGTGACGAGTGGATGGTCAACGGCGCCACCGTCATCTGCGGCGGCGTGAAGACCGCCAACGCGACCGTGTACCTCATCGACGGCGTGCTCCTGCCCGCCTGATCCACATCCGGCCTCAGGCCCGCGACCCACCGGGGTGGCGGGCCTGAGGCATGTGAGCGAGCGGATGCCGCGGGCCTGTAGATTTGTGTGGGTACGGGCCTGTAGCTCAGTTGGTAGAGCATCGGACTTTTAATCCGCGGGTCGAGGGTTCGAGCCCCTCCGGGCCCACCAATACGAACGCAGTAATCACGGCCGAGACGGGGTCGTGAGGGAGTACCTGAGAAGGCACTGTTTAGCGATTGCGGGCTCATTGGCGAGGGGCCAGACTGAAGAAAACTGCAGTGGTGAGGCCGCCCAATGAAGTTCGGCAACTCACCGTGGTCAGCGACGACAGTCGGGAAGAATCATGAATTATGCAGTGAGCATCATCTTCCGTGCGATTCCCCTTCTGATGGGGGCCGTGTGTCTGTCATTCGGCCTCTACATCCTGGCCGGGCCTGACAATGCCGGCCATTTCGTCGCTGGGCACGTCAACGTGGCCTTGACAGCGATCTGCTACGCGCTGTTCACCACGGCGGCGACCATCATCCGGCAACTCATCAATCGATATGGGCGCGTCTGGCAGGTCATCCTGCCCCTCTCCGGCTACCTCGTCGCGACCGCCACCGCCATCTGGGGCATTGTCGTGGCCAATCAGGCGAACACACCAGAGAACCTCACGGCGGGCTGCGTCGTCATCGGCATCAGCCTGATCGCTGCATGCGTCAGCACCGTTGCCACCGCGTCCACCAAATTCACACTCATCCAGAAGTCGGCCTCGCTCACCCCCTCGGACGGTGCGCCCGCCGACGCCTACTCACACACGGTCGCCCGAGTGCTGGCATCCGTTCCGATCATGATGGCCGTGGTTGGGTTTGGTCTGGCGACCAGTCTGCTGGTCAGGAGCGACACCCCCGGGTTCGTCGCCGGGCACGTCGTTCTCGGGCTGTCCATGATCTGCACCTCACTCATTGGACTCGTCGTGACTATTGTGCGCCAGGTACGCAACGAGTTCAGCGATCGTGGGCGCTTCGCCTGGGTCTGGCTGGTCGTTGTCGCGGGCACGATCAACGTGATGCTTGGGCTGTTTGTACTGTTCAGCTCCAGCGAGCCGTACCGGTTGGCTCCCGGATTCGTCCTCATCGGCCTGGGACTCATCTGCTTCAGTATCCTGTCGAAGGTGCTGCTGCTTGCGCTTGTCTGGCGCCGCACCTTCGCCCTGGCGAACCGCATCCCTCTGCTGCCGATCGGCACGGCTCTGGCCTGCCTGTTCCTCGCGGCGTTCCTCTCGGAAGCTGCCGCCACCAACCCCAACTTCTTCGTCCCGGCCCACGTCTTGGTCGGCCTCGGAGCGGTGTGCTTCACCCTCTTCTCGATCGTGTCGATTCTCGAGGCAGGAACATCGAAGCAGGCGTAGTGAGCGACGCAATTGCGACGCCAGCATCAACAGGCTCGCGGCCGCCGGACCGGCTCCTAGCGCTTGCCCGCCGCCTCGGCCGCGAGAGCGCTGGCAGTGCGGCGGTAGGCCATGCGCTCCAAGCGCGCCTGACCGCAGGCTCCTACTGCTCCGCGCGCAGCGTCTCCAGGAACGCCCCGATGCGTGCGATGCCCTCAGCCAGTTCTGCCCGGGATGCCGCGTACGAGAGCCGCACGTGGCTGTTGGCGGTCGCCGTGGCGAAGTCCCGCCCGGGCGTGAGTGCCACGTGGGCTTCGCGCAGCACGCGCTCGCAGAACGTCCAGGCATCCAACCCGGTCGAGGTGACGTCGAAGTAGGCGTAGAAGGCGCCGTCGGGAGCGACGGGCACGGGGAGCCCGATCTGCGCGAGGCCATCGAGCACGATGCTGCGCCGCGCCGCCAGCTCGACACGACGTTCTTCGCTGATCGCGAGGGACTCGGGTGTGAACGCCGCGAGGGCGGCCTGCTGCGCGGGAGCGGAGGCGCTGAGGAAGTAATGCATCGCGAGCCGCTCGACCGGCTCGACGAGCACCTCGGGCAGCACGACCCAGCCGAGACGCCATCCGGTCATGCCGAAGTACTTGGAGAAGCTCCCGACCGCGATCGCGTCGGGATCGCTTGCCAGCACGGTGCGGGCCGGGGTGCCATCGGGCGCGGGGTCGGCGAGGTCGAGGTAGATCTCGTCGACGATCCGCCAGGCAGCCCGCTCGCGGGCATAGGAGCAGATCGCGGCAAGCTCGGTAGGAGGCACCGAGGTGCCGGTGGGGTTCGAGGGGCTCGCAAGCATGACGGCGGTCGTGCGGTCGGTCCACGCCGCCTCCACGGATGCCGCATCGAGCTGATAGCGGGACCGCGCGGTGGTCGGCACGGACACGATCGTGCCGCCGAAGGTGCGCACGAGTTCCTGGTTGGCGGGATACGAGGGGTCGGCGGTGATGACCTCGTCGCCGGGGTTGGTGGTCGCGGCCGCGACGAGCAGCAGCGCGGAGGAGGCACCGGTCGTGATCGCGATGCGCGCCGGGTCGACCTCGACACCATGCTTGTCGCGGTAGAAACCCGCGATCGCCTGGCGTAGCGCGGGCAGGCCGAGGGCCGGCGTATAGGAGAGCGGGCGGCCATCCATGGCGTCCCGCATGGCGTCCCTCACGGCCGGTGGCGCCCCGAAGTCGGGCTCGCCGAGTGAGAGCTTCACGACATGGTGCCCCTCGGCCTCGATCGCCGTCGCCTGCTGGAAGAAGGCGATGGCATGGAACGGAGGGATCTCCATGGCGCGCGTGGCGATGTTCATGTCGCCCATCGAATCATGCCCGCCGCCCCCCACGCGATGAAGCACCGACCCCGTTGACCGAACCCGGCTGGCCGTGCGCCCGCACGAAGTGCAGGTGCGCGGCATAACAGGCGCCCCGCAGCGTGCGGTAGTAGCCGATCAACTGGCGCCCCTCCGGCTCGCCCGTCACGGCGCGGTAGCCGCGCTCCCCATTGACTTCGAGCATCCGCACGATCGCATAGCGGCGCTCGTACTGGTCGAGCATCCACCACTCCCCCGGTCGCTGCTCAACGGCCGAGAGGATCGGATGCCAGTGTGGGCGATAGCTGCGCTGCGCGCGAGCGGATGCGTCGACGCCATCTTGAACGCTGTGTCGTAATGCCATGTGGTGCTCCCTGTGGTGCTGGAGCAGTCCGGCCACTGCAGGACTCGATGGTACGGCCGACCGCCGACACGGACGAGGGGTCAGACGACGGTGGTGCCGAATGCGAGGCCGAGCGCGTAGGTGACGGCGGCGGCACCGAAGCCGATCGCAAGTTGCCGCAGCGCCCGCCAGTGCGGCGGCCCGCCAGACAGCACGCCGACCACGCCGCCCGTCACGAGCAGCGCCACGCCCACGATGGCGGCGGCGACGACGACCGCCAGCATGCCTTCGAGGCCGACGAGGTAGGGCAGCACGGGCAGCAGCGCACCCGTCGCGAAGAAGCAGAAGCTCGAGAGGGCGGCCCCGGTTGCCGAGCCGACCTCCTCATGCGCGGCGGGCACCGTCACCTCGCCGGAGGCGTCACTGCTGCGGAGGGTCGCGATGGTCTTGCGGGCCCGGGCATCCGCCTCGACCGGATCCATGCCACGCGCGCGGTAGACGAGCGCGAGTTCGTTGGCGTCGACATCGAGGTCGGGCAGCACCCGCTGCGCGCGCGGGTCGGGGTCGGATGCCGCGAGCAGCTCACGCTGCGACCGCACCGACACATACTCTCCCGCCGCCATCGAGAGGGCGCCCGCGAAGAGGCCCGCAATGCCCGTCGCGAGGATGATCGACGGGGCCACACCCGTCGCCCCGATCCCCATGACGAGCGCCAGGTTGCTCACGAGCCCATCGTTGGCACCGAAGACGGCGGCCCGGAACGACCCCGAGATGCGGGCACGTCCCCGCGCCGCGAGACCGCGCACCACCTCGCCGTGGATGCGTTCGTCGGCGGCCATCGCGGCGGTCGCGTCGGCATCCGATTCATACGGCGAACGCGCCTCGGCACGCTGTGCCAGCGCGAGCACGAAGACCGAGCCGAAGCGCCGCGCGAGCCAGCCGAGGGTGCGCGTGCGCAGGGCACCCCGCCGCGGCGGCCCCACCTCGTCGCCGAGCAGGGTGATCCAGTGCTTCTCGTGCCGCGCCTCCGCCTCGGCGAGCGCGAGCAGGATCTCCCGCTCCTCGCCCTCACGCCGCCCCGCGAGGTCACGGTAGACGGCCGCCTCGGCCCGCTCATCCGCGAGATAGCGGCGCCATCGACGAATCTGGGAGCGACTCGGCTGCGGATGCTGCGGCTCCCCGGGCACTTTAGCCGACATAGTCGATGCCCCACGAGGTCGACCAGACCTCGTCGGGGGCGAGCCAGCGCACTCCGAGCCCGCTGTTGAAGGCGTCGGGCGGTGCCGTCATCGGCTCGATCGCAACCGCGAGCCCCATGCCGTCGGCCTTCGGGAACTCGCGCGTCGTGAACACCTGCACCCAGCGCCAGTCCTGCTCCTGCCAGATGTGCAGGGCGCGACCGTCGGGGGCGGCGAGGCTGTGGCTGATGCGTCCGTCGCGTTCCGTGAGGTCACCGAAGGCGTCGTCGAGTGAGAGCTGGCCGATGGCGCGGCCGCTGCTCAGGTCGAAGTCCGTGCCAGGCACCGCGACATCACCGCTCGGGTTCAGTCGGTCGTCCACCCCGACCCGGGAACCCGCGTCGATCGTGAGCGTGAGCTCCTCTACGGGCACGTCACCGAGGCGGAAGAAGGGATGCACGCCGAAGGCGACCGGCGCGGCGGCGGCCGAGCGGTTGGCGGCACTGTGGGTGACCCGCAGCCCGCCATCGACGAGCTCGTAGCGCACGCTCGTGTCGACCATGAACGGGTAGCCGTGTTGCGGGAACACGGTGGCAGCGAGGGTGATCGCGGCATCCGTGCGCTCCACGACCGTGTATGGCGCGTTGCGGAGGAGGCCGTGGATGGCGTTGCCGCGTGCCGGCTCGGTGATGTCGAGCTGCTGGGTCTCGCCGTCGAGCTGCCAGCGGCCGTCGCGCACGCGGTTCGGCCACGGCGCCAGCACGATGCCGCAGCCGAAGGGCGGCAAGGTGTCTTCTGCGAAGGGTTCCGTGAGGGCGACCCCGTCGACCTCCAACACCCGAAGCGCTGCAGCTAGCTCCGTTATGATGGCCCGGCCGGTGTGGCCGCCGTTTGAGAACGACAGTTCGAACTGTTCTCCCGTGTGCGCACGCATGCCGCCAGCCTAGAGCGAAAAGGGTGCCATGACCCAGATCACGAAGACCGTCACGACCCTCGCCGACGGCCGCGAACTCGTCTACTACGACGACGCCGACACGACCCTCAGCGGCGAGCGGGCGGTCGACGCGCGCACGCTCGACCCGCGACCCGCCACGGCGACAATGCGGCAAGACGTGCTGACGGGCGACTGGATCTCAGTCGCCGCCGCACGGCAGAACCGCGTCTTCCTCCCGCCAGCGCACCAGGACCCACTCGCACCGGCCACCCCCGAGAACCCCAGCGAGATCCCCTCGAACTACGACGTCGCCGTCTTCGAGAACCGCTCCCCCTCCTTCGGCCCCGAGGTCGGCGATGCGGATGTCGCAGGGCTCGGCTTCGAGCGCACGGCGCCGTCCTACGGCCGCTGCGAGGTCGTCTGCTTCAGCCCCGAGCACGAGGGCTCCTTCGGCACGCAGACCCCGTCGCGCGCCCGCACCGTGATCGAGGCGTGGGCCGACCGCACCGCCGCCCTGTCGGCCATGCCGGGCATCCGCCAGGTGTTTCCCTTCGAGAACCGCGGACGGGAGATCGGCGTCACGCTGCCCCACCCGCACGGGCAGATCTACGCCTACCCCTACGTGACACCGCGCACGCAGCGACTGCTCGCATCCATCGACGAGCTCGGGCCCGACCTCTTCGAGCGGCTGCTCGACCGCGAACGTTCCTCGACGCGCGTGCTGCTGAGCGGCGAACACTGGACGGCCTTCGTGCCCTTCGCCGCCCGCTGGCCCATCGAGGTGCACATGCTGCCCCACCGACATGTGCCCGACTTCGCCGGGACGAACGACGAGGAACGCGACGAACTCTCGCACCTCTACCTCGAACTGCTGCGCGGCATCGACGCCGTCTACGACACCCCGACCCCCTACATCGCCGCATGGCACCAGGCACCGGTCGGCCTCGCGCGCGACAGTGTGCGCCTGTCGCTCCAGCTCACCTCGCCGAGGCGCGCCGCCGACAAGCTCAAGTTCCTCGCCGGCTCCGAGGCCGCCATGGGAGCCTGGGTCGGCGACGTGCCGCCCGAGCGCAGCGCCGAACTCGTGCGCGAGGGCATCGAACGGGCACGTGCCACGAAAGGAACCGCATGAGCGACATCAGAGATGATGCACGCGAGGGCTTTGCCGAGACCTTCGGCCACGAGGCGTCCGGGGTCTGGTCCGCGCCCGGGCGCGTGAACCTCATCGGCGAGCACACCGACTACAACGAGGGTTTCGTGCTGCCCCTCGCGATCAACCGCCGCACGGTCGTCGCACTCGGGCTGCGGGAGGACGGCATCCTGCGCGTCGCGAGCGCCTTTGCGGACGAGGTCGCCGAGATCGCCCTCGCCGAGCTCGCTCCCGAACGGCTCGAGGGCTGGGCCGCCTACCCGCTCGGCGTCGCGTGGGCTCTCGGCCAGCACGGTGCCGACCTCGCCGCCGTGCCCGGGGTCGACCTCTTCATCGACTCCGACGTTCCCGTCGGTGCCGGCCTTTCCTCCTCCGCCGCGATCGAGAGCTCGGTCGCCCTCGCCCTCAACGACGTGTGGCAGCTCGGCTTCGACCGCCGCACCCTCGCACGTGTCGGCCAGCTCGCCGAGAATGAGGCGGTCGGCGCCCCCACGGGCATCATGGACCAGTCGGCAGCGCTCCTCGGCGAGACCGACTCCGCCGTCTTCCTCGACTGCCGCAGCCTGCACGCCGAGATCGTCGACCTCGGCTTCGACCGGGCGGGCCTCGCCCTCGTCATCATTGACA
Source organism: Salinibacterium sp. dk2585 (assembly GCF_008001035.1). Classification (NCBI taxonomy): domain Bacteria; kingdom Bacillati; phylum Actinomycetota; class Actinomycetes; order Micrococcales; family Microbacteriaceae; genus Salinibacterium; species Salinibacterium sp. dk2585. The sequence goes on from NZ_CP042856.1 coordinate 2,565,045, forward strand.
CGGGCGTGTCGCACTCTCACGCGACAGGTGGCTACCGCGATCGTCGCGAGTCCTGCGAGCGCGGGGCACGGATGCTCGGGGTCGAGCACCTGCGCGACCTCAGCGTCAACGACCTGGAGCGGGCGCGCACGACCCTCGACGACGAGACCTTCCGCCGAGTGCGCCACGTCGTGACCGAGAACCAGCGCGTGCTCGACACCGTGCGGCTGCTGCGGGAGCAGGGCCCCACCGCGATCGGCGAGCTGCTGGATGCCTCGCACGCCTCCATGCGCGACGACTTCGAGATCTCCGTGCCGGAACTCGACCTCGCGGTCGAGGTCGCGAACGCCAACGGCGCCCTCGGCGCCCGGATGACGGGTGGCGGCTTCGGCGGGGCGGCGATCGCGCTCGCTCCCCTCGACGCCGTCTCGCGCATCCAGGTGGGTATCGACGGTGCCTTCGCTGAGCACGGCTTCGGCCAGCCGGAGATGTTCGTCGTGGCTGCCTCACATGGAGCGATGAGAGAGTAGGGGCATGTTCGTCAAGATCTGCGGCCTCAGTGAACGCGTCCACGTCTACGACGCGATCGAAGCGGGCGCGGACGCCGTCGGCCTCGTGCTCACCCCGAGTCCACGCTTCGTCACGGCGGATGCCGCCAAGGACCTTGTCGCGGCCGCCGAGGAGCGCGTGCTCACGGTCGGCGTGTTCCGCGACGAGACGGTCGACGAGATCGAACGGCTCGCGGAGGCATCCGGTGTCTCGGCGATCCAGGTGCACGGCAAGCGCAGCCGCGCCGAGATCTCGAAGCTCGGGATGATCGGTCGCACACTCATCCGCGCCGTGCCGTTCGACGACCCGAGCCTCGAGGAGAACTTCGGGGAACACATGCTGCTCGTCGACGCGCCGAAGCCGGGCTCGGGCGAGGTCTGGGACTATGCGGCCATGTCGGGCCTGACGCTGTCGGATGTCGGCGGTCGATGGATTCTCGCCGGTGGCCTGACACCCGACAACGTGGCCTCCGCGATTGCGGCCGCAACCCCCTGGGGCGTCGATGTGTCGAGCGGCGTTGAGACCGCGCCGGGCGTCAAGTCGAGCGAGCTCATCAGGAGCTTCGTCTCCGCGGCCAAGGCCTAGCCTTCACAGCCCAGGAGCCGCCTTTCACAATTCAGGAAGGGAACGGCACAGTTCCTGAATTGTGAACGGCGAAGGGGCCGCCGCGCGAACGCGACGACCCCTCACCGAGTGCCTTGCTTAGTTGGAGCCGGGGATGCCGTTCTCAAACGGAACCTGGCCGCCGGTGTATTCCGTGACCTCGCCGTTCTCGTAGACGTAGGGCGCGCCGAAGTACGCCTGCACGCCGCTCTTCACCTGGCTGAGCTGCACGCCGGTGTTACCGGTGTGGTCCTCGGGCGAGTAGCCGAGGGGCACGAGGCCCGAGCCCTTGACCGCGCCCGACTCGATCGCCTCGACGATCGACTCACGCGTGGGGTTCTCGCCAGCAGCCGCGAGAGCCTCAGCGAACATGTAGGCCATGTTCATGCCGAAGATGTCGTTGCCGCCGATCTCGCCGCCGCCGTTGTACTCGTCCTGCACCATCTGGAAGTGCTCGACCCACGGGTCGTCCTGGTTGGTCTCGAGCGAGAGGTAGAACGTGCTGATGAAGTTCTCCAGCAGCAGGGGTGCGTTCTCCTGCAGGTAGTCCTTCTCGAGCGTGCCGTAGTCACCACCGGCCGAGGTCGCCATCCACTGCGGGAAGAAGCCGAGCTGCGCGGCCGTTCCCACGGCGAGTGCCGTGAAGCCGTTGATGCTGGCGAGGAACACGACGTCGCAGTTCGCGGCCTTGAGGGCGCTGATCTGTGCCGTCACGTCCTGATTGGCGACCGAGTAGCGTTCGCTCGCGGCGAGGCCGTCGGCGCCAAGGATCTCGAGTGCGCCCTTCTCGAAGTCGTCACCGAAGTCGTCGTCCTGGCCGAACATGCAGTAGGTGCCGTCGGGCATCTCCTGCTGTGCGTATTGCGCGAGGATGGCGGCCTCAGCGATGTACTCCGAGTTGTAGCCGAAGGTCCACGGGTACTTCTCCGGCTGGTCCCACATCGGCGACCCGCCCGAGACGAAGAGGTCGGGGACCTCGTTCTCGTTGAGGAAGTCGATGACGGCGCTGTGCGTCGGGGTGCCGAGGCCACCGAGGATCGCGAAGACCTCCTCCTGCAGCACGAGGTCACGCACGACGGTCTGCGTGTTGGCGGGGTTGTAGCCATCGTCCTTGACGATGAACTCGATCTCACGACCGTTGATGCCGCCGTTGTCGTTGATGTAGTCGAAGTACGCGCTCGTCGCGGCTGAGATCGACGAGAAGCCGGCTGCGGCCGGGCCCGTGAGCGGCTGGTGCGTGCCGATGACGATCTTGTCTTCAGTTACACCGGGCACGTCCTGGGCGTCGCCTCCGCCGCCTCCGGGCGAGGAGCACGCCGCGAGTGCGAGCACAGATGCGGCACCCACGACCGCGAATGCGCGATTCCTTTTGAGAGTCATCTTTGACCTTTCTGTGGTGATTGGTTGGTGCTTGGGTATTTCGGGTTATTTCGGGACAGGAACTGATTGCGGAGTTCCTCGGGACTGCATCTTGAGCCTGCCCTTGCGGAGGAGGCCCTGGATGCCGAGGGGAGCGACGATCACGACGAGCACCATGATGGCGCCGAACAGTCCGACCGCGAGGTTGCCGTCGAGGCGCTGTGCGACCTCGGGCGACAGGGACAGGCTCTTGGTAAGGGAGCCGATGGCATCCGGCAGCACGACAAGGAGGATGGACCCCCAGAGCGCGCCGTAGAGGGTGCCGATCCCACCGATGACTGCGGCCATCAGCAGGAAGAGGGAGAAGACGAGGCTGAAGGCCCCGGGGTTGGCGCTCTGGGTCATGAAGGCGAGGACTGCGCCGCCGACGCCGGCTGCCGCCGAGCTGACCGTGAACGCGATCACCTTGGTGCGCGCGACGTTGACACCGGCGATCGCGGCGGCGACCTCGTTGTCTCTGACCGCACGCATCTGGCGACCGAAGTTGCCCTTCATGAGGTTGCGCAGCAGGATCACGACGAGCGCAGCACACGCGATCGCGACCCAGGCCTGGAACATCTCGGTGCCTCCTCGACCCGCGAGGAACTCGGGTCTGCGCTCGACCGAGATGTAGAGGCCCTGGTCGCCGTTGAAGACGTCGGAGAAGCGGCTCGTGATTGCGGGAAGGGCGATCACGAGCGCCAGGGTCACACCGGCGAGGTAGGGACCGTGCAGTCGCGCCGCCGCGAGTCCCACGACGAGGCCGAGCACTGCGGCGCCGACGACGGCCGCGAGGATCGGCAGGATGAGCAGCACGGGGCCGGTGACCTCCTGCTCCGCGAGCCCGTTGGCGGTGAAGGCGTAGCAGTACGCGCCGCAGGCCGCGAGCGCCGCGTGGCCGAGCGAGAGCTGCCCGTTGACGCCCGTGAGCATCGTGAGGCCGGCGACGACGCAGAGGTACGCGGCGATAGTCGCGAGTTGGTAGTTGCGGTACGGGTCGAGCACGAAAGTGAGACCGATGACCGCGACGAGGCCCACAAGGCCGACGATGAGTGTGGTGCGACTGCTCATGCTGTGCGCTCCTTGGTGACTGAGAAGATTCCGCCGGGCTTGATGAGGAGCACGGCCAGGAGGAGCACGAGCACAGCGACGGGAGAGAGCGTCGCGCCCAGGTATCCGCTCACCCAGCTGAGCAGCACGCCCACCACGAGGCCGCCGATGACCGCTCCGGGGGCGGAGTCGAGGCCGCCGACCACCGCGATCGTGAACGCGTAGACGAACACGGCATCAGTGGAGTGTGGGTTGAGCCCCAGCTCCGTCGGGATCACGAGGAGCGCCGCCAGGGCGCTGAGCGCCGAGGCGAGCATCCACCCGAGGGTGATCATGCGGTTCGAGCGAACCCCGAGGAGGCGCGCCAGCTCGGGCGAGAACGCGGCAGCGCGCATCCGGAGCCCCACATTGGTCTTGCCGAAGAGCACGGCCAGGCCGATGACGACGAAGCCGACACAGGCGAACACGAAGAGGTCATAGGCCGAGATCGACAGCCCCGAGAGCCACGGCAGCGGGCTCTGGCTGAAGGGAAGCTTCATCGGGTGGTAGCCGTTGCCGAACAGCATGCCGATGATTGCCTGGATGACGAGCAGCACTCCGAGCGCAGCGATCACCGAGTTGAGCGGATTGACCGAGCTGACGTAGCGCATGACACCACGCTCCACGACGAACCCGATTGCCGCTCCCCCCAGAAGGGCGGCCACCAGGCCGAGCCAGTAGTTGCCTGTCGCTGAGGTCACGACGAAGGCGAGATACGTCGCCGCCATCGCGATGGCGCCCTGCGAGAAGTTGACGATGCGCGCCGCACGCCAGATGAGCACGAGCGAGAGGGCGAATACCGCCAGGACGGCACCACGGGCGAGCCCGTCGACCGTGAGGAATAAGAAGCGTTCCAGTTCCATCAGAATCCCAAGTAGGTGTGTCGGAGGTCGGTGTCGGCTGCGAGTTCCGCAGCGGGCCGGGCGGCGACGACGCGGCCCAGGTTGAGAACGACGCCGTGGTCAGCCACGGAGAGCGCACTGCGCACGTTCTGTTCGATCAGCAGCACGGTGAGGCCGGTCTCATCACGGAGGCGACCGAGGAGCTGCAGGATCTGGGCGGTAATGCGGGGCGCGAGCCCGAGCGAAGGCTCGTCGAGCAACAGGAGCTTCGGCTTGGCCATGAGTGCGCGGCCGATGGCAAGCATCTGGCGCTCACCCCCGGAAAGCTGGTGCCCCGCCGACTTGCGGCGGTTCTGCAGCGGCTCGAAGAGCTCGTACACCTCGGCGAGGGTGCGGGACGACTCGGCCGAGTTGCCGCGCCAGAGCCCTCCGAGGCGAAGGTTCTCGTCGACCGTGAGCTCGGTGATGACACCGCGGCCCTCCGGCACGAGTGCGAGTCCGTTGCGCACCATGTCCTCGACCTTGACCTTGCTGAGGTCTGTACCGCCGATCCGGATGCTTCCGGCGCTGGGCCGGATCTGCCCCATGACAGTGCGGAGAAGGGTGGTCTTGCCCGCGCCATTGGCGCCGACGACCGCGGTGATGCTGCGTTCCGGCACGGCGAGTTCGATGCCGTGCAGCACGGAGACGGGGCCGTAGCCCGCGCTGACGCCGTTGAGGGTAAGAAGGTCGCTCACGCGGCATCCACCCCCAGGTACGCCTCGGTGACGGCCGGGTTCGCGCTGACCTCTGCCGGAGTACCGGTGGCGATCAGCTTGCCGAAGTCGAGCACGGCGATGCTGTCGCACACCGACATGACCAGGTCAACGTGGTGCTCAACGAGCACGACCGAGCAATCCCTGGCGGGAATCGAGCGGATGAGTTCACCCAGCTCCTCGATCTCGTCATGGCCAAGGCCGCCGGCTGGCTCGTCGAGCAGCAACAGCGAGGGCTCGCTGACAAGGGCCCGCGCGATCGATACCTTCTTGCGGATCGCGTAGGGAAGCGTGTCAGGAAGCGCCGCCGCGTACTTCTCGATGCCGAGGGAGGCGAGGGTCGCCATCGCTCGTTCCTTCTTCTCGCGCTCTTCGCGCGCGGCGCGGGGCAGGGAGAAGAGTTCTTCGACGAAGGTGTGACGGGTCGACGACTGGAGGCCTGCGACCACGTTCTCCAGCACGGGCTGTCCGCTGAAGAGGCCGAGCCCTTGGAGCGTCCGCGCGATGCCGTGTTTCGTCAGGCGGTGGGCGCGGGGCCGCACCGCGGTGCCGTCGACCGACATCGTGCCGGAGGTCGGCTTGTATACGCCGCACACGACGTTGAAGAGGGTGGTCTTGCCTGCGCCGTTGGGGCCCATGATTCCGACGACCGAGCCGACGGGAACCTCGACCGAGACCGAGTCGAGCGCGGTGAGACCACCGAACTTGACCGTGATGTCTCTCAGGGCCAGCCGCGGCGAGCTCGCCGGGCCGGTGTCATGGGCTTTCATGTGACCACTCCTTTGTGAGGCTGTGTAGGTAGACATTCGGGTGTCTGTGTTCTCCGTAAGGGTTTCTGTCGTCGCTCTCAGGACACCTGCACGACGAGGCGACCGACCGTGCTGCCGTCACCGAGGCGCTGCACTGCGTCGGCTGCGTCTTCGAAGCCCACGACCTCACTGACGAGCGGGCGTATCGCGCCGGCGTCGGCGAGCTCTGTCAGTTCGCGGTGTGCGTCGACGACGAGCTGCGGGTTCTTGCTGTTGTAGAGGCCCCAGTGGAGGCCGACGATGCTGTAGTTCTTCACCAGCGCGTGGTTGGCCTTGGCGGTCTGGATCTCGCCCCCGGCGAAGCCCACGACGACGATGCGGCCTTCGAAGGCGACGCACTTGGTGGAGCGCTGGAACGTCTCGCCGCCGACCGGGTCGTAGATGACATCCGCTCCGCGTCCGCCGGTGTGCTCGTTGACGATCGCGACGAAGTCCTCTTCGCGCCGGTTGACGACGATGTCGGCACCCGCGTCGAGGGCGACCTGCCGCTTGGCCTCGCTGCCGACGACACCGATGACGGTCGCGCCTGCCGCCTTGCCGAGCTGCACGGCCGCGGTGCCGACGCCGCCCGCCGCCGCCTGCACGAGCAGGGTCTCGCCTGCCTGGAGCTGGCCGCGGCGGTGCAGGCCGAACCAGCCCGTCTGGTGACCGATGATGAGGGCGGATGCCTCAGCGTCGCTCAGTCCCTCAGGCGCCGGGAAGGTCGCGGCCGCAGGCACGATGACGGTCTCGGCCATGACCCCGATGTGCGACGAGACGACGCGGTCGCCGACTGAGAAGCCTTCGACCCCCTCGCCGACCGCGGTGACCTCGCCGCAGACCTCGATGCCGGGGCTGAAGGGCAGCTCGGGCTTGACCTGGTACTCGCCCCTCGCCAGCAGGACGTCGGGAAAGTTGATCGCGACCGCGCGCGCGCGCAGCGCCAGCTCACCGGGGCCGGGAGTCGGCTCCTCGAGTTCGACGATCTGCATGACGTCTTTCGGCTCGCCGTGTGCTGTTACGTGCCATGCCCTCATTGGGTTGCCTCCGGAATTCGCAGTGAGGTGATGTAGAGCTCGGTGAAGTGCTTGGCGAGCTCGGATGCGCTGATGCCGCCTTCGGGCGAGTACCAGTGCGAGAGGTAGTGGGGGTTCGAGAAGAAGTTGGCGGAGAGCACGATCGCGGGGATGTCGCTGCGGAACACGCCCTCCTCCTGGCCCTTCGCGAGCACGCCCATGAAGATGTCGTTGAACTCGCGGCGACGGCGTTTGACCTCGCGCTGCCTGACCTCCGAGAGCATGTGCTGCGAACGGAAGAACACGGCGCCTTCGAGGATGCCGGCGATCGACGTGGTCATGAGGTCTTCGCAGATGAGCCGCATCGTCTCGAGCGGGCCGAGCCCCCTGGCAACGATCTCCTCGAGGTGCGCCCGCTGGAGCGAGAGGAGGCGATCGTAGATATCGAAGAGCAGGTCGTCCTTCGACGAGAAGTAGTGGTACAGCGCACCCTTGGTGACTCCCGCCGCGTCGACGATCTGCTGCACGCTCGTCTTCGCGTAGCCCTGGGTGGAGAAGAGCTCCACGGAGACCCGCTGGAGTTCCTCTTGGATGTTGACTGATTTCTTCATGAGCCGACTATCGCATCCAGCCTCAGCCGACCGTTACCAACGTGCCGCCACCGTCGATGACGATGGTCTGACCCGTGATCCAGGCGGCGTCGTCGGAGAGCAGGAAGGTCACAGGGCCCGCGACATCTTCCGGGTTTCCAAGGCGCGCGAGGGGGTACTTGGCGGCGACCTCTTCTTCGCGGCCCTCGTAGAGCGCCTTCGCGAACTTCGTCTTGATGACGGCGGGTGCGACCGCATTGACACGGATGCGCGGCGCGAGCTCGAAGGCGAGCTGCTGCGTGAGTGACATGAGGGCGGCCTTGGAGACACCGTAGAACGCGATGCCGGGTGCCGCCCCGAGTGCCGAGACGGAGGAGATATTGACGATCGCGCCCCGGAGGCCGGCGGCGACGCAGTCGCGGGTCCAGGCGAGCGCGCCGACGACATTCACGTCGAGGATCTTGTGCACGACGGAGTCCTCGATCTCGAGGGCCGGGCCGTAGGCGGGGTTGATGCCCGCGTTGTTGACGAGGTGGTCGAGGCCGCCCATGTCGGCGATGCGGGCGAGCACCTCTTCGCGGTGCGCCGGGTCATCTGCCTTGCCAGCGATGCCGACCGCGACATCCGAACCCCCGAGGCTTTCTACGGCCGCGTCGAGCGCCTCCTGGCCTCGTGCCGTGATGACGACCCGTCCACCGTCGGCGACAATGCGCTGCGCGATGGCGAGGCCGATGCCTCGACTTGCGCCGGTGACCAGCGTCGTCGTGCCGTCGAATCGGCCCACGTCCACTCCTTCGTGACTGTCGGGATGCCGGCTCTAGATTCAGAACCGACCAGTTGGTATGTTCACCATACAGGCATGACCGCAGGATGTTGCAAGACATTTCTGTACCGAATTCCTCACGATGCAAAGGAGCTTCGAATGAGCGACACCACCCCGACCCGAACAGCCGTGGTGTACGGCGACAACGACCCCAGGTTCGACGCAGTGAGGGAGGAATTCCAGCGCCGCCTCGACAGCGGCGAGGAACTCGGCGCCTCGATCGCCGCCACGATTGACGGCGAGACCGTGATCGACCTGTGGGGCGGTTACGCGGACGAGGAGCGCACCCGGGAGTGGGAGCGCGACACCATCACGAACGTGTGGTCCACGACCAAGACGGTCGTCGCGCTCGCCGTGCTTGTGCTCGTCGACCGCGGCGAGATCGACCTCGATGCGCCCGTCGCCAAGTACTGGCCCGAGTTCGCGCAGAACGGTAAGGACGGCGTCACGGTCGCCCACCTCATGTCGCACACCTCGGGTGTCAGCGGATGGGACGCACCCTTCGTGACGGAGGACATGTTCGACCACGAGAAGGCGGCCGCGAAGCTGGCGGATCAGGCCCCGTGGTGGGAGCCGGGCACGGCATCCGGATACCACCTTCTGAACTACGGCCACCTGCTCGGAGAGGTCGTGCGCCGCGTGACCGGCAAGACGATCGGCACCTTCGTGCGCGAGGAGATCGCCGGCCCGCTCGGCGCGGACTTCCACATCGGCCTCGCCCCAAGCGAGTTCGGACGGGTCAGCCCCGTCGTCCCCCCGCCGCCCGCGCAGATGGACCTCTCGGCGCTGCCGCCCGAGCATCCGGCGATCCGCACCTTCATGACACCCGTGCTGGATGCGACCGCGACCTGGAGCGATGACTGGCGCAAGGCCGAGATCGGCGGCGCGGGCGGGCACGGCAACGCGCGTTCCGTGGCACGCATCGAGTCCGTCATCACCAACGGCGGCGAGGTCGACGGCGTCAGGCTGCTCTCCCCCGCCACGATCGATCGCATCTTCGAGCAGAAGTCGGACGGCCTCGACCTCGTGCTCTTCCAGCACCTGCGCTTCGGCGTCGGCTTCGCCCTGCCGAGCGCGGGCCAGCCTGGCATCCCGCAGCGCGATCGGCTCGCCTTCTGGGGCGGCTGGGGAGGGTCACTCATCGTCAATGACGTGGGACGCGGGGCGACCTTCGCCTATGTCATGAACAAGATGTCGGCGGGCATCATCGGTTCACCGCGCAGCGACGCCTACTTCGCCGCCTTCGACGGAGCGCTCGGAGAGGCCTAGCGGAACGGTACCGGGTCGCCCAGCCACTGCGAGAAGGTCACCCGAAGGTCTTCTGGAAGTGGAACGGGGCGGCCCGATGCCGTGTCGACGATGACGAGCGTCGTGCTGGCGATCGCATAGACGACAGAGCCGTCCGCCTCGCCCAACTCATAGCCGAGGTCGACGCTCGAGCTGCCGACGCGGGTGACCCAGAGCCTCACCGTGAGGGGCTCGGCGCGGTAGTTGAGGGGCGCCCGGTACTCGATGCGGTGGCCGGCGACGAGGCCATTGCTGCCCTCAGGGAAGAGGTCGAAGACCCCGAGTGACGGGTCGACGCCCTCGGCCGCCTGTTCCCCGAGCGGCGGCGTGAAGATTGCGAAGCGGGTGTCTTCGAGATAACGCACGAAGAAGACGTTGTTGACATGCCCGTATGAGTCCATGTCACCCCAGCGGATGGCAACCTTCGCTTCAGGCATGTGCTCCTCTTTCTTTTCTGCTCGCTTCGCTATAACATACCGGCTAGTCGGTTTGTCCGACGGGAGGTCTTCAATGTCGCAGCTTCTACACCCCACGAGTTCCGGAGCATCCCGACGAGCGCCGAGCGGCGTGACCCTCGATGCCGCCGGTCTCTCAGCGCGAGCAATCGAACTCGGAAAGCTCAGCCTGCCGTGGCTGCGCGAGATGCCACCGCGCCGGCTCACGCTCATGGATCGCGTGACACAGGCCGGCATCCGCTCGTTCCAAGCGTACTTTCGCGACCCGGACTCGGCGGATCCCACCGACATGTTCGCCGTCGCCCCGCGCGAACTCGTGCGTTCCGTGACACTGCAGCAGACCCTCCAGCTCATGCGCGTGACCTCCTCACTCATCGAGGAGACCCTCGCGACGACCGAAGAGCGTGAGGCGAGCGTGACCTTCTCCCGACAGCTCGCCTTCGCTGCCGCCGAGCTCTACGCGACAGTCGGCGACGGCAACGGCCTCTGGGAGCGTCGGCTCGAGCAGTATGTCGTGGATGCCGCCCTCCGCGGCCCCCTGCCCGATGCCCTGCACCAGCGCATCCGGGCGGTCGGATGGCGCGGCCAGGGTGCCGCGATCGCCGCCGTCGGCACGCCACCAGACGACGGCGACACCGACCGGCTGCGCCGCCTCGCGTGGGATGCGGGTGCCGACGTGCTGCTCGGCGCCTCGGGCGAGCGGCTCGTCGCGATCGCCTCGGTCGTGGAGGGACACTCGGCCGACGACCTGCCAGCGGTCGTCGCCGCGATCGCGGACGGCTTCGGCGCAGGCCAGGTACTCGTCGGCCCCGTCGTCGCCGACGTGACGGATGCCTGGAGCAGCCTCCACGCGGCATCCGTCGCCGCCGCCGTCGTCGTTGCGAGCGACGCCGACACCCGCGTCGTCGCGGCCGACGACCTCCTGCCGGAGCGCGCACTCGCGGGTGACCAGCGTGCTCGCGCCGCGCTCATCGAGAGGGCCTACACCCCGCTGCGTCGGGCGAGGCAGCCGCTCCTCGAGACGGCGCGCCGCTTCGTCGAGGCGGGAGGGGCGGTCGAGACGGCGGCCAAGCGGCTCGACGTTCACCCCAACACGGTGCGCTATCGCCTGAAGCGCATCGCGGATGCCACGGGGCTCGACCCGACGGGAGCGCGCGATTCCTTCGTGCTGCAGTGCGCCCTCCGCCTCGGACTCATGCAGGACGCCACCACCTCCTGACGCGAAGATATCTCGACATCGAGAGACTTTGACAACAGAAGGTAAGATTGGTGCGGCCCTACGAGAGGAAGCACACAAACGTGGCAAAGATCAAGGTTGAAGGAACCGTCGTTGAGCTCGACGGCGATGAGATGACTCGCATCATCTGGCAGAAGATCAAGGACACCCTGATCCACCCCTACCTCGACGTGACGCTCGAGTACTACGACCTCGGCATCGAGAAGCGCGACGAAACCGACGACCAGATCACGATCGACGCTGCCCACGCCATCCAGAAGCACGGCGTCGGCGTCAAGTGCGCGACCATCACCCCCGACGAGGCACGCGTCGAGGAGTTCGGCCTCAAGAAGATGTGGAAGTCGCCCAACGGCACGATCCGCAACATCCTCGGCGGCGTCATCTTCCGCGAGCCCATCATCATCTCCAACATCCCGCGCCTCGTGCCGGGCTGGAACAAGCCGATCATCATCGGCCGTCACGCCTTCGGCGACCAGTACCGCGCCACGGACTTCAAGTTCCAGGGCGAGGGCACGCTGACCGTCGAGTTCACCCCGAAGGATGGCGGCGAGCCGCAGAAGTTCGAGGTCTACCAGGCGCCCGGCGACGGCATCGCGCAGGTGCAGTACAACCTCGACGCGAGCATCCGTGACTTCGCGCGTGCGTCGCTCAACTACGGCCTCAGCCGCAAGTACCCCGTCTACCTCTCGACAAAGAACACGATCCTCAAGGCCTACGACGGCCGCTTCAAGGACATCTTCGAGGAGATCTACCAGACCGAGTTCAAGAGCGCGTTCGAGGCCGAGGGCCTCACCTACGAGCACCGCCTCATCGACGACATGGTCGCCTCGGCCATGAAGTGGGAGGGCGGCTACGTCTGGGCGTGCAAGAACTACGACGGTGACGTGCAGTCCGACACGGTCGCGCAGGGCTTCGGCTCGCTCGGCCTCATGACCTCGGTGCTCTCGACCCCCGACGGCAAGATCGTCGAGGCCGAGGCCGCCCACGGCACGGTCACGCGCCACTACCGCCAGCACCAGGCCGGCAAGCCCACCTCGACGAACCCGATCGCCTCGATCTTCGCCTGGACGCGCGGCCTCGCGCACCGCGGCAAGCTCGACGGCAACCAGGAACTCATCGACTTCAGCCTCACGCTTGAGGACGTCGTCATCAAGACGGTCGAGTCGGGCAAGATGACGAAGGACCTCGCGCTCCTCGTCGGCCCCGAGCAGCCGTACCAGACGACGGAGGAGTTCCTCGCGACCCTCGACGAGAACCTCCAGGCACGGATGGCCGCCTAGCCAGTCCAGCCCCTCACGACGGCCCCCGCTCACTCGAGCGGGGGCCGTCGTGCATCCCCCGCGCAGACGATTACAGCAATTGACCCCCGGAAAGTCCTCCAGAGTGAGGACAGCAGCGCGCGAGTTCTAGACGAGAGGATAAGCACACCCCCCGTGAGGGGGTAGACGTAGTGTTATGGTGCGTCTGCCGCGTCGATGCCGACGCGTGCACCCGGTGTTCCTTCTCGAGAACTGGACAAGCTGTGAAGAAGCGCATGCTCACCTCCACCGTCGCCGCCGCCGCACTCATCGCGGCCTCACTCGTGGGAGGGGGGTCGATCGCATCCGCTGCTCCCCCGCCGAGCTTCGCGGGCGGCGTCATCGGCAAGAACACGCAGACCGCCTTCACGCCCGGGCGCTACATCGTGACACTCGCGGACCAGCCGGTCGCGACCTACGACGGCGGGGTGCGTGGCTTCGACGCCACTACGCCTGAGAAGGGCGAGCAGCTCAACACGCGCAGGCAAGCCGTGCAGGAGTACGGCGACTACCTCGCCGAGACGCAGCAGGAGGTTGCGGAATCGGTCGGGGCCACGATCGATGCCTCGTACACGCTCGCGACGAACGGGTTCTCTGCCGAGCTCACCGTGGAGCAGCTCGCCGCACTGTCGGCCAACAAGAAGGTCGCCTCGCTCGTGCCGGACGAGCTCAAGCACATCACGGAGGCGGAGCGCTCGACCGAGTTCCTCGGGCTTGAGGGTCCCGGCGGCGTATGGGAGGCTGTCGGCGGCGCAGAGACCGCAGGCGAGGGGGTCGTCGTCGGCGTGCTCGACACGGGCATCGCACCCGAGAACCCCGCATTCTCGGGTGAGCCGCTCGGCACGGCCCCGGGCGCCGGACCCTACCGCGACGGCGACGCGATCGTCTTCGAGAAGAGCGACGGCGGCACCTTCACGGGCGCCTGCGTCGAGGGCGAGCAGTTCACCGCCGACGACTGCAACAGCAAGGTCATCACGGCGCGCTACTTCGTCGAAGGCTTCGGCGTCGGCAATCTCGGTGGCGCCGACCTTGGCGAGTACGTGTCGCCGCGCGACGGTGACGGGCACGGTTCGCACACCGCGAGCACGGCGGCGGGCAACCTCGACACCCCCGCAAATGTGGCAGGCCAGGACTTCGGCACCTTCAGCGGTGTCGCGCCGGCCGCCAAGATCGCCGCCTACAAGGTGTGCTGGACGGGCCCCGACCCCGCCGCCACGAACGACGACGGATGCACCACCACCGACCTGCTCGCGGCCATCGACCAGGCCGTGGCCGACTCGGTCGACGTCATCAACTTCTCAATCGGCGGCGGCTCCGCCCAGGGCACCGCCGAGCCGACCGACCTCGCCTTCCTGGGCGCGGCGGCGGCCGGAATCTTCGTCGCGGCATCCGCCGGCAACGCCGGCCCCGGCGCGACCACGCTCGACAACGCAGCCCCCTGGATCACGACCGTCGCGGCAAGCACGATCCCGAACTACGAGGCGACGGTGGAGCTGGGCGACGGGCAGCGCTTCGCGGGAGCATCGGCCACGGTCGATCGCACCGAGGGTGCTGAGCCTGTGAGCGGACCCCTGGTTGCGGCATCCGCTGTCGCACTGCCGGGCGCGACGGATGCGAACCTGTGCCTCGCGGGCACCCTCGACCCCGCCCGGGTGGCGGGCACGATCGTCGTGTGTGAGCGCGGTGTCAGCGCCCGCGTCGACAAGTCGGCCGAGGTCGCCCGCGCGGGCGGCATCGGGGTCGTGTTGATCAACCCGAGCTTCAGCTCGCTCGACCTCGACACGCACGTCATCCCGACGGTGCACCTCGACGCGGACACGCACGCGGCCGTGCTGGCCTACGCGGCAACGCCGGATGCGACAGCGACGCTGCTGCCCGGGAACCTCACGGGCGTCGAGACCCCGACACCCCAGGTCGCGGGCTTCTCGTCGCGCGGCCCGATCGAGGTCGACGGCAGCGACATCATCAAGCCCGACATCTCGGCGCCCGGCGTCGGGATCCTCGCGGCGACCGCGAACCCGGTCGACGGTGAGCCGACATACGCGTTCCTCTCCGGCACGTCGATGTCGTCGCCGCACATCGCGGGACTCGCCGCGCTCTACCTGGGCGAGCGGCCCACCGCGACCCCGGCCGAGATCAAGTCGGCATTCATGACGACGGCCTACGACACGGTCGATCGGGAGGCGGGCCGGGTGACCGACCCCTACGCACAGGGTGCGGGGCACGTCGACCCGACGCGCTTCTTCTCGCCGGGCCTGCTCTACCTCAACGACACACCCGACTGGCTGTCGTACCTCGAGGGCGCCGGCTACGACGTGATCGACCCCGCGGTCGAGCCCGTCGATCCGAGCAATCTCAACCTGGCCTCGATCGGCATCGGCTCGCTGACCGGCACCGAGACGATCACGCGCAGCGTCACCTCCACGCAGGCCGGCACCTTCACGGCGTCGATCGACGTGCCGGGAATCGAGGCGACCGTCGAGCCCTCGACGCTCACCTTCGGTGCCGCGGGCGAGACGCAGACGTTCACGATCACGGTCACGCGAACGGATGCTCCCCTCGACGCCTTCACGAGCGGCTTCCTCACCTGGAGCAACGGCGAGACCGAGGTGCGCAGCCCCGTCTCGATTCGTCCCGTAACGATCGTCGCACCCGACGACGTGGCGGGCGAGGGCGTCACGGGGGCCGTCGGTGTGACGGTCACCCCGGGAGGCACGGGTGAGATCCCACTCGGCACGACTGGGCTTGCGCTGGGCACGCTGCATCCGGACCCCACGGGCGTCGAGACGGAACACTCGGGCTCCGGCACCAACGGCGACACCTTCACCTACCAGGTGGCGGTCGGCGAGGGCGCGCGGTACGCCCGCTTCGACCTCGACTCGATCGACGACACGGCCGACCTCGACCTGGTCGTCTACCAGCTGGATGCGGCGGGCACGCCGATTGCAGGATGGCAGTCAGCAAGCGGCGCGGCCGATGAGCGCGTCAACCTGGTCGCGCCGGAGGCGGCCACATACCAGGTGATCGTGTCGGTCTACTCCGCGAACCCCACGACGGCGTTCGACCTCAGCACCTACGTGGTGGCGCCGGGTGGTGCGCCGCTCGCGCTCGAGCCGCCAGTGCTCGCGGGCGTGCAGGGTGAGCCGGTCACCTACACGGCATCGTGGGCCAACCTCGCTCCGCACAGCCGCTACCTCGGCCTGATCGAGTACGGCGAGACGGGCAAGTTCACGGTGCTGCAGGTGACGACAGGCGAGCCGCCGGCCCCTGACGCTCCCGTCAATACGGTGCCGCCCGCCATCACGGGCGAACCACGCGTCGGCGCAGTGCTCCAGGCGAACCCCGGCGAGTGGAACGTGGAGGGTCTCGCGTTCACCTACCAGTGGCAGGCGGACGGCGAGAACATCGGCGGCGCGACCAGCTCGAGCTACCGCGTGACGCCCGCCGACCAGGGGCGCGCCATCAGCGTCGTGGTCACGGCGACGGGAGAGGGCCTGCCCAGCGCGACCGCGGCATCCGAGGCGGTCACGATCGCGTACACGACCGCGACCCGCCTCTCGCTCTCGCAGTCGCTCGCGTTCTCGTGGCAGAAGGTCACGGCAACCGTGAAGGTCAGCTCGGCGGCAGACTCGGTGCCCGGCACGGTGCGCGTGAGCGTCGACGGCCGTCAGGTCGGCGAACAGCCGGTGTCGGTGGACGGCTCGGCGAAGGTCACGCTGCCCAAGCTGCGCTTCGGGCTGCACAAGGTGACGGCAGAGTTTGTGCCGGCCGACGCATCGCTCGTCAGCGGCAGCCGCAGCAGCGCCAAGTACGTGCTCGTGCTGTTCTAGAGGCGAGACGCAGGAAGGCCCTCGGCAAGCGCCGGGGGCCTTCCTCGTCGGGGCGACTCCGCGGTGACCTCGGGCCGCACGTTCTCGGTGCGCTGGCCCGACATGACCGCCACCTTGCGAGGCTTCGTGCGCTCGCTGACGGGGATCGCGATCGGGTTTGACACGACGCTGATGACGGAACGTGTGGTGCCGTGAGCGCGGTGGGTGACGAGCGCCGCCATGATCTCGTCATCACCGTCGTCGAAGGCATGTCCGCCGCCACCGTGGCAGTGGAGGTCGATGAACCCCGGCGTGATCGTGCGGCCCGTCAGGTCGACCATGGCATCGGCGGGCGGAGGTGCGCCAGCACCGACCTGGGCGATCGTGTCGCCCCTCACAAGCATCCAGAAATCGTCGACGACGCCTTCGACGTCGACCTTGCGCGCTCCGCGAAATACCGTCGACTGCGACATGGGGCCAGCCTACGACTGGGTGCTGCCGAAGAGCGGAGGCTAGCGGAAGATGATCGTGCGGTGCCCGTCGAGCAGGATACGGTTCTCCGCGAACCACTTGACGGCCTGCGTGAGGGTGCGGCTCTCCTCGTCCTGGCCGATCGCCATGAGCTCCTCCGGCGTGCTCGTGTGATCGACGCGCACGATGTTCTGCTCGATGATGGGGCCTTCGTCGAGGTCGCTCGTGACGAAGTGGGCTGTCGCTCCGATGATCTTCACGCCGCGGGCGTGCGCCTGCCGGTAGGGGTTCGCACCCTTGAACCCAGGCAGGAAGGAGTGGTGGATGTTGATGGCCCTGCCGGCAAGGAAGTCGCAGAGTTCCGGCGACAGGATCTGCATGTAACGGGCGAGCACGACCAGCTCGATGTCGTGTTGCTCGACCTCCTCGACGATGCGCGCCTCGAAGGCGGCCTTCTCTTCGGGGCTCGTGACCGGCATCCGCTCGAATGGCACGTCGTAGAACTTCGCGATGCCGCGCAGCTCGTCGTGATTGCTGAGCACCAGGGGCACATGCACGGGCAACTGGCCCGCGTGCTTGCGGAACATGAGGTCGTTGAGGCAGTGCGCCGCCTTGGAGGCGAGCACGAGGGTGCGCAGGGGGCGACCCACGACGTCGAGGTGCCAGCGCATCTCGTAGTGCGCGACGACGGGAGCGAGCGCCGCCTCGAACTGCTCGCGCGCCGCCGCCGACTCCACCTGGAGGCGCATGAAGAAGTTGTCGGTGTCGAGGCTCGAGAACTGCTGCGACTCCGTGATGTTGCCCCGCGCCTCGACGATCGCACCGCTGATGGCGTGCACGATTCCCGGCCGGTCATTGCAGACGATCGTGAGCACCCAGTGGGTCGGGTCGACAGCGGAGGGAGGGAGCGAGTTCACCCCATAAGACTATTGGGCTTCAGAGCGAGGGATGCCCTCGCCGCGATCCACCACACGCCCCCGGCACTCAGGAGGAACATCGCGGCGAGCGCCACCCAGCCGATGAGCCCGTTGGTGACGGCGGCCGTAATCACAAGCGGGGCCGCCATGCCACTGATCGACCAGCCGAGACCGAAGACGCCCTGGTAGGCGCCCGCGCGCCGGGTGTCGGCGAGTTCGAAGCTGAGGCCCCACGAGCCGGCCTGCGAGAGCACTTCGGCGAAGGTGTGGGCGATCGCCGCGCTCACGAGGAACGCCACCGCAACCCAGACAGAGACGGCACCGGATGCCGCGTACACGAGGCACGCGAGCGCCATGAGCACCCCCGCGATCGCCGTCACCCGACCGGCCTTGCGAATGTCATGCGTGCCCCTGCTGAGCGGAATCTGAAACGCGATCACGATCACGGTGTTGAGCACGAGCAGCAGCGAGACGATCGCGAGCGGCGCATCCGTATTGTGCAGCACCCACAGCGGCAGCCCGATCTCGATGAGCGCGAAGTGGAGGGCGAAGATCGCGCTGAGCACCGTGAGGCTGAGGTAACGGAGGTCGCGAAAGGGCGAGCGGCCGCGAGGGGCGGAGGCCGCGGCATCCGTGTCCCGCACGGGCGCGTCGACGCGGGCTGGGAGTCGCAGTAGCGGGATGATGCTCGCGACCGTCGCGAGTCCGGCCACGATCATGATCGACCGGTAGGCCTCCGCCGTGCCGATGATGAGGGCGACACCGGCGACCGCGCTGCCGATCGCGATGCCCGCATTGGTGACGGTGCGGAGAACGGCTCGAGCGTTGACGCGCTCGGCGGAAGTGAAGGCGCGGGCGATCATTGCCGAGCGCACCGAGTGGGCGGCTGAATTCGCGCCCGTGAAGGCGGCCGCGATGAGCAGCACCGCGATGAAGGAGGTCGCGGTGACGTAGAGCAGGAGGCAGACCCCGGCGAGCAACTCGAAGAGCACGATGAGGCGCCGGGCGCTCACGCGGTCGGCGAGGGTGCCGCCGAGGAGCGAGCAGACGGCTCCCGCCGCACTCGCGACCGTCAAGGCAACGGCCACCTCGACCGGGCTGAGTCCGACGATGAGCGTGAAGTACAGCACCGTGAGCGCGAGGAAGACCCCCCGGCCGAGCGTCATGACGGCGGTTGCGAGCGCGAGCACGCGCAGCACAGGGTCGGCGAAGAGCGCGGTGAAGCGCTGGCGCAGGCTGAGCCGCGGTGCGGGCTCGGGCTCGGTCCTGTCGGGAACGACGCTGGGGCCGTCTGTCGTGCTCATGCGTCAGTTCTCCCATAGCGGCCGCCGGTTCCGAATAGATGAAGCACACTGCTTCATCTATCGTCGCCACATCGTGCCGCGACGTTGTAGCGTGATGCTTCATGCTGCGCTACGAACTCGCCGACTCCGACCTCGGCGACATCCGCTTCGGCATCTCGCCCCTCACAGAACTCGGTCTGTCGCTGCGAGCGCTCAAGGAACCGTCGGCCTACCCGCTGCAGCTGCCATGGCTGCGCCGCACGGAGGCCGCCCGAGCGACGCTCGACCTTCCGCTCCTCATGAGCCTCGTCAACGACCGGCTCTGGACCCCCGACTTCCTCAACCCACGTCCAGCCTCCCCGCTCACCCGCATCGAACAGGAGCTGGCCGCCCTCCGAAGCATGCCGACGGCGCGTTTCTGGCAACACATCGAGGCAGTGCACGATCGGATGCCGCGGCCGCTCCTTGGCGAAGCATCCGAGGTCCAGGCGCGCGTCGCCAGGGAACTCGAACGCTACTGGCACGCCTGCATCGGCCCGCACTGGACCCGCATGCGCACGATCCTCGAGGCGGACATTGCATATCGGGGACGGCTGGTCGCGCAGTCGGGACTCTCGGCGATGCTGAACAGCCTCTCACCCCGCATCACATTCGAGGACAGCTCGCTCAACCTCCGGCTGCAGTGCGAGCACGACGACACCATCACGGTGGGCGGGCTCGGCGTGACGCTTGTGCCCACCATGTTCACGCGCCGGGTCTCGGCGCCGATCCTGGGCGACGAACCGCCGCTCGTGCTCTACCCGGCACGCGGCCAGGGCGCCATGTGGGAGCGCGTCGATGAGCGGGCGCCCGGCGCCGTGGCCGCACTCCTCGGTGAAACCCGGGCCCGCCTGCTGCTCGCGGTGGGCGAGCCTGCCTCGTCGACCGAGCTCGGCATCCGCTTCGGCGTCACGACCTCGGCCGTGAACCAGCATCTGCGCGCGCTTGCGGCCGGCGGCCTCGTCACGGCCACCAGGAATGGGCGCAGCGCCCTCTATGTGCGCAGCGAGCTCGGGACGCAGCTGCTCGGCAACCCAGCACCCGAAACCTGCACCGCGTAGAATTGCCCAGTCGTCGCGTGGTCCGCGGCGGCCCGTTGGCGGCGTCACGCCCACCAATTCTGAACGGATCTCGCCGCAGCATGACCAGGCCAGAAACCTCCACCCGCCCATTTCCCTACGTCGCCCTCTTCGCCGTCGCCGTCGCCGTATTCCTCAGCGTCACGATCGAGATGCTGCCGACGGGCCTCCTGACGCCCATGAGCGAAGAACTCGGCGTCACGACATCCCTCATCGGCCTCACCGTGAGCGTCTTCGCCTTCACGGTCGTGCTCACGAGCACGGGCCTCACCCACCTCACCCGGCGGTTCAACCGGCACACGCTGGTCGTCACGGTGCTCGTCGTGCTCGCGATCTCGACCGTGCTGACCGCGATCGCCCCCAACTACGCCATGCTCGTCGTGTCGCGCATCGTCGGCGGCCTCGCCCACGGCGTCTTCTGGGCCGTCGTCGGGGCCTACTCCGCCTACCTCGTGCCCAAGGAGCAGATCGGCCGCGCCGTCTCGATCTCCCTCGGCGGCGGCTCACTCGCCTTCGTGCTCGGCGTGCCCCTCGGCACTGCGCTTGGACAGGCGGTCGGATGGCGCGGGGCATTCGCCGTGCTCGCTGGGCTCACGCTCCTCGGGGCCTTCCTCGTCTACAAGCTGCTGCCGAGGGTGGCCGCGGGGGCGGATACGCCGACCGACAGTGTCACGACCGTGACATCCGCCACCGGTTCTGTGACGGTCGTCGAGAATCCGAGCCGCGCGCCGCGACCCGAGCAGTCGGTGCTCGGCGTCGTCGTCGTCTGCCTCGTCACGGCCGTCGTCATGATCGGGCACTACGCCTTCTACACCTACGTCGAGCCGTTCATCACCGGCCCCATGGGCCTCCCCCACGTCGGCGTAAGCCCCACGCTCTTCGGCTACGGCCTCGCGGGCGTCGTCTCGCTCGTGCTCGTCGCGACCGTCTTCAGCAGGCGGCCACGCACGGGACTCATCATCGCGCTCGCGTCCGTGCTGCTCCTCACCGTCGGGCTCGCGACAACTCCGGCCCTGCTGCCGGTCTCGCTCACCCTCTTCGTCATGTGGGGCCTCGCGTTCGGCCTCATCCCTCCCCTGCTGCAGACGCGCATCCTGCATGTCGCGCCAGCGCGCATCCGTGACACGGCGAGCGCCTTCTACACGACCGCCTTCAACAGCGGCATCGGCGGCGGGGCCCTGCTCGGGGCCGTCGCGCTGCAGCACGTTGGCATCGCCATGCTCCCCGCCATCACGGCCGGGCTCATGGCGCTCGCGCTGCTGCTCGTCGTGGCCTCGGATGCGGTGCTCGCGCGGCGCCAGCCGCGCCGCGTAGTCGAGCACTAGCCATCGGGGCGGCCACGTGCAGCTTCGATGGCCGCGTGCGCGCTCGACCGCGCGCATGGCCGCCGAAGCCGCGCACGGACTGCCGGTACACGGATGCGACGCGCTACAATCGTGAGGTCGCGACTGGCGTTGAGGTGGGCAACCACCGGGGAGCGAAAGACATCGCAGCGGCCGTACGCCTGGGCCGCCCGAGAACCGCAGCAGCGTTGCGGGTACCTTGGTCATGTCAGCCCCAAAGGAGCCAGTGTGAACGACAAACTTCCCTCGACCTTCACCGATCCGCTGTCGAGTGTCGACCCCGAGATCGCCGCCGTGCTCGGCCAGGAACTCGGCCGCCAGCGTGACACCCTTGAGATGATCGCGAGCGAGAACTTCGTCTCGCGCGCCGTGCTTGAGGCGCAGGGGTCCGTGCTCACCAACAAGTACGCGGAGGGCTACCCCGGCCGTCGCTACTACGGCGGATGCGAGTACGTCGACATCGCTGAGGACCTCGCCCGCGACCGCGCCAAGGCCCTCTTCAGTGCCGGCTACGCCAACGTGCAGCCCCACTCGGGTGCGCAGGCCAACGCGGCTGTGCTGATGGCCCTCGCGAACCCGGGCGACAACATCCTGGGCCTCGAGCTCGCCCACGGTGGTCATCTCACCCACGGCATGAAGCTCAACTTCTCGGGCAAGCTCTACAAGGCCAACTCCTACGGAGTGGACCCGCAGACGGCCCGCGTCGACATGGACATCGTGCGCGAGCAGGCCCTCGCGGTGCGTCCCTCCGTCATCATCGCCGGCTGGTCGGCCTACCCGCGCCAGCTCGACTTCGCCGCCTTCCGCCAGATCGCCGACGAGGTCGGCGCCAAGCTCTGGGTCGACATGGCCCACTTCGCCGGCCTCGTCGCGACGGGCCTGCACCCCTCGCCGGTGCCCTACGCGGATGTCGTCAGTTCGACCGCGCACAAGACCCTCGCCGGTCCCCGCTCGGGCTTCATCCTCACGAACGACCTCGAGATGCACAAGAAGATCAACTCGGCGGTCTTCCCCGGCCAGCAGGGCGGCCCCCTCATGCACGTCATCGCGGCGAAGGCGACCGCCTTCAAGCTCGCGGCCGAGGACGAGTTCAAGGACCGCCAGCAGCGCACCGTCAGCGGCGCGAAGATCCTCGCCGAGCGCCTCATGGCCGATGACGCCAAGGCGGCCGGTATCGACCTGCTCACCGGAGGTACCGATGTGCACCTCGTGCTCGTCGACCTGCGCAACTCGGCCATCCACGGCAAGGATGCCGAAGACATCCTGCACTCCGTCGGCATCACCGTGAACCGCAACTCGGTGCCCAACGACCCGCGCCCGCCGCTCACGCCCTCCGGTGTGCGCATCGGCACGCCCGCGCTGGCGACCCGCGGTTTCGGCGATGAGGAGTTCACCGAGGTGGCCGACATCATCGCGGCCGCCCTCATGCCGAACCCCGACATTGAGTCGCTGCAGGCGCGCGTCAAGACGCTCGCCGGCCAGTTCCCGCTCTACCCGGGCCTCGAGAGCCCCGGCACCTGGGCATGACCGCAACGATCCTCGACGGCGTCGCCACCGCATCCCTCGTCAAGGCAGAGCTGGCAGACCGCATCGCCGCCCTCAAGGCGCGCGGCGTGACGCCTGGCCTCGGCACGCTCCTCGTCGGTGACGACCCCGGCTCACGCTCCTACGTGGCCGGCAAGCACCGCGACTGCGCCGAGGTCGGCATCGAGTCCATCCGCCTCGACCTGCCGAGCACCGCGAGCGATGCGGATGTCGCGGCGGCCATCCGTGACCTCAACGACGACCCCGCCGTCACGGGGTACATCGTGCAACTGCCCCTCCCGAAGGGCCTGGACGAGCATGCCGCCCTCGAGCTCATCGACCCCGCCAAGGACGCCGACGGCCTACACCCCACCAACCTGGGCCGGCTCGTGCTCGGGGTCGACGGCGAACTCGACTCCCCGCTCCCCTGCACGCCCGCGGGCATCGTCGAACTGCTGCAGCGCTACGAGGTGCCCATCAGCGGCAAGCACGTCACGATCGTGGGCCGCGGCCTCACGGTGGGCCGCCCGCTTGGCCTCCTCCTGACCCGCAAGGGGCTGGATGCGACGGTGTCACTCACGCACTCTCGGACGAGAGACCTCGTCGCCGAGGTCAAGCGCGCCGACATCGTCGTGGCCGCCGTTGGCGTGGCGCACCTCATCCGCCCGGAGTGGATCACGCCGGGCGCGGCGGTGCTCGACGTGGGCATCACCCGCGTCGAGAATGTGGCGACGGGCAAGGCCCAGCTCCTTGGCGATGTCGACCCCGGCGTGGCTGAGGTCGCGGGGTTCCTCTCGCCCAACCCGCGCGGGGTCGGGCCCATGACGCGCGCCATGCTCCTGAAGAACGTGGTCGACGCGGCGGAGCGCAACCTCCGCTGACGACCGCGGCGTCCCGACGCGTACTGCGTCCCGCCCGGCTCGACCGCGGCATCCGGGCCGGCGCGCTCGCTTTTCGGCGAGGCGCTCGCGTCGCTGCATGAGCATCCTGCCGAAAGCTGAGCGTCGCGGCTGGGAACCCGCTCTGAGACCGTGAGCTTGGCGCCGCACAGGCTTACCGTGGCGTCATGGCTGACAGGGACAACGAAGACGACATCACGAGTGGCAAGCGCGGCGGAAGCCACGCGGACTCGCCGAACTCCGCACCGCGGGACGTGGCACACAGTGAGGCACCGATCGACCAGATGGCCGACCAGCCGCAGGCCGGCAGCGAGCAGAACCCGCCACTCGCGGACTCGGGCCCGACCGACGGCGAGCACGGCACCGACAACGACCCTGAGTTGAACGAGGACTAGCCGGGCAAGCGCCGGATCTTCCCATAGGCGCCCTTCTAGACTGTGGGGATGCCCTCGACTCCTCTCGCGCGCGCCCTCGCCGCCCTGTTCAATGTGGTGCGGGGTGCCCTCATCGGCATCGCAGAGATCATCCCTGGTGTCAGCGGTGGCACGATCGCGCTCATCATCGGCGTCTACCGCGCGCTCATCGATTCCGCCGGCCACCTCGTGCGCGGTGTCGTCGCCGCGGTCGCCGACGGCGTACGCCGCCGCGGGCAGTCACGAAGCCGTGAGCACCTCTCCCAGGTGCAGTGGGGCGTCGTGCTGCCGGTCGCGGTCGGGATGTTCACCGCCGTCTTCCTGGGCGCCAAACTGCTCGCACCGCTCATCGAGGAGCACCCCGAACTCGCCCGTGCACTCTTCGCGGGACTCATCGCCACCTCGCTCATCGTGCCCATCCGCATGGTCGGGGGCCGATGGCGCGCTGTCGAATGGCTCGGAGCTGCGATCGCGGCGGGCATCGCATTCGCCTTCGCCTCCATCCCGGCCGCTGCCCCCACGGACCCGCCCCTCATCCTTGTGGCCCTCGCCGCCGCGGTCGCGGTGTGCGCCCTCGTGCTGCCTGGCGTCTCCGGTTCCTTCCTGCTGCTCGTGGTCGGCATGTACGCGCCGACTCTCGACGCCGTCAATGACCGCGACTTCGCCTACCTGGGCACCTTCGTGCTGGGCGCCATCGTCGGCCTCTCCCTCTTCGTGAGCGGCTTGCAGTGGCTGCTCGACCACAGGCGGCGCATCACCCTCGCCGTCATGACGGGGCTCATGGTCGGCTCGCTCCGCGCGCTCTGGCCGTGGCAGACGGAGGAGGGCGAGGTGCTGCCGCCCGGCGATGTGCCCGCGGCCCTCGTGGCGTTCGTGGTCGGTGTCGCGATCGTCGCCGTGCTCCTCCTTGTCGAGTCCAGGCTCGTGCGTCGCCGCACGATGGAGGGCACGGATGCGCTGCACCCCGAGACGGGCGAGATCAAGACACAGGACCTGCGCTGATGTGACACAGACAGCCGATGTGAGGCAGACAGCAGAGGGCCCCGACGGCATCACCGTCGGGGCCCTCTCTTGTCTGTTGCCTAGACGGCTGCCGGGGCACCAGCCTGCTGCGCGTAGTGCGCCGCCAGTTCACGCTTGAGCACCTTGCCGCTCGGCCCCAGCGGGAGCTCGTCGACGAAGTAGATCTTGCGCGGGAACTTGTAGGCCGCCATGTGCTCGGTCGCGAAGGTGGTCACGTCCTCCGCCGTCAGCGAGGAGCCGGGAGTGCGGATGATCGCTGCCGCGACCTCCTGGCCGTGCCGGTCGTCCTTGACGCCGAAGACCGCGACCTGGGCAACCCCCTCGAGCCGGGAGAGCACCTGCTCGACCTCGGTGGGGTAGACGTTGTAGCCGTTGCGCACGATCATGTCTTTCTTGCGGTCCACGATCGTGATGCGGTCATCTTCACCCTTGGTGCCGAGGTCTCCCGTGCGGAACCATCCGTCGATCACGGCCTCGGCGTCTGCTTCGGGCCGGCCGAGGTATCCCTTGAAGAGGGCGTGGCCGCGCACGACGATCTCGCCGAGCTCGCCGGGCGCCAGGAACTCGATGCGATCGTCGATGTCCGCATCAGCGATCTCGACGTCGACGCCCCAGATCGCGCGTCCAACGGTGCCCGCGATGGGCTCGTCACGCTGGTGGTTGGTCGACACGACCGGCGAGGTCTCCGTCAGTCCGTAGCCCTCGTGCACTCGGGCCCCGAAGACCTCGGTGAACTTCTCGAGGATCGCGACGGGCAACGAAGCGCCACCAGAGATGCCATACTCCAGCGGCGGGCGCTCGGGGTTGCGGGATGCGGCCTCAAGCAGCCCGATGAACATGGTCGGCACGGCCACGAAGGAGGTGGCGCCGTGCTTGACCATGAGGGCGAGCGCCTCATCCGCGTCGAACTTCGGCAGCAGGATGATGGATGCCCCGCGACGGAACGCCGTGTTGAGCACCGCGGTCTGCCCGTAGGTGTGGAACAGCGGTAGACCACCGAAGAGCACGTTGTCCTGTCGCACGTCGAACACGTCGATGAGGGTCACGTGGACCTGCTCGACGAGCGACATGTGGCAACCGACAGCACCCTTCGGTCGGCCCGTCGTTCCGCTCGTGTAGAGGATCGTGGCCGGGTCGAGCGGGTTGGTTGACTCGTAGCGCTGGAGCGGCGTTGCCACCTTCGCCTCGTCTTCGAGTCGGGGCACGGGCACCTGCTCGACCATCTCGTCGGGCAGGAGCACGCTGATGGTCGGAACGCCGGCCATCGCCGCGCCCTTCCCACCCTCGGCGAGCATGGGTGCCGCCGCGACGAGGAGGGTCGAACCGCTGTCGCGCAGCACGTACTCGATCTCCTCCGCCTTGAGCAGCAGGTGGATCGGCACGACAACGGCGCCGAGCGACAGCACCGCGTAGTACACGCGGGCGAAGTCGGGCACATTTGGCACGAGCATGGCGACGCGGTCGCCGCGCTTCACGCCACGGGCGCGCAGGGCTCCAGCGTAGGCGAGCGTCTGCTGCCAGAGGTCGCCGTACTTGATCTTGTGATCACCGATGATGAGCGCCGTGCGCTCGGGGAACCGCTGCGCCGTGTCGGAGAGGATCGCGGCGACCGACAGGGTGCCGAAGCCGGGCGCAGTGAGGGCCGACGTGTCAGACCCTGTGGGGTTGTTACTGGTCATCTTTGACCTCCTGTGGTCGGGTTGGTGGAGCTGTGGATCAGGCGGGCTGCGCCAGAACGTGGAGGGCGATGGTCTCAGCGATGGCGGCCGGCTTCTCGACCCCCTCGATCTCGACGGTCACTGACGAAGTGATACGTGCGCCCTGCGGTACCCGCTCGACACCGGCGATGACCGAGCGCGTGCGGATACGACTGCCCACCGCCACGGGGTTGATGAAGCGCACCTTGTTCATGCCGTAGTTGACGCCCATGAGGGTGTTCTTGATGCTCACCGCGCCGTCGGCGAGGTAGGGCAGCAATGAGAGGGTCAGGAAGCCGTGTGCGATGGGGGCCCCGAAGGGGCCAGCCTTGGCACGCTCCGGGTCCACGTGGATCCACTGGTGGTCCTCGGTCGCGTCGGCGAAGGTGTTGACCCTCTCCTGCGTGATCTCGAACCAGTCGCTCACGAACTCGTCCTTGCCGACCGCGGCCTCGACCGCGGCGATGTCTGCGTATTCAGTCATGGTTCAGCCCTTCGGTCCACCGGCGACGTACAGCACCTGGCCGGAGACGAACGACGCCTCCTCGCTCGCGAAGAACGATGCTGCGGCCGCGATGTCCTCGGGCTTTCCGCTGCGGCCAACCGGGATCTCCGAGACGGCGTGCGCGATGAAGTCCTCGAAGGGCACGCCGACACGCTCAGCTGTGGCACGGGTCATGTCGGTCTCGATGAATCCGGGGGCAATCGCGTTGGCGGTCACGTTGTAGCGACCCAGCTCGATCGCGAGCGTCTTGGTGAAGCCCTGGAGTCCCGCCTTCGCCGCGGCGTAGTTGGCCTGGCCGCGGTTGCCGAGCGCCGAGGTGCTCGACAGGTTGATGATGCGGCCCCACTTCTGCTCGACCTGGTGCGCCTGCACGGCGCGGGACATGAGGAAGGAACCGCGAAGGTGCACGTTCATGACGGCGTCCCAGTCGCCGTCGCTCATCTTGAAGAGGAGGTTGTCGCGAAGGATGCCGGCGTTGTTGACGAGGATCGTCGGAGCGCCCAGCTCCTCCGTGACGCGCGCGACGGCCGCCGCGACGTGCTCGGAGTTGGAGACGTCGGCGCCGATGCCGGCGGCCCGGCCGCCGGCCGCGTTGATGGCCTCGACGGTCGCGGTGGTGTCTTCTTCACGCAGGTCGATGACCGCCACCTTGTGGCCGTCCTTGGCAAGGCGCAGCGCGACGGCTGCCCCGATGCCCCGGCCGGAGCCGGTCACGATCGCGGTACGCGTTTCAGTCATTCGGATGATCTCCTTCGTTCGGGTGCTTTGGGTGTCAGTGGGTGCGTCGCAGTTCGGCCTTGCCGAGCGCACTCAGGTGCACCTCGTCGGGGCCGTCGGCGATGCGGAGCGCGCGGGCGGTGGCGTACATCTCGGCGAGCGGGAAGTCCTGCGAACCACCGGCGGCGCCGAAGATCTGGATGGTGCGGTCGACGATGGTCTCGAGCATCCGAGGCACCGAGACCTTGATGGCCTGAATCTCGGCGTGGGCCGCGCGGTTGCCGACCGTGTCCATGAGCCAGGCGGTCTTGAGCACGAGGAGGCGGTTGGCCTCGATCGCGATGCGGGCCTCGGCCATCCACTCGCGGATGACGCCCTGCTCCGCCAGCGTGCGGTGGAAGGCGGTGCGGCTGTTGGCACGCTCCCGTGCGAGGTCGAGGGCGCGCTCGGCGAGGCCGATCGCCCGCATGCAGTGGTGGATGCGGCCGGGGCCGAGGCGGGCCTGGGCGATCGCGAAGCCCTCGCCCTCGCCCTTGAGGATGTTTGTGACGGGCACGCGCACATCCTCGAAGAGCACCTCGGCGTGACCTCCGTGGTCGCGGTCGTCGAAGCCGAAGTAGGTCAGCGCACGCACGACCGTGACGCCGGGGGTGTCGCGGGGCACGAGCACCATGCTCTGCTGGCGGTGGCGCTCGGCCTCGGGGTCGGTCTTGCCCATGACAATGAAGATCGCGGCATCCGGGTTCATGGCGCCCGTCGACCACCACTTGCGGCCGTTGATGACGTACTCGTCACCCTCGCGGCGGATGCTCGTGGCGATGTTGGTGGCGTCGGAGGACGCGACATCCGGCTCCGTCATGCAGAACGCCGACCGGATCTCCGCGCCCAGGAGGGGCTTCAGCCACTGCTCCTTCTGCTCGGGTGTGCCGAACTCGCGCAGGATCTCCATGTTGCCCGTGTCGGGGGCGGCACAGTTGGTGGCCGCGGGGCCGAGCTTGGGGCTGCGGCCGAGGATCTCGCAGATCGGCGCGTACTGGAGGTTCGTCAGTCCGGCGCCGCCATCGCTGCTGCCGGCGGATGCGGGGAGGAACATGTTCCACAGGTCGCGGCTGCGCGCCTCAGCGCGAAGCTCGGCGACGATGGGCGCGGCCGACCACCGCTCGGGGTTCGCGGCGAGCTGCTCCTCGAGCACGGACTCCGCCGGGTAGATCGCCTCGGCCATGAACTTCTCGACCCTGGCGATGTAGTCCTTCGTCGTCTCGTCGTATTCGAAATGCATCGTCACGCCTCTCCTGTGAGGTAGCGGCGGCCAGCACGCGCGAGAGGCGTCACGATCGAGCCCATACGCTCGAAGCCCTCCCCCACGGTCTGGCCTGCCTGGTATCGGTAGTGGATTCCTTCGACAATGACCGCGAGCTTGAACGCGGCGAACGCCAGGTACCACGACATGTCGGGCACCTCGATGCCGGCGGCCTTTGAGTAGACCTCCACGAGCTCCTCGAACGAGGGGTACCCCTCACCCGGTGCGACCGAGGTGGCCACGGAATCCGGGGGCATGCCCTCGAAGGAGTTGATGTTCCAGTAGAGGCCGAAGAGTCCGAGGTCGGTGAGCGAGTCGCCCAGTGTGGCCATCTCCCAGTCGAGCACCGCCTGGATGTGCGGCTCGCCCGACTCGTCGACAGCGACCAGCGCGTTGTCGAGACGGAAGTCACCGTGCACGATCGACGAGTAGCGAGCCTCGGGAACTCGCTCGGCAAGCTCGCGCTGGAGCGCGTCGAGCTCGGGCAGGTCACGATTGCGCGATCCCTCGTACTGGCGGCCCCACCGGTCGACCTGACGCACAAGGAAGCCCTCTGCCTTGCCGAAATCTGCGAGGCCCACCTCCGCCGGGTCGATCGTGTGCAGGTTCGCGAGCACCGTCGCCAGCTCGTGACTGAGGCGCACCAACTGCTCGCTCGAGAAGTCGGCGTTGTCGGCACGCGATTTGAGCGCCCGGCCCTCGACCCGCTCCATGAGGTAGCAGGGCATCTCGACGCCCGCGGCTGGGTCGTCGATGAAGAGGAGCGTGCGCGGCACGGGCACGGCCGACCCCGCGAGCGCGGAGATGACGCGAAACTCGCGCGCCATGTCGTGCGCCGTCTTCTGCACGTGGCCAAGCGGTGGGCGGCGCAGCACGAGAGGCTCGAGGGCCCCGTCGATCGCGTAGGTCAGGTTGCTGCGGCCGCCGGCGATGATGCTTGCGCTGAGCGTGCCCCCTGCGAGGATCTCGGGCGCGTTCGTCGTGAGCCAGCGCTCAAGGGCAACAAGGTCGAGCCCAGGAAGTGCCCTGCTGTCGGTCGTCATCGTCCCCGTCGCGTCTTCGCTCACGTGATGACAATACCGACCGGCCGGTATGTATTGCAACCACGGGGCACAGTCTTTCTGGCTATCTACTCGCCGAAGACGATGACCTGGCGGATCGCGCTCCCGTCGGCCAGCGCATCCATTCCCGCGTTCACCTCCTCAAGGCTGATGCGGGAGGAGATGAGCTTCTCGACCGGCAACTTGCCCTCGCGCCACAGCTGGGCATAGCGCGGGATGTCGCGCTCGGGTACCGCGGAACCGAGGTAGCTCCCAACGATCGTGCGCGCCTCGGCCACGAGGCCGAGCGGGGAGACGGATGCGGTGGCACTCGGCGCCGGAAGCCCCACTGTCACGGTCGTGCCGCCCGGAGCGGTCGCGGCGATCGCGGTCTCGAAGGCGCGCGCATTGCCTGCGGCCTCGATCACGACGGGCGCGCGGACGCCAGACTCCGCGAGCTCGGACGGCGAATACACTGCCGCAGCGCCGAGCTCGAGCGCCCGATCGAGCTTCTCCTGCACGGCGTCGACGCCGATGACCTCGTGGCCGAGCGATACCGCCGTGAGCACGGCCGCCATTCCGACGCCCCCGAGGCCGACCACGATGATCGTGTCACCCTCGGCCGGATGGCCCGCGTTGATCACGGCGCCCCCGCCGGTCAGCACGGCGCATCCGAGCACAGCCGCGACATCCGCCGGCACATCATCATCGACGGGCACGACGGAGTTGCGGTTGACGACCGCATGCGTCGCGAAGCCCGAGACTCCCAGGTGGTGGTGCACGTCGTGCCCGTCGCGATGCAGGCGGCGCTCGCCCCCCACGAGTTCGCCCGCATTGTTGGCCTTCGTGCCGACCTCGCAGGGCAGGCGACCATCGGTGCGGCATCCCGCGCACTCGCCGCAGCGGGGCAGGAAGGTCATGACGACCCGCTGCCCGACCTGCACATCGCTCACACCCTCGCCGAGCTGTTCGACGCGGCCAGCCGCCTCATGCCCGAGCAGCATGGGAACAGGCCGCACGCGGTTGCCGTCGACCACCGAGAGGTCGGAGTGGCACAGCCCGGCAGCCTCGATGCGCACGAGGATCTCGCCCGCGCCAGGTGCATCGAGTTCCAGCTCCTGCACGGCGATGGGCCGCGAGTCCGCATAGGGACGGGCCCTGCCGATCTCCTCCAGGACTGCTCCGGTGATCTTCATTGAACCTCCAGGTTTCGGGATGAGGGAACGTGCAGGACACAATCTCACGAATGCCGGCGAGGGTGAACATACCGCTGTCCGTTCCGCACGGGGCGGGTTAGCCTGAAGTGCATGGGCGAACTCAGACTTGAAGAGCTATCCGCTGCCAACGCCGCCGCGGCGAACGGGCTGAGCCTGAAGCCGGGCCAGGAGCAGTTCATTGCGCCGGTCACCTATGCGATGGCCGACCCCTTCCTCAACCCCAGCACGACCTGGTCGCGCGTGGTGCTCGACGCTGACGACGAGGTCGTCGGCTTCGTGCTCGCGAACTTCGACGAGGATGCGCTGGAGGAGGAGTTCCGGAGTTGCATCTGGCGCATGAACGTCGCCGCGGATGCCCAGGGTGGCGGCGTGGGTCGCTTCCTCGTCGAACAGGCCACGGATGAGGCGCGGCGCCGCGGCTTTGACCGCATCACCGTGATCTGGGAGTCGGGCGACGAAGGTCCGGAGGACTTCTTCCTGCACGTCGGCTTCAAGGTCATCGGCGAGACCCAGTACGGCGAGAAGATCGGCGCCATCGAGACCTGATGCCCGAGTCGGCTCCTCACCCGGACGACGAGTTCGCGACGCACGTGCTCGGCATCGTCGCGGCGATCCCGCCGGGACGCGTCATGACCTACGGCGATGTCGCATCCGTTCTCGCCTCACGAGGAGCGCGTGTCGTGGGCAACATCCTGGCGACGAGCGGCAGCGACCTGCCCTGGTGGCGGGTCATCCGCGCGGGCGGCCTGGCACCGATGGGCAAGGAGGACCGCGCGCTCGAGCACTATCGCGAGGAGGGAACGCCCCTCCGCTGGCTCGCCGACGGCACGTTCCGCGTGGACCTGGGAGCGGCCCGCCACGCTCCCTGACCCCCCCTTTTAGGTCATTCTCACAAGAATGAGCGTATGTCAGGCTTGCCGAGTTGCAGCCAACGCACAATGGGAGCTCTCAATGACGAAGCCTGTCCTGCGCCACTCGCTCGCCCTCCTCGCCGCCTCGGCGGTCGTCGCCCTCGCGGGCTGCGCGCCGGGAGCGACCGCGAACAATGGCTCGGTCGAGCTCACGGTCGGCGCGCTCCCCAGTATCGAGAGCGCGCCGCTCTTCCTCGGGCAGGAGAAGGGATTCTTCGCCGACGAGGGCATCCACCTGCGCATCGCCTCGCTCGCATCCGGCACCGCCAAGATGATCGACCCCGTCGTCGACGGCACCTACGACATCGCCGTCAGCGACATGCTGACGCTCATGGCGGCGAACGAGGACGGCTCGGAACTGCGCCTGCTCGCCCCGGCGGGTTCGGCATCCGGCGACACCGCCTCCGACTTCGGGGCGCTCGTCGTCAAGGAGGACTCGCCAGCCCAACAGTTGAGCGACCTCGAGGGTGCCTTCGTGGGAAGCAACAGCACGGGCGACACCAACAACACCGTCCTGCGCTCGATCATGGACGCCACGGCAGGCTTCTCCTACACGGTGCAGTGGAAGGAGGTGCCGTTCCAGGACGCCTCATCGGCGCTCGACGACGGCACGATCGAAGCGGCTTTCCTCGTCGAGCCATACCTGACGCGGGCGCTCAACGGCGACAAGCGCGTGCTCAGCTACGTCTACTCAGAGTTCGACCCGGCGCTCGACGTCAACGCCTACTTCACCTCGACATCCTTCGCCAGCGACCGCTCGGAGCTGCTCGAACGCTTCAGGGCCGCGCTCGCCAAGTCGATCGACTACGCGGCAGAGAACCCCGCCGAGGTGCGTGCGATCATGACGAGCTACGCCGAGACGCAATGGAACGAACGCTCGGGCGCCGTGCTGCCGCGATACACGACAGAGTTCGATGTGCCCGCGGCCACCCGGCTCGCCAACGACGCCGTGAAGTACCTCGTGCTCAAGCAGGTGCCGGACTTCGACGCCCTGATCCTCGACTAGCCCCGAGGCATCCGACCCTCAGCGGATGCGCGCGGACAGGCACGTCACGCCGCCCTCGAGCTTCTCGAACTCCGAGATCTCGGCTGTCACGACCGTGTAGCCGAGGCTCTCGATGAGCGCCGCAGTGCCGGGGGCGGCACTCGAGACCAGGACGGTCGCGTCGTCGAGGGGAACGACCGCGGAGCCCTCCGCCTCCGGCACGGACAGGAAGCGGTGGAACAGCGAGGGCTCGTCGACGTTCGGTGCGTATCCGATGACCGTGCCATCCGGCAGCGCCGAGACCGCCGTCTTGAGGTGGAGCACCTTCGTCACTGGCACCGCGACGACCTCGAAGCCGAGCGGCTGCACGATGCGACGGAGTTGGCGGATGCCCTCGGCATTCGTACGCCCGCTACTGCCCACGTAGACCGTGCGTCCCACCGTCAGCACGTCGCCGCCCTCGAGGGTGCCCGGCGCCTCGATGTGCTCCACGTGGAGGCGCAGGCCCCGAACGATCACTTCAACCGCCTCTGCCTCGCCCCTGCGCGACTCCGTGCCAGCGATGCCGATGACCGCCGTGTCATCGAAGGTCATGACGGTGTCTTCGACGAACACCGAATCGGCGAGGCCCTCCGCGACAGGCACCTCCATGACGTCCCAGCCGTGCTCGGCGAGGACCCCGACATAGGACTCCCATTGGCGGTCGGCCCGCTCCGGGTCGACCGCGCTGCGCTCGATGTGTGTCACCTCGCCGTCGGCGAGCGTGCTCGCGGGGAGGCGCACGAGTGCGATGCGGCGCTCGGAGTCCTGGCCGGGTGCGCCGGCGATCACCCGCCAGACTGCCACCCCGACGGTCGCCGCGAAGATGCCGCAGGCCACGATGAAGACGAGGTTCGGCCCGATCAGCGAGGCCGCGAGGTAGTCAGTCGTATCGCTGTCGAGCGCCGCGCCCTCACCCAGGACCGCAAGCAACGTGCCGAGGTAGGAGGAGACGATCGCGACAGCGAGCCCGACGGGAAGTGCGACGTACCAGCGGCGGAATGCCTCGAGCGCGGCCGCGAGGCTCAGGAGCACGAAGGTGAGCAGCGTGCCGTTCTGGAAGTAGCGGGCGAGGCTCGCAAAGGTCTCCGGGTTGGCACCCGCCGAAACGAAGAACGCGAAGACGGTCGTGACGTGGGCGAGCAGCGCGATCGACGCCCCCGTCGCCAACGCGCCGAGGACGCGCCGAGAGATGGACAGGTGCGGTGAGGGGTACGCCATACTCGAGAGCCTATTCCCAGGCGGGACGCAGCAGGAGCCCGCAACCGCCGGGGTCAGACGAGCGACTCCCGCCACGCCGCATGCATTCGCGAGAAGCGGCCATCGCCTGCGATGAGCTCGGCCGGCGCACCGTCCTCGACGATGCGCCCGTGTTCCATGACGAGCACCCGGTCGGCGATCTCGACGGTCGAGAGCCGGTGGGCGATGATGACGGCCGTACGGTCGGCGAGGAGCGTCTGCAGGCCTCGCTGCACAAGCCGTTCGCTCGGGATGTCGAGCGACGCCGTCGCCTCGTCAAGGATGAGCACGGCCGGGTCGGCGAGGAACGCCCGGGCGAACGACAGCAACTGCCGCTGCCCTGCCGAGACCCTGCCACCCCGCTTGTTGACGTCGGTGCCGTAACCGTCGGGAAGCGCACAGATGAAGTCGTGGGCACCCACCGCCCTCGCGGCATCCTGGATCTCGGCGAGCGTCGCCCCCGGGCGCCCCAGCGCGATGTTGTCGGCGACCGTGCCGCTGAAGAGGTAGGCCTCCTGCGTGACCATGACGATCGCGCGGCGCAGGTCCTTCGGGTGGAGCTCGCGCAGGTCGACGCCGTCGAGGGTCACGGCGCCCTCGCTCGGGTCATAGAACCGCGAGATGAGCTTCGCGAGCGTCGACTTGCCCGCACCCGTCGTGCCGACGAGGGCGATCGTCTGCCCCGCGGGGATGTCGAGCGTGAACTCCGGCAGGATGACGCGCTCGGGCGCGTACGCGAAGGCCACCCCGTCGAAGCGCACGGCCCCCTTCGCCTCGCGTAGGTCCTTGGGCGACGCCGGATCAGGCACGCTCGGGAGTTCCTCGAGCACGCCCGAGATCTTCTCGAGCGCGGCTACCGCCGACTGGTAGGAGTTGTAGAACATCGCCATCTCCTCCGCAGGCGCGAAGAAGTTGCGGGTGTAGAGCAGCGCCGCAAGGAGCACGCCGATCGGCAGCGAGCCGTCGGCCACCCGCAAGCCGCCCACGAGCAGCACGACGCCGAGCGTCACGTTGCCGATCAGGATGAGCACGGGCTCGTAGGTGCCGAACAGCTGGATGACGCGGGCATTGGCATCCCGGTTGTCCTCGACGAGGTCGCCGAATTCGCGCTCATTGCGACGCTCCCGGCGGAAGGCCTGCACCGCGCGGATACCGGTCATGGTCTCGACGAACTTCACGATCATGCGGGCCGAGGAGACGCGCGTGCGCCGGAACATCCGTCGCGAATTCACCTGGAACCAGCGGGTCAGCACCGCGAGCGGCACGAGCGACAGCAACAGGATGAGTCCGCTCACCCAGTCGACGATGAGCAGCGCGATCGCGATGAAGACCATGTAGAGGCCGCCCTGCACGAGCTGGTTCAGCCCATTGCCGAGCAGTTCCTTAATCGACTCGAGATCGCTCGTCTGGCGGGAGATGATGCGGCCAGAGGTGTAGCTCTCGTGGAACTCGAGGCTCAAGCGCTGCGTGTGCAGGAACACGCGCTTGCGGAGGTCGAGCAGCATCGACTGCGCGAGCCTCGCCGTGAGGATCGTGTACCAGGCGACCAACACGGCGCCCAGGATGCCCGTGACGACGTAGATGCCGACCGTGACGCCGAGTGGCAGCCAGTCACCCTCGAGTGCTGCGGGAAGCCCGCGGTCGATGCCGATCGCGATGAGGCCGGGGCCCGCGACCTGCGCGATCGTGCTCACGAGGATGACGGCAGCGGTCAGCGTGAGCGTCTTCGAGAGCGGGCGCACGAGCGAGCCCAGCAGGCGCACGGAGCGACCCTGCAGCAGCTTGTTCTCCTCGCGTGAGAAATCGTCGCGCTCCTCCTCGACACCGAGCGTGCTCACTGCTCCACCTCCAGGGACGAGATCACGAAGCGATAGTGCTCGTTACGGGCCAACAGCTCGGAGTGGGTGCCGACATCGTCGATGCGGCCGTCACGCATGAGCGCGACCCGGTCGGCAAGCTGCACGGTCGAGGGGCGGTGCGCCACGATGAGCGCGGTCGTCGCCGCGAGGACGCGGCGGAGGCCAGCCTCGACGGCCGCCTCCGTGTCGACATCGAGGGCCGAGAGCGGGTCGTCGAGCACGAGCACGTCGGGCCTCGCCCCGACGGCACGGGCGAGGGCCAGGCGCTGACGCTGTCCACCAGAGAGGCTCATGCCCTCCTCGCCGACCGTGGTGTCGAGCCCGTCGGGCAGCGCGGAGACGAAGTCTGCCTGCGCGATGTCGAGGGCCTCGCGCAGCTCCTCCTCTGAGGCATCCGGGTTTCCCAGCAGCACGTTCTCGCGAACGCTCGCCGAGAAGAGAATCGCCTCCTCGAAGCCCATCGCGACGCGCTCGCGCAACTGCTCGCGACTCAGGTCGCGGATGTCGACGCCGTCGAGCACGATGCGCCCCCCGGTGAGGTCGTAGAGCCGGGTCGTCAGCGCCGTCAGCGTCGACTTGCCGCAGCCCGTCAACCCGACGAGCGCCATGGTCTCGCCCGGCTGCAGCTCGAGGCTCACCCCGTCAACGATGTCGCGCGAATCTGGGTGGGCATCCTGGTAGCGGAAGT
Source organism: Salinibacterium sp. dk2585 (assembly GCF_008001035.1). NCBI lineage: Bacteria > Bacillati > Actinomycetota > Actinomycetes > Micrococcales > Microbacteriaceae > Salinibacterium > Salinibacterium sp. dk2585. Next base: position 2,602,751 of record NZ_CP042856.1, read on the forward strand.
GCGCATCCTCGAACACGAGTCTGCCCTCACCACGAGCTGCCGACGAGGGATGCTCGGGGTCGACGATGGGGTTCACCTCGTCCATCACCTCGAAGTAGCGATCAACCGCGGTGCGGGTGTCGAAGGTCATCGAGAGCAGGAACCCGATCGACTCGACCGGCCAGCGCAGCACCGCCGCGGTCGCGAAGAACGCGACGAGCCCGCCGACCGAGAGGTCGCCGTTCACCGCGAGGAACACGCCGGCGAGGAGCGACAGCGCGAACGTGACATCCGGAACCAGCAGGAGCCACAGCCAGATGCCGGCGATCGCGCGGGCCTTCTCGATCTCGGTGCCTCGCAGCTCCTCCGCCTGCTTCGTGAAGTTCTCCAGCGCGTGCCGACCGCGCCCGAAAGCCTTCAGGACGCGGATGCCGTGCACCGATTCCTCGACAGTCGTCGCCAGGTCGCCGGCCTGATCCTGGCTGAGGCGCGCCACCCGCGAGTACCTGTTCTCGAAGGCGAAGGTGTAGATCCAGAGCGGGATCGAGCAGATAACGAAAAGCAGCCCGAGCTGCCAGCTGAGGTTCAGCAGCAGCACGAAGCCGATCACGACCGTCACGATGTTGACGACCAGCAGCACGATGCCGAAGGAGAGCCAGCGACGGATGAGCCCCAGGTCGGTCGACATGCGCGAGAGCAGCTGCCCGCTCGGCCAGCGGTCGTGGAAGGCCACGGGCAGGTCTTGCAAGCGCGCATAGAAGTCGTCGCGCATCCGTGCCTCGACATGGGTGCCCGGCACGAGCACGAACCAGCGGCGAAGCCAGATCATCCCCGCCTCAAGCGCTCCCAGCGCGAGCACGGCCCCGACCGCCCACCACAGCCCGGAGACCTCGCCCTCAGCGAGCGGCCCGTCGACGAGCGAGCGCAGCACCTGCGGGATCAGCAGCGAGACGACCGCGCCCACGAGCGCCGCGACCGCGCCCATCGCGATGCGCGGGAGGGCAGGGCGAACCCAGGGCAGGATGCGCAGGATGGCGCGGGCAGTAGACGGGCGCTTTGTGGGCGCCGCGATGTCCGGGGAGAACACGGGGACTCGTTTCTAGGATCGCCGTGCGGATCGGCGCACAAACGGGGATCCAGCGTACAGAGCGGTCGGTACCCGCCGCAAGCGGGTCGGGCTACACGAGGAACAGGCTCAGCAACCACACCGCGACGAAGCCCGCGACACCCTGGATCGCGGTCGCCGGAGTGAGGGTGCGATATGCCGTCGCCGTGGGGATGCGGCTGAACTGCGAGACGACCCAGAAGTACGAGTCGTTGGCGTGGGAGACGACCATCGCGCCAGCGCCGATCGCGAGGACGGCGAGCACGGGGCCAGCGCCCGACGCCAGGCCGAGCGGTTCCAGCAGCGGCAGCAGCATGGCCGAGGTGGTGACCATCGCGACCGTCGAGGAGCCCTGCGCCGTCTTGAGCGCCGCGGAGATGATGAAGGGCACGGCGATGCCGAGGCCGAGTGACGCCAGGTTCTCCGAGAGGAAGTCGGTGATGCTGCTCTTGCCGAGCACTCCGCCGAAGGCGGCGCCCGCCGACGTGATGAGGAGGATGGGCGCCGCGATGAGGATCGAGTCCGAGATGTTCTTGTTGAACGATTCGAGCTTTCCCTTGCCACGGAGCAGGAAGACGGCCGCGATGAGTCCCAGCGCGAGGGCGATGACCGGGGTGCCGAGGAAGTTGACGGTCATCGCGAACCAGCCGTCACCGAACGGCTCGCCCGGCAGCTTCGCGATCGAGGCGAGACAGATCAGCACGATGGGCAGGAGGATGGGCAAGAAGGCCATGAAGCCGCTCGGGAGCTTGCCGTAGTTGGCCTTGAGCTCCTCGTAGCTGACCTCGACCTCCTCGTCGGGCACCGGCAGGAGCTCGACATCCTTCTTGAGGAAGGTGTTGGCGAAGAGCAGGGCAGCCCCCGCCGAGAAGGCGGCGACCGCGAGCCCGAGCCCGATGAGCAGGCCCAGGCTGTCGGTGACCTCGAGGTTGGCCGCGGCCGCGAGCGGCCCGGGAGTCGGCGGCACCATGGTGTGGGTCGCGTAAAGGCCCGTCATGAGGGCGATCGACATGGCGACGAGCGAGACCTTCGCGCGCTCCGCCATCGCCTTCTTGAGGGAGTTCAGGATGACGAAGCCAGAGTCGCAGAAGACCGGGATCGAAACGATGTAGCCGATGATGCTCATCGTGAGGGTCGGGAAGCGTGTGCCCAGGACTCTGATGAGGGCATCCGCCATCGCGATGGCACCGCCCGAACGCTCGAGGATCACGCCGATCATCGTGCCGAAGAGGATCACGAGGCCGATGTTGCCCATCGTGTTGCCGAACGACGTCGTGATCGTCGGGATGATCTCCTCCAGCGGAAGCCGGAACGCGAAGGCCCCGATCAGCGCGGCCCCCAGGAGGGCGAGGAACGGGGAGATCTTCCAGCGCGCCGTCACCAGCACGATCCCCACCACGAGGACGAGGAGGATGAGGAGATCGATCATGAAAAGCTCCTTTACTTTCCGAGGGATCGGGGGGTGTCGGTGCTGAAGTTGAGGGCGGCGCACACATGGGCTGCCGCATCCTCAAGAAGACCGGCCGCGCCGGCGACGAGCTCGTCGAGCGTGCTCGCGCCGGGCGCGATCGAGAGGGCGGCCGTGATCCCCTCCTCGCGGCACCGGGCCGCCGAGAGCTGCACAGCGCCGGCGATTACCACGACGGGCACCCGCGCGGGGGCGCCGCGGCGCACGGCATCGACGACCTTGCCCCCGAGCGACTGCTCGTCGAGCCTGCCCTCCCCCGTCAGCACGACATCAGCTCGGGCCAGGGCCTCCCGCAGGCCGACGGCGTCGCCCACGAGCTCCGCGCCGGAGACGAGCTCGGCGCCGACGAGCGCGACGAGCGCGAGTGGCAGCCCTCCCGCCGCACCGAACCCGCGCCCGGCGAGATAGCGCTCGGCGTCAGCATCCGTCGCCTGTGCGAGCACGCTGGCGAGATTCTCGAGCCCCGCATCGATCACGGCAACGTCATCCGGCGTCGCGCCCTTCTGCGGCCCGAAGGTCGCCGCCGCCCCGCGCGGGCCGACGAGCGGGTTGTCCACGTCGACGGCCACGCGCCAGTAGGTGCGGGCGGCGAGCGGATGCAGGCCAGAGGCATCGACCGAGCGGATCTCGCCCAGCCCGGCCCCGCCCGGCGCGACCTCGTCACCCTTCGCGTCGAGGAATCGCACACCGAGGGCCCGCATGAGACCGGTGCCCCCATCGTTGCTCGCGGACCCACCGATGCACAGCAGGATGTCGGCGGCTCCGGCATCCAAAGCCTCAGCCGCGAGCAGGCCGACGCCGTAGCTGTCCGCACGAAGGGGTTGCAGTTCCACATCGTTCACGTGCGGCAGGCCATTGCCCTCCGCCGCCTCGATGACGGCCGTCTTGCGATCTGACGACATGCCATAGCGGCCCGCGCGCGGCCGCCCGATCGCATCCACGACGTCGGCCGTGAGCGGATGCTCGTCCCACACGGCGAGGATGGCATCGAGCGTGCCCTCGCCGCCGTCGGCAAGCGGGAGCTCGACCACCTCGGCGTCGGGCAACACCGCGCGCACCCCCCGCGCCATCGCCGCTGCCGCCTCAGCGGCAGAGACGCTCCCCTTGAACGAGTCCGGGGCGACGACGACCACCGGGGTGCGGGACGAGCTCATGCCCCGACGGTACCCCCGTCACGACGGCGCGGCGTTTTTTGTGCGGCGCGGCCGGAAAAACGGCAGCGCCGAACAGGAAACACCGCGGCGTTGTGGTTGGCGGGTGCGTCAGTGGAAGAAGTGGCGCTCGCCCGTGAAGTACATCGTCACACTGGCACGCTGCGCCGCCGCGATGACCTCCTCGTCGCGCACCGAGCCGCCTGGCTGCACGATCGCTCGCACGCCGCCCTTGGTCAGCACCTCGAGGCCGTCGGCGAAGGGGAAGAAGGCATCGGATGCCGCGACACTGCCCGCTGCGCGATCGCCCGCCCTGTTCACCGCGAGGTGGCAGGAGTCGACGCGGTTGACCTGCCCCATGCCGACGCCGACGGATGCCCCGTCCTTCGCCAGCAGGATCGCATTCGACTTCACGGCCCGCACGGCGCGCCAGGCGAAGGCGAGGTCGGCGAGGGTCGCGTCATCCGCTGCTTCGCCGGTGACGAGCTGCCAGTTGTCGGTGCTGAAGTCGTCGTAGGTGTCGGGGGACTGCACGAGCAGTCCGCCGGAGATCTGCCGAATCTCGCGCTCGGCACGTGCGAAGTCGGCGGGAAGTTCCAGGAGGCGGAGGTTCTTCTTCGTCTTGAGCACCGTGAGGGCGTCGGGCTCGAAGCCGGGAGCGACGACAACCTCGGTGAAGATGTCCTTGATCGAGATCGCGGCGGCCCTGGTGATGACGCGGTTGGCGGCGATGACGCCGCCGAACGCTGAGACGGGGTCGCAGTCGTGCGCCCGAGCGTGCGCCGACGCGATGGGGTCACCCTCGCCCCGCGCCACCGCGATGCCGCACGGGTTCGCGTGCTTGATGATCGCCACGGCCGGCTCATCGAAGTCGAATGCGGCCCGCAGCGCGGCATCCGCGTCGACGTAGTTGTTGTACGACATCTCCTTGCCGTGCAGCTGCGTGGCCTGCGCGATGCCGTGGCCCTGCTCCTCGACGTAGAGGGCGGCCTGCTGGTGCGAGTTCTCGCCGTAACGGAGCTGCTGCTTTAGGGTCGCGCTGAGGCTGACGGATGCCGCGGCATCCTGCTTCTTCGCTTCATGCTCGGCGCGCACGCCCACGTTGCCGGCCATCCACTCGGCGACGGCCGTGTCGTAGGCCGCGGTGTGGGCGAAGGCCTCGCCCGCGAGCCGCTGGCGCTGCGCGAGGGTCGTGCCGCCGAGGGTCGCCGCCTTGATGATCTGGGCGTAGCTCTCGGGCGAGACCGCGATCGCGACGTTCGCGTGGTTCTTTGCGGCGGCGCGCACCATGGCCGGTCCGCCGATGTCGATCTGCTCGACGACCGCGTCACCCTCGGCGCCCGATGCGACGGTCTCGACGAAGGGGTACAGGTTCACGACGACGAGCTGGAACGGCTCGACGCCCATCTCGGCCAACTGCCGCTCGTGCGACTCAAGGCGCAGGTCCGCGAGGATCGCCGCGTGCACGAAAGGGTGCAGCGTCTTGACCCGGCCGTCAAGCGCCTCGGGGAAGCCCGTGACGGTCGCGACCTCGGTGACGGGGTGACCGGCATCCGCGATCATCTTCGCAGTCGAACCCGTCGACACGATCTCCACGCCAGCGCCGACGAGCGCCTCCGCGAGCTCGAGCAGGCCCGTCTTGTCGCTCACCGAGATGAGCGCTCGCTTCAGGGGGATCGCGTCGCGGTGGCGGTAGAGGGATGCGTCGTGGCTGGGGCCGCTCATGAGGCGAGTTCCTTCAGGTCGATGGTTCCATTGGCGATGTCGAGCACGGCCTGCACGAGCAGCTCACGCTCGACCAGCTTGATGCGGTCGTGGAGGGTCGATTCGGTGTCGTGGGGCAGCACGGGCACGCGGCGCTGCGAGATGATCGGGCCACTGTCGACCCCGTTGTCGACGACGATGACACTCGCCCCCGTCTGGGTCACCCCCGCCGCGATCGCGTCACGCACGCCGTGCGCGCCCGGGAACTCAGGCAGATACGCCGGATGCGTGTTGATCAGGTTGGGCGACAGCGCCTCAACGACGCCCGCGGGGAGCAGGCGCATGAGCCCGCTCAGGATGACGAGGTCGGGCTCCCAACGCTGGATCTGCTCCAACAGGGCGGCACCCCAGGAGTCACGGTCCTGGTAGTTCGCGAAGGAAACCGCGAACGACGGGATGCCGAACTCCTCCGCGTGCGCGAGCCCATCCGCATCACGATCGGCACCGATCGCGACCACGCGGGCCGGGAACTCGGCATCCTCCGACGCCTCCAGAAGGGAGCGGAGATTCGAACCGCCGCCGGAGATGAGCACGACGAGTTTCAGCACCCGCCAAGCCTACTCCGAACGGGCAACCCGCCTGCCCGCCACCAGCAGGCCGAGGATGCACGCGACGCCGACCTCGAGGGCGGCACACAGCCCGACGAGAAGCGGGTTCGGGCCGATGAGTTCGAGGCGGCCAGGTCCCCCGCTGCCGCCCGACCACCACGCCAGGAGGGCGAACACGGCACCCGCCACGACACCCGCGAGCGAACCCAGCGCGACGCTTGACGGGAGTTCGAGCATCCGCTCGCTCCTCATGCGCACGAAGACCCCCACCAGGAAGCCGACGATGACCGGAACGAGGATGCCCAGGAAGCCCCCGGCGAGGTCGCCCGTCGGCACCGCGCCGAGCACCGGGATGGGCGGGATGGGGCCGAGCGTCGTGCCGAGCGGTGACACGGCAGAACCGGTGCCGATCGCGAACCCCGGGCCGAGTAGCCACGACGCCGCCCAGACCACCAGGTTCGGCACGAACGCGAGCTGGGCCACCGTCAACACCGTCACACCCAGCGGGCCGCCCTGCGAGGCCTCATAGAGGGCGATGATCTCGCCGTAGTTCACCGCCACGAGCACCGCCACGACCACGGAAGCGACCAGCATCACTGCCGCGACGGATGCCACACCCGCACGCAGCCCGCCCCACACGACCGTCTGCACCCCTGCCGGCCAGTCCGTGAGCCACGTCACGGCGCGATCGACGAGATCCTTGGGCCGGGAGTCCGAGAGGCGGTAGCGCGCCAGGCCCGCGCCGATCGCGAGCCCCCCGACGAAGACGAGGGTCGTGAAGATCGTGCCCTGCACGATCGAGGGGCGAGCCAGCTCATGGAGCGACGTCATGACGGCCGCGAAGGCGAGCACCGCGAAGGTCGCCGCCGCGACGCCCAGGCCGAGGAGGTGGTGCGGCGTCTCGGCGATACGTCGGCCAGCGCGCTGCCCGAGCAGCAGGGTCAGCAGGGCGAAGCCGAGCGGCGCGAGCGACAGGATGAACGGCTCGCTGAGGGCGGGCAGGCCGAGCGTCGCCGCGAAGTCCGGGTCGACCGTCGCCCGCATGGCGGCGCCATGGCCCAGCAGCCACGTGTCCACGGCTGCACGCCAGAAGACCGGCCACTCCACCTGCAGCTCGTACTGGAACCCCCACATGAAGGTCAGCGGCAGCAGCGGAATCGCAATGCCGATGCCCACGACAAGCAGCGCCTCCAGCCCGGAGAAGACGGCGGTGAGCGAGCGATTCATACCGCCACCGACACTACCCGCGGCATCCTCCGCTGCCGCCGCGCCCCGCCCGCGCTCCCCCACCTGTCAGAAACTCAGGAACGCGCGCCGCGAGTAGGGGCCGCACGGAGCATCCGTCGTCCACCTGCGGAAACTCAGGAACGCGCGCTTCGCCATCCCATTCGGAAACTCAGGAATCTCGGCCGGGCTGGGGCCTGCGGAACCACCAGAGCTCACGCTCTCAGCAGTTCTTCCTGAATTTCCGACAGGGTGAGGGGATGACCGCCTCCGTGTATGCCCGCGCCCTTGGCGAACGCTTCGGGATGCTGCATCCGGAGCTCCAGCGCTGGTTCGGCAGCACCGCCGCCGTGCGTGCCTCGGGCATCTTCGATGAGGCCGGTTCCCGCCACCGCTGGCTGCGGCCCGTCCTGGGTGTGACGGCGAAGTTCGGCATCCTCATGTCGGAGCACGGCCGCCACGTGCCCTTCGAGGTCGAGATGGCGCCGGTCGGCGCGAGCACGATCGCAACCCGCCGCGTGCTGCACTTCGCCCGCACGGACCGCATCCTGAGCGACACCACTCGAGTAGCCCGCGGCCGACTGATCGACTCCTTCGCGGGCGGTCGCCTGCAGGTCGAGATGGTTCCGGATGTCGCGGAGGGCGCGCTCATCGTCCACTCCGCACGGGCTCGCCTCATGCTGGGGCGGTACCCGCTGCCCGTGCCGACCCCGCGGGTGCGTCTGCGTCACGCGTGGGACGCGGATGCGGCACAGCACACGATCGACGTCGCCGTCACTGTGCCCGTGCTCGGCGAGGTCTTCGGCTACCGCGGGCACTTCACCGCGAGGAACGCCTGAGACTACGCAAGTTGCTGTATTCGGGGGCGCGCGGTGCAAGTTGCGCAGTCTCATGCGCATCGGGCGCACTTAAACGACGAAGGGCCCGCCGAAGCGGGCCCTTCGCACGGTGAATCCTTAGAGGGACTCGAGGATCTCGCGCATGAGCTGCGCGGCCTCGGACGGGGTCTTGCCGACCTTGACGCCTGCGGCCTCGAGGGCCTCCTTCTTGGCCTGCGCGGTGCCCGCGGAGCCGGAGACGATCGCGCCGGCATGGCCCATCGTCTTGCCCTCGGGAGCCGTGAAGCCAGCGACGTAGCCGACGACCGGCTTGGTGACGTTGGCCTTGATGAAGTCGGCTGCGCGCTCCTCAGCGTCGCCACCGATCTCGCCGATCATGACGATCGCCTTGGTCTCGGGGTCAGCCTCGAAGGCCTCGAGCGCGTCGATGTGCGTCGTGCCGATGACGGGGTCGCCGCCGATGCCGATCGCGGTCGAGAAGCCCAGGTCACGGAGCTCGTACATCATCTGGTAGGTGAGGGTGCCCGACTTGGAGACGAGGCCGATCGGTCCCTTGCCCGTGATGTTCGCCGGCGTGATGCCGACGAGCGCCTCGTCGGGGGTGATGATGCCGGGGCAGTTCGGCCCGATGATGCGGGTCTTGTTGCCCTTCTCCTTGGCGTAGGCCCACGCCTCGGCCGAGTCGCCGACGGGGATGCCCTCGGTGATCACGACGAGGAGGGGGATCTCGGCGTCGATGGCCTCGATCATGGCGTCCTTGGCGAAGGCCGGGGGCACGAACGCGATCGACACGTCTGCACCGGTCTTCTCCATGGCCTCCTTGACGGCGCCGAAGACGGGAAGCTCGACGTCGCCGTGCGTGACGGTCGTGCCGGCCTTGCGGGCGTTCACGCCGCCGACGACCTGCGTGCCGGCCTTGAGCATGAGGGCGGTGTGCTTGGTGCCCTCACCGCCCGTGATGCCCTGAACGATGACCTTGGAGTCCTTGTTGAGGAAGATAGACATTCCCTGATCCTTACTTCGCTGCTGCGGCGAGCTCGGCGGCCTTGTCGGCGCCCTCGTCCATGGATGCGGCCAGCGTCACCAGCGGGTGGTTGGCCTCGTTGAGGATGCGGCGGCCCTCGTCGACGTTGTTGCCGTCGAGGCGCACGACGAGCGGCTTGTCCGCCGAGTCACCGAGGATCTCAAGCGCCTTGACGATGCCGTTCGCGACAGCGTCACAACTCGTGATGCCACCGAAGACATTGACGAAGACGCTCTTGACCTGCGGGTCGCCCAGGATGACATCCAGGCCGTTGGCCATGACGGTGGCGGATGCGCCGCCGCCGATGTCGAGGAAGTTGGCCGGCTTCACGCCACCGTGCTTCTCGCCCGCGTAGGCGACGACGTCGAGCGTGCTCATGACGAGACCCGCGCCGTTGCCGATGATTCCCACCTGGCCGTCGAGCTTGACGTAGTTGAGGTCGTTGGCCTTGGCCTTGGCCTCAAGGGGGTCAGCGGCATCCTTGTCCTCGAGTGCCTCGTGGTTGGGGTGACGGAAACCGGCGTTCTCGTCGAGCGTGACCTTGCCGTCGAGGGCGATGACCTCGCCGTCCTCCGTGAGCACGAGCGGGTTGACCTCGACGAGCGTCGCGTCCTCACCCTTATAGACGTCATAGAGCTTGACGAAAACGGGGGCGACCTTGGAGACGAGCTCCTCGGGGAAGCCGCCGGCACGAGCGATCTCCTCGGCCTTGGCCAGGTCGATGCCCGTGTTGGGGTTCACCTCGACGCGCGCAAGCGCCTCGGGACGCTCCACCGCGAGCTCCTCGATCTCCATGCCGCCCTCGACGCTGCAGAGCGACAGGTAGGAGCGGTTGGCCCGGTCGAGCAGCACCGAGAAGTAGAACTCCTTGTCGATGCGGGCACCCTGCGCGATCATGACGCGCTTGACAACGTGCCCCTTGATGTCGAGGCCGAGGATCTGCTCGGCGGCCGCGTAGGCGTCATCCGCGTTATGGACGACCTTGACGCCGCCGGCCTTTCCGCGTCCACCGGTCTTGACCTGCGCCTTGACGACGACCGTGCCGCCGATCTTCTCGGCCGCGGCCTTGGCCTCTTCGGGGGTGTCGGCGATCAGGCCGGCAAGTACGGGGACGCCGTAGGACTCAAAGAGGTCCCTGGCCTGGTACTCGTATAGATCCACGCTGTTCTATTCCAATCCGCGCGTATTCGTGCTTGAGATGGTGAATGGGGGCGATGTTCTGAAACGAGCCGCAACGGCCCGGAGAATGTGCCACCGAGAACTCTACCCGCTCAGATTCAGGGGTTTCCCCAACAAGTGCCGCGAAAGGCACACAATGATTGGCTATTCGTCACATGGGTGCGGGTGAGGCCTACGCCTCCGGCCCGAGCCGAGGGAACGGCTCCAGGGAGAACACGACCTCGACGGGCACGTCGAAGAAGCGCGCGATGCGCAGCGCGAGGTGAAGGCTCGGGTTGTATTCGCCCCGTTCCAGGTAGCCGACCGTCTGGTAGTGCACCCCGACGGCATCCGCGAGCTCACGCCGCGACACGCGCCGCTCGGCGCGCAGCATCGCGAGGCGGTTGTGCACGGCATCCGAGTGCTCGGCCTTGGCCGCCCGACCGGATGCCTCGGAACCACTCGCGCTTTGCGATTCAGACACGGCTGAGGGCACGCTCCCTGCCCTGGGCGACGCTGGTTGCCGACTCACGCCGCGCCATCCGAGACAGGAGCATGGGCGCCAGCAGAAGCCCTGCCGCGGTCCACGCAGCAAGCACAGGGAAAACCAGCCATAGCCGCCATTCTCCTCCCACCTCGAGCACGGAGAATTCCCCCGGCAGCAGAGCAGCACGGATGCCGAGGCCAACCCAGTAGAGCGGCGAACCCTGGCCGATAACCTGCGCCCATGTCGGCATGCTCACCATGGGCTGGACAAGACCCGATACCCAGGCGAGGGCGCCGATGAGGAGAATCCCCCAGCCACCGACCGCGCGCGGACTTCGGAAGATCGAGCCAAGCACGAAGCCGAAGGATGTCAGGGCGATGATGCCCAGCACCAACACGCCCGCCAGAATGAGCACGTCAAGCGCGGAGAGCGTCATCCGCGGCCAGAGGATGACGACGACCACGACCAGGGTCACCGCCACGACGGCGACGAAGTCCAGGATGGCCCGCGTCGTGATCCCGGTCGTGTAGGCCCTGACCCCGGAGGGGAGTGACTTCATGCGCAGCAGGGTTCCGTCCTCACGTTCGGTGCTGAGCAGTACCGCAACGTTGTAGGTCGTCGCAAACGTCAGCTGCACCGCCAGGACGCTCGCGACGACGTACACCGCCATGGGCGTCGTTGAGCCATCGATGAGGGTGGCGTCGCGGTAGAGATAGACCACGACGCCCGCGATGATGACCCCCACGATCGTGTAGCTGACATCCCCTAGGTTGCGCAGGGACATGATCCACTCGAGCCACCCCCGCCGCGCGCCGAGTCGCATGGCATTCCACTGTGCGCTCATCGCGCCGCCTCCCTCTCTTCAGCACCGACATCCTGTGCCGCCGCCTCGTTCCGGCGGGCGACCATGGCCAGATAGGTGTCTTCGAGTGTCTGTTCGCGCACCCGCAGCTCGGTGACACTGTCACCGTCGCTGCCGAGGAGCTCGCGCACGAAGGCGGTCGCGTCGCCCGTGCTGTGCACGTGGCGCACGCCGTCCTGCATCCAGCTCACCTCGCTCGCCCCCGCCACCTGCCGGGCGAGTTCGTCCGAGCTTCCGGATGCCACGATCCGGCCACCGTCGAGGATCGCGATCCGATCCGCCAATACCTCAGCCTCCGCGAGATCGTGGGTGGTGAGGAGGATCGTCGTCTCCTCGAAGTCGACCAGGCGATGAATGAGTTCATGGAACTCCCGCCGCGCCTGCGGGTCGAAGCCGGCGGTGGGCTCATCGAGGAAGAGCACCTCCGGTCGGCCGACGATGCCGATCGCGACATCCAGTCGCCGACGCTGCCCGCCCGAGAGCGAACGGATCTGGCTCCCTGCCTTCTCGGAAAGCCCCACCATCTCGATGACCTCATCAGTGGGAATCGGCCGCGGCATCGCTGCCGCGCCGAAGGGCGCGAAGAACTCCCCCATGTGCCCGAGCAGTTGCCGCACGGTCCACCGCGGGTGATCACGCCACGACTGGAGCACCACGCCGATGCGCGCCCGCCACTGCTCGTCACCCCGAGCCGGGTCGACGCCAAGCACGCTCAATTCCCCCGCATCGCGCGAACGAAAGCCCTCCAGCAGTTCGATCGTGGTCGTCTTGCCCGCACCGTTGGGCCCGAGAAGGGCGACGAGCTCGCCCCTCCCCACGGCAAGGTCCACGCCATCGAGCACCACCCGATTGCCGTAGCTCATCCTCAAGCCGCGTGCTTCGATCGCGTTCGCCACCGCCACACCTCCATACCGTGTCTCTTACGATCGATAGTAGGTGTACTACATTCTGTAGCGCAAGAGCCACGCCCCATGGCGGGCGGATGAAGCTACGGCTCCGATGAGGTTCGGCGGAGGCGGCGAACGGACAGGTGGGCGAAGCTACAGCTTCTCGATCGGAGCTATCTTGACGAGGAGGCGCTTGCGCCCCGCCGTGTCGAACTGGATCTCGGCGATGCTCTTGGCCCCGTTGTCGGTCACCGAACTGACCCGGCCCTCGCCGAAATCGTCGTGGCGCACACGGTCGCCCACCGCAAGCTTGAGGTCGCCGTTGTCGCGCACCGTGCCCGTGACCTTGTTGGCCCACTGGGTCTTCTCCCCCGCCTCGGCCTTGCGGGCGGCGCGAGCGAGCGCCGTCGCGCTGGGGCCGCCCGAGAATCCGTAGCCCGAACCGCCCCCGCGGTCGAAGCCGCGTGACGTCGAGCCGGAGCCGATCGCATCCCGTCGCGCGTTGAGTGCGCGCGGCTGCGTGCCTCCCCGACTGTTGGCCATGCCGGGCGACTGCCGCCACTCGATGAGGTCGGCGGGAATCTCCTGCAGGTAGCGGCTCGGCATCGCCACGTTGACGTCGCCGAACTGCGCGCGCGTCATCGCGAGTGAGAGGTAGAGACGGCGACGCGCACGCGTGATGCCGACATAGAAGAGGCGCCGCTCCTCGGCGGGACCCCCGGGTTCCCCTGCCGACATCTGGTGGGGCAGCAGCCCCTCCTCGACTCCCGTGAGGAACACCGAGTCGTATTCGAGGCCCTTCGCCGTGTGGAGGGTCATGAGCGAGACGGTGCCGCTCGTGTCGTCGAGTTCGTCAGCGGCGGCGACGAGCGTGACCTCGGTGAGGAAGTCGATGAGCGTGCCATCCGGGTTTCGCGTGTTGTATTCGCGGGTCTGGGCGAGGAGTTCCTCGACGTTCTCGGCGCGCGCCTCGTCTTGCGGGTCGCGGGATGCGCGCAGCAGGTCGACATAGCCCGTGCGCTTGAGCACGGCCTCCAGCAGGTCGGCGACGCGGGCCGGCTTGCCTGCGCCCTCAGGCGGGTCGGCCTGCGCCGTGAGCTCGTCGAGTAGCTTCGCCAAGTCGGTGATCGCCCCGCGCACCTTGGGGCCGAGGCCGAGCTCGTCGACGTTGCGCATGGCATCCCGCAGCGTCATCTCGTGCTTGTCGGCCCACAACTGCATGGCCGCCTCGGTTGCGGGGCCAATGCCGCGCTTAGGCACGTTCATGATGCGACGCAGGGCGATGGGGTCGGCCGGGTTGGCGATCGCGATGAGGTAGGCCATCGCATCCTTGATCTCGGCCCGCTCGTAGAACTTGGTGCCGCCGAGCACCCGATAGGGAATGGCGGAGCGGATGAAGATCTCCTCCAGCGCACGCGTCTGGGCGTTGGTGCGGTAGAAGACGGCAATGTCCTTGTAGTCGAGGCCGCCCTCATGCAGGGTCGTGATCTCGTCGGCAATGAACTGCGCCTCGTCGTGCTGGCTGTAGCCCGTGAAGCCCACGATCTTCTCGCCGGAACCGATCGTCGTGAACAGCTTCTTGTCTTTGCGGTCGAAGTTGTTGGAGATGACGGCGTTGGCGGCGTCGAGGATGTTCTGGGTCGAGCGGTAGTTCTGCTCGAGCAGGATGACCTTCGAGTTGGGGAAGTCGCGCTCGAACTCGACGATGTTGCGGATGTCTGCCCCGCGGAACGCGTAGATCGACTGGTCGGAGTCACCGACGACCGTGAGCGAGGCGCCCGGGATTCGACCGACGCCGTCGCGCTCGCTGCGCCCATACCCGAGCTCGGATTCGAGCGAGTCGGCGACGTGCGCATCGACCGGCCGGGTCAGCTCGCGAATGAGCGAGTACTGGGCGTGGTTGGTGTCCTGGTACTCGTCGACGAGGATGTGGCGGAACCGCCGCTGGTACACCGCCGCCACCTGCGGAAAGGCGCGGAAGAGGTACACCGTCTGGCCGATGAGGTCATCAAAGTCGAAGGCGTTCGCCCGCTGGAGTTCGCGCGTGTAGGTGCGGAAGAGTTCCGCGAAGACCCGCTCGGCCGGGTCGTTGAAGTTTGCATTGCGGGCGTAGGACTCGACATCGTTGAGTTCGTTCTTGAGCCGGGAGATCTTGCTCGCGACCGAGCTGACCGTGAAGCCGAAGGCATCCGCCTCCTGCTCCTTGATGATGCGCTTGATGAGGGCCCGCGAGTCAGCCGAGTCGTAGATCGTGAAGTTCTTCGTGAAGCCGAAGTTCTCGGCCTCGCGCCGGAGGATGCGCACGCACGCGGAGTGGAAGGTCGAGATCCACATGCCCTCGGCCGCTTGGCCGATGAGTGCCTCGACGCGCTCGCGCATCTCCGAGGCAGCCTTGTTGGTGAAGGTGATCGCGAGGATCTGGCTCGGCCACGCCTCCTGGGATTGCAGCAGGCCGGCGACGCGGCGGGTCAACACACTCGTCTTGCCCGAGCCTGCGCCCGCGACGATCAGCAGTGACTGACCCCGATATTCGACGGCCTCCCGCTGCTGCGGGTTGAGGCCATCGAGGAGAGGATTCGCGGGGGCGCCGTCGGCGTCGAGGATGAAGGTCATGTCGCCCTCAAGTCTAGGCTCGACCCCTGACAGGGCCCCCGCGATCGACTAGACGACCTCGAAGAGGCCGGCGCCGCCCATGCCGCCGCCGATGCACATCGTGACGACGACGTACTTGGCGCCGCGGCGCTTGCCCTCGAGGAGGGCGTGACCCGTCATGCGCGCGCCCGACATCCCGTAGGGGTGGCCGATCGAGATGGCGCCACCGTTGACGTTGAACTTGTCGGGGTCGATGCCGAGCTTGTCGCGGCAGTAGAGCGTCTGCGACGCGAAGGCCTCGTTGAGCTCCCACAGGTCGATGTCATCGACTGTGAGGCCGTGCTGCTTGAGCAGCTTCGGCACGGCGTAGACCGGCCCAATGCCCATCTCCTCGGGGGAGACTCCGGCGACGGCCATGCCGCGGTAGATGCCGAGGGGCTGGAGCCCGCGGCGGCTGGCCTCGCCCGCCTCCATGAGCACAGAAGCGGATGCGCCGTCGGAGAGCTGCGAGGCGTTGCCAGCCGTGACGGTGGCGTGCGGGATGCTGGTGCCGTCGACGGCCTTCACCCCGTCGGAGAGCACGGTGCGGAGGCTCGAGAGACCCTCGATCGTGGTCTCGGGCCGGTTGCCCTCGTCGAGCTCGAGCGTGACCTCCCTGAAGCTCACCTCGCCGGTCTCCTTGTCGGCGACACCCATCGAGGCCGTGAAGGGAACGATCTCGTCGGCGTAGAGGCCCGCGCGCTGGGCAGCGGCGACCCGCTGCTGCGACTGGAGGGCGTACTCGTCCTGATAGTCGCGGCTCACGCCGTAACGCTCCGAGACGATCTCGGCCGTCTCCAGCATCGGCATATAGATCGAGGGCACGTGCTCCTGGAGCCAGGGGTTGAACATCCGGTAGGTGTTGCGATGGTTGTTCTGCACGAGCGAGATGGACTCGAGGCCGGCCCCGATCGCGATCTGCTGGCCGTCGACCATGATCTGCTTGGCCGCCGTGGCGATTGCCATGAGGCCGGAACCGCACTGGCGGTCCATCGTCATGCCCGAGACGGTGGCGGGGAGGCCCGCGCGCAGGGCCGCCTGACGGGCGACGTTGATGCCCGCCGTGCCCTCCTGCATGGCGACGCCGACGATGACGTCTTCGATCTCGGCTCCCTCGACACCGGCACGCTCGACGGCGGCGGCGATTGCGTGGCCGCCGAGATCCTGAGCCTCCGTGTTGTTGAAAGCGCCGCGGTAGGCGCGCCCGATGGGCGTGCGGGCGGTCGAGACGATGACTGCTTCTCTCATGGTGTGTTCACTCCATCGTGGTTCAAGGGGACGGCTGCCATTCCAACACGGGGCGCGGGCGGGCGCCTCTCCCCTGCCGGAGTCGCACGCTTCGCGCCCCGTCGACCACGCCGGAATTGTGACGAGCGCACAAGAGCGGCGTCAAAGGCGGGCGCGGGCGGCAAGCGCCAGGTCAGGCTGGTCGGCGAAGACGCCGTCGATCCCTGACGCCATGAGGAGCTGGAACTCCCCCAGCCAGTCACCGAAGCGAGAGGCGTCCGCCCCTCTTCGCAGGTTGCGTCCGAGGAACTTGTTCTCGGCGCGGAGGGTCCAGCAGAAGGCGGTGAGCCCGGCGGCGTGTGCCCTGTCGACCACGGATGTCACGCCGAGCGTGTTGCCCGCGGCATCCGTCTGCAGCAGCAGGCGCTTGTCGACACTGATGCCCGCGATGCCGGCGTCGCGCAGGGCGAGCAGCCCCTCGGGCGTGAGGTCGTCGGCGTAGGGGCGCGCGTGCCGCCCGTCGCGCGCCGACCGGTCGGCCGGCGCACCGCTCGCCTCCAGCAGGTAGACGAGAGGCGCAGGGACACCTTCGCGGCGGATGCCGTGCAGCACGTCGAGCTCGAAAGCCTCGACCGTGAGGCGGTCATCTCCGGCCCACCCCGCCGCGCGCAGCTCCTCCGCGACGAGGCGGTCGAGCGGCAACCCGATGGACGCGAAGTAGGTGGCGTGCTTGATCTCCAGCACCAGCCCGACACGGCGGGGCGCGGCATCGATGATCTCCAGCAGGTCGCGCAGGCGCAGCACTCCGTAGAGGCCGTTGAAGGTCGCGTTGTCTGGCCGCACCTTCGGCACGCGCTCCCTCGCGCGGAGCGTCGCGATCTCGGCCCACGTGAAGTCCTCCGTGAACCAGCCCGTCAGCTTCTTGCCGTCGATCGTCTTGCTCGTGCGCCGCTCTGCGAACTCGGGACGCTCCGCGACATCCGTCGTTGCCGAGATCTCGTTCTCATGCCGCAGCACCAGCACACCATCGCGGGTCGGCACGACATCGGGCTCGATGGCATCCGCGCCGAGGGCGATCGCCAGCTCGTAGGCGGCACGCGTGTGCTCGGGGCGGTACCCGCTCGCCCCGCGGTGGCCGATCACCAGGGGCCGGGAATGGCCGGGCACGGATGTCACGGCTCCACGCTACGCGAGACCGCGCTGTGGATGACACCCCGCCGGGCGCGCCGCCGTTGCTAGCATGCGTGCATGCCACCCTGCCCGAGCTGCAGCGCCGAACTCACCCAGGACTGGAAGTTCTGCATCTACTGTGGCTCGGCGATCGTCACGACCGCCGCCGTGCCCGGCGCGATACGCGGAGAGGAGGTCGCGGCGGCACCGCGCACGCGCCTCGACGTGCCGCTACTCATCGGCATCGTGCTCGGCGTCGCCGGCGCCGCGCTGCTCGTCTACCTGGGCATCCTGTTCTTCGCGCCCGGCTGACGAGCATCCCGCCACGAATTCGCAGCATAAGCGGGAACACCTCCTATAAGTTTGGTGTTGTACCCCGCAGAGGTGTCACGCCTCGCCAGACCCGGTACCACCAAGGAGAAGACCACAGATGGCCAACCCCGCATTCAGCAACTCGCCTGCATTCGCGGCGGGTGCAAAGGCAGTCGACTACTCGAAGCCGATCTCGGCCGAGGAACTCGACGCCATGTACGGTCGCCCCTCGGCGACCCCCGTCGACACCGACCGGATGTCGTACGAAGACACGATCGTCAAGACGCTCATCGCCTTCGGCCTGCTCGTCGCCACCGCTGCCGTCGGCTGGTTCGTGCCGCTACTCATGATCCCTGGAGCGATCGCCGGTTTCGTGCTCGCGCTCGTCAACATCTTCAAGAAGCAGCCCTCGCGCGGCCTGATCCTCGCGTACGCGGCGGCCCAGGGGCTGTTCGTCGGTGGCATCTCGGCCATGTTCAACAGCATGTGGGACGGCATCGTCACCCAGGCCGTCTTCGGCACCCTCGCCGTGATTGGCGTGACGCTCTTCCTCTTCCTCAACGGCAAGGTGCGCACATCACCGCGCATGACCAAGATCTTCCTTGTCGCGATGGTCGGTTACGCGGTGTTCTCGCTCGTCAACCTCGGCCTGATGCTGTTCGGCGTCACCGATGGTATGTTCGGCGCGCGCAGCATCGAGATCATCCCTGGCGTGCCGCTCGGCGCGATCCTCGGTGTGTTGATCGTGCTCCTCGCGGCCTACTCGCTCGTCATGGACTTCGAGAACGTGAAGACCGGCGTCGAGCGCGGCGCTCCCCGCATCTTCGGATGGCAGGCCGCCTTCGGCATCATGGTCACCGTCGTGTGGCTCTACGTCGAGATCCTGCGCCTCATCGCGATCTTCCGCGAGTAGTCACTGAGAGTCAAGCAAGGAGGGCCGTTCCGAAAGGGGCGGCCCTTTCTGCATTGGGCGGGCTACGCCTTGCGGCGGCGACCGAACAAGCGCCGCTTCGGGGTCTCCGGCGAGCGCGCGGCCTCAGTCTCGACAACGATGGGCGACGGGCGCAGGCTCGTGAGACCCCGCTCAGAGTCCTTCACCAGGCGAGCCCAGTCGCAGCGCACGCACTGCACAACATAGCGATGCACCGATAGGCCGGTACCGAAGAACGGGTTGGGCACCGTACGTATTCGGGAGCGGCACAATGGACATGAGACTCTCCGCACATCCGCTCGGCTCCGGTACATACCAACTATGGTAAACCGACAGGTCTACTCACTTGTCCCCCGAAGCGCTAAATACTTGTACCCCGATATGGGTTCAGAGTGCGGTCACTCCCACTCGATCGTTCCCGGCGGCTTCGACGTGACGTCGAGCACGACGCGGTTGACGTCCTTCACCTCGTTCGTGATGCGGTTCGAGATGCGGGCGAGCACGTCGTAGGGCAGCCGAGTCCAGTCGGCCGTCATGGCGTCTTCACTCGAGACCGGCCGCAGCACGATCGGGTGTCCGTAGGTGCGGCCGTCGCCCTGCACGCCGACCGAACGCACATCGGCCAGGAGCACGACGGGGCACTGCCAGATCTCCTCATCGAGGCCGGCCAGCGTCAGCTCTGCTCGGGCAATCGCATCCGCCTTGCGCAGGATCTCGAGACGCTCCTTGGTGACCTCACCGACGATGCGGATGCCGAGGCCCGGCCCGGGGAACGGCTGGCGGCCCACGATGACCTCGGGCAGGCCGAGCTCGCGACCGATCTGGCGCACCTCGTCCTTGAAGAGGGCCCGCAGCGGCTCGACGAGTTCAAACGTCATGTCCTCAGGGAGCCCACCGACGTTGTGGTGGCTCTTGATGTTCGCCGTGCCCGAGCCGCCGCCCGACTCGACGACATCGGGGTAGAGCGTGCCCTGCACGAGGAAGCGGATGGGGTCGCCCTCCTCCTCCATGGACTCGGCGACGAGCTGCGCCTGCGCCGCCTCGAAGGTGCGGATGAACTCGCGCCCGATGATCTTGCGCTTCTGCTCGGGGTCGCTCACGCCGGCGAGCGCCGTGAGGAACTGCTCCTCAGCGTCGATCGTGATGAGGCGCACGCCCGTGGCCTTGACGTAGTCCTCCTCGACCTGGCGACGCTCGTCCTGGCGCAGCAGGCCGTGGTCGACGAAGACGCAGGTGAGCTGGTCGCCGACGGCCTCATGCACGAGCGCGGCCGCAACGGCGGAGTCGACGCCGCCCGAGAGGCCGCAGATGACCTTGCCGGTGCCGATCTGCTGGCGGATGCGTGCCACCTGCTCCTGGATGACGTTGCCCGCGTTCCAGTCATTGGGAATGCCGGCGGCGCGGTGCAGGAAGTTCTCGAGCACGCCCTGGCCGTGGGCCGAGTGCTTGACCTCCGGATGCCACTGCACGCCGTACAGCTTGCGCTCGTCGTCCGCGAACGCGGCGACAGGGGTCGCGACGGTCGAGGCGAGCACGCGGAAGCCCTCGGGCGCCTTCGCGACACTGTCGCCATGCGACATCCATGCCGTCTGCGTCTCGGGCTGGCCTTCGAGCAGCACGCCACTGTCGACGACGTTGATCTCGGTCGAACCGTATTCGCGCTGGCCCGTGTGCGCGACCTCGCCGCCCAGTTGCTTCGCCATGACCTGGAAGCCGTAGCAGATTCCGAAGACGGGCACGCCGAGCTCGAGGATGCCCTCGTCGAGCTGCGGGGCGCCGGGCTCGTAGACGCTCGACGGGCCGCCCGACAACACGATGCCGACGGGGGCCTTCGCGGCGATCTCCTCGGCGCTGATCGTGTGCGGCACGATTTCTGAGTAGACACCGGCCTCGCGCACGCGCCGCGCGATCAACTGCGCGTACTGCGCCCCGAAGTCGACGACGAGGACTGGCTTCTGCTCGGTCTCGCTCACGCGGGAACCTCCTTGGGCTCGATCTGGGCGAGGCGAGCCTCGACGAAGCTGGGAACGGTGCGCTCGAAGTAGAACGACAGGAACGGGATGACGCCGCCGAGGGCGATCAGCAGGAAGCGACTGAAGGAGAAGCGCAGCAGGCGCCACAGCACGAAGTCGCAGGCGAGGTAGAGCACATAGAACCAGCCGTGCATGATCAGGATGATCGTCGACACGTTCACGCCGGTGATGTCGGCCTGCGGGGTCAGGGCCAGGAACCCGTCCTGCCCGCCGAGCTCGATGTCCCCACCCAGGCCATAGCGAGTGACCATCATCACGACGAGCGCGATGAGGAAGAACCCAGTGACATACGACGACACCTTGTAGACGGTGAGGGTCTTGCGGATGCGGGGGACGTCAGAGGGGCGCGGGCCGAGGGGCATAGCCCCAGTTTACCGGGCGAGAACTGGGCTTCAGCCCCGCGGCTCGGGCCGCGGCCACGCGGGCGGCGTCAGGCTGACGCGGCTGCGGCGGCTTCCTGCCGCTCGTGCTCCTCGAGCTCCCACGCATCCTTCACGAGACGCCACCAGAGGAAGATCGCGAAGCCAGCGAAGACCGCCCACTCGATCGCATAGAAGATGTTGAGCCAGTTGATCTCGTGTTCAAGCGGCGGCGGAGGCGCATCGATCTGCGTCAGGCCCGCCGGCGGACCATCCGCGATCACGTAGCCGCCATAGATGCCTGCCTCGTCGACGGTCGACCAGAGGTTCGCAAACGCTGCTGGCGCCATGGCGCTCAGTTCGCCCGCCTCGAAGTTCGAGTTCTGCGGCGCCTCGCCCATGACGTAGCGTCCCTCCAGGGCGACCACGTCGCCAGCGGATGCTTCGGCAGCGAGTTCGGCTGCGGCATCCGTCACCTCGGCCTCGTCGGCGGACCACCCGAGTGCCACGGCAAGCCCCGCCCCGTCGACCGTGGTGAGGTGCCCCACAAGCCAGTAGCCGGGATCGTCGTCGTGGTAGCGCCCGCTCAGGATGAGCGTGTCATCCGGCACCCAGGTGCCCTCGACCGAGACGAGCTGGCCATCGTGTGCGGCGGCGACGGGGCCCTGCGGCTCGGCGAGCTCCACGAGGGGCACGGTCGTCTCGGTCTCGCGCGTGACGATCTCGCCCGAGGCGAAGCTGCGTTCGAGCTGCCACTGGCCAAGGCCGGCGAATGCGGCGGCGACGCCGAGTGCCAGGAACAGTGCGGCGATCCACCGCGGCCGACGCGCCACCGACCACATGCTGCTGCTCACCGCACCAGCCTAACGGCGTGAGGCTGGGCGCGTTCCGCCGGGCCGGTCTCGGGCGGTCGACGTGCTCCGCTCACGTTTCGTCGGGATGCTCATGTGCTGGCATGAGCGCGCAACCGACAGGTGAGCGCGGCCAGCCGAAGCCTCCTCCACACGCCCGATCCGGAACGCGGATGCCACGCCGGGACGAGAACCCGCACGGTTGCACCTCTCGACGGGGAGGGTGACACCATGCCCATACCGCTGTTTTCCGCCCGTGAAGCGGCTCGACTCGGCACCGACCGCGTCCTGCGTGCCGCTAGGGCCAAAGCGAGCGGCGGGCGTCCCCGTGTGGGGCGCAGCGGCACGCCGCGCCCTTCGACCCGCACGCCGTCGAGGTCGATGGTGTGCGCGTGACATCGCTCGAGCGCACCGTCGTTGATGTGGCATCGGCACCACACTTCGCCCGCGCCGTAGTGATGGCGGATGCCGCATTCCAGACGCCCGTCCGCCACCCGCTGCGGCGCAAGCACTATCCCGACGGACTGCAGCTTCCCGCCGTGCGCGCCGTACTCGAATCGCTGCTGCCCTTCCCGGGCTCGGCGCGCGCTGGCAGAGTGCTGGAGTTCAGCAACGGATGTGCCGGGTCGCCGCTGGAGTCGCAGTTTCGCGTGCAGTGCCTCGCGCTGGGTGCACCTATTCCTGAGCTGCAGGTTGCCTTCCGCGACGAAGACGGCTTTATCGGGTTCGCCGACGCGTACTGGCGCGAGCACGATGCGGCCGTCGAGATCGATGGGCGAGCCAAGTACGGTGCGGACCGCCAGTTTCAGCAAGACCTTGCACCGGAGGAGATCCTCTGGCGCGAGAAGCTGCGAGGAGACCGACTCAGCAGGGTGGTGCGTCGCTTTGATCGCCTCACGAGGGAGGACATCCTGGACCGCCGCCGTCTCGCGGGGAGGCTGCACCGACTCGGGGTGATGCGCCGCGCGTAGGCCGCCGCTGCCGCCGCGCTCACTTTTCGGCGGGATGCGCGAGACCGTGCATGAGCGCGGCACCGAAAAGTGAGCGCGGCGCTGCGAGGGCGGCCGACGTGCTCCGCCCGCAGGTCACAGCGAGATGTCGGGGGCCTCCAGCCGCACGCGGTCAGCGGATGCGTCATCCGGTTGCTGCTGGCTGGCGCGTTCCGCCTCGACCCGGCGCAGGTAGTGCTGCACCTCGCGCTCGACGCGTTCCTCGCTCCAGCCGTGCACGCGGGCCATGAGCCGCGCGGCGACGGGGGCGGCCGAGACGCCGCGGTCCCACGCCTCGATCGAGATGCGGGTGCGGCGGGCGAGCACGTCATCCAAGTGGAGGGCACCCTCGTGCGAGGCCGCATAGACGACCTCCGCCTCGAGGTAGTCGTCGGCACCGGGCAGCGGGGTGTTGAGCGACGGATCTTCGCGCATGAGGTCGAGTAGCTCATCCGTCAGCGTCCCGTATCGGTTAAGCAGGTGCTCGATGCGCACCTTGTGCACGCCGAATGCGCGCGCGATCTTGGCGCGCTTGTTCCATGCCGCCTGGTAGCCCTCGGCACCGAGCAGGGCGATGTCTTCCGTCGAGCTACGCGGCACGCGTCCGTCGAGGGCTGCGGATGCGGCATCCACCGCGTCCTTCGCCATGACCCGGTAGGTGGTCCACTTACCGCCCGCGACAACCACGAGGCCGGGGACGGTGTGGGTCACGATGTGTTCGCGCGAGAGCTTGGAGGTCTCGTCAGACTCCCCCGCGAGGAGCGGCCGGAGCCCCGCGAAGACACCCTCGACGTCGTCGCGGGTGAGCGGCACCGCGAGCACCCTGTTGACGTGCTCGAGCAGGTAATCGATGTCTGCCGCCGTCGCAGCGGGGTGTGCCTTGTCGAGGTCCCACTTGGTGTCGGTCGTGCCGATCAGCCAGTGCCGTCCCCACGGGATGACGAAAAGTACGCTCTTCTCCGTGCGCAGCAGCAGGCCGACCTTCGACTGGAAGCGGTCGCGCGGCACGACGAGGTGGATGCCCTTCGACGCCCGGACCTTGAACGTGCCACGCTCGCCGACCATGCGCTGCGTGTCATCCGTCCACACGCCAGTCGCGTTAATGACCTGTCGCGCCTTGATCTCGAACACCTCGTCGGTCAGGAGGTCTCGGGCCGTGACGCCGACGACGCGCTGGCCCACCTTGAGGAATCCCTCGACCCGCACCCGACTCGCGACTTTCGCCCCGTAGGACGAGGCCGTGCGGGCGAGGCTCGACACATAGCGGGCGTCGTCGACCTGGGCGTCGTAGTAGGTGATGCCGCCAGCGAAGGCATCCTTTTTGAGGCTCGGGATGCCGCGCTGGATCTGACGCCTCGTGTGGTGCCGGTGGTGGGGCACACCGGGAGGTCGGTTGCCCGTGCGGGCGAAGAGGTCGTAGAGCACCATGCCGGCGCCGATGTAGACACGCTCGACGATGTTGCGCACGGGATAGAGGAAGCGCACGGGCTTGACCAGGTGCGGGGCGATGCGCTGCAACAGCAGGCCGCGCTCGATGAGCGCCTCCCTGACCAGCCTGAAGTCCAGCTGCTCCAAGTAGCGGATGCCACCGTGCACGAGCTTCGACGACCGGCTCGACGTGCCTGAACCCCAGTCGCGCGCCTCGACCATGCCGACGCTCAGGCCGCGGGTCACGGCATCGAGCGCACAGCCCGTGCCGACGATTCCTCCCCCGATGACGAGCACGTCGAGTTCCCGGGTGCGAAGGCCCTCGATCGCTGCCTCGCGCTCCTCGGGTCCCAGCCTGGACGAGTGACTGACCGTCATGGGGCTCCCCTCTCTCCGTGGCCGATGCTAGTCCGGGAGGGTCGACGGCGGCTGGGTGGCTTAGTGGGGAACGTAGGGCGCGACGACCACGTCGACGCGCTGGAACTCCTTCAAGTCGGAGTAGCCCGTCGTCGCCATCGACCGCTTGAGGGCACCGACGAGGTTCGACTTGCCGTCCGCGGTGTCGGACGGGCCGAAGAGCACCTGCTCCAGGGGGCCGACCTGGCCAACCTCGACGCGGTGGCCGCGCGGCAGCTCGGGGTGGTGGGACTCAGCACCCCAGTGGTACCCGCCACCCGGGACATCCGTCGCCCGGGCCAGCGTCGTGCCAAGCATGACGGCGTCGGCGCCCATCGCGATCGCCTTGGCGATGTCGCCGCTCGTGCCGAGCCCGCCGTCGGCGATGACGTGCACGTAGCGGCCGCCGGACTCGTCCATGTAGTCGCGACGGGCGCCCGCGACATCCGCCACGGCGGTCGCCATGGGGGCGTGGATGCCGAGGCTGGCGCGCGTGGTCGAGGCTGCGCCGCCGCCGAAGCCGACGAGCACGCCGGCCGCGCCCGTGCGCATGAGGTGCAGCGCGGGCGTGTAGCCGGCCGCGCCGCCGACGATGACGGGCACGTCGAGCTCGTAGATGAACTTCTTGAGGTTGAGCGGCTCCTGGTTCTGGGAGACGTGCTCGGCACTCACGGTCGTGCCGCGGATGACGAACAGGTCGACTCCCGCCTCGACGACGGTCTTGTAGAGCTGCTGCGTGCGCTGGGGGGAGAGCGAGCCGGCGACCGTGACACCGGATGCCCGGATCTCGGCGATGCGCGCCGTGACGAGCTCGGGCTTGATGGGCTCAGCATAAATCTGCTGCATGCGGCGCGTCGCCTCGGCCTCCGGAAGCGTGCGGATCTCCTCGAGCAGCGGCTCGGGGTTCTCGTAGCGCGTCCAGACACCCTCGAGGTCGAGTACGCCGAGTCCGCCGAGCTGGCCGATGCGGATGGCGGTCTCGGGCGAGACGACCGAGTCCATGGGGGCGGCGAGGATGGGCACGTCGAAGGTGAAGGCGTCGATGGTCCAGTTGACCGAGACATCCTTGGGGTCGCGGGTGCGCCGGTTCGGCACGATCGCGATGTCATCGAACGCGTACACCCGGCGTGACCGCTTTGCGCGGCCGATCTCTATCTCCTGCACCGGCCCAGCCTAGCGCGAGCCCCTGTCACGCGGCCCGGAACTACCAGCCGGGGTAGCCTGCGCAGGCAGTCGAGAGCAGGTTGACGCCCGACTCCTGGTCGGCGAACGCCCTCCACGCGGCCTCGGCGTCGCCCGCCCTGGCCGCGTCCTCTAGCGCGTCGATGTTCGAAGGCGCTCCCCCGGCCCACTGGCGGTAGCTCGGGTTGTCGATCCCGTCTGCGCCGTCGTTGGCAACGGCACGGAGGCGCTGCACGACGGGGAGCACGGCGTTGAGCCTGCTCGCATTGCCCTGCACCTCGATCATGAGCGGCGTCAGCTCGAGGATGATGTCGCGGAGCCGGTCACAGCGTTCGGCGAGTACGTCGTTCATGGGGTCCTTTCGTCGCGTGCGTCGCGAGTCTATCGAGCGGCCCCAGTCTTGGGGCCACAGGGCCAGTAGAATCCAGACGACCACGGGCATCCGTCGGTCGTTTCTAGCGGAAGGGTGCCCGTGAGCCTGTACGAGAGCGTGTTCGCTGCGAACCCCGACTTCGAGCGGCGGCGCTCCTGGCCCCGCACGGTACTCGCACTCGCGCTCGCTGCCATCGCCGCGGGCGCGCTCGTGTGGCTCCTCCTGAACTTCGCCGACGTCCAGCGCGGTGCCACCGAACAGGCCGAGCGCTCGGTCGTGCTGCGCAACGAGGTCTTCACCCGCATCGCGCCCGTGGGGGGCATCGTCATCGCCGCCGTCGCGACACCGTGGCTGTTGTGGTGGGCCGCGACCGGATGCCACGTGTGGGTGCGACGGGAGACCGGAGCGCGGCTGCGTCGTCGCGCCGGCGTGGGCTTCGCTGGTGGGGTGCCAACCATGAAGTCGCTGCACGCCCGCTTCGCGACGGGAGACCCGGGTGTGTACACGCCGGTTCCCGAGACCCGAGCGGACGGCATCGTCGAGGTGTGGGACGTGCCCGAGGACTCGATCGCCTACGTCGGCATGTCGGTCGGCCGCTCACGCAAGAGCGTCGTTCCCTCTGAACTGATCGTCTTCACCGGCCGGCCATACGAGGCGCTCCGGGCGGCGCTCAAGAACCAGCTGCACCGTCCCCTGCCCGAGGACCAGAACCCCATGCGCGGCGTCACCGACGCTGCGCCGGTGGTCACCTCGGCGGTCGAAGCGACCTCGCAGGAGGCCGTGCTCGCGGCCGAGGCATCCGACACCAAGTTGCAGAAGTGGGCCGCCTACCTGCAGGGCGGCGGGGTGCAGGAGGAGCAGGTTGACACGGCCGGGATCGCCCGCGCGCGACGCTGGAACTCGATCATCCTCGCCGTGAGCGCTGCGCTGCTGCTGGGTGGCGCCATCGGCCTGGTGGTGTTGTTCACCTCATCGGGCGTGCGGGTGAGCCTGCCGATCGTGCTGGCGATCTTCCTGCTGCTGCTCGGACTCATCTTCGTGCCACGGATGCTCCGCCTTCGCCGAAACCTGCAGCACCCGGATGCCACGATGAGCGTCTCCGCGCAAGGCATCACGCTCCCCGGGGTGGGCCTCATCGCGTGGGACGAGCTCGTGGGACTCGTCTATCTTGACGACACGGCTCGCACGAACACTGCACTCCGCGTGCCGATCACCGGCTGGGGCGCGCGCCTGGCCTTCCGCGCGGGCGAAGGATCGATCGGCCTGACGATCGGTGTGCGCGACGGGGCCGCGCTGCGGGAACGCAGCGGCGCGCGCATCCGCCTCTGGAACGCCACGCCCGACGGCACCCGCGCTGGCGACCTCACGGTGCCCCTCGACGTGCGGCTCAGCCCCGACGCCCGCGAACGCTTCGTTGCCGCAGCCCGCGGGGGCGCAATCGCTGCGGGGGTGCCGTTCCATGTCGCGAACGGCACGATCGACTACGCCAAGAGGGTCGGGCGGATGCTCGACCCCAAGTGGCCCGCCGAGCTGCGGTAGGGGCATCCCGGGCGCTTCTCTGCTGCGGGGGTCGCCGCTGACGGGCTCGGCCTGCGGTTAACGGCAAACAATTGCCGTGCCGCCGCGGCGGGTCGCCGCCGCCCTGCGGCGGGTCGCCGCAAAACGTTGCTGTTCACCGCGCCGCGTCTTCAACTTCGGGGTCGTGCGTCACGCGTGCCTGAACTAGAGATCTCGACCGCCCGGAATGGGGTCGGCGAGACGGGGAAGAGTGCGAGCACGCGCACCTGGAGCCCGCACCGTCAGGTCCCGCCACGCCTGGCGGGACCTGCTCAGCGCCTGTGTTCGGGTGCGCTCGCTGCGGGATGCTCGAACAACGGCGCACCGTGCGGGTCGAGGAATGATGCCCGAATCAGCTCGATCGGTTTGTCTGCGTAGTGGCTGAACTCAACAGCATCCCAAGGCTCAGGATCCTCAGGAAAGAGCGCTTCAACTTCTCCGTGCAGAACCACCCCCTCCATGGGACCGCGGGGATCGTCATGCGCAGACCGAAGTTCCGCTCCGGGGGCAAGCTCTTCCGACGGCAGGAACACTGCAGTCAGGTCCAAGCCCCGAGACGAGCGAATGCTCGTCGCGAGCCGCACGGTAAGAAACCTGACCACGTGAACGAGATCATGGGTGATCATCCGAAGCTCTTCATCTTCGGACCGCTCCGCGCGAGACACTTCGAACTGGCCGTCTCGCCGACGCACATAGAAACGGATCTCTCCGCCGCCGTTTGCGATCACGACAGCACCGGAATCACTGATGATGTCGTAACCGGCTTCGGCTGCCCACTCACCCAAATTCGCGGAAACCGCTTCGAGTAGCCCTGCTTCCATCAGTTGAGCACCTTTCCAAGGAGTCTCTCTACCGGCACCGGCTTACCATTTCGGCCGATGACTCTCACCTGAAGGCCGCCGCCCGGCCTGCCGAAACCAGGGGCAATCTCCGAGATTTCGATCTTCCACCCCGGAGGGAGTTTGCCGGTCAACGAGTATTCATGGAAAGGCTTCGCGAGGGAGCTCCCGGGCAGCGCCCGCTGTTCGAACGGCGCCGGCACGCCGTCGACTTGGAGACCCAAATAGTCGCCGTCCGGTGCCCCGATGCGGTCGAGCGACCTACCGTAGTCGCGGATGAATGCATCCGCGTCGGAGTACTTGATGCGGGTGCCGCGTTCGACACCATTATTCGGCGGATAGTTGTCCCAATTGTTGCCGGGGAAGACGTATCGTGACTCGTAGTCGCCCCTCGTCATAGGAGTGCCATCTGGGTGCCGACCCCACGGAGCACCCGGGTCGGAGATGAGTTTCGAGGTATCAGGATGCCAGTCACTTTTGGCCGGCATGTTCGCGGTTCCAGACGAACTCATCGGTTCACCATAGTGCAAGTCCTTCGGGGTGATCGGGTTGTCGGCCACCCGCTCCCACCCAGGGCCGCTGCGTTCACCGGAGTGCACGGGGTCCGTGCCCGCCGCGATTCGATCAGCCAAGGATGGCTGGCCCTGCGCGGGGGTCGCGGCGAAGTTGTTCGAATCTGGAGAGTCAGGCGTGCCTGCGCCCTGTGCATCAGCCGGGTCGGCCTTCGGCGGCTCGGGGGCGCTCGGAGCCTCCGGAGTTCCCGCCGACGGCGCCTCGGGCGTGCCAGGCGTGCCCGTCGAGGGGACCGTCGGAGTGCGGCTGCTGCCCGAGACCGGGTTCGTGAAGTTCACGATCTTCGGGCTCACGGCGGCGACACCGGCTGCTCCGGCGGCACCGGCCGCCATCGCTGCCGCATCCTCCGGGTCGAAGCCATCGGGCGACTCCGGCGCATCCGATTCGGGCGCGTTCGAGAACTCCGCTGGCGGAACGGGGGCGTCAGTGTCGAGCGGCGCGTCTGTGTCGGGGAGATTCGAGAACTCGACCGGGGACACCGGGGCGTCCGAGTCGACGGGAGTGTCGGACTCGGGTGCGTTCGAAAACTCCGCTGGCGGCACTGGGCCGTCGAGGTCGACCGGCGCGTCCGTGCCCGTCGCATTCGAGAACACGGGGGCGCGACCAACCGGTACTGCGCCCGCCGGGGCGTCGGATGCGGTGGGTGCGGCAGGAGCGGCGGGCGCCTCGGGAGCCGTCGGGCTCTCCGGGGCGGGAGCGCTCGGAGCCTCCGGCGTGCTCGGCGTCGAGGGCACCTCTGGCGAGGCCGGCGCGGAAGGCGCCTCGGGCGTCGACGGCGTACTCGGTGCCTCCGGCGTGGAGGGGGTGCTCGGAGTCGACGGCGCTTCCGGCGTGCTCGGCGCAGAAGGTGCGTCCGGCGTGCTGGGCGTCGAGGGCGCCGCCGGAGTAGACGGAGCCTCCGGCGTCGCCGGCGTGGAGGGAGCTTCCGGCGTGCTCGGGGTCGACGGCGCCTCCGGAGTGGACGGCACCTCGGGCGTGGAGGGTGCTTCCGGCGTGCTCGGCGCCTCCGGCGTCGACGGCACCTCGGGGGTGTTCGGGGCTTCCGGGGACGACGGCGCCTCGGGAGTCGAAGGGGCCTCGGGGGTGGACGGCATGTCCGGCGTTCCGCCGTTGCCGCCACCATTACCGCCACCACCGCCGCCACCGGGAGTGGGGGCTTCGCCGCCACTCGGCACGTCGACCGAGGGGCCGCCGGCAGGGGCGCTGCCGCCACCACCGCCGCCGGGCTGGGGTGCGTTGGAGCCGTCGACGTTCACGGGGGACGGCGAGCTGGGGCTCGAGGAGCCACCACCGTTGCCTCCAGATGGGGTGGGAGCGTTGACCTCGGGCGTAGTGACCGTGGAGGCGCCGCCTCCTCCGCCCGAGCCGGTGTTGGTCGGAGTGCGGCCGCGACCGCCGAGGGCGGGCCGCATCACGCCGCCGAGGATGGTGCCGCCGACCATGGCCGAGAGCGGATTGAAGCCGCCCTCCGGCATCGTCAGGCCGAACTCCGTCGTGTAGGAGACGAGGCCATCCGTGGCACCTTCGGCTGTGCCCGCAATCACGTTGCGCCCGACGCGGTTGGAACTGCCCGCGACGGCGTTGCCGACAGGGCTGGCGGCAGTGCCGCCCAGGAAGCTGGCCGCGCCGGCCACCCAGACGCTCTGGCTCTCGTAGTCGGAGTCAAGTGCGCCACGGACGGAGTTGACGCTCGCCTGCACGGCGATCGTGGCGACAGCGCTCTGCGCGCCCTCGGCGACAGCGCGGAGCAGTCCACGGAGGAACAACTTCTGCGCGGCGACCCAGGTCTTCAGTTTGTTGATCAGCATCGCGATCTTGACGACCCAGCGAGCGATCGTGGTGCCCGCCTTCGCCATCATCGCAGCCGTGCCGAGGCCGGCCGTGAGGGGGCCGAGCACGAGCCCGATGCCGATATCGAGCATGATCTCGGCCACCATCTGGCCGACCATCCACATGAGCTCTTCGCGCGTCTTCTCGACGTTCTCAGCGAAGGAGTCGAGCCCCTGGTGCATCGCATCGGCATTGCCGGAGATGTCGCCGAGGAGGGTGACCACGCGAGTGCGGCAGGCCAGGATGGCCGCCTTCTGTGGGATGTCCATCGACTGGACCGCGGTGAAGGAAGAGGAGACTGAGCTCTTCACCTTGTTGAGGTCGGAGCTGAAGGTGTCCCATGCCGTGGCCGCGCTGCGCAGCTTGCCCACGTTTCCCGTGGGGATGACGACGCCAGCAGCGGCGAGTGCGTCTTCGATGAGTTCCTGGAACTCGCCACCGAATGGGCCGGGCAGGAAGTCGCCGCCGAGGCAGTTAGGGATCGACCGCGCCGAGTACTCGCCCGGTGCGGTCACCGTGATGCTGCACGACGAGGGGTCCTTGAGGGCGCCGACCATCTCGGCCTGCTTGTAGGCGCGGGCCGTGCCGGTGATGGCGGCGTCGAGCGCGCGAAGGACGGTGACCATGCTGGCCGCACCCTCGATCACCTTGGGAGCCTCGGTGTCGTAGAACTCAGCAAAGTCCTCCGCAGCGTTGTCATCGCCGGCCATGCCGGACGAGCCCGCGAGCGACGAAGTCACCGAGGTGATGTAGGAACGCAGGTCGGATGCGATGGAGTGCAGGTCATCGCCGTCGCCGGCGAGAACAGTGGGACTGACCCTCACGTGTGTCATTTGGTCTCCTAGGCCCCGAGTCCGGAACGGATCTTGGACCAGCTCTCGTCGACGTCGTCGATCGTGCTCTCATACGCCGTCAGCGCCGCCTGGGCGAGCTTCTGCAGCTGCTCGGTCTGCAGGCGAAGGGTCTCGGCGTTGACCGCCCACATCTCGAAGGTCGAGAGGAACTGGGTCATCGCCGGCCCCTGCCATTCGGCGGGGAGCATGTAGGCGAAACCGCCGGCCCCCTCACGCAGTGCCCCCGTGTAGGTGATGAGCGAGGTGAGGGTCTCGTTGAGCGACCGCAGCGCCTCGATGTCAACCTTCTGCTCAGCCATCCGTCTCGCCCTCCGCCTTCTGCGACGCGGCCGAGGCCGTGTTGTTGCTCTTGTTGTCGCCCTGCGACTGCGCCGCGCGGGCCGCGATGCTGCCGCCAGCGATAAAGGAGCCGCCGCTGCCGCTCGAGGCGAGTTGTGCCTCGCCGCGCGCTTCCTTGACCTCGGCGGCGTAGCGCCGGCCCCCCGCAACGTTCGTCGAGACGCTCGCCGCGCCGCCCACGATGCCCTGGTTGACCTGGCGGCGCCCCGTGAAGCCAGACTGCAGGCCCGACTCGTTGGAGGTGTAGCTGGCCTCTGCCGTGCCCAGTTGCACGGCCAGTGTTGTCAGGGATGCCCGAAGCGTGAGCGCGGATGCGTTCCACACTTCCCACTGCTCAGCGAACTTGTCGGCGTCCTCGCCAACCCAGGAGGCGTCGACGACGCCGGAGACGACGCTGGCCGTCTGCTGGACGTGGCTGTCGAAGACGGCGATGACGCCCTGCAGCTGGGCCGCAACCTCACCGAGCGATTGCGCGCGAACGCGGAACTGAACCATGGAATCCCCTGGGGCCGATGGATGAAACTGGGCAGGACGGTGCGCAGCCCCTCAGCGGGGCTGCGCCGGGAGAATCAGCCGCGGAAGGTGCCCGCGATCGAGTTCTCCGACTCCTCGTAGGAGAGTGAAGCCTGGTTGAGCAGGTCGCTAATGCCGGCGAGGCTCTCCTTGAGCTGCAGGGCGGCCTGGTCCCACTGGCCGTAGAGCTCGTTGAAGCTCTGCGACGCCGACCCGGACCAGTCGCCGCCGACGAGTCCGTCGACGAGGGCCTTCAGGTTCTGCAGCTGGGACTCGATCGACTGCGAGCCCGACGAGAGCTGGCTGGCGACGCCGGCAAGCGATTCGGATGTCACACGGATTTCGGCCACGGGTACCTCCAGTTAGCGAGAGAAAAGCGGGCGGAATCGCCGCCGTGTTTGTGAGAATACCTTGTGCCGTACCCGGGGGCCATGGGGAGTACTCCCCATGCCTGTTGGACGGGGGTTCAGCCGGCGGAGATTTCGGCCGAGACATCCCCCAGCCAGATGCGATCGCCCGCGGCGACGGCGACGGCGCGTCCCTCAACGAGCGGGGTGCGGGCGCCCGCGCGCTCGACCGCGCTCCCGTTGGCCGAACCCATGTCGGTCACGGTCGCGGCGCCGTCGCGCACCGCGAGGGTGAGGTGCACCCGCGAGACCGAACGGGTCGTGTCCTTGACCTCGACCGCCTGGGCGCCCGAGTTCTGTGCCGCCGACTGCGGCACGCGCCCGATGACGGCCGTGCCCGACACAACGGCGTGGTCGCCCGTGCTGAAGTGCAGCTTCACGGCCGTCAGCGGCTGCGGGGCGGATGTCGCTGGCGCGGCCACGGGCGCGGACTCCGCTGGGGCGGCCGGGGTTGGTGCCACCGGCTCGGGGGCACCACCGATGGGCGGAGGCAGCGTCACGGGCGTGTTCGGCGCAGCGGGACGGCTCGGGGCTGCGGGCGTCGGGGCACCCGTCGCAGTCGGCTGCTGGATGCCGGAGGGCACGGGCGGGTATGCGCCCGCGACGAGCTGCCCGCACGACAGGCAGAACATGCTGTTCGGGCGCAGTTCGCTGTCACAGTAAGCGCAGCGAGCCGACATCAGCAGAAACCCCTCGATCGATTTCGCGCGTGCCCGGCGCGGGGCCGTGGTGCGCGTGGAACAAGCAAAGTCTAGTTACCGTCGGCCCAGACGACACTCGGGGCGACCGAGCCTCTACTGTCGCACATCGGGAACCTGCACGGGCATCCAGCCGCCGTCTCGCAGCAGCACGCCGCCACCTGGCGTCTGCGAGCCGAGCATGTAGCGCGGGATCTGCGTGCCGAAGAGCTGAGCCCCCACCATGGCGTTGGTGGGCGAGAGCACGATGCCGTGTCGCGCCTTCTTGGCCGCGACGATCGCGCCCCCGAAGAGCGTCGAGGCGGCATCCGCGTCGACACCGACGCAGAAGGTCGAGAGCGACGCGACGCCCGTGATCGCCTGCTCGAGCGGCGACTGCTTGAGCATTTCGGCATCGTCGACGAGCACGCTCACCGTGCCGCCGCCGGCCGCCTGCGCGACCGAGGAGACGAGGTCCATCAACTGCTGCGCATCCGTGTCGGGCGCCCGCACGATCTCGAGCGAGTGACCCGTCGCGACCTCCGTCAGCACGGAGTCGCGCGGCGCGACCACGACGACCGGCCGCTTCGACCACGCAAGCTGGTGCGCGATCGCGGCGAGGGCGCGCGAGCGACCGGAGCCACGACCGCCAGCGACGATGAAGCCGCCGACATCTGGCCAGTCGAGCGTGATGCGCGAGAGCTCGTCACCACCCACCGCGACGACGGGCGTCGGCTGCGAGCATCCGGATGCCAGCGGCAGCGCGTATGACGCCGAGAGCGCGATGTAGGTCGGCAGCGGGTCGACCCGGAACGGCCGCGGCAGGTCCGCGAGCTGCGGGAAGGCGTCGAAGTGGTCGCGCACGTGCTCGACGATCGAACGGAACGCCGCCGTCTGTGCCTCACCGCTCGTGTCGCGGCTGATGACGGCGAGCTGCGCCTCGGTGCCCGTCGCGCCGAACATGACGCGGCCGGGCGGCAGGTCGGCGGGTACGTCGCGGATCATGACGCCCGCCGCGCGGTAGTCATTGAAGTCGCGCATGGGCGTGATGTAGCGGGTATCGATAAAGCTCGCAATCTTGTCGCCCGTGACGCTGCGGTCGGCCGTGATGAGCACACGGATGCCCACGGCCGGGCCCTCGCGCAACACCCGCATCATCTGGTCACGAAACGCGACGAGCTGGTCTGCATCCAGCGTCGAGGCGAGCCGCTCCCACCCGTCGACCGCAAGGATCGCGTAGGGCAGGGCATCCGCCGGATCGGCGACCCGCCGCTGCTCCGTGATGTTCGCAACGCCCGCGCGGGAGAGGAGACCCTGCCTGCGTGCGAGCTCGTCGAGCATCCGCTGCATGAGGCGGGGCAGGCGCTCCCCGTCGAGCGGCGTCACGACGGCACCGCAGTGCGGGGCGTCGGCGAGCGGCAGGAGCGCGCCGTTGCCGTAGTCGGCCGCGTAGAGGTGCAGCTCGGCAGGAGTGAAGCGCTGCACGGCCTGCGCCAGGAGGGTGCGGAGCGCCGTCGTGCGACCCGAGAGGGCACCGCCAAGGAAGAGGAGGTGGGAGTCTTCGACGAGGTTCCAGCCGAGCATCCGCTGCTTCTGCTCGCCCGGCACGTCTTCAAGGCCCAGCACGAGGGTGTTGTCGGGAATCTCAGCCTGCGTGAAGCGGTCGAGCGTGAGGAGCGAGGGCAACGGGAGCAGCCACGGCGAAGGGTTGCGCGGGATGCCCATCTTCTGCGTCGCGGCGCTGACCAGGTTGACGAGGGCGCGCAGGTCGGTGTCGTCCTGGTCGGCACGCACGCTCTGGCCCGCCGAGTTGCTCGGGAACTTGGGCGGCATGCCAAGGGTCGTCCAGTCGATGGGAGCCTTTGGCGGGAGCACGGATGCCGTGCGCTGCACGCCCAGGCGCACGCCGGCAACGCGGGCCGTCTGGAATGCGACAGGTGCCGAGCTGGGCCCCGTGCGCACGTAGCCGCGGCCAGGAGTGTTCGCGCCGATGAGCGCGGCCTCGGCCGAACCCAGCACGTCGTTCGAGTCCCCACGATCGGTCACGCGAAGGGCCACGCGCAGGTTGATGTTGGACTGCATCTCGGGCGTGATGACGCCCGAAGGGCGCTGCGTCGCGAGCACAAGGTTGACGCCGAGCGAGCGGCCAACGCGGGCGATGCGCACGAGGCCGTTGATGAAGTCGGGGAGCTCGGTCTTCAGCTCGGCGAACTCGTCGATCACGATCATGAGGCGGGCGAGGCCGTGGCGGGCCGCGGCATCCGCATCCTTGGACCAGGCCGCGTCGACATCCTTCGCCGCCAACTCGCGCAGCACGCGCTCGCGGCGCTTGAGCTCCGCGTCGAGGGAGGCGAGGGCGCGCTCCGTCTCGCGGGCGTCGAGGTTCGTGACCATGCCGACCGTGTGCGGAAGGCGCTCGCAATCGGCGAAGGCCGAGCCGCCCTTGTAGTCGACGAGCACAAAGTTGAGCGCATCCGGCCGGTTCGCCATTGCGAGCGAGATGACGAGCGCCTGCAGGAACTCCGACTTGCCCGAGCCCGTCGTTCCGGCGACGAGGGCGTGCGGGCCGTCCTGCGCGATGTCGAGTGCGAACTCACCATCCGCACTCGCGCCGACGACGACAAAGCTGTTGCGCGGGTTGGTGCTCCACCGCGAGATGAGCGCGTCGGGGTCGTCGAGGTCGACGCCGAGGAGCTCCGTGTAGCGCACGCTCGTCGGCAGCATCCCCTCGTCGCCGACCCCGCTGACGTGCTGGATCGAGCAGAGGCTGCGGGCGATCGACTCCGCGCGCGCGGTCGAGAGGCCGTCGAGCAGCACGGTCGGGTAGTAGGCGTCGTCCGTCTCGAAACGGGCGACAGAGCGGTCGGCCTCATCGACCGCGATGACGGTGCGGCACTCCTCGGGGAGGCGGGAACGGTCGGTGTCGAGCGCGATGACATGGATGCCGAACCGCGGCCCCTTGTCGAGCAGGTTCACCATGCCCGGCAGCATGCGGTAGCGGCGGGCGCCGTCGATCACGACGATGAGCTGCTCGTCGAAGATGCCGCCCTTGCCGCCCGTCGCACGCATCCGTGCTTCCAGCACCGCGTTGGCCTCGCGCAGGCGCTCGCGACGCGTGTCGTCGGTGTTGCCGATCGCGGCGACGACCGCTTCGCCCACCTGGGCGTGCGGCAGCCACTGCACCCACGACCAGTCGGCCTGGTTGTCGTGGTCGCACAGCACGAGCACCTGCGCATCCCGCGGCGAGCGCAGCACGGTGAGATGGCAGAGCATGGCGCGGGCCGTGTTGCGCACGACATCGAGCGGACCGGCGAGGCCCACGACGCCCGCACCGAGGTCCGCAGCGATGGGCGCGGGGCCCACCCCGACCTTGCGATCCTCGTGCTTGTCTTTCTGCGAGCCGCCCTCGAAACGCACGTCGAGCGGCACCTCGGTGACACCGACGCGCACGTGCAGTGCATCGCGGTCGGCGACGCGGCGCTCCCAGAGGCGCGACAGCGGCTTCGTGGCGATGTCGTAGATCACGACGGGGTCGGGCAGCCGGTACCAGGAGTCGAGGCGCTGCTCCCTCGCGAGCGAGGCGATGCGGGCCGAGGCATCCTTGATGTCCTGGATCCACTGGGCCTCGGTGCGCTGGCCCTTCTTCTTGGCGAGCTTGCGGTTCGTGAGGAACGAACCGATCACCATGATGGGCGAGGCCGCCGCCATGAGCAGCATGACGACGCGGCCGAAGAGCACGGCCATCGTGACGCCGAGGATGACGGGAATCGTGGCCGAAAGCCACGGCAGCGGCGACTTGTCGGGGTCCTCAGGCTTGTCGCCGGGCAGCGCCACCTGCGGCTGCCGCTGCGTCGGCTGCATGCGCGAGGGCCGGTTGAAGCCCCGGGTGCCCGTCACATCGCGCGACAGGTCGGCATCGGATGCGGGGGCGATGCCGAGTCGGAAGACGCTGCTGCCGATCTGCACGACGTCGGCGGGCACGACATCGATGGACTCCTCGACCCGCTCGCCGTTCACGTAGACGGGTGTGGACGAGTCGGCGGGGGCAAGCGTCGCGACAAGTGGGGCCCGGCGACCCTCAGCGGCAGGCTCGGCGGCGCCGCCGAAGGCGAAGACGGCGTGCTGGGCGGCGAGGAAGGGGTCGGCGATGCTGAGGTCGGCCGTGGGGGCGCTGCCGATCCCGATCGACACGCCTGCCTGCAGGGCGAAGGACTCGCCCGCGAAGGGGCCGCCCGTCACCTCGAGGCGCGGCTGCCCCGGGAGGGGCTCGCGACTCGGCGCCGACGGCACGATGGCGCCGTTGAGCACGCCCGCGTCAGAGAGCCGGGCATCCTCCGTCGCCGTTGCGATCGCGTGGGGGTGCACCCCGAGCGACTCCGCGACCTCGACGACTGTCGTCGCATCGTCGACCTTGAGCATCCACGACTTGGCCGTTTCTGCCGCCTGTGGATCCCGCACCGTCAATCGCACGCTCATGCTCCTCCTCGCAAGCCCATCATGCTCCCACCCGATCGAGCAGCCTCACGAAGGCGTCGAACATGCCCGGTGTCTCCTCTGCCGCACCGTCGGGCGGCGGCAGCCTCGGCACGAGCGCCGAGATCACGTCATCGTCATCGTCATCGTTGGCCCTCGACGGCACGAGACCGGTCGTGGGAAGCTCGGCAGACGACCCGACGAGCGTCACGCTGCCGGTCGCCTGCTCGCCCGCCTCCGAATAGAGGTGGAACGAGAACTGATCGGCCGCCGCCGCTGCGGTCGGGTGGTAAAGCGCCGTGCCGTCCGGCGAACAGACGATCGTGCCGTGCACGGCAGCACCGCACCCGATCAGGCGAACCCCCTCATCGCCCGCGACGGCGTACTCGCGCAGGTCGAGGGTCACGACCTCGGTGCCCCGCTCGGCGAAGACGTGCATCGCGCCGAGGCCGGGCTCGCCCGCCCGGTAGAACGACAGTGTGAGGGATGCCGCGGCCGATTCCTGCCCGAAATCATCGAGCACGACCACCCCGAGCTCGACCGGGCCCACGTGGTCTGGCGCCGCCGCGAACACCAGGTGGGTCGCGGTCGCCCACGCGATGCCCGCTTCCCGCGGTGCCACCGAGTCGACCGTGACGGTCATGCCCGTGCAAACCTGGCACTCGATGTCGAGGTCCGAGAAGGGCAGCATGACGCGAGTCCCTGCAGCGAAGGGATAGCCGTAGGGCTGGTCGGGCAGCACGGGCACGGGCGGGGGCGCAAGCGTGACGATGTAGTCGACCGTGAGTTGCACAGCGCCGTTGCCGAGCGCGAGCGGCACAACGACGGTGCCGAAATCCGGGTCGTAGACGGGAGCCGCGAGGGTCACGGATTGCGCTTCGCATGCCGTCACGAGCTCGGATGCCGCAAGCGCGGCAGCGCAGTCGGTGAACGCCCAGTGCTCGGCCGGCTTTACCTGCGACTCGCCCTCGTAGGGGATCGCGACCGAATTGGCGCCCGTGTAGGTCGCGGCCGTGGCATCCGTCGCGGGCATCTGGACCGCGGCGACGACGGCGAATGCGAGCAGCAGCACGACGATGCGCACGCGTGCTGCAGCCTTCACCGACTACCTCCCTCTCGCGGGACAGGCCCGCCGCCCCCGACGACCTTATGCTAGTGACACCCCGACCGGGGGTCTCGCACATCATCCGAGGAGGCGCATGAGCATCGAGCAGGCCCAGCGCAGCGCGCCGCCCGTGCGGATGCAGCTCGGCACCGCACCCGGGCAGCCCTCGCTTCGCAGCCCCTCACTCGCGGCCCCCGCCGACGCCCCGCCGCGCAAGCGCGAGCTCATGTCAGGTGCCGCCGTGCTGCCCGAGCTGGCGGAGGCACCCGTCGCAGAGCGCAAGTGGTGGAAGCATCCGGCCTTTATCGTCTCGATCATCACGACCTTCCTCGCGCTCGTCACTGCGATCGTGCTGCTCATCGTCGGCATCGTGACGGATGACACGGCCCGCGTCTCCGGCCTCGACCTCGACCTCGGCACGGGCAACGCCCAACTCTCCTGGGATGGGCCCGACGTGCCCTACTCCCTCTACGCCGTGGCCGGCTCCGGTGACGTGACCGACCTCTCGCAGCCCTTCGTCAAGGGGCGCGAGGCGTGGCTCCCGGTCGGCCTCGGGCAGTACGACGAGGAGACCTGCTTCGTCGTGCGCCCCGCGAGCATCGCCGACGACGTGAGCCTCAGCGCAGACACGCTCGCGAGCCAGGGTGCCCAGTCCGCCTGCGTCGCCAACGCTCGTGAGTAGGCGAAGGATGCGCGTGCGCGCGCTCACTGCGGCAGTCGCCATGGGCCTCCTCCTGAGCGGATGCACCGCCCAGCCCGACCCCGAACCGCCGCCACCGCCGGAGGGCGTCGACCTCTCGGCGATCGACCCCGACGACACGGAACGCAACGGCGTCTGGTACCTGAGCGGGGAAGACGCCCTGCGCCAGGTCATCGATGCGGCACGCAAGGCCGGCAGCGTGACGATGGAGGGCACCGTGACCGAGCGGCTGGTGCTGGGTGAGGATGCTCCCCCGACCCCTGGCCGAAGCATCCGTCTTTCGGTGCAGGGCACGCCGAGCGACTACATCGCGAGCGTGACCGCCGGCGCGATCGGCGTCGAGATCATCGCCGCGGAGGGTGCCGCGCACGTGACAGGCAACCGAGCGCTCGCGGCGGTGACGGGCGTGCCCGAGATCGCGGAGGGCTTCGTATGCGTCACGCCGGGCGACCCCCTGCTGACGCAGTGGCGCGCGCTGCTCTCCCCCGCCGACTTCCTCACGAACATCGTCGACTCCGGTGCCGTCACGGCGAGCGCGACCCCGCCCCGCGAGGGGGCCGAGACGGTCGACATCGTGCTCGACTCCGGCGGCTCGCCCCTCGGCGTGCTGACCGTCTCGGCCGTCGGCAAGCCCCTGCCGCTGCGATTCGACGGCGCCGACGCCTCCGGCGAGGCGGGGCTCACCTTCACGGGCTGGGGCGAGGCATCCGAGATTCCGGAGCCGTCGCCCGTGGCGCGCGGCTGCTGAACCCTCCCAACTCAGGAGTGGTGGATGCTCTGCTCCTGAAATAGGAAGGCCGACTCCTGAATTGGGAAAGCCCGCTCCTGAGTTGGCTATCCACAGCGGAGCCCGTGCACCACGATTGACTCATGACACAGCACAACAACGAGCACGCCGTCCGCGTGCGCGGCCTGCGCAAGCAGTACGGCAGCGTCGCCGCCGTGGACGGCCTCGACTTCGACATCGTGCGCGGGGAGACCTTCGCCCTGCTCGGACCGAATGGCTCGGGCAAGTCGACGACGATCGAGATTCTCGAGGGCTACCGCGACCGTACGGCGGGCGAGGTGAGCGTGTTGGGCGTCGACCCGCAGAAGGGCGGGCTCGCGTGGAAGGCTCGCCTCGGCATCGTGCTGCAGGACTCGGGCGAGAGCGGCAACGTGACGGTGCGCGAGCAGCTCAGCCACTTCGCCGCGCTCTACCCCAACCCCCGCGGCGTCGAGGAGACGATCGCCGCGGTTGGACTCGAAGCGAAGGCGGGCACGCTCATCCGCAAGCTCTCCGGCGGCCAGCGACGCCGAGTGGATGTCGCGCTCGGCATGATCGGCCGGCCAGAACTGCTGTTTCTCGATGAGCCGACCACGGGCTTCGACCCGCAGGCGCGCCGCCGGTTCTGGAGCGTCATCCGCGGCCTCAAGGACGACGGCACGACCATCCTGCTCACGACCCACTACCTCGACGAGGCCGCCCAGCTGAGCGACCGCGTCGGCATCATCGCGGGCGGCACCCTCCTCGACATCGGCCCGGTCGACCAGATCGGCGGGGCGGATGCCCGTGTGCCCCTCGTGCGCTGGCTCGAGCACGGCGTGCTCCACGAGGAGCGCACGACCGAACCCGGACGGCTCACGCACGAACTCGTGGCACGGTTGGGAGAACCGGAGGGGCTCGAGGTCATCAGGCCCAGCCTGGAAGACGTGTACCTGCAGCTCCTCAGCTCCCGCGAGGTGCTCGCATGAACCGCACCCTCGCGCTCGGCGCGCGGCGCATCGGCTACGAGATCCGTGCCTACTTCAGGCAGGGCGATGCGGTGTTCTTCGGCTTCCTCTTCCCCATCGTCATGCTGACGATCTTCGCGGTCGCCTTCAGCG
The DNA here is from genome assembly GCF_008001035.1 of Salinibacterium sp. dk2585. Classification (NCBI taxonomy): domain Bacteria; kingdom Bacillati; phylum Actinomycetota; class Actinomycetes; order Micrococcales; family Microbacteriaceae; genus Salinibacterium; species Salinibacterium sp. dk2585. Next base: position 2,644,862 of record NZ_CP042856.1, read on the forward strand.
AGGCCGAGTTCGGGAGGGATGCCGACGGCAACGTGGTCAGCGCGGCCGACTTCTACCTGCCCGCCATGCTCGCCGCAGGCGTGCTGCTGAGCGGACTGCAGAACATGGCGCTCGACATCGCGACCGAGAAGAGCGACGGCACCCTCAAGCGCCTCGCTGGCTCCCCCCTGCCCGTCATCAGCTACTTCATCGGCAAGATCGGGCAGGTGCTCGTCTCGGGCATCCTGCAGGCCATCCTCCTGCTCGTGATCGCCGCCGTCGCCTTCGGGGTCGACCTTCCAACCTCACCCGAGCGCTGGCTCACCTTCGTCTGGGTGTTCCTGCTCGGCATCGCCACGAGCGCGATCCTCGGCATCGGGCTCAGCGGCATCCCCCGCAGCGGCAAGAGCGCGAGCGCCGTCATCATTCCCATCGTGCTTGTGCTTCAGTTCATCTCCGGCGTGTACCTGCAGTTCTCGATGCTGCCCGACTGGCTGCAGAACGTGGCATCCGTGTTCCCGCTCAAGTGGATGGCGCAGGGCATGCGAGCAGCCTTCCTGCCCGATGAGCTGAAGGTGCTTGAGCAGGGTGAGACGTGGGACCTGCCCGGCATCGCCATCGTCCTGGCGATCTGGTTGGTCGTGGGGCTCGTGCTGGCGCGGCTCAGCTTCCGGTGGATCCGCAAGGACGGCTGAGCGGCTTCGCTCGCTAGAGGTCGAGCCCGACGAGCACGGGTTCGGGCTGCAGTCGCACCCCGAACTCGCCCATGACACGGGTCTGCACGAAGCGCGCCAGTTCCGCGATCTGCTCCGCCGTCGCGCCGCCGCGGTTGACGATCGCGAGCGTGTGCTTGCTCGAGATCGCAGCGCCAGAACCCGGCAGCGAGAAGCCGCGACGGATGCCCGAATGCTCGATCAGCCACGCAGCACTCAGCTTGACCCTGGCCTCCGCCGGACGTGCCGGGGGCAGGCCGTCGAGCAGGTGCGCCTGGTCGAGTGGCACCACGACAGGGTCAGGCTCGGGGTCGAGGCTCCAGCGCGGGGCATCCCACGGGAGCGCCGCCGCGAAGGAACCCGTGACGATCGGGTTCGTGAAGAACGAACCCGTGCTCACCGAGTCGGGGTCGTCATCTGACAGCACCATGCCCTTCGACGAACGCAAGCGCAGCACGGCCTCCCGCACCTCGCGGATCGGCCGGCGCTCCCCCAGCTCCGCCCCAAGCGCGGATGCCAGCTGGGCGTAGGCGATCGGCGCGCTCAACTCCCCGCGCTGCAAGCGCAGTTCAACCGCGAGCACGACGCCCTGGCGGCCCGCCTTGATCGCCGACATGCGGTAGTCGAGCCCGAGGTCAGCCGCCGCGATGGTCGACACCTCCCCCGTCAGGTAGTCGAGGAAGTCGATCGAGACCAGGGTGTCGGAGAGCTCCGCACCGTAGGCGCCGATGTTCTGGATGGGAGCGGCCCCGACCGATCCGGGGATGCCGGAGAGGGCCTCGAGCCCCGAAAGGCCCGCGTCGACGGTGCGAGCAACGAGTTCGTCCCACGACTCGCCCGCCTGCACTCGGATCGTGACCGGGCCGCCCTCGGCCGCGGCATCCGCCCCCTCGAGCCCCTCGACGCCGCGCGTCAGCACGTGCACCGCCCAGCCGTCGAAACCCTCGTCGGCGACGAGCATGTTGGAGCCGCCACCGAAGACCAGCCAGGAGTCGCCCGTCGACCAGACGTCGAGCATGACGCTCGCCAGCTCGGCGGGGTCGCGAACCTCGATGAATTCACGGGCCTCGCCACCGACCCGCGTCGACGTGAGTTGGGAGAACGCGGTCACTTCGGCAGCGCCACCAAGACCTGCGCCTTGCCCAGCACCGTCTGCTCGCCAAAGGTGACGGTCAGGTCGATTCGGGCACCGTCATCCGTCAACGCGCCCACCTTGGCGCTCACGTTGATGACCGCGCCAAGCTCGGGGTCGACCACGACGGGGCGCGTGAAACGCACCTGGTAGTCACGCACGAGGCCGGGGTCGCCGAGCCACTCCACGACCGGCTGCACGGCCGTGCCCATCGTGAGCATGCCGTGCGCGAGCACGCCGGGCAGCCCCACGTTGCGGGCGACATCGTCGCGGTAGTGGATGGGATTGAAATCACCGGATGCGCCGGCGTAGCGCACGAGGGAATCGCGCGTCAGCGGGTAGCTCGCCTCCGCAACGACCTGGCCGACCTCGAGGTCCATCATGAGTCCCCCCTCACGACGAGCGTCGAGATCGCCGTCACGACGTGCTCGCCCCTCGCGTCGACGATCGTCGACTCCGCCGTCACCATCGCGTTGCCGCCGAGCGACTTGATGCCCGTCACCTGCAGCGTCGCCGTCAGCTCGTCGCCCGCGACGATCGGGCGGGAGTAGCTGAAACGCTGGTCGCCGTGCACCACCCGCGAAAAGTCGATGCCCGCGTCCGGCTCGGCGAGCAGCTGCGCGAGCGTCGCCTCCTGGATCACGACGGGGAACGTCGGCGGGGCAACCACGTCGGGGTAGCCGGCCGCGCGCGCCGCCTCGGGGTCGAGATGCGTGGGGTGGGTGGCCGAGACGGCACGAGCGAACTCGCGCACCTTCTCACGGCCCACCAGGTAGGGCTCGGTCGGGGAAAACTCCCTGCCCTGCAGATCGGGGTTCACTGTCACGCCCGCAAGTCTATGCACGGTCGTCGGGCGCGTGGGTGTGGCATCCGTCGGTCCCGTTGTCATCGGGATGCGCCGTCGCCCGAACGCACGAAACCCCGGCGCGCAATGGCCGGGGTTTCGAGAGGGACTGTGTCAGTCGCTGCTGCCTACTGGCAGGAGTCGCACTGCAGCAGGTCCATCGGGTCGACGGGAACGTCGTAACCACTCACGTTGTCGTTGTCCATGAGGACCTCCTTCAAGCCTTTGATTTGTGTTCACAGGTGCTGATCTCGTTGTCTGCCCTGCGGTGGGTTCCCACTATATAACCGGAATCACAGCCGTGTCATTCCCCTAGATGTTGTGTTTTCGGCGTGTCGCGAGGTTTCTCTCAATGCTACAAAGCACCACCGACATCCACTGTGGAAGTCTGTACAAGTTGTGCTTGCGGGCGGTGGCCGTGGCCGTGGCCGTGGCACCAGTCAGCGTGACCCAGCGTGCGTTCACGACAGTGCGGTGCTTTCTGTTCAGCGCGGCCGAAAATGCGGGTGCGCTGAACAGAAAACACAGCGGCGTCGTGACCGCTGTGATTTGCGCGCGTGAGCCGTCAGGTTCCGGATGCCGCGGAGGCGCGCATGCGATGCGCGCGCACCTTGGCGCGGTTGCCGCAGCGCTGCATCGAGCACCAGCGCCGGTTATTGGCGCGTGACTCGTCAACGAAGACGTGCGGGCAGTCATCCGCCTCACACGAGCGGATGCGCTCGGCGCCGTGCAGGCTGAACTGGCGCACGGCATCGCGCGCGATGCTCGAAAGAGCCTGGGCAACCGAGACCCGGGTCGCGCCTGCGCGCCGACGCCCTCCTGCGAGCGCGGGAGGAACATCCGGGGTCGCGGCGAAGAGGTTGATCGTGTCGATGTCGTCGCGCGCGGGGGCGCCACCCGAGCTGATGGCCTCGGCGGCCCGCGCAATCGCGGCCCGGAGGAGCACGGCGTCGCGCAGGTCTCGCTCGACCGCGGTCTTCTGGAGGTGCTCGAAGCGTTCGGAGACCCACTCGAGCAGGTCGGCGGGGGCCGCGAAGTGCTGGCGCACGTCGACACCGACGAGGCCGAAGTCGAGGCTCAGTGCCCCAGAGTCGAAATGCCAGCGACTGCCATCCGGGTTCGCGACCCACTGTCCCGTCATATATTGCGTCATGTCGTAACCAGCCTAGCGAGTTACGGATGCTTCCGAGGGCCACGCAACGCACGGCCCGCGCTCAGACATGCGACCTACCGTGACACACCTTCGACGAAAGGAACCACATGCGAATCGCCATCATCGGCGGCCACGGCAAGGTCGCCCGCCACCTGACGCCCATGCTCACGGCCGCGGGCCACGAGGTCAGTTCGATCGCCCGCAATCCCGACCATGCCGACGAGATCCGCTCGTGGGGCGCGAGCCCCGTCATCACAGACATCGAGCAGCTCGACGTGACAGGACTCGCGAACGCATTCGCCGGCCACGACGCGATCATCTGGTCAGCGGGCGCCGGCGGTGGCGACCCCAAGCGCACCTACGCGGTCGATCGGGATGCCGCGATCCGGTCGATCGAGGCGGCGGAACGCGCCGGCGTGCGCCGGTATCTGATGGTGTCGTACTTCGGCGCAGGCCCCGGCCACGGCGTGCCAGAGGATAACGACTTCTTCGCCTACGCCGAGTCGAAGGCGCAAGCCGATGAGGCGCTCCGGGCGAGCGGCCTCGACTGGACGATCGTGCAGCCGAGCGGCCTCACCGACGACCCCGCGACGGGCCACATCGACGCCAATGCCGAGGAGGCCGCGCAGGTGAGCCGGGGAGACGTCGCCGGAGTGCTCGCCGCCGCAGTGGAGGACGCGTCGACGATCGGGCGAAGCATCCGCTTCAACGCGGGCGAGACGCCGATCGCTGAGGCCATCCGCGGCTGACGACCGTCAGGACTCAGGAGGTCGGCCGACTGTCGGGCCGACCTCCTGAAAGAACACTCCTGAATTGGGAAAGGGAACTCCTGAATTGGGAGAGGGAACTCCTGAGTTGGGAGAGGGGCCCCTGGCTCAGGCGAGGGGCGGGCGACCCTTGAACTCGTCCATGGAGCGGTAGACGCCGAACCAGCGCCCGCCGACGACATCCCACGCCCGGGTCGGCAGCACGCCGCGCATGACCTTGGACAGGTTGACCGACCAGGGCAGCAGCAGCATGGGCCGCCCCGCGAGCATCGCCTTCCAGGCGCGACGCACGGCATAGTCGGGGTCCATGAGCGGCGTCAGCACGGGCCCTCGCGCACCCTCGAACATGCCCGTGCGGATGTAGCTGGGCGCGAAGGTCGTGACCCTGACGTGGCGATGCCCCGCCTTCTCGAGCTCGAGTCGCAACGAATCGCTCCACCCGATGGCGGCCCACTTCGACGCCGCATAGACGGCCATGCGCGGGTTCGAGAGCGTCCCCGCAGCCGAGGCCACATTGAGGATGCGGCACTCCTCGCCCGAGGCGATCATGCCCGGCAGGAACTCGCGAGTGATGTGCATCGGCGCGAGCGCGTTGATGCGCATCGTGAACTCGGTGTCGCGCTCGGAGTCCTGCTCCCAGAACCACGCGCTGCGCACGACGCCGGCGTTGTTGATCAGCACCTTCGGCACGCCAAGCTCCGCGATGACGCGGGCGGCGGCATCCCGAATCTCGTCGAGCGACGCCACGTCGACCACGTAGCTGTGCGCGACGACCCCGGATGCCTCCACCTCGGCCTTCACGGCGGCTAGGCCGTCGGCACTGATATCCCACAGCGCCAACGCTGCGGCCCCTTCGCTTGCCGCCCGCAACGCGTACAGCCTGCCCATGCCCATCGCTGCCCCGGTGACGAGCACGATCTTGCCGTTGACGCTCTTCATGAGCCGAAACTACCGTGCGGCGCCGCCCCAGGTGAGCGACAGGCACGGACTCGAAGTGCACGGAATATTAACTCCGCGCGAACGCTCCGTCAAGCCCTTCCCTCGCCGGCGTCTCGTGAGCCCTAATTAGGGGGTAGACCCTTTGGTCTCGATGCCTGCTTCACCCCATAGATAGGACGGGCTCATGGGCGCAACCTCACGACACACGCGGCACCAGCACGCGACGCTTCAGCGGCCATCGCGCACCGTGACACTTGCGCATGTCGTGGCACACCCCATCGGTGAGGCGATCTGGAGGGTGCGGGATCGCAACGTCCCGGAGCATGACGCCCTCTGTGTGCTGGGGATCATCGAGGAGAAGGACGAAGGCTTTGTGACGCTGGTCATTGGCGACGCCGCCGATCGCAAGACGTGCGGGAGCCTCGATGCGGCCCTGAACGCGTTCGTGGCACGCGACGTCGCTGGGCGCGGCTGATGTCCATCGAGCGACTGGGCCCCTCAGGGGCGTCTCCCGACATATTGGGGACATACCTCCGCAGCATCGGCCAGGTGCCCCTGCTCAGCGCCGACGACGAGGTCGAGCTCGCCAAGAGGATCGAAGTGGGCCTGGTTGCGCGACACCAGCTCGAACAGGAGCCTGATTCGCCCGACGCATCACTGTTGCGCCAACTGGTGCGGGAGGGCGAGCGCGCGCACGACCTCTTCATTCGGGCGAACCTGAGACTCGTCGTCAGCGTCGCCAAGCGGTACCCCGGTTCAGGCCTTCCCCTCATGGATGTCATCCAGGAGGGGAACATCGGGCTCGACCGTGCCGTGAAGAAGTTCGACTACACGCGCGGCTTCAAGTTCTCCACCTATGCGACGTGGTGGATCAGGCAGTCGATCACCCGCGCCCTTGCCGACTCATCGCGCATGATCCGTGTCCCCGCGCGCGTTGCGGAAGGGGTGGGGGCGGTCCGCCGCCAGATGCGCGACATGGAGGGCCGGCTCGGCCGACGCCCGACCATCGAGGAAGTGGCTGCCGCGACCGGAGGCACGGTCGAGAAGGTGCGGGAGTACCTCGAGCTCGACCGCCAGCCGGTCTCGCTCGACCTGCCCATCGGCGAGGACGATGGGGCAATACTCGGCGACCTGCTGGAGGACGAGCGGGATGCCGAGGTCGTCGACATCGTCAGCGGGCGCATCCGCCTGACAGTGATCCACGAGTGCATCGGCGAGCTTCCGATGCGGGATGCCAGCGTGCTGCGCCGGCGGTTCGGGCTCGACGGCAACGACCCCCTGACCCTCGAGCAGCTGAGCGCCGAGATCGGCCTCTCTCGCGAGCATGTGCGACAGATCGAGCAGCGGGCGTTGCGTTCCCTACGGGCTCGGCAGTACCGCAACCGCCTCGAGGACTGAACCCTGTGAGTATGGGCGGTGACGGCTGAAATGTGACCCCCGGAGCACTACCCTCGGCGGCAATCGAGATGAGGTGCTGCCATGGGATTCATGTTGTATGACGGAACATCAGTCCAGTTCGATGATCGACTGCTCGCCCATCTGCAGATCGTGATGGTGCAGAAGTTGATGAAGCAGGAATCCTTCTTGGTCTCATGGAAGGACGGCCCGAGCCTTGGCGACGGTCGCGGTTCCTTCTGGATGTCACCGAACACCCCGATCTATTTCAAGTTCCTTGGCTCGAGAACGCCGGAGATCAACCAGGAATGGCTCTTGCAGCTCGGCCACTCGGCCGACAGCTCGCAGGGGCTCGTCGTGACCGACGAGGATGGAACCCTCGCGGTCAGCGGCTCCCCGGACCAGTTTCCAGGGACGATTTAGCGCGGCCAGGTGAGTGGGGCGGATGCCGCGGCATCCGCCCCACTGTTCGTTCCCGGGGCGCCAGAGGCGCTTCCATCCCGCCCCGGCCGAGAGCCTCCGCGCGGTATATCCGAGCACCTCTTCAGAAGTGCTTGACACGCATGCGGACAATAGCCCCAAATAGGGGTAGACGAATCATTCTGGACGGGGATTTGGCCCCAGCCGGAAGGGAGAGACATGAGCATCGTCATTTCGATCGCCTCTCTGGACAGGGCCTGCCGTGTCGAGCGTTGAGGCGCTCGGCGCCACCGGAGCCCCCCACGACATCGTCGGGGAATACCTACGCCATATCGGCGAGATTCCCCTCCTCACGGCGGAGGAGGAGGTCGAGTTGGCGCGCAGCATCGAGGTCGGACTGATCGCGCGCGAACGACTCCAGACGGGATTCGATCCCGCCGACGAGCGCTACCTGCGCCAGCTCATGCACGAGGGCAAGCGCGCGCACGACCGCTTCATCAGGGCCAACCTGCGCCTCGTGGTGAGCGTCGCGAAGCGCTACTCGGGCCTAGGCCTGCCGCTCATCGACCTCATCCAGGACGGAAACCTCGGGCTCGACCGTGCAGTCAAGAAGTACGACTACACGAAAGGCTTCAAGTTCTCGACCTACGCCACCTGGTGGATCCGCCAGTCGATCACGCGCGCCCTCGGGGAGTCTGGGCGGATGATCCGGGTGCCCGCTCGCGTCGCCGAGAGTGTCGGCACCATTCGTCGGCACCACCGCGAGCTCGAGGGTTCACTCGGACGGCGCCCCACCCCTCAGGAGGTGGCGCTCGCGAGTGGCCACCCGGTCGAGAAGGTGCGCCAGTACCTGGAGCTCGACCAGCAGCCCATTTCGCTCGAGCTGCCGCTCGGCGAGGGTGACGGCGCCCTCCTCGGCGACCTGCTGGAAGACGACCAGGTTGCCGACGTCATCGACATCGTCAGCGGCAGGCTTCGGCATGCAGCGCTTCACTCATGCCTCTCGGAACTCCCCCAGCGCGACGCCGATGTCCTGCGCCGCCGCTTCGGTCTCGACGGCACGGAACCGCGCACGCTCGAGGAACTGAGCGAGGCGTTCGGTGTCTCACGCGAGCGGGTGCGTCAGATCGAGCAGCGCGCGCTTCGCGCCCTGCGCGCGCGCAAGTTCAAGAACCTGCTCGACGACTGACCCCCGGCTCAGGCGGGGCAGTTGAGCTGCGTCGGCGTCGTGGCATCGCCGCGGCGGATATCGTGCGCCGCCATGAGCTTGCCGCAGACGGGACACACGGGGTCGGCCGCGGCAACATAGGGCTCCTCAGGGCGACCAATCCCGACCTGCGCCGGCCCCGTGAAGGTGTAGACGACACGATTGACACGGTTCCAAAAACCCTTCTTGCCCTTGAAGGGGTTCTCGAGGCTGGTCCGCGTGTGCATGCCTCCAGTGTCCCACTTCTGCTGCGCGAAGTCAGATCGGCGGCGTCAGGCAGGAGCGAGCGGATGCCCGCGGCTCGCGCTACTCGATGTGCAGCGTGACCGGGCCCGTCAGCACCCGCCACACCCAGTCGCTCGCGATCTCTGCGGGCGGCAGCGGGTCTCGTGCGAGCCATGCCTCGATGACCCCGAGCGCGGAGCCCGTGATGCCCGCCGCGACGACATCGAGTGGCATGCCGGCGTAGCCCGGCGGGCCCACGTCGGTGATGGCATCCAGCACGATGGCGCGGATGCGCTCTCTCAGCCGGGCGGCGACGGTGGTCGATCCGCTCAGCACGCGGCGGTAGAGGTCCGCGTTCTCCTCGAGGTGCCGGAGGTAGTCGAGCAGCGCCGTGGGGGGTTCGTGGAGCGGTTCCTCGATCTTGGGGAGGCGCGCGCCGGCCTCCCCTGTCGCGGTGTCGATCGCATCGGCGAGCAGCGTTTCCTTGTCGGAGTAGTGCTGATAGAAGGTGCTGCGGTTGACGTTTGCCCGCGTAACGATGTCACTCACGGTGATGGAGTCGAGCGGACGCTCGCGAGCGAGCGCGAGCAGGGCATCCTGCAGGCTACGCAGCGTGCGCTCAGATCGGACATCCATGCTGGGATTCTCGCACCTTGCCGAGCGTTCGCCCCAAGTTTCCCGCCAGGTGTCGGATATCCGACACCTGTCGTTTAGGCTGGTCGACGGCCCGACGTCGTGCCGTCATCCACTGACCATCGAAAGGCAGACTCATGGCCAACCTGCTCTACCGGCTCGGGCACCTTGCAAGCCGCCGCTCGTGGACCTTCATCGTGTCGTGGCTCGCCGTGCTCGCGATCGCGGGCGGCTCGTTCCTCGCCTTTGGCGGCACACTCACCTCGAGCCTCAGCATCCCCGGCACGGAGACGGAGCGGGTGACGGAGCAGCTCGATGAGCGGCTCGAGGGCGTCGGCGGGGCAAGCGCCACTGTCGTCTTCCAGTCCGAGGACGGCGAGGCCCTCACGGAGACGCAGCGCGAGGAGATCAGTGCGCTGCTTGCGGATGTCGCAGACATCGACGGCGTGGATGCCACGGTTGACCCCTTCCAGACCGAGGAGCAGCGCACCGCGCAGGAGGAGGAGCTTGAGGCCGGCCTCGCGCAGATCGAGGCCGCGGAACAGCAGCTCGACGCGGCGCAGGCGCAGCTCGATGCGGGGCAGCAGCAGCTCGACGCGGGCCAGGCAGAACTCGACGCCGCCGTCGCACAGGCGCAGGCCGGTGGGCTCTACGAGGTGGCGAAGCCGCAGCTCGACGCGCAGCAGGCCGCCATCGACGCGCAGCAGCAGGTCATCGACGAGGGCCAGGCGGAGATCGATGCCGGTCGCGCCGAGATCGAATCCGGTCGCGAAGAGGCCGAGGTCGGCCAGCGGCTCATGGAATACGCCTCCGGCTTCGGCACGATCTCAGACGATGAGGCGACCGCGATCGGCGTCATCCAGTTCGAGTCCGACCTCTTCGGCCTCAGCGACGAACTCAAGGCCGAGGTCGCCAGCGTGCTTGACGACGCCACCATCGAGGGCGTGCAGGTCGACTACTCGTCCACCATCGCGACCTCGATCGAGGGCCTGCTGGGGCCGGGCGAGATCATCGGCGTCATGATCGCCGCGATCGTGCTGCTCATCATGCTGCGGTCGATCATCCCCGCGATGCTCCCCCTCATCTCGTCGATCATCGGCGTGGGCGTGGGAGTCGCGGGCTCCCTCGCCTTCTCGAGCGTCACAGACATGACCTCGGTCACGCCGGTACTGGGAGTCATGCTCGGCCTCGCGGTCGGCATCGACTATTCCCTCTTCATCATCAACCGTCATCGCACCCAGGTGCGCTCGGGCATGAACGTGCGCGAGTCGATCGGCCTCGCCAACGGCACCTCGGGCAACGCGGTCGTCTTCGCCGGTGCGACCGTCATCATCGCGCTGCTCGCCCTCAATGTGACAGGCATCCCGTTCCTCGGCGTCATGGGAACGGTCGCAGCCGTCTGCGTGCTCATCGCCGTGCTGGTCGCCGTGAGCCTCACACCCGCGCTGCTCGGCCTCGCCGGGGAGAAGGTGCTCAACCGCAAGGAACGAGCCCAGGTCGGCAAGGGCCACAGCGAGAAGCCCGCGCGCACGATGAGCACGCCCGTCGCCCTCGCTGTGACCGCGGCCTCCATCATCGGCCTCCTCGTCATCGCCATCCCGGCCCTGTCGCTGCGGCTCGGCCTGCCCGACGGCGCAAGCGAGCCGGTCGACTCGACCCAGTACCGCTCCTACACGGCCATCGCCGAGGAGTTCGGCGCGGGGCAGAGTGGACCCATCATCGTCACCGCCGAACTGCCGGAGGCGGTCGACTCGGGAGAGGAGCTCGCAACCCAGGCCGACATCGCCGGGAAGCTCATGGAGCGCGACGACATCGCCGCCGTCATCCCCGTGGGCGTCTCGGAAGAGGGCGACTACTTCGCGTTCCAGGTCATCCCCATCGACGGGCCGTCGAGCGAGACGACCGAGGACCTCGTGAACGAGCTCCGCGCCGACTCGCCGCTCGACAGCGACATCGAGGTGGGGGTCGCTGGCCAGGCGAGCGGCAACATCGACGTCTCACAGAAGCTGCAGGATGTGCTGCCCCTTTACCTCGGCGTCGTCGTCGGGCTCTCGCTGCTCATCATGATCCTGGTGTTCCGCTCGCTGCTCGTGCCGATCATCGCCACCGCGGGATTCGTGCTGTCGTTCTTCGCGGCGCTCGGCGCCATCACCGCCGTGTACCAGTGGGGCTGGCTCGCCGACATCTTCCAGGTCGCAAACCCCGGTCCCGTGCTGAGCTTCGCGCCGCTCATCATCATGGGCGTGCTCTTCGGGCTCGCGATGGACTACCAGCTGTTCCTCGCATCCGGAATGCGTGAGGCTTACGTGCACGGCATGCCGGCGCGCCAGGCGGTCATCGCCGGGCGCCGCAACGCCCGCGCCGTGATCACTGCCGCGGCCATCATCATGATCGCCGTCTTCGGCGGCTTCATCTTCGCCCACATGACGATGGTGCGGCCGCTCGGCTTCGGCCTGGCCGTCGGCGTGCTCTTCGACGCCTTCGTCGTGCGCCTGCTGCTCGTGCCGGCGCTCATGCACCTCGTGGGCGACAAGGCGTGGTGGCTGCCCAAGTGGCTCGACCGCATCCTGCCGAATGCCGACGTCGAGGGCGCCTCGCTCGAGCGCGAGCACCCGGTACCGGGCGCGCGCCAAGAGGCACCCGCCAGCCGCTAGGAGCGGGCTGCGCCCCTCGCGCGCTTCTTCTCAAGCAGGGAGACATCGGCCGCGAGCAGGCACCCATCGAAGTCTGCCCCGTCGGGCCACGGCGCAAGCCCGTAGGTCCACGGGGCGGGACTCCGCTCGGCCAGTCGTGCCATGAGCGCCTCCGCAGCATCCGCATCGACCCGGCTGAACACGATGACGAACTCGTCGCCGCCGAGGCGCACCACGATGTCGTCGCTGCGCAGGCCGGTCACCCAGTGCTCCGCGAGGGCACGCAGCACGCGGTCGCCCTCGGCATGGCCGAGGTCGTCGTTGATGCGCTTGAAGTCGTCGATGTCGATGAGGGCGATGCTGCGGTGCAGCACGCCGCGTCCGGATGCCTGGCGCACCTGCGTGAGCGCCTGCAGGCCGCGACGGTTCATGACACCGGTGAGAGGGTCGATGAGCGCCTGCTGTTGGAGACCAGCCACGAGCACCTGGAGCACGAACACCAGGCCCACGATGAGTCCGGCCGCCATGACCCAGGCGGAACCGAGCGAGGTCGTGAAACGGTCGTTTGCGAAGATCGCGCTCGTGCCGGTGGTGAGCATCACCGCGACCATGGCCGCGGACATGACACGATCGCCCCAGAAGCCCGCATAGACGGCAGCGGCGATCAGGCCGAGCATGAGCGAGACGCCCCCAGCATCCGTCGGCGAGCCGTTGATGAGCAGCCCGGTCATCGCCACGATGAAGAGCAGCTCGCCCCACAGCACCCACATGGGCGTGCGGTTGCGGAGGGTGAGAAGCACAGCAAGCAGAGCGAGGCCGACAAGCGCGGCGCAGACCTTGAGCGGCACATTGTGTGCGGAGTGCGCGGGGAAGACGAGGCCGAACACCAGGAGGAGCACACCAGCGCCCAGCACGAGCATCATCGACCAGACGGGGCCGGAGAGGCCGAGCAGTCGGGCGTTGAGGAGTGGACGGCTCTCCCCCGGGCGCGACAACTCACTCACGGGGCCATTGTATGCGCGCGCATGAGAGCGGTCTCCGGCCCCGCGCGACAGCGATAGCCTCGAGTGATGGGGAGATCGGATGAGGCGGCGCGCAAACGGCTCACCCGCATGCCGCCGCAGGGTGCCATCGTCGCTGTGCTGGCGATCGCCGGCCTCTGCTCCTCCTTCATGTTCACGCTCGTCGTGCCGATCCAGACGAAGCTGCCCGAGCTGCTCAACGCCAGCAGGGAGGACACCGCCTGGGTCGTGACATCCACCCTTGTCGCCGCCGCCGTCATGACGCCCATTGCCGGTCGACTCGGCGATATGTATGGCAAGCGACGGATGGTGCTGTGGCTGCTGGCCGTCATGGTCGTGGGGTCGATCATCACGGCCCTCTCGCCCGGCCTCGTCGGGGTCATCATCGGCCGCACCCTGCAGGGTGCCATGACCGGCGTCATCCCCCTCGGCATCTCGATCCTGCGCGACGTGCTGCACAAGGACCGGGTCGATTCCGCAATCGCCCTCATCAGCGCCACGCTCGGCGTGGGCGGGGCGCTCGGCCTGCCCATCAGCGCCCTCGTCACCGAGTACACCGACTGGCATGTGCTGTTCTGGATGACCGCGGCATTCGGTGTGATCGTCTTCGCGCTCGTGCTGTGGATCGTGCCCGTGAGCGTGCTGCGCACGGGCGGACGCTTCGACTACCTGGGCGCCGTCGGGATGGCCGTCGGCCTCGTCGGCATTCTCATCGCCCTCTCCCGCGGCAACGAGTGGGGCTGGACATCCCCCAGCACACTCCTGCTCGGTGTCGGCGGTGTCGGCGTGCTGGTGCTGTGGGGTTGGTACCAGATGCGGGCGAGCGCACCGCTGCTGAACCTGCGCGTCGCCGCGAGACTGCCCGTGCTGCTCACCAATCTTGCCTCGATCGCTATGGGCTTCGCCCTGTTCTCCTCGAGCGTCGCCTACCCGCAGATCCTCGAATTGCCGGTCAGCACGGGCGGCTTCGGCCTCTCGCTGCTCGCCGCGAGCCTCATCGTCATGCCGTCTGGCCTGGTCATGATGCTGCTCTCCCCCTACTCGGGCAAGCTCGCCGGGATCTTCGGCCCCAAGTTGCTGCTCGTGCTCGGGGCGATCGCCCTCGTCTGCGCCTACGGCTTCACGCTGCTGTTCGCATCCGAGGTGTGGCAGATCCTGATCGCCAACGTGCTCATCGGCATCGGAATCGGCTTCGGCTACTCGGCGATGCCCATGCTCATCATGCGCTCGGTGCCGCAGAGCGAGACCGGGGCATCCAATGGCCTCAACGCTCTCTTCCGCTCGCTCGGCACGAGCGGGGCGGCGGCCGTCGTCGGCGCCGTGCTGGCCACCCACACCGAGGTCATCGGAGGGGTGCCGACGCCGACCCCGCTGGCGTTCCAGTACGCGTTCCTCCTCGGGGGCGGGGCCGCGCTCGTGGCGCTCCTCCTCGGGCTCGTCATCCCATCCAAGCGGGACCGGCAGGAGCAGCACCCCTCGCTGCCGGAGTAGCGGCGCGTCGCGCTAGCGAAAGCTCTCGGAGATCTGCTGCGCTGCCTCGCGGATTGCTTCGATCGCACGCTTTCGGTCGCTGCTCGCGCTCAGCCGGCCCCCTGGCGCGCTCAGAGTGATTGACCCAACCACTCCGTCCATAGTGAAGATTGGTGCCGCAACCGCCCAGGCCTGGCTTTCGAACTCGTCGTCGCAGATGTCGAAACCGTCCACGCGCGCATTGTCGAGCTTCGCGCGGAGTTCTTTGAGTGTCGTCGGAGTGTTGTCGGTGTACCGCGTGAGCTGGTGCGTCGCGATGATCTCATCGCGTGCAGCGTCGTCCAACTGGGCGAGGATGACCCGACTTGATGCCGACGCGTGCCATGGGAGCGTGGAGTCCGGTGTGACATTGAGCCGAAGCGGATGTGAGCTCTCGATGCCATGGAGACAACGCACCGCGTCACCGCTCAGTTGACTCACGAAGACACTCTCATTGAAGCGTCGATGCAGCGATTCCAGGACGGGAAGCGACAGCTCTGCCAACTGGGAGGTCTTCTCTCTCCGCAACAGCGCACCCAGCTCCGGCCCCCGGCCATAGCGGCGACTGGCGGTGTCCTTAACAGCGAAGCCTTCGTCCACCATGACGGTCATGAGCCGATGCACGGTAGGAATGGGAATCTCGAGGCTCTTGCTCAGCGTCGTGGCCGACAGCGGCTGATCTGCCGTGGCAATGGCTTTCAGCAGCGAAAGCGTACGAATCACCAGCTGCATCGTTGCTCTTTTCGCGTGACGGAAATGTCTTTCAATAGTAGCGAGCCGACACCCGGCTTCGGCCGCGAATTTACCTGTCTGAAACAAACTCTTGATTCTGGCGATGCATTTGGGATGTTACCGTGCAGATCGCTGCACGAAAACCGTTTTCGCCCCATGAAAAGATTTTGGAGTCATTCATGCAACAACGCCGAGTCACCCGAATAGCTGCCGTCGCGACCGTCCTCTCGGCCGCGCTGCTCACAGCAGGCTGCCAATCGACATCATCCGCTGGCTCAGACGAGGGGGAGACCTTCACCCTGACCTTCTCCCAGGTCGCCGCCGAAACGTCCCCAGAGGGAATCGCCGCAGAGAAGCTCAAGGAACTCCTCGAGGAGCGCACCGAAGGACGCATTGAGGTCGAGGTGTACCACAACGGCTCGCTCTACTCGCAGAACGACCAGATGCAGGCTCTTCAGTCGAACGCCGTCCAGATGATCGCCGCCAGCGGCGCAAACTTCACCACCGTGGCTCCGTCACTTCAGGTGCTGAGCCTTCCCTTCCTCTTCGACTCCCCTGCGGACGTCCCCGAGGTCATCACGAGGGATTCCGCCGTAGGGGCCTCGATCTACGAGAACCCAGACCTCGCCGACAAGAACGTGAAGGTGCTGTCGATCTGGAGCGCCGGAATGAAGCACCTCGGCGACAATGAGCCGATCCGCACGCCGGCTGACATGAGCGGTCACAGCTACCGCATCCAAAGCTCGGACATCCTGGTGAGCCAGTTTGAAGCGTGGGGCGCGCAGCCCACGGTCATGGCCTTCTCCGAGGTGTATACGGGCCTCGAACAGGGCCTCATCGACGGGCAAGAGAACACGTACGCCAACATGCAGGGCCAGAGCATGCACACGGTGCAGAAGTACATCACCGAGTCGTCGCACGGCCTCCTGGACATGATCGTTGCCGTGAACCTCGACTTCTACGAGTCCCTGCCCGAGGACCTGCGCACGATCCTCGACAGCACGCTCGACGACGTAGCCGAGTTCAACTACTCCGAGGTTGCGAAGACAAACGACGACGCCCGTCAGGTCATCGTCGATGCGGGAACGACCGAAATCATCGAACTCACCGACGCTGAGCGCCAGCAGTGGGTCGACATGGTTGTCCCCGAGGTCTGGCACGAGTTCGAAAGCGTCATCGGCGCCGACGTGCTTGCCGAGCTTCTCGAAGCTCGACAGTAATCACCCAGGGACCCCCGCCCGTTCGGTGGCGGGGGTCCCGCCCGATTCCCTCGCGAAGGAGACCCATGAGCGGGTTCGACAAGACGCTTCGGCGCATAGAGGAGGCCCTGACATGGGTGCCTCTTGCCTTGGCAGCCATCATCGGCGCCGCCCAGATCCTCATACGGTTCGTCTTTGGGTCGCACCTGCTGTGGGGGGAGGAGGCGATCATCTACCTCATTGTCCTCTCGACCTACGTGGGAGCGTCGCTGCTTGTCCGCGATAACGGGCACATCGCCATGCAGGTCATTTCCCCGTTTCTCAAACGGCGCGGCAAGTGGGTCATGGACATCATCGGCACCACGATCGCACTGGTCTTCTTCGCACTCATGACCTACTTGAGCGTGCTTCTCGTGACGGATCCATCCGCATTGAACACCGTCACGCGTGTCTTGAAGATGCCGTTGTGGATGATCGATTCCGGGGTCCTCCTGGGCTTCCTGCTCATGGGCTACCACACCGTTCGCAACCTCGTCACCCTCCTCCGAACAAGGGCTCCCCTCGAGACGATTTCTGAGACTGCAGAAGCGCTTATGGGCATCGAGGGCCAAGGAAAGGGAGGGGCGGTCGCACCATGATCGAAGCCAGCATCATTCTCCTGGTCGTCTTTATCGGCCTCCTTGTCAGCTCCACCCCGATTGCGGTCGCCCTCGGCTTCGCGAGCCTGATCTACCTTTTCCTCTTCACTCCGATCCCCCTTGAGCAGCTTCCCGACAAGTTCATCAACTCGTTGAACATGTTCCCTCTCATGGCGATCCCGTTCTTCGTGCTCGCCGCCAACCTGATGACGAAGGGCGGGCTGGGCGTCCGGCTCGTCAATGCGGCAAACGCGGTCGTGGGCGGCATGCGGGGCGGCCTTGCCATCTCCATGATCGTGACCTGTGTGTTCTTCGCGTCGATCTCGGGGTCGAGCCCAGCCACGGTTGTCGCGGTCGGAGCGCTCATGATCCCTGCGATGCTCCGCAACGGGTACGGAAAGGATTTCACCGTAGGCCTGGCGGCCACATCAGGCTCCCTTGGAATCCTGCTGCCCCCCTCCATCACGTTCGTCGTGTACGGCATCATCACTGGACAGTCAATCGGCTCCCTTTTCCTGGCGGGAATCGTGCCGGGGCTCATCGCAGCCGCAGGTCTCATCATCCTTGCCCTCGTCGTCTCGCGAGTGCGCAAGTTCGGCGCAGCCGAAGAGCTACGCACCATGACCTTCAGTGACCGGATGCGCGCCATTCGTTCGGCTGCATTGGCCGCCGGGTTGCCCGTGGTGATCCTCGGAGGCATCTACACAGGGGTGTTCTCCCCGACGGAGTCCGCCATCGTCGCCGTCATGTACGCAGCGATCGTCTCGCTACTCATCTACCGAGACATCACACTCAAGGACCTTCCGGGGATCCTGCTTTCGTCGGCCAAGACGTCCGCAATGATCATGTTCATCATTGCGGCGGGCACTGTGTTCTCGTTCGTGCTCACGTTGGAACGCATTCCCTCGGACCTCGCGAAGAGTGTGCTGAGTAGCGACATCAGTCCGTTCGTGTTCCTCCTCATTGTGAACGTACTGCTCCTGGCCGTGGGCCTGTTCATGGAAACGACCAGCGCCATGCTGATCCTCGTCCCCATCCTGTTCCCGATCGCAATGCAGCTGGGTATCGATCCGATCCACTTCGGCGTGATCGTGGTGCTCAATCTCGAGATCGGCATGATGACCCCGCCCCTTGGGCTCAATCTCTTCGTCGCAAGCGGCCTGACCGGGATGAACATCCTGCGCGTTGCCAAGGCGGCACTGCCGAGCGTCGCTGTGCTGCTGGTCACTCTCGCCCTCGTCACCTTCGTGCCCCAGCTCAGTCTCATGTTGCTCGGCGACTAGCGCTCTCGGCATCCCGCATCCGTCGATACGAAAGAAAAAGGAAACATCTTGGTACAAGCACAGACGGCGATCATCTCCGGGGCTGCATCGGGTATCGGGCAAGCGACCGCCGTGCGGCTCGCACGCCGAGGAGTAGCCATCGTCGCCGGGTACTACCCGGGAGACCCGCACGACGTCGAGGAGACCTGCAAGCAGGTTCGCGAGGTGGGAGGCAGCATCGTCGCGGTGCCGGTCGACGTCCGCTCCCGCGAAGAATGCGACGCACTGGCAGCAACGGCGGTCGAGCACTTCGGAAGGATCGATATCGCGGTGGCCGCCGCCGGCATCGTGCGCATCAGCCCGATCGAGGAAATGTCCGATGGTGACTGGGACAACGTGCTGTCGGTCGACCTGGGCGGGGTCATGCGCGTCTTCCGCGCAACGGTCGAGCGCATGGAGGGTCCCGGAGCGCTCGTCGCCGTGTCTTCTGTGACGGGTGGAATCTACGGTTGGGACGACCACTCGCACTACGCATCGGCGAAAGCCGGGGTGATCGGCCTCTCTCGATCGCTCGCTGTGGAACTCAGCCCGCGCCGCATTCGCGTGAATGTGGTGCTTCCCGGACTCATTGAGACGCCGCAGACCATGGACGGCGTCAACTCGATGGGCGCCGAGAACCTCGCAAAGGCGCACGACGTCATCCCGTTGTCGAGAATCGGCGCGGCAGAAGAGGTGGCAGGAGCTATCGATTTCCTCGCCAGCGACGCAGCCAGCTACATCACCGGACAGCAGCTCGTCGTTGACGGTGGGCTGAGCGCTCGTCGCCCCCATACGTTCCCCAGCAGCACCTGACGTTCGGTCACTCCATTGGCGACATCTCGCGAAGGGCTCAGTCACCCGGATGCGCGGCGCACGATGCGACGAACCAGCGTTTCTGCCCCGTCGAAGTCATCGAGTGAGACGACGCGCTTGTGCAGCAAATGCCGCACCAGCTCCTCGACATCGCCGAAGACCTCGCTCGCGCCGGTCGGGCGCTGCCACAGCCAGCGGTCGCCGATGCTGCGCACCGAGCCGCCCGCACGCCCGAGCGCCGCGTTCAGCTGCGCGGCAAACGCAGGCTTCGCGCGCTCACGATTCAGCTCGGCGGTCGACGCCGACACCCGGGCATTGCTCCCGCACGCACCACACATCTACGGCATCACGTCGCCACTGTTGGGCCCGAGCGTCTGTCCAACGTAAATGTTGCCGCCGGGGCTCGACGCGAGCAGTAGCGCGGTCGGCGCCACTTCCTCGGGTGTGCCGAAGCGACCGAGCGGAAGCTCCGCCTGTTTGCCAGCCCGCCACTCGGCGCTCACGTTGTCGAGCAGCGGGGTGTCGATGGGACCTGGCGCGATCGCATTGACCAGGATCCCCTGCGGCGCGAGTTCGAGCGCCAAGGCCTTCGTCATGCCAATGACCCCCGCCTTCGACGCGACATAGTGCGCCATCGGGGTGCCGCCCTTGATGCCGAGTTGCGACGCGAGATTGATGATGCGCCCGCCGCGCTCGGCGTCGAAGTGGCGCACGGCGTACCGGATGGTGATGAAGGTGCCCCTGAGGTTGATGTCGACGACGCGGTCGAACTCCTCGACGCTCATCTCCGCGATGGGCTTCTCGCCGAGCACCCCCGCCGCATTGACGAGGATGTCGAGCCCGCCGAGCCGCGCGACGGCGCCGTCGACCGCACGCTCGACGCCCGCGGCATCCGCCACGTCCACCTCAAGCGCGAACGACGCGGTCCCCAGCTCCGCGGCGAGCGCCTCGCCAGCGGAGACGTTGCGATCGAGCAGGGCGACCGCGGCACCGTTCTCGACGAAGAGGCGCGCGATCGCCGCTCCGATGCCGCTGGAGCCGCCCGTGATGATGGCCTTCTTGTTCGACAACATCGGGACTCCTAGCTCGGCCAACGCACGGTCAGCCCGCCGTCAACGATCAACTCCTGCCCGGTGACATAGGCGGCGTCATCGCTCGTCAAGAAGCGGATGGCGCGGGCGCACTCGTCCGCGGTGCCGACGCGCCCCCACGGAATGATGCTCCCGGCCGCCTCCAGCCCCTCCTTGCCCAGCGAGTTCTTGGCATCGAGCGACTGCGGGCTCTCGATGAGCCCCGGAATCACCGAATTGACCCGGATGCCACGTGGTGCCAGTTCGACCGCGAGCGAGCGTGTCAGCCCCAGCACCCCCGCCTTCGCCGCCGCGTAGTGTGCGTGCTCCTCCCAGCCATAGACCCCGCCCGCGATCGAGGAGATCGCGACCATGCTGCCGCCCTCGGCCATGTGCGGGGCGCAGCTGCGGAACACCCGGAGCACGCCCGTGAGGTCGACGTCGAGCATGGCTTCCCACGCGGCATCCGTCAGTTGCTCGAGCGCGTTGCGCCGCAGGATGCCGGCACCCGCCACCGCGATGTCAAGGCGGCCGAACTCGTCAATGGCGGTCTGCGCGAGGGCGTCGACCTGCGCGCTGTCGCGAACGTCCGCCGCGACCGCGACGCACCTGCCGCCGGCCTGCTCGACCGCGGCGACAGCATCCGAATAGTCGTGGGGGTCTGCGGGCAGGTAGTTGATGACGGTGTGCACGCCGGCGCGGGCGTACGCGACGGCGAGCGCCAGGCCGATGCCGCTCGCACCGCCCGACACCACCGCGACCTTGCCCTGGAGACCGTCGTCTCGAGTGACCATGATGTTCCCTTCCTACTGCTTGGCGGCGCTGTGGTGCACGCGGCGAGTGCCGAACATGCAGATCGCCGCGAGCGCGAGTCCGGCGGTGCCGCTGAGGAGTGCCGCCCAGGACATGTCGAGTCCGGCGACGAGGTACACGCTCAGAAGGCCGGAGCCGAGGATGCTGCCGAGCGGTGCCATGACGTGGGCGACGTTGGTGCCCATGCCGCGCACGTTCGCCGGAAACGATTCGCCCATGTAGTAGAGCAGCGCGGCGAACGGCCCCGTGAGGAAGAACAGGGTGAGGGCATACATCACGAGGATGAAGGCCTGCACGCTCGGGCCGAGCAGCATGATGACGCTCGCGATCGTGCCGAGACCCCAGCCGATGACGACCGTGGCACGCCGCCCGATGCGGTCGCCCACCCAGCCGTGCACGAGGTAGCCGACGAAGCCGACCGCGTTGGCACCGACCAGAATCAGCAGCGCGTTCTCGAAGGTGACGCCCTTCGCCTCGACCAGCACGGTGGTGCCCAGCACGGAGAACACCTGGATCGCCACCCAACTGAACAACCACGCGGCCGAGAGCAGTGTGGTGTGCAACCAGAGCTCGCGCGTGAAGACACCCTTGAGGCCGACCTTCTCGTGGTCGTCGTCCTCGAGCTCGTGCTCGCGCCGCAGCCGCTCGGCCCCCTGGAGATCACCGGCATCCGTTCGCCGTCGCACCTCCTTCATTGCTGCGAAGGTGGGCGACTCGGGGAGACGGGTGGCGAGCAGCGCGACAAGGAGAGCGAACACGCCCGCGATCACGAAGCTCCACCGCCAGCCAATGACGGGCAGCAGGAGTGCCGACATCCCGGCCGCGACGAGCGCGCCGATGGGGTACCCGGCCTGCACGAGGGAGTACAGGAACCCCTTGTTGCGCACCTTGCGGTAGATCTCGTTGAGGTAGACCGCGTTGACGACCTCCTCCGAGAGCGAGAGGCCCGTGATGGAGCGGATGAGCACCATGCTGACCGCGCCCATTGCGAGGCCCGTGAACCCGGATGCGAGTGCGCCGCCGAGCATCAGGATGATCAGGGCATTGCGCCGCCCGAGCCGGTCGATGATCGTGCCGACGACGAGGGAGACGATGAACACACCGACCTGCAAGACGGTGTTGATCGTGGTGGACTCTGCCGTCGTCCAGCCGAAGTCTTCGGCGATGACCGGCAGGAGGGTGCCGAAGAGGGTGAAGTCGTAGACCGAGACCACCCAGGCGATGAAGCAGACGATCGAGATCTTCCGCACGACGGCGGGGGTGACCTCGAGGTCCCAGGGGGCCGGCTTCGTTGCCGACCCCGTCACGTTGGTCATGGTGGTTCCTTATCCCTCGGAGGTGGTGTTGCGGGGGTAGCGCTCGGCAAAGTCGCGCGCAATGTGTTCCATGGAGACGAACTCGACCCCGTCGTGCGAACCGATGTGGTCGAAGAGCCGCTCAAGCATCAGCAGGTTCTGGGGGCGGCCCGAGACATCCGGGTGGATCGTGATGGGGAAGATGCCGTATTCCATTTCGCGGTAGACCCAGTCGAACTGGTCCTTCCACAGCTGCTCGATGTCGCGCGGCGACACGAAGCCGTGGCTGTTGGGGCTCGACTTGATGAACATCATCGGGGGCAGGTCATCGAGGTACCAGGACGCCGGGATCTCGATGAGGTCGGTCTCTTCGCCGCGCTCGAGCGGCTTCATCCACTCGCTTGCGGATGCGGCGTCATAGTTGATCTTGGTCCAGGTGTCGCCGACCCGCACGTAGTACGGGGTGTGGTCGTTGTGCATGAGCGAGTGGTCGTAGAGGAAGCCGCGCTCGAGGAGGATCTCGTTGGTGACCTTGGAGAATTCCCACCACGGCGCGACGTACCCGACGGGCTTCTTGCCGCTCCTCGTCGTGATGAGTTCGGTGCAGTAGTCGAGCACCTCGGTCTCCTGCTCGCGCGTCATCGCGATGGGGTTCTCGTGTGAGTAGCCGTGCACGCCGATCTCGTGACCGCTCTCGACGACGGCATCGAACTGCTCGGGGAAGGTCTCGACCGAGTGGCCGGGCCAGAACCACGACATCTGCATGTCGCGGCGGCGGGCCAGTTCGAGCAGGCGCGGCACGCCGACCTCGCCCGCGAACAGGCCGCGCGAGATGTCGCCGGGCGAATCCTCGCCGCCGTAGGAACCGAGCCAGCCGCCCACCGCATCGACGTCGACCCCGACGCTCACATAGATCTTCTTTGCCATGGTGTTTCCCTTCTTCTAAGTGGCGTGCCTGCCGAATCGTTCGGCGAGTGGTTCCGCCGTCTCGCGCTGGTCAAGCAGGAGCGCGAGCAGGATGCGGGCCTGGAACGGGTTGAGCGTCCCGGCGGGGATTGCGCCGGCGCCCAGCATGTCCGCGCCACCGCCATTGCCGTAGATGCCTGCGACGGGGCCGCGAGCGACGCGGGTTGCGAGCACGATCGGCACCTCCCGGCGCACGCACTCCTCGACGATCGCGAGGTAGCCTTCCCCGGCGTTTCCTGCCCCCGTGCCCGCCAGCACCAGCCCGTCAGCCCCGCCGTCGAGTGCGTGCCGCAGCAAGCCCGGATCCGAGCCGGGGTAGGTGAACAGGGCATCCACGCGAAGGCCATCGAACGTCTCCGTCGGCAGGCTCAGGATGTCGCGTGCCGTGGGCCGAGCGGTGCTGATCCAGCCATCCAGCCCCCGCACCGCGAGGAGGAGCGGGCCCTCCATCGCCGAGGGCGCGAGCGTCTCGACCTTGCGGGCGCCCCTCGCGGCGAAGAGCTGCCCCCCGAAGGCGATGGCCACCCCGATGCCCTTGAGCGCGGGATCGGCGGCCGCCTCGATCGCCTCGGAGAGGTTGCGGGGGCCATCCGTGTCGGGCTCATCAGCGCCGCGCTGCGCACCCGTGAAGACGACCGGTTTGTCGCCCGCGTGTACAAGGTCCGCCAGGTAGGCGGTCTCTTCCATCGTGTCGGTCCCGTGCGTGACAACGATGCCGTCGATCTCCGGGTCTGCGGCGCGGCGCTCGATCTCT
Source organism: Salinibacterium sp. dk2585 (assembly GCF_008001035.1). NCBI lineage: Bacteria > Bacillati > Actinomycetota > Actinomycetes > Micrococcales > Microbacteriaceae > Salinibacterium > Salinibacterium sp. dk2585. Next base: position 2,669,014 of record NZ_CP042856.1, read on the forward strand.
TCGACCGCGAGGCGAAGCTCGCGCAGCCCCAGCCGGTAGCTTCCCGTGCGGAACACCTCTGACGTGCTCACCTCAACGTCGAGCGACGATGGCACGAGGTCCGCGATCGAGTCGACAGCGACGGAACCGGATGCCCCATCCGCACGTCGCGACACGATCGTACCGCCCGTGCCGATCACGTGCACTCGCGTCATGACACCTCGCCCGTTGCATCCATTTGTCCCCCGAACGAGGGATGGGTACGCCTAAGTGAGTGCGATGCTAAGCCCGGGGTGCTGGCCCCGCAATGGGGCGGACCCGGAGGAACCGCGCGCTCGCGCCGGACACCCGAGCTGCGCGTGACTTTCGCGGTCCAAGGGAGGAACATCCCTACATGACAGCCTCCGTCAGACACGACCCCGAGCGTCTCCATCTCGCCCTCATGCTCACGCTCACCTTCTCCACCGGTGTCATCGACTCCGTGTGTTATCTGGGGCTGGACCGCGTGTTCACCGGAAACATGACCGGCAACATCCTGATCCTGGGCATGGGCCTGCTCGGCGCGGGCGGGCTGCCCATTGTGGGCCCCGTGATCGCTCTGTTCGCGTTCGCCCTTGGCGCCGTCATCGCGGGGCGGGCATTTCGGTCTCTCCCTCCGGGCTGGACCTGGCAGACCACAGCGATGCTGACGGTTGTCGCCGCCCTGCTGGTGGGAATCGCAAGCGTGACCGTGGCCTTTCCCTCGCTCCCCCGCGGGCTGGCCCTGAGCGCGACGGGCACCCTGGGCGTCGCGATGGGAATCCAAGCGGCGACGGCGAGACATATTGCCGTGAAGGAGGTGACGACCGTCGTTGTCACGGCAACTCTCACGGGCCTTGCCTCCGAGTCATGGTTGGGTGCCCGTACCGGCCAGCTATGGGGCCGCCGAGCGGGGGCCATACTCCTGCTGTTGGCGGGCGCCGTTCTCGGTGCGCTGACCCTGAAAACAGGCACGATCGGGCTCGGTCTAGTGCTGGCCGCCGTCATCACCTCGGCGGTAGCTGCCGTCGGACATGCCCAGAGCCCCACATCTGCCGGGCGGCGGTCCGGCGAGGCGCCACCCTGAGAGTCGACAGGTTTGCGGAACTTCTGTTCCCAGGTGGTGCTCGTGATGTATCCTCGGCGCCAACGAAGGAGTCGACATGGCCGCTACGCCGAATGCTCCAGGTGAAAATGACGGGTGGAAGAAGCCCGTTTTCAAAGGCGCAGACTCAGAAGAACTCGCGGAACGAACGCTCCCCGACGACGGCGAAGAGCCGCCCGCCCCCGAGGCCCCGGCACCCCGCGGAGAGAAGTAGGCGTCCGTGGCCGATCGCGCACTCGCTGGGAAGAGTGAGCAACTCGCGCTCATCTCGCGAGAGCTCAACCGGGAGATCGATTCCCACGTTCAGCGAGCGAATGCCATGGAGCAGCGGGCGACGATCCTGGTGGGCGCGGCGAGCGTGGTCGGGGCGCTCCAACTGGGCAGCGATGCATCCTGGGCCACAGTGGCCAACCTCGCGCTGGGCTTTGTGGCGGCCGTAGCGGGTGTGGTGGTGGTGTTCCCGCGCCGAGGCGACACGCTCAACATCCGGGCAATGCGCGACGATGTGCTCGAGATGCCCGTGGAGGTCGCCGAGTTCAAACTGGCTGACACGAAGCTCGAAATCCTCGAAGCGGACGAGAGATGGCTAAATCGCAGGGGCGTGGTGACACGAATCGGATTCGTGGCCCTTTCGCTCAGCATCGCTGTGGCCCTGGCCGCGGCACTCACCTGAGCCGCCCGCACCGCCGCATCCGATTAGCGCTAGGTCAGACGTTCCGAGAGATGGACGGCCACCGGGTCACCCAAATCCTTGCCGAGCTTCTTGCGCAGCTTCACGCTCATGGAGAGCATGTGCCCACCCGAGCCGGTCGGCAGCAGGCCGACGGTGACGGCCTCACCGTCGACAGCCGCGACAACTTTCACTGCCTTGCCCGTGCCGAACAACTCCACCGAGCCGGGAACCTCGACGCACGACCAAAGATCGCCCTTCACCATCACTCCAATGGGTGCGGTGAACGTGAAACTGACGGGGCCGAGGCGAGTGCTCATGGCCTCATTCTGACGCTGCCGAGTCCTAAATGGAACGTGCCGCCAGCCAGGAATAAAGGTCCTGTGGTCGGCCTTTCATTGATTCCCGGATGACCCCGTGGTGTGGTGGGCCTGTCATTAAATCTCGGATGCCCACTCCCGACTGGCCTCTTTCCGGACGCGGCTAGGGCGGTTCCAGGCTAAGAGCGATTTCATTCCAGACGATCTCGCTCAGCTCGGCAACACGTGAGTCCAATGTGCATGACCTCCAGGCGGAGCACGATCAGAGCCGCCGTGGGGTCTGCACGAAGAAGTGAGTAGCACGGTGCCCGTCAGGAGATCTCCCGCCTAGGCGCGATAGAACTTGGAGCCGCAATGCTCGGCTAGGGCGCCCGGGCCTGCTTATCGCTGTAGGTATTCGCCTCCTCGGGCTTAAGCTCGGCGGTTCGCCATCGCCACTTATCAGCGAGAGGTCGGCGCTGCGCTGGGTCCGTCGCTAAGCGGTCGTGATTCCGTTGCCCACCACGGTCAGGATTGCAGCGATTGAACACAGGGCTGACGTCGCGGCAAGCTGTCGATTGTGTCGTTCAACCTGCGCGCCATCGCCAGCGTCATGCTGAAGCTACGCAATCGCGCGGTCGAGAAGCCCGTCCGCGCCCGTCGCCGCAAGGGACCTGACGAGTGGCCACTGGCCCGACCAGTCGACGTAGCAGACCTGGCCCCGCCCGGGTAGACGGAACTCACCCTCGCGAACACCGTTACCGCTCGAAAGGGCAATCCGGCCTGCCCAAAAGCAGGCCGTTTCGTGTTTAAGCGTCCGCACTGCGGGAACTCACGATCATCTGAACGCACGCAGGGTCCAGCATGACGCCGAGAACGCTCGCGCCGCGTTCGCTGCGTCTATTTACTGAAGAAAGTTGCCCAATTCAATGAAAGGGCCCTGTGGTAGCTGAGGCGGGATTCGAACCCGCGACCTCACGATTATGAGACGTGTACCCGTTGTAGCCGCTCGCTATGCGAGCCGACACAACCAACCTCGAGCCGGGTGCGGCAGAAGTCATCGCGCGCGGCTGTCTCCGCCCGATCAAGACCTCCACAGGCGTCTGGGTGCGCTGCGGGTCGCGCATCAAGAGCCGCTGCGAGTCCTGCGCTGAGCTTTACCGGGGCGACTGGTCCGCGATTGCTCGATCGGGCGTCTTTGACGGCCCGGTTGAGAGCTACCGGTTCTATCTGCTGACGCTCACGGCACCATCGTTCGGTGCTGTGCACCGTGTTCCGCGCAAGGGCGGTCAGCGCGCGCCTCAGTGCGGCTGCGGGGCACAGCATGAGGCGACGGAAGCTGGACTGCGCGGGGTGCCGCTGAATGCCTCGACCTATGACTACGCGGGCCAAGTGGCCTGGAACCGTGACGCGGGGTTGCTTTGGGATCGCACGCGGCGTCGGATGCGCGACCGCTGGGACTCGTCGGAGTACTTCATCGTGCGCGAATGGCAGGATCGCGGAGTCCTTCACGTGCATGCCCTGGTGCGGATCGACCGTGCGGAAGCTCCTGCCGCTGACGTGCTGCGTGATGCAGCGCGCTCGGCGGTGGCGACATCGAAGGTTGACGGGGGGTTGGTCGAGTGGGGCGCGCAGGCTCGGTGCGACGCGTTCCGTGCGGACGGCGACGGGGCGAAGACCATCTGGTACCTGTCGAAGGCGTTGAACTACGTGATGAAAGACGTGGTGCACGAAGGCGGTGCGGTGCACCCCCGGGTGTGGGAGCACCTGCTCGCGCTCGAACGGGCTGCGCGCGCGATTCGTTGCGCGCTGGATTGCGACCCGGCTAACTGCCTGGGCCGCGTGCACGACCGCTACGGCGCTCGGTCGCAGGTTGTGAGCGCGTCGCGCCGCACGAAACATCGCACCGGCTGGTCCTTCACTGGTCTGACGCGAACGGTCCAGCGCAGGCTTCGCCTGGAGTGGGTGCTCGCGCAGTCGCAGCCCGTCGATCCCGACGCTCCCAAAGGTTCCCCCGTGGAAGTCGTCGAAAGCCACGCATCGCGCCTACGCCGCGAGCTGGCGCCGTGCTCGGCGGCAGTCCCATGAGCCGAGAGGGGGTGATGACAATGGCAAAGGCAGACTGTGCCCTGTGCGAAATGATGGGCTACCGATCGTGCGACAGGTGCGGCAACCCGATCATGCCGGATTCGGCAACGGGCGTTCTCCCATCACCGGATTCGTTCGGGCTCGAGTTGTGCGTGTACTGCGTGTGATCCATCGGCGTTGATGGCTTGCATAGCTCGAAGGCCACGCGGCTGCCGTGCGGATAGCCCCGAAGGGGCGACGCGCGGCACTGCGCGGCCCTCGGCCGTGCGATCGCACCGCGAGTGCACAAGGTAGGCCCGCATCCTCCGTCAAGGGCAACCGCAGCGCGAAGCGCGAAGGGCGGCAGCCCCAAGCTCGTGCCTAGGTGGACTCTGACGGGAGCGTGGGCGGTTTAGGAGAGTCGAAGCCCGCCTTGGTCAATTGATCCTGGAACCACTTGGTCTTGATCTTCCCCTGTTTCCATTTGTCCAAGAACGTCACCGCAAGATTCAGATTCTCCTCAGCCCATGCGAGTCGTTCCCGACGCCATTCCCTTGTCTTGGCAGCGCCGTCGCCGTCCGTGTTCCCGGCAGCCTCGCCCGCGTCGCCATTGAAGCCTTCGACCGAGCCGATAACAATCCGCATTGCCCACTCCCCCACGGCTCTGTCCTTCTGCGGCAACGTCCAGGTGAAGCGCCACCCTTTGTCGTAGACGTCCCACCGGGAGAACTTCGTGTCGCTTTGTCCAGAAAGCTGTCGGGCGACATACCCGCAGAATGACATGTACCGGTCGAAGGCTTCTTCTACTCGGCGAGCCGCTTCTGCCTTTCGCTGCGCTCGCTGCTGAAGCCAAAAGAGAGCTATCGTCCCGGAAAGTGCTATCAGTCCGCCGGTGAGGGCGGGCAGCACCGCGCTCAAGTAGTTCCACCACTCCTGGGCACTCTCGTTGGTCACTCGCCTACCGCGTTTCTTGATCTTGTGTAGAAGATTTCGGGAACCCCTCTAGTCCCTCAGATCTTGCGCTTCCAGCGGATTTTGCGCCCACCTGTTGATCGTGCTCGCAGCAACTCCCAGATACCGAGCGACGTCGCGCTGCGAAAGCCCAGCATGTAGGGCATATTCAGCGATCGCACGCTCGGTGTACTCGTAGCTTCGACGGAATCGCTTCAATCCCGAGAGTGTCCGGATTAGGACCGCCTCTTGCCGGCGCTCCAGCTCCTCCGCAAAGTCCTCCGGCCAGCCGTGCTCCTCAGCCTGTCGGATCTCTCGCTTTAGATCCGCGGCCTCCGCTCGCTGACCGACAGTCGCGAGCACCTCGGCGAGATCCTCAATGACCATGCCGAGCTGGTTGAAGGACACTTCCTCGCGCGCGAGCATCGGCGCTTCCTCGTGGCGTTCCGTCATGCCCGACAGCGTACCTCGCCGCACCGTCATTGGTAGCGTTCGCGAACGCTACCAAAAGCGCTTGCATACCCTACCGCATGGCAGTACGGTGTTAGCGAACGCGAACGCTGACGCACGCAAGGGAGAGCAGATGGAACCCGATTGGGCCACCTTAGCTTCCCCTCACCGTGCCGTCACTGCCACAACCCTCGCGGAGTTCTACGAGCTGAATCGCGCCCTGACGGAAGACGGCTTGGTATCCAATGCTGTCGCAGCGTATCGGCGAGCATGGCGACTGCGACTCGACCCCTCGCTGGGTTCGGTTCCGCTTATCGACCTAGACCCACTCACAATCGCGCGAGCGCGCGCACTCTGGGATGGCAAGCCCTCAACGAAGCAGGATGCCCTTGCCCTGCTGTCGAAGGTTTTAGACCTCGCCGTCCTCGCCAACCTCATTCCCACAAACGCCGCACGCTCGCTCCCCCGGTCGCGACACAAAGCCGAAGATGCGGATCCGGTGGCGCGCGCCCTTAGCGACAGACAGGTCGCTCGCATGCTCGAATTGACCTCCTTTCATCCGTTCGGACAGCGTGCGCTCGCAGGTCTGACCTTCACCGGATTGCGACTCGGCGAACTGACCGGGCTGCGCTGGGAAGACTTGGATGAGGAACGCGGCATCATCACCGTCCGCCGCACGTTCTCCCCCAATGGCCACGGCAAACTCGAAGCGCGAGCCACTAAGAGCGGGCGCATTCGCTCAGTTCCGATCATCGAAGACCTCCGCCCCTGGCTCGACGCGGCGAGGGAGGCTGGCTTCCCCTTCGTGTTCACCGGCGTGCGCGGCGGCCCTCTCGACAGCGGCAACCTCGCGCGGGCTGTGAAGTGGTTCGCGTTGCGCGACAGGATCGTCACATTCAGCGACGGCAGACCATTGCGCTTTCACGACCTGCGCCATACGTACCTCACGCGCTTGGCGCGCCTTGGGATTCCACCTGCTCAACTACAGCGGATTGCAGGGCACGCCTCGATTACGACAACCGAGCTGTACACGCGTTCGTCCTCGATCGAGGCGGCGCTCGCGGTCAAGCAAACCGTTGACCGTCTGAGTCGTGAGGTCACTTTGGGAGGAGGTGAGTCAGCGGCAAACAACGGGTTTACCAGGGATTCTTCGTGGTAGCTGAGGCGGGATTCGAACCCGCGACCTCACGATTATGAGTCGTGCGCTCTCACCAACTGAGCTACTCAGCCACATGCCGACAGTGTCGCGAAACCCTGTCGATCGAGCCCCCTGTGGGAATCGGACCCACTACCTCTTCCTTACCAAGGAAGTGCTCTACCAATGAGCTAAGGGGGCAAATCCCTGTGCGCGCACAAGGCAGCCCGTTCAGGCAACCGGTCTAGATTATCATCCCTGCGCCGGGAGCGAGAACACAGGGCCTCGGCGCCGGGCTGCGATCTTAGGCGGGACGGTTCGCCTTGCCGTCGAGCCACAGCGTGTCTGAGTCGTCGCGGTGGGCGCCCGTCGAGCCGACGTGCTTGGCGTCGATCTGCGGCCCCTTCTTGATGACGTGCACGAGCGCCATGCCGTGGCCGCGACCGAGGTCATACTCAGTCTTGAGCCACTGCAGGATGACGCCCGCCTTCACGGAAGGGTCGTCATACCCTTTGGCCTTCGCTACCTCGACGAGTTGCCGCGGGGTGAGCCCCGTCTTGTCTTCGATCGCGTCGAGGTACGCCTGGAATGACATCATCGTCTCCGTTCGGGTGAGGTTCGGGTGAGCCGCAGGCTACCGGAACGCAGGCACCCCTGTCACGGCCTGACCGAGGATGAGCGTGTGCACCTCGTCGGTGCCCTCATAGGTGCGCACCGACTCGAGGTTGTTGGCATGCCGCAGCGGGGAGTGGTCGAGCGTGACGCCGTTGCCGCCGAAGATGGTGCGCGCCTCGCGGCAGATCGCGATCGCCTCACGCACGTTGCTGAGCTTTCCGAGCGAGATCTGCTCGGGGGTGAGGAGCCCAGCGTCCTTCAGCCGCCCAAGGTGCAGCGCCAGCAGGGTGCCCTTCTCGATCTCGACCGCCATGTTGGCGAGCTTCTCCTGGGTCAGCTGGTAGCCCGCGAGCGGCTTGCCGAACTGCTGCCGCTCGAGCGAGTACTCGAGCGCAGCAATGAAGCTGTCGCGCGCCGCCCCCATCGCGCCCCAGACGATCCCGTACCGCGCCTCGTTGAGGCACGAGAACGGTGCCCGCAGGCCCCGCGCCTCGGGCAGCCGCGCCGACTCCGGCACGCGCACCTCGTCGAGTTCGATGTCGCACTGGATCGACGCGCGCATCGACAGCTTCGGCCCGATCGGCGTGGCGGTGAACCCCGGCGTGCCCGTCGGAATGATGAAGCCACGGATGCCCTCATCCGTGTTCGCCCAGATGATCGCCACCTGTGCGATCGACGCGAGGCCGATCCACCGTTTGGCGCCCGAGATGACCCAGTCGTCGCCATCGCGTCGGGCGAAGGTGGACATGCTGCTGGGGTCGCTGCCCGCCGTGGGTTCGGTGAGGCCGAAGCATCCGATGACCTCACCGGCCGCCATGCGCGGCAGCAGCTCCTGCTTCTGCTCCTCGCTGCCCCACTTGTGGATCGCGCTCATGGCGAGCGAACCCTGCACGCTCACGAAGGTGCGGATGCCCGAATCGCCCGCCTCCAGCTCGAAGGCCGCGAGCCCGTACTCGACCGCGCTGCGGCCCGGGCATCCGTAGCCCTTGAGCCAGGCGCCCAGCACCCCCAGCTCGCCGAGCTCGGGCACGATCTCGGCCGGGAACACCCCCTCGGCGAACCAGCGGCCGATGTTGGGGCGGATGCGCGCGGCGACGTAGTCGCGCACCTCCTCGCGGAAGGCGCGCTCCTCATCGCTCAGCAGCGAGTCGATCGCGAGCAGGTCGTGGGCGGCGGACGGCAATGTCATACGGCCGAGGGTAGCGGGCCCGGGTTCAATACGGCCCGGACGACCCTAGTCACGCCGCTGCTCATCCTCACGTTCCATGCGCGCGCGCACCCCGCCGTCAATGCCGGTCGTGCCGGTCATCGGCTGGTGCAGGGCGCCGGACGTCGCGGGCACCGGCGTGCCCTTCTCGAATGTCTCGCGGCTGATGAGGTCGGCCGAGACCTTCTCCGTCAGGTGCGGGAACAGCATGTGCGAGATCCTGCCGCCCTTGCCCTTCGGCCCGACCGCGCGTTCCTTGGCGTCGATGCAGGTGTCGATGATCGCCTCGACGACGATCTCGGGGCCGTCGACCGCGACCATGCGCGGCGCGTGGCCCGTGTAGTTGGCGGAGTGGCTCCACCAGGGGGTGTCGATCGCCCACGGCAGCACCGCGCCGACGCGGATGTCGTCGAGTTCCGCGATCCGCAGTTCCTCCCGCAGCGCGCGGGTGAGGCTCAGCACGCCGGCCTTGGATGCAGCGTAGGTGTTCTGCAGGGCGAGCGGCACCTCACTGTCGATCGACGCGATGTTCACCAGCGTGCCGTGCCCCTGCCCCCGGAACAGGTTCAGGGCCACGTGCGAACCATTGATCACGCCCTTGAGCGTGATGTCGACGACGCGCGAGTGGTCTTCGATGGGGATGTCCCAGAAGAAGCCCATCGCCCCGATGCCGGCGTTGTTGACCCACACGTCGACGGAACCGAAGCGTTGCACCGCGGCATCCGCCAAGTGCCGCATGTCGTCGTACGAGGTGACGTCTGCCGTCACCGGCAGGGCACGCTCGCCCAGTTCGGCGGCGAGCGCCTCGACGACCTCACCGCGGCGGGCCGCCAGCACGACATTCGCCCCGAGCTCCACGAGCGCGATCGCGGCGCCGCGCCCGAAACCGCTCGACGCCCCCACCATCACCACGGTCTTGCCTGCGAGATCCTCTTTGCGCGACATTCGGGCACCCTCCTCCTGAGCCTTCGGCCGAGCGGATGCCCCGCCGTGCGCGCGACGGTAGGCCCCGATCCTCCGCGGCAGCCGTGAAACCGCGACGAGAACGCGGCGAGATGCAAGCGCTTACATCTTGGAGGTGTCTCGGTTATGGTGTGCCCATGGCCACCGAGATCACCGCCACTACAGGCACGCACACAACCGGGACCGAATGGTGGCGCAGTGCCGTCATCTACCAGATCTACCCGCGTTCCTTCGCGGATGCCACGGGCGACGGCCTCGGCGACCTGCCCGGCATCACCAACCGCATCGAGTCACTCGCCGAGCTCGGCATCGACGCCATCTGGCTCTCCCCCTTCTTCACCTCGCCCCAGAATGACGCGGGCTACGACGTCGCCGACTACTGCAACGTCGACCCCATCTTTGGCACCCTGGACGACTTCGACCGGATGCTCGAAGAAGCGCACTCGCGAGGCATCCGCGTCATCGTCGACCTCGTGCCCAACCACTCCTCCGACCAGCACCGCTGGTTCCAGGAGGCACTCGCCGCCGGGCCCGGATCGGAGGAGCGGGCGCGCTACATCTTCCGCGAGGGCCGGGGCGAGAACGGTGAGCTGCCGCCCAATAACTGGGAGTCGGTCTTCGGCGGACCCGCCTGGACCCGCATCACTGAGGCAGACGGCACGCCCGGCCAGTGGTACCTCCACCTCTTCGACTCCAGCCAGCCCGACTTCGACTGGAACAACCGCTGGGTGCACGAGCAGTTCCTCGACATCCTGCGCTTCTGGCTCGACCGTGGCGTCGACGGGTTCCGCGTGGATGTCGCCCACGGGCTCGTGAAGGAAGACGGCCTGCCCGACTGGACCCCGCCCGCCGAGAGCAACAGCATGGGCGGCGGCCTCGAGGACCGCGCGGCGGAGGTGGCGCTCTCGCCCTATTGGGCGCAAGAGGGCGTGCACGAGATCTACCGCGAGTGGCGTGAGCTGCTCGACACCTATGAGGGCGAGCGCGTGCTGTGCGCCGAGGCGTGGGTCGACCCGCTCCAGAAGCTGGCCAAGTGGGTACGCTCCGACGAGATGCACCAGGCCTTCAACTTCGGCTACCTCGAGACAAAGTGGGACGCATCCGCCCTCCGCACCGTCATCGACGACTCCTTCGAGGCGTTCCACGGCGTCGGGGCGCCCAGCACCTGGGTGCTCAGCAACCACGACGTCGTGCGCCACGCGAGCCGCCTCGCCGTCACGGCTGACAACCCGCAGGGCGACGGCCTCGGTCCGAAGTCCAAGGGCCTGCCCGACCCCGTCGTCGGCCTGCGTCGGGCCCGCGCCGCCACCGCGCTCATGCTCGCGCTGCCCGGCAGTGCCTACATCTACCAGGGCGAGGAACTCGGCCTGCCCGAAGTCATCGACCTGCCCGACGAGGCCCGTCAAGACCCGACCTGGCACCGCACCAACGGCGAGCGCTACGGACGAGACGGATGCCGCGTGCCTATCCCCTGGGAAGCAGACGCCCCCGCCGCGGGCTTCAACACGACGGGCGAGAGTTGGCTCCCGCAGCCGCCCGGGTGGGGCGCCTTCGCGCGTGACCAGCAGCGCGGCGTCGAGGGATCCACGCTCGAGTTCTACCGCCGCGCACTCGCACTGCGCAAGGAGCACAACGTGGGGCTCGGCTCATTCTCATGGCTGCAGCATGACGAGCCGGACGTGCTGGCATTCCGCACCGAGGACCTCACGATCGTGGCGAATACGGGCTCAACGCCCGTGCCGCTGCCGGAAGGCGCGAAGGTGCTGCTCGCATCCGGAGACCTCGATGACGACACCCTGCCGGGAGACACGACGGTCTGGCTCGCAAGCTGAGTTCCTCGCGGGTTGAGTAACGCGGTTCGCTCGTTGGCAATCGCGCCAGCGATTGCGCGAACCGCGCCGACCGAGCCTGCGAGGGAGGAAAACGAGCGTACCGAAACCGGGGCTAGTTCGCGTTGGCCTTGAGCCAGGCGAAGGGGTCGATCGGCGTGCCGTCGGCGTGGATCTCGAGGTGGAGGTGCGCGCCCGTCGAGGCCCCAGTGCTGCCGACCGCGCCGACTACCGTGCCGACCGCGACCGGCTGGCCCGCCGCCACCTGGATCGAACCCCACGCGAGGTGAGCGTAGATGCTCTGGATGCGCTGCCCGTTGACGACGTGGTCGATGATCACGTGGTTGCCGAGTCCGCCGCCGTCGAGCTTGACGGCGCTGACCACGCCCTCGGTGATGGCCTGGACAGGAACACCAGCGCCAGGCGTGAAGTCAACGCCGAGGTGGTAGGTCGAGCAGTAGGAGCAGGCCGCCCGGGGTCCGAAGCCGTAAGAGATGGGCGCCGCGTGCACGAACGGCCACTGGATGCTTCCAGCAGGGTTGTTCGTGTAGCTGAAGTTCGCGGAGGTCGCGGGCCGCTGTGCAACGAAACGAACGGGCGGCACGTAGGCCTTGGCCGTGTAGCTGTCGCGGACGAGGTCGGTTGCCGCAGCATCCGCCGCCGCTGCGACGAGGCCGAGCGACTGCACGTCGTTCTCGGCGACCTCGGTGGAGCTGAGCGACGAGGCCTCTGCCTGGGGCGCAAGACTCGTGCCGGAGATCGAGGTGGAGACGAGCATGGCGGCGACACCAAACATCGCACCCATGCTCATGAGGGTGTGCATGACATTGCGACCGCGAGACGGACCAGCCGAAGCATCCCGACCCTTCGGCCGCAGGCCCGCACGGGCCTTCGTGGCGGCAACGGGTGCGACGGTCGCGACCGGCTCGCGTGCCGCCCGAATCGCGGGGGCCACCGACCTGCGCTGCGAACGACGCTCCTGCTCGCGCGCCTCGCGACGGCTCGACGGCACGTGGCCGTCTTCGGTTCGGGTCATGAAAGGTGTTCTCCTACGCGCAGTGCATCGGGATTTCTCACTGCTGTACTGAACGCCCCGGGGAACGCGGGCGCTTTGTAACGGATTCATAAACCCTAACGCACGCGGGATATCAAGCGGAACCCCCTTCTGGGGGTGTTTCGTTACCGGCGGTTCAGTGCGTGTTCATGCACTCCGCGCCAGCCGGCGTGTCCCGGGTCAGTTGGCGTTGGCCTTGAGCCAGACGTACGGGTCGACCGGGGTGCCGTCGAGGTGCACCTCGAAGTGCAGGTGCGCACCCGTCGACGCGCCCGTGTTGCCGACCGCGCCGACCACCGTGCCGACCGTGACCTGCTGGCCGACGGCGACCTGGATCGAACCCCACTGCATGTGCGCATACACGGTGGTCACGCGCTGGCCGTTGATCACATGGTCGATCATCACGTGGTTGCCGAGACCGCCACTGTGAAGGTTGACCGCGCTGACGACGCCATCGGCCATCGCCTGAATGGGAACACCCGAGCCGGGCGTGAAGTCAATGCCGAGGTGGTAGCTGGAGCAGTAGGAGCAGACGTTGCGGGGCCCGAATCCGGAGCTGATCGGCACCGAGCCGACGAACGGCCACTGGATCGAACCGCTCGGGTTGTTGCTGTACGAGAAGTTCGCGTTGCCGCGCAGGGGCGCGATCTGTTGCTGGAACGACTTGGCCTCGTAGCTGTCGCGTGTCACCGTTTCGGCCGCCGCCGCGGCGACCGCCGCCTCGACGTTCACCATGACGTCCTGCGCCGGCACGGCGGCCAGCGCGGCAGGGGACTGCGACTTCTCGGCGGCACTCGCGGCGGTGGCGAGGTCGTCAGCCGTGTAGAACGCGCTGGCGGGCACCGAGGTCGAAACGAGGAGGGCGAAGACACCGGTCATAGCGCCGAGGCTCGCGAGCTGCCCGAGGATGGCGCGCTTGCTGCGCTTCGCGCGGGGCTGGGAGGCGGGGCGCTTGGCGACGGAACGGATGCTGAGCTTGCGGCTCGTGCTGGCGGGTTTCACGACGTCGGAAGCATCGGATGCTGCACGTTCAACCCGACGGGAGCCGTGACGGGTCGCGCGGCCCTGCTGCGCCTGCTCGGCGGCACGGCGCTCGCGGCGCGACGCGAATTCCCCCTGGGCGCCCGACATGGACGCGCCCTCGAGGGCGCCTTCGTTGCTGGCCCCCACTACGCGGATTCCGGCGTTTCTACAGCGCGGTTCGACGTTCGGGACATGGCGCACACAACTCCTACACAATTGACCAGCTCGGGTTCGGGTCCGGCTGGTCCGATGACGTTTCTCATAAAGACATACGGGTGGTTACCCCGGAAGGCAACCCAACGAGGCTACCCCGGTGGTCCTCCTATTCCCAGCCGGAGGCCGAGATTAACAGGGTCCTCTCAAGGAACTCGGCGAGTGGGGCATCCGCCGCCAGGGCGAAGGTGACGGAAGGGGGCGTTCCCTCCCAGCCCGTCACACGAGCCCCTGCCTCGCGCGCGATCAGCGCTCCCGCAGCGTGGTCCCATGGCTGCAGGCCGGCCTCGTAGTAGGCGTCGAGGCGGCCGCACGCGACGGCGCAGAGGTCGAGCGACGCCGCCCCGATGCGCCGGATGTCACGCACCTGCGACAGCAGGCCGACGAGTGACTTCGCCTGCGCGACGCGCACCTCGGGGCGGTAGCCGAAACCCGTGCCGACGAGGGCACGCTCGGGTGGGACATCCGTCGTCGCCCGGATCGGACGGCCGTCGAGGGTCGCACCGCCGCCCGCCGCGGCCGCGAACAGCTCGCCCGACTCGGGGTTGAACACGACACCGGCAAGCGCCTTCCACGTCAGCGGGTCAGGTTCGCCCTCCACGACGGCAATGCTCACGGCGTACTGCGGGATGCCATAGAGATAGTTGACCGTGCCGTCGATTGGGTCGACGACCCAGGTGAGCCCGCTCGAGCTGACCTCCGCGCCGCTCTCCTCGCCGAAGAAGCCATCCTCGGGGCGCTCCGCATTGAGACGGTCACGGATGAGCGCCTCCACCTCCCGGTCGGCATGCGTGACGATGTCGACCGCGCTCGACTTGCTCGCGGCGACACTCACACCCTCCACACGCCGGGTGCGGGCCAGCTCGCCCGCCTCGCGCGCGAGGCCGGAAGCGAACGATAAGAGCTGTGCGGCATCAGTCATGAGGCAACCCTTTCACGCCCCCTCCCGTCGTACCTGAGATACATCGCAGGCACCGCCCATGTGATCCTCCGGGCCGACTCGCACGGCGGATGACGTTGGAAAGCTTGGGCAGGCCAGTCCGGCACGTACCCCCCGAGGAGCCCCCGACCATCACCGCCGCCGCGGACGTCACGCTGGCCTGTGTCCTGACGGACTGTTCGACGGGCGGAGCGACATGCAGGATGCGTGATCCCCCCATGGGAGCGGCCCGCGCGGACTTCGGAGCGCCGACGGAACTCGCGATCCGCATCGCAGTCGGCGCGGGACCCCAGGTCGCTGAGCAGGCCGTGCGCGCCCTGCAGCCGGATGAACCCGACACCCTCCGGGCGAGCGCGCCCGCCGCGGCATCCGAGCTCAGCCTCAGCGCGCAGGCCGATGTCAACGTCGTGTTCCTGGGGTCATCGCGCTGCTCGCGGGCGGGCTCGGTATCGCGAACGTGGCCCTGCTCTCCGACATGGAGCGCGTCAGCGAGATGGGGCTGCGCCGTGCCGTCTGGGCGACGCAGCGACAGGTCGGCCGGCAGCTCATGGTCGAGTCGGTCGTCATCGGCCTCATCGGCGGGCTCATCGGCGCCGCCGTCGGCTGGGCCTCAGGCTGGTACCCGGCCTGGCGGGCGGGACGCATCGAGCCCGTGGCGGCGCTCCGAGGGAGTTGAGTCGCTGCGGCATTGCGCGGTTTCTGCTGCACTTTCTGCATCGCCGCCGGGGTGCCTGCGGCCTGGGACGCGTGTCGCGGCAAGAAGTGCATCAGAAACCGCAGACGACGTCCCAGCAACGACGAAGGGCCCCGGCAAACGCCGGGGCCCTTCGTCTCATTGCGTGGCAAGTGAGGTGTCTGGTTTCAGGACATCGTGAACGCATGTCTCGGGACATCGTGAACGATCCGCCGGTCGACTGCGGCATGTCCCAAGACATCGTGAACGCTTTCTCGCCACGGTCAGGGGATGAGCAAAGCCGAGGTGCTGATCAAGGCCGTGACCATCCAGAACCTCTCCTACGCCGAGGTCGCCCGACGCCACGGAGTCTCCAAGTCCCTCGTCCACAAGCTGCATCATCGCTGGCTAACGGAGGGAGATGCAGCCTTCGAGTCGAGATCACGCCGACCCGTCTCAAGCCCGAACCAGACCGCCGAACCTGTTCGCGCCCGCATACTGACGCTGCGCAAGGACCTCACCCAAGCCGGACTCGATTCCGGCGCGGACACCATCCAAGCCCACCTCGCCCGAGAGGGCATCCGCGTCGGTCGCACCACGATCTGGCGCATCCTCACCGCCGCCGGCACCGTCGCCAGACAACCACAGAAGCGTCCTCGATCCTCCTGGCAACGCTTCACCGCTGACCGTCCCAACGAGCTCTGGCAATCCGACTTCACCCACGTCACCCTCACCACAGGGCAGGACATCGAGGTGATCGGCTGGCTCGATGACCACTCCCGCTCCCTGCTCCACCTGACCGCCCACACCCGCGTTACCGGCCGCACCGTCACCGACACCTTCACCACTACCGCGATCAAACACGGCTACCCGGCGGCGACCCTGACTGACAACGGCATGGTCTACACCACACGCCTTGCCCGGGGCGGCCGCGGTCGCGGCACCGGCGGCGGCAACGCCTTCGAAACCCTCCTCGCCCTCCACGGGATCGCCCAGAAGAACGGCAAGCCCTTCAAACCCACCACCCAGGGCAAGATCGAACGCTTCTGGCAGACCCTGAAGAAACACCTCGCCGCCCACCCCAGCGGCAGCATCGACGAGCTCCAACACCGCCTCGACAGCTTCCGCGACTACTACAACCACTACCGCCCGCACCGGGCACTGAACCGCAAAACCCCCGCGTTCGCATACCAGCTCATCCCCAAAGCCACCCCGACTCGACCCGAGGACCCGGGCATCTGGCGCGTCCGCTACGACACGATCGACAACGACGGAAAGATCAGCCTCCGCCACTCAGGCCGCATGCTCCACCTCGGAATCGGACGCCCCCACGCCCGCACCGACATCATCGCCCTCATCCACAACAACGACGCCACCGTCATCACCCACGACGGCACAGTCCTCGCCGAATTCACCCTCAACCCCAACAAGGGATACCAAGCAAAAAACGGCTGAACCCCCGAAACCGGGGGTTCAGCCGTTCACGATGTCCTGGGACATCACAGCGTGGCAAGTGAGGGATTCGAACCCCCGAAGGCTGAGCCGTCTGATTTACAGTCAGATCCCTTTGGCCGCTTGGGTAACTTGCCCCGCTCCTCCGACCACGTGTATTCACCTGATCGAAGGCGCTCAGAAGAGAATACAGTGCGCCGGGGGTTGGTGCGAACCACGCTCCTCCCCAGCACCGAACACACTCCGCGATGCCCACAGCGGGCACGGATGCGCGGAGCCATGCGCGCACGATCGGGCACGCTGCATCCGTGCCATCCGTCACCCACGCAATCACTCGTCTTGGCGGGGTCGCGACGCTCGGCGAGCTGCGCTCACTGGGCCTCAGCGACGATGCGGTGCAGCGGTCGGTCGGTCCGGAGGTGCTCAGAGTTCGGCGCGGAATCTATGCGACGCCGGATGCTCCACCTTTGCTTGTGCGGGCGGCACGGGTCGGCGGGGCTCTCGCAGCCGCCTCTGCCGCGCCGCTCCATCACCTCTGGCAGCCGCCGTCTCGGCACACACTCGATGTCAGCGTTCGACCGGAAGCCCGCGGACTTCTCCACCCCGTAACGGGGCAGCCGCTCACGACACCCGGTCCCGTGCGACTCATCAGGGATCGCCACCGTCATGAGAGAGGAGAGCGCTGGGCGGTGTCGCCGGCACGTTGTCTCGCACAGTGCGTGCGGCTCGAGCCCGAGGAGTATGCCGTGGCCATGATCGATAGCGCCCTCCGCCCCGCTAAGGATGAGAACGACCGCGTATTGCGCGAGGCATATCCCGGGACGATTCTCGGAGACATACGTGACCTCGTGCCGAAGCGTCTCTGGGGCATCTTCGACCTTGTCGAGGCGCGCGCGGAAGCCGGCAGTGAATCCGTGGCGCGAGTGCGGTACGGGCGGGCGGGGATCGTCGCGGTTCCGCAGGTGCGCGTGGCCCGCGGCATCCGTGTCGACCTCCTCATCGGCGACCGACTCGTGGTTGAGGTGGGCAGCTTCTTGCACCACGGAAGCGCCGAGGCTTACGAGGATGACCGCGAGCGGGTCGCTACCCTCACGCGGCTAGGGTTCGTCGTGCTCGACTTCACGTACCGCCAGGTGATGTTCGACTGGAAAACGGTGCTGGCAACCACCCTCAGCGTCATGGACGAAGGCGCCCACCTGGGCCGGCGCCGCCCCTGGTGAAGGAACCTGGCCGGATTGAGGGTCTCCAAGCATGACCGCCGCCGCTCGGCGTGCGGCTAACGGCAACGTTTCCGGCGCGCGTGGCGGCGTGTGGCCGTACGCGTGCGGCGTGTTGCGCGACAACGTTGCCACTCGCCGCAGCGGGAGCGGCGAGGACGGATGCTGCGAAGCGAGAGAAACGGCAACAGCACGACAGCGCGCGAGCGACAGCAACCCGCGGGACGAGCGCACGAGACCCGAAGTATGATCGCGACGAGGCAGGGAGGTCTCAGTGCCGGGGATTCAAGCCGTTGCAGAGCTCGCGGGGGTGAGCACCGCGACGGTCTCGCGTGCCTTGAGCGGCAAGCCCAACGTCTCGCAGAAGACCAAGGATGCCGTGCTCGCCGCGGCGGCGGAGCTCGGCTATGTCGTCAGCTCGAATGCGTCGAGCCTCGCGACGGGGCGCACCCGCAACATCGGCGTGGTGGTGCCATTCCTCACCCGCTGGTTCTATGCATCCGTCTTGGAGGGGGCGGAGAACACCCTCCGCAATCACGGCTACGACCTCACCCTCTACAACCTGGCGGGCGGCGGCGACGAGCGGCGCAGCGTCTTCGAGCACTTCCTGCTGAACAAGCGGGTGGATGCGGTGATTGCGATTTCCCTCGAGCTGACCGGCGGGGAGCTGCAGGGCCTGCTGAGCATGCACAAACCCGTGGTGGGGGTCGGCGGGCCGCTCCCCGGCGTGCGGACGCTCAGCATCGACGACGTCGAGGTCGCCCAGTTGGCGACGGAACACCTGCTGCAGCTCGGCCACACCGCGATCGCCCACATCGGCGGGACGGATGACTTCGAACGCGACTTCCACCTGCCCACGAACCGTCGCATCGGCTACGAGGGGGCGCTCGAGGCGCGGGGCATCCCCGTGAACCCCTCGCTGTTTCGGGCAGCGGACTTCACGATCGAGGGCGGCCACGCGGCGGCGAAGCAACTGCTCGGCTCCCCGCGCGACCGGCCGACGGCGATCTTCGCGGCATCCGACGAGATGGGGATCGGGGCCATCCTCGCCGCCCGCGACATGGGCCTGCGCGTGCCCGATGATGTCTCGGTCGTGGGCATCGACGACCACCACCTGAGCGAGTTCTTCGGCCTCACGACGGTGGCGCAGTTCCCTCAGCTGCAGGGACGGATGGCGGCCGAGCTGCTGCTGGACCAGTTGCATCCGGAGACCGGCACGCAGGGCGCATTCAACACGGCCCTACCCTTCGAGCTCATGGTGCGTTCGAGCACCGCCCGGCCGGGTTCAGGGCGTGGTTGAGGGCGACGCCCTCGGAACCATGACGCTGTCGACAAGGGTCGCGTAACGATTGGCGGCCGCCGCGACCGACCGCACGTAGCCGAGCGAGTTGTTGTAGGCGAGCACGCCGGCGCGCCAGCCCTCCCCCTCGACCATGTCGGGGCTTGCGCGGCAGAGATAGTTGGATGCCGCGAGCACTGCGTCGTCGATGTTGTGCGGGTCTTCCACGCCGTCGCCGTTGCCGTCGACGTGCCAGTGCGCCCATGTCTGCGGCACGAGCTGCATGGGACCGACGGCCCGGTCGAACTCGGGATCCCCGTCGATCTCGCCGCCATCGCTGTCGGGGATGTGCGCTGAGGAGGATCCGTCGAGCGCGATGCCCAAGATGGGAGGCTCCACCGTTCCGTCAGTCGTGACCTCGGAGCCGCCGTGCCGCCCGTGGTCGCTCTCGACGAGGCCGATCGCCGCGAGCGTGTTCCAGCTGAGGCCACACTCGGGCCGGTCGACGGCCTTGAAGAGGGCAGCACCCGCGTAGGCGGCGAGGGCACGCTCGGGGATGCCCGTCGCTTCCGCCGCCTCGGCCAGCCATGGGGCATCCGCTCCCTGCGCAGCACCCGGCCCAGGGGTCGGCGAGCGAGGGGGCAGCGACGCTGGCGCGGCGTAGGGCGGCCCCTCCTCGGCAGGTTCACTGTCGAACTCCGAGGTTCCGGGCCGCACGACCGCGAGGATCAGCACGACCACGAGCGCCGCGACCCCCGCCGCGATCCCGCCGACGAGCGCCCAGTCGGGCCAGCGCCGGGGCTGCGAGGAGTCGTGTGCCATAGCCCCGACTGTACGGTGGCCACGGCTAGCATTGCCTGCATGGCAGATTCATCGTTTGACATCGTCAGCAAGGTCGACAAGATGGAGGCCGACAACGCCCTCCACCAGGCGCAGAAGGAGATCTCGCAGCGCTACGACTTCAAGAACGTCGGCGCATCCGTTGACTGGAGCGGCGAGAAGTTCCTGATGAAGGCGAGCTCCGAGGAGCGGGTCAAGGCCGTGCTGGAGGTGCTCGAGGCCAAGCTCATCAAGCGTGGCATCAGCCTCAAGTCCCTCGACGCCGGAGAGCCCTACGCATCCGGCAAGGAGTACCGCATCGAGGCGAACCTCAAGCAGGGCATCGCGCAGGATGACGCCAAGAAGATCAACAAGCTCATCCGCGACGAAGCGCCCAAGGGAGTCAAGAGCCAGATCCAGGGCGACGAACTGCGCGTCAGCTCGAAGAGCCGCGATGACCTCCAGGCCACCATGTCACTGCTGAAGGGTGCCGACCTCGACGTCGACCTGCAGTTCGTGAACCTGCGCTGACCGTGTTGAGCGCCGGGTGGCTCAGCACCCTCATCATCGTGGTGCTGGCGATCATCGACATCGCTATCCGCATCGGCGCTCTCATCGTCGTACCCATCAACCGCAGGCCGCAGACGGCGACCGCTTGGCTGCTCGCGATCTTCCTCATCCCCTACGTCGGGTTCCTCCTGTTCCTGCTTCTCGGCAGCAACAAGCTGCCACGCAAGCGACGCAAGAAGCAGGACACGGTGAACAAGATCATCCTGGACGCCACCGAGGGGCTCGACGAGGCGGAGGTCAACCGCGAGTGGCCGTCCTGGTTCGCGAACTCGGTTGCCCTCAATCGCGCGCTGGGTGCCATGCCGCTCGTGCACGGCAACACGGCGAAGCTGCACTCCGACTATGAGGAGAGCATCCGGGCGATGACGGATGCCGTGGGTCGGGCGAAGCGCTTCGTGCACGCCGAGTTCTACATCGTCAACCTCGACGAGACGACCGCGCCGTTCTTCGACGCGCTCGAAGCTGCGGCCAAGCGGGGCGTGACCGTGCGCCTCCTGCTCGACCACATCGCATCGCTGCGGTACCCCGGCTACCGCAAGACGACGAAACGACTGGATGCTGCGGGCATCGAGTGGCACCTCATGCTGCCGGTGCAACCACTCAGGGGCCGCTACCAGCGCCTTGACCTCCGCAACCACCGCAAACTCCTGGTCATCGACGGTGACTTCGCCCTCACAGGGTCGCAGAACATGATCGACTCCTCCTACAACAAGAAGGGAAACCTGCGGAAGGGCCTGCGGTGGAAAGACCTCATGGTCGAGTTCGATGGCCCCATCGTCGCTGGCATCAACGCCCTGTTCCTCAGTGACTGGTATGCCGAGACCGACGAACTGCTGCTGCATGAGATCGGCGAGGTTACCAGCGACGAGCGCCGGCAGGAGATCGAATGCCAGGTGGTGCCGAGCGGCCCGGCGTTCCGCGGCGAGAACAACCTGCGCCTCTTCAACGACCTGATCTATGCGGCTGAGCACCGCATCGTCATCACGAGCCCCTACTTCGTGCCAGACGAGTCCATGCTCTACGCCGTGACGACGGCCGCCCAAAGTGGCATCGAGGTCGAGCTCTTCGTCTCGGAGGTTGCAGACCAGAAGGTTGTCTACCACGCGCAGCGCAGCTACTACGAGGCCCTCCTGCGTTCGGGCGTGCGCATCTGGCTCTACGCCGAGCCGACCGTGCTGCATGCGAAGCACTTCACGATCGACGACAGCGTCGCCGTCATCGGCTCAAGCAACATGGACATGCGCTCCTTCAGCCTCAACCTCGAGATCTCGGTCATGGTGCATGGCCAGAGCTTCGTTCGACAGCTACGCACGATCGAGGAGCAGTACCGGGCCAACAGCCGCGAACTCACGCTCAAGGAGTGGCTGGCGCGCCCCACCCGCTCCGTCGTGCTCGACAACCTCGCCCGCCTCACGGCGACCGTGCAGTAACTAGACTCCCTCCGTGACCGCCGCCGCAGACAGCCCCGCCACAACCTCGGCGACGACACCCGAACGCAGCTTCATCGCCCCGCTCACGGGCATCCGTGCGCTCGCCGCCTTCTGGGTGTTCCTGCGGCACTACCGCACCGAGTTGCTTGACGCGTTCCCCTTCATGCACGTGCTCGCGCCCCTTATGAACGTGGGCTACCTCGGCGTCGACCTGTTCTTCATCCTCAGCGGCTTCATCCTCACCGTCACGCACCTCGACACCATGACCGAGCGACGCGGATGGCGGGCGACGCTCGGCTTCCTCTGGCTGCGGCTCGGCCGAGTGTGGCCACTCACCGCCTTCGTGCTCATGCTGTTCGGCTCCTACTTCATCGTCATGTTCTGGGTGACCGGCAACCCTGCCTACGCCGCAGAGATCGACGTGCCTCGCCTCATCGAGCACCTCCTGCTCGTGCACGCCTGGTATCCGCACGAGCTCGACTGGAACGGGCTCGACTGGTCCATCAGCGCCGAGTGGCTCGCCTACCTCACCTTCGGCCTCGGCGGCGTGCTGCTGCTCGGCCGTTTCGCCCGCGTCGTCTCCCCGCGCGGCATGCTCATCACGATGGCGCTCCTGACACTGCCGATGATCATCGTCGGCTGCAGCATGCAGGACGACACGATCCTCCTCTTCTCCCCCGAGAGCTGGGAGATCATGGGCGGCGTCGTCGCCATCCGCGTGCTCACCGAGTTCTGGATCGGCGCGATCCTCGCGGTCTTCCTGCGCGACCGGATGCGACGGGGCACCGCCTCACGCCTGCCCCTCCCCACCCTCACGGTCGCCGCCATCATCGCGGTCGTGTATCTCGTGACGACCTTCGACCCCCGGCGCTGGGCGCGCACAACGCAGGAACAGTTCCACAACGGCGTCGACCAGATCGCCTCGACCGAAACCATCGTGGTGCTGCCGCTCTTCGTCGTCCTCATCGGCTCGCTCGCCATCTACGGTCGGGACCCCCTCGCGCGGCTGCTCGCCACCCGACCCTTTGTGCTGGGCGGGCGCGTGTCGTTTGCGCTGTACCTCTCGCATCCGCTCGTCATCGGTGCGGGCCTGTTCATCACGCAGGGGACCGGCGCCACCGGGCCCGGCCTCATCGGCATCACGGTCTTCGTGATCGTGGCGTCGTGGGTCTTCGCGTGGGTGCTGTGGCGCTTCATCGAGGAGCCCGCGCGCAAGGCGGCGCGGCGCATGCTCCCGGACCGGTACCGCGCGTAGCCGCCCTCCTGCCCCCCCTCTCCCGCCGCTGAGACGACACTCAAGCATGCTCCCGGTGCTCAGGAAGGTGTTTGAGTGTCGTCTCAGCGGGGGTCAGGTGGTTTCGATCGTGACGATGGCCGGCGCGCCCGCCGCGACCACGCGGGAGACGCAGCAGCACATCTTGGCGCGATCGTCCTTCTGGCGGTCGCTGTAGAAGACGTCGCGGTGGTCGATGTTGCCCGTGAGTGACTGCACCCGCACCTCGCACAGCCCGCACTCGCCGCGGCGGCAGTCGAACATCATGTCGACGCCGGCATCCTCGAGCGCCTCCAGCATCGAGCGCCCCTTCGGCACGACCGCCTCGACGCCCAGATGAGGGATGCGCACCGTGAACTCCTCGGGATCAAACCAGCCGCTCGCGCCGAAGGTCTCATAGCGCAACTGCTGCGGCGGCAGGCCGCGGGCAGCCCAGGAGCGACGCACGGCATCCATCAGCCGGATCGGCCCGCACATGTACACCTCTGTGTCATCGCTGACCGAGTCGACGAGCGCCGCGACCGACATCGTCGTGCCCTCGTCATCGACATGAATGCGGATGCGCTCCCCCAGTTCCGCGTCGAGCTCGCGCAGGTAGGCCATGGCTGAGCGCGAGCGGCCCGCATAGACGAGCGTGAAGTCCGCGTTGACCCGGGCGAGGGCGCGCGCCATCGCCGCGATCGCCGTGATGCCGACGCCGCCCGCGAGCAGCAGGTACCGTGGTGCCCCGTAGCGCAGCGGGAAGTTCTGCAGCGGCTGCGTCACCTCCAGCACGTCGCCGGGCGCGAGCTGGTGCATCCAGATCGAGCCGCCACGCGAGGTCGGCGTGCGGAACACACTCAGCGCGACGCGATCACCCGTGGCCGAGGCATCCACGATCGAGTACGAACGCTTCTCCGGCTTGCCGTCGATCGTGACCATCAGGTCGAGGTGCGTGCCAGGGTCGGCCTTCGCCGGCATCTCGGGCGCAAGGACGATGCGACGGATGCCCGTGGCAACGTCTTCCACCGAGACAACACTTGCCCGCTGCCAGACCTCGATGTTGCTCGCGACCACGTCAGGCGCCCGTGCGACGGAAGGTCGGTGCGGCAGGAGCCATGCGCGCCGAGCGACCCTCAGCCTCAAGCATCCGTTCGATGATTCGGCGCGCCCACATGCCGCCCGCGTCGATGTTGAGGTTGTAGAACTCGTAGTCGGGGTTGGCGTCGATCGCGGCCTGCTGGGCTTCGAGCATGACCTCGTCCTCGCCGAAGACGCCGTACACGCCCTGGCGCAGCTGGGTCGTGATGAGCTGGCTGTCGAGACGGTAGTTGCGCATGAACGCCCAGAAGTAGTGGCTCGTGCGATCCGTCTCGGGCGTGATCGTGTTCATGACGTAACCGTTGACGCCCTGGCTGCGGTCACCCTCGGGCGCCCCCGTGCCGACCATCGCGACGCCAACGTCGATGCAGATCGTCGACGGCGCCTCGAAGTGGATGATCTGCCAGCGGTCGACCTTGCCCGAGAACCCGGGGAACTTGTCCCGCATGTTCTTGAGCCAGAAGGGCGGCGGGTCGATGTTCAGCATCCAGCGCTCGACCTTGACCGTGCGGTCGTCGTGCGTCGTCACGAAGTCGGACTCACTCAGCTCCTCCTGCCCGATGGTCGAGGAGTGCACGAACTCCTCGTGGGTGAGGTCCATGAGGTTGTCGAGCACGAGCTGGAAGTTGCACTTGGCGTGGATCGTGAGGCCGTCGCCCGCCCATTCGGGGCTGTCCATCTGGTGCATGTCGGGCACGAGCGCGGGGTCGGCGAGCGCCGGGTCACCGAGCCACACCCACACGTAGCGGTAGCGCTCCACGACTGGGAACGACGGTACGGTCGCGCTCGGGTTGATCGTCTCCTGCGCGGGCATGCTCACGCAGCGGCCGAGGGAGTCGTAGATGATGCCGTGGTACGGGCACTGGATGCCGTCGCGACCCACGACCTTG
The DNA here is from genome assembly GCF_008001035.1 of Salinibacterium sp. dk2585. Classification (NCBI taxonomy): domain Bacteria; kingdom Bacillati; phylum Actinomycetota; class Actinomycetes; order Micrococcales; family Microbacteriaceae; genus Salinibacterium; species Salinibacterium sp. dk2585. The sequence continues at coordinate 2,694,215 of NZ_CP042856.1, forward strand.
CCCATCGAGAGCGGTGCGAGGCGGTGCCAGCAGGCGTCGGCGAGCGCGACGGCGCGACCGTCCTCGGTGCGGTAGAGCGCGAGCGGGCGGTCGGCGATGCGGCGGGCCATCGGCTTGCGCGTGACCTCGTGGTCCCAGGCGGCGACGTACCAGGCGTTGAGCGGATGCGGCATGACCTTGTGTGTCGTCGAGGTCTGACGGGCGGGCATGGTGTCGGTCATGTCTCTTCCTTCGCGATCGGCGTTGATCGGCTGCGCTTGCATAGCGGACACTATCTATGTAGATAGATAGTTGCCGTGCGGATAGGCTAGCCCGCGGCATCCGCTGTCCGCAACCATCCGGGGGAAACCATGAGCCTGCGCAATGCGATCCTCGCGCTGCTCACGGTGGAACCGATGACCGGCTACGACCTGCTCAAGCAGTTCGAGGCATCCGTCGGTCACGTCTGGCACGCGCCCGACTCGCAGATCTACCCGGCCCTGCGCGCCATGGAGAACGACGGACTGCTCGAGGGCACGGATGTCACGTGGGGCCAGCGCGGCACCAAACGCCGCTACGCGATCACCGAGGCCGGGCGCACCGCCTTCCGCGAGTGGATGGACACCCCGCTCGACTACCCGCGCGACCGCGACCCCGTGCACCTCAAGGCCGCGTACTTCGAGTGGGCGACACCGGATGCCGCGCGGTTGCAACTGCGCGCGCACATCGCGCACTACACGGAGCGGCTCGAGCAGTGGCGCGAGAAGATCCGCGAGATCGAGACGGGCGGCAGCGACATGCTCAACCGGCGGCTGGCGACCGTGCCCTCGTCGCAGCACGAGCGCACGATCGCGTTCAAGCGGTACACCTACGAGGGCATGATCGCACGCGCCGATGCCGAGATCTCATGGGCCCGCCGCGGCCTCAAGCTGCTCGACGAGCTCTCCTAGTCGGCCCGCACCTTCCGCTGAGACGACACTTAAACACCTTCCCTCGCCCCGGCAGGATGCTTTCATGTCGTCTCAGCGCCTGTGAGCGGCGGGTTGTGCACAGGTCGGCGAACTGGGGCCGGGCGGGGCCGCGGGGGCTGACAGCGTGGGCGGATGCCGCATCCCACTTCCCCCAGAGTTCGACGGGCGCCCCTTCACCTATGCTGAGGCTCGCGACGCAGGCATTGGGCGACGTCGACTGTCAGGACCTGACCTGCACCGCCAGCGGATGCACGGGCCGGGGCGGCTACGCCCCGCGGGCCGCCCGGAGCATGTCGTCGCGGTCAACGAGCTTGATGCGCTCGCGGCCCTCGGGCGCGCCCAGGGCCTTCTCGGCCTCATCGAGGTTGTGCCAGCCCGACAGGTCGGTGTACTCGACCCCGCGCGACTCCAGCAGTTCGGTGACCGCCGAGGGCTCCGGATGCGACGGGCTCCACCAGTCCGCCTGGCCGTTGATCACGTGGCTGATGGTCTCCATGGCGTCGCTCTTGGTGTGCCCGATGAGCCCAACGGGGCCACGCTTGATCCAGCCGGTCGCGAACACGCCGGGGACGACCTGGTCGTTGTCGTCGATGACCTGGCCCTCACGGTTGGGGATGACCCCGCGACGCTCGTCAAAGGGGATGCCGTCGAGCGGCGAGCCGAAGTAGCCAACCGCGCGGTAGACGGCCTGCACGGGCACCTCGCGGATCTCGCCCGTGCCGAGCACGCCGCCTTCGCCATCCGGCTCGGTGCGCTCGTAGCGCAACGCCTGCACGCCGGACTTCGCCGAACCAACGATCTCGAGCGGCTTCGACCAGAAGTGCAGGTGCAGGCGGCGGGATGCCTGCCCCACTTCCCGCGTGCGCCACGAGTTCAGCACGCGGTTGATGACCATGACCTGCTTGTTGGTCGCGATGGCCGCCTCGGATGCGGCATCCGTCACCTCGAAGTCCTCGTCGTAGAGCACCATGTCGACGTCGTTGAGCTCGCCGAGTTCACGCAGCTCGAGCGGGGTGAACTTCACCTGGGCTGGCCCGCGGCGGCCGAAGACGTGCACGTCGGTCACGGCCGACTTCTTGAGGCCCTCGTAGACGTTGGCGGGGATCTCGGTCGTGAGCAGGTCGTCGGCGTGCTTCGCGAGCATGCGGGCCACGTCAAGCGCGACGTTGCCGTTGCCGATCACCGCGACGGATGACGTGTCGAGCGGCCACTCGCGCGGGAAGTCGGGGTGCCCGTCGTACCAGTTGACGAACTCGGCGGCGCCGTAGCTGCGGGGCAGGTCGATGCCCGGGATGTCGAGCGAGGCATCCCGCACCGCGCCCGTCGCGAAGATGACGGCGTTGTAGTGCTGCTTGAGGTCGGCGAGCGTCAGGTCGGTGCCGTAGTGCACATTGCCGAAGAGGCGTATGTCACCACGATCGAGCACCTCGCGGAGGGCGTTGATGATGCCCTTGATGCGCGGGTGGTCGGGGGCGACGCCGTAGCGCACGAGCCCGTAGGGGGCGGGGAGGTGGTCGAAGAGGTCGATGGAGACATCGAACTGCTTCTCAGCCTTGAGGATGATGTCGGCGGCGTAGATGCCGGCGGGTCCGGCGCCGACGATGGCAAGCCTCAGCTTTGTCATGGGGTCCTTTCGGGGAAGGTCAGCTGCTGCGCTCGACGATGGAGTCCGCGAAGCGGGTGAGGGCCTTCTTGACGGGGCCCTCGGGGAGGGGTGCGATGGCGTCCTTCGCCTCACGAGCCCAACGGTGAGCCTCTTCTATCGTGCGGGCCGTGGCTGAGTGCTCGCGGAGTTGCGCGATCTCGGCATCGAGCGGGGCCTCTGCCTGGCGGCCGGCCTCGATGCGGGCGAGGAGGTCCGCGGCCTCCGGGTCGATCTCGGCGTCGCGCTGCAGGTAGAGCAGCGGCAGCGTCACGACGCCAGCACGCAGGTCGGTGCCGGCGACCTTGCCGGTCTCCTCGAACTCCGCGGAGAGGTCGATGACGTCGTCGACGAGTTGGAAGGCGACGCCGATCTTCTCGCCGAACTCCTCGACCTGGGCTTCGAAAGCGGCGGATGCCTCGGAGAAGCTGATGCCGATGCGCGCCGCTGCGGCGATCAACGAGCCGGTCTTGTCGGCGAGCACCTGGATGTAGTGCTCGATGGGGTCCTCACCGTTCCGGGGACCGATCGTCTCGTGCAGCTGGCCGAGGCAGAGCCGCTCGAAGGTGTCGGCCTGCAGGCGGATGGCGTCTTCGCCGAGACTCGCGATGAGCTTGCTGGCCCGGGCGAACAGCAGGTCGCCGGAGAGGATCGCGACCGAGTTGCCCCACACGGTCTGCGCGCTGGGGACGCCGCGACGCATGTGCGCCTCGTCCATGACGTCGTCGTGGTAGAGCGACGCGAGGTGCGTGATCTCGAGTGCCGTCGCGGCCGTGAGGACGCGATCGTCGACGCCGCCCCCCAGCTGTGAGGTGAGCAGCGTGAGGGTCGGGCGCACGCGCTTGCCGCCCGCTTCGAGCAGGTATCGGCTCGTGACATCCGCCAGTTCGTCGGCGAAGGCGATCTCGGTGAGCAGGCGCGCCTCGACAGCCTCGAGGCCCTTCTCAACCTGGTCGACGACGCGGCGCTCCTCGGCGGTCGAGAAGATCGCCTCGGTGAGCCCGAGCGACGCCACCATGCTTGCACGGCGGCGCACGCGTGTCAGCTTGCCGTCCACTGCATCACCCTCATCGTTGTGGCCCGCCGCGCGGGCATGGTTCAGTTCGCCGCGGGCACGCGGGCGCGGTGAAGTGCCACCACTCCGGCCGTGAGGTTGCGGTGCTCGACTCCGGTGAAGCCGGCGTCGCGGATCCACGATGCGAGCGTGGCCTGGTCTGGCCAGTCCGCGATGGATGCCGCCAGGTAGGTGTATGCCTCCGGGTTGGTGCTCGAGGCACCCACCACGAGGGGCATGAGGTATTTCATGTAGGCGTTGTAGCCCGTGCGCACGAGCGCGAGCGGTGGGGTCGAGAACTCGCACACGACCAGGCGCCCGCCCGGCTTGAGCACGCGGCGCATCTCGGCCAGCGCCTTCTTGGGGTCTTCGATGTTGCGCAGCCCGAAGGAGATCGTGACGGCGTCGAACTCGGCGTCGCTGAAGGGCAGCTGCATGGCGTCGGCGTGCACGAAGTCGATCTGTGGGTGGCGGCGACGGCCCACCTCAAGCATGCCGTGTGAGAAGTCGGCGGCAACGACGTGGGCTCCGCTGCGCGAGATGATTTCGGAGCTCGTGCCGGTTCCCGCGGCAATGTCGAGGATGCGCTCCCCCGGCTGCGGGGCAATGGCCTTGACGACGGCGTGGCGCCAGAGCGCCGAGTTGCCCATCGAGAGCACGCCGTTGGTGCGGTCGTATCCGGCTGCGACCTCGTCGAACATCGCCGACACCTGGTCGGGTTGCTTGTTGAGGTCAGCGGTTGCCACCCGTCAAGTCTACCCGTGGCGGGGATAGGCTTGCGTGGTGATCGATCCTGTGCGGCAGGTGCCCGCGCTCACCGTCGAGACGGTCGCCATCGACAACCCCGGCCCCCTCGTCTCGCTGCTCGACCGGCAGCAGCCGCTCCTGTGGCGTCGCCGGGGTTTCGGCATCACTGGGCACGGTGTCGCGGCCCGTTTCGAGTTCTCGGGTGAGCAGCGGATGACGGATGCCGCGGCCACCTGGCGCGCGGTCGCGGACGCCGCCACGATCACCGACCCGCTGGCGTTACCCGGCACGGGTCTTGTCGCGTTCGGCAGCTTCTCGTTCTCGCCGGGTTCCGCGCACGCGAGCCGTCTCGTGGTTCCGGCCTTCGTGGTGGGTCGCGCCGAGGAACACTTCTGGCTGACCCGCATCACGGTCGGCCCTGCGCCCGTCGAGCCGCTCACGGCCGCCATGCTGCCGCGGGTGGAGGCTGCGACATCCGCCGCTCACGCCTCCTTTGCGGATGGCGCACTGTCGTCCGAGGGCTACCTCGGCATCGTGCGGGACGGCATCGGGGCGATCCGCGACGGGCGACTCAGCAAGGTCGTGCTCGCTCGCGATCTGGCGGCGCGCCTCGAGGCGGGCGCTGACCTCCGCCCCACGATCGCCGCTCTGGCCGAGAGCTACCCCGACTGCTGGACCTTCGCAATCGACGGCTTCATCGGCTCGAGCCCCGAGACCCTCGTGAGCGTGCACGACGGCGTCGCCACGGCGCGGGTGCTCGCCGGCAGTGCAGCGAGGGGCACGGATGCCACGAGCGACGACGAGGCCGCAACGACCCTCGCGACCTCCCCCAAAGACCAGGACGAGCACGAGTTCGCGGTGCAGAGTGTGCTGGCGTCGCTGCGCCCGCACAGTCGAGGGGTCGTCGCGAGTGAGGTGCCCTTCACCCTGCGGCTGCCAAACGTGTGGCACCTGGCCAGCGATGTCGAGGGCGTGCTCGACGACGGCTCGACCTCGCTCGACCTCATCCGGGCGCTGCACCCGACCGCGGCCGTCGCGGGCACGCCGACGCCCGACGCCATGGCGTTGATCGAGGAGCTCGAGCCCTTCGACCGCGGACCCTATGCCGGTCCGGTCGGCTGGGTCGGCGCGGATGGCGACGGCGAGTGGGCGATCGCCCTGCGCAGCGCACGGGTGGATTCCGACGGCACAGTGACGGCGTGGGCGGGCGCTGGCATCGTGGCCGACTCCGACCCGGAACGCGAACTGCTCGAGACCCGCATGAAGTTCAAGCCCATCGTGGACGCGTTCGACCCGGTCGGCTGAGGCGCATCGAACCCAAGCTCCGACGTGAGTGGCCAAACATTCGGCCTCCCAGCCGGGTTTGGCCGAAACTTTGGCCACTCACAGGGCAGAGCACGCCGCGACGGCGAGGCACGCGTCAGCGCGCCAGCGGCACCTCGATCACGACCGGCCCGGGTGAACCCGTGAGCGCGGCATCCAGTTCGCTGCGAGTCGCCGCGCGCACGTACTCCCAGCCGTAGGCGCCCACGAGCGCGCCCAGGTCGACCTCGTGGGGGGTTGTCATGACGCGCTCGAACGCGGAGGGGTCGGATGTCGCGGCGACCTCAAGGCCGCCGAAGATCGTTCCCCCACCGTCGTTGCCGACGATCACCTGGATGCGGGGTCGCTCCTCCCCGCGCCCGAGCAGCAGGCCGCCTGGCTCGTGCAGGAAGGTCAGGTCGCCGACGAGCGCGCGGGTGACGCCCGTGGCATCCGTCGCGTCCTGGCTTGCGATTGCGACGCCGATCGCGGTCGAGAGCGTGCCGTCGATGCCGGCGAGGCCGCGGTTGGCGTGCACGCGGATCTTCTTGCCCGGCACCGCGGAGTCGAGCTCGCGGATGAGCCGCGAGGAGCCGAGCACGAGCCGGTCGTGCGGCCACGTCGCCCGCCACACGGCGTCGGCGAGGGCGCGGCGCGTGACGGGTGCGCGCAATGCCGCGAGGGTCTGCCGCTGGAACGCCGCCGTGACGGTGCCGTCGTAGGCATCCGGCGCGTCGACCACGGGGGCATCATCGGATGCCTCGATCAGGCCGCGGCTCGTGTGCACCCAGCGCCCCAGCCAGGAGCGGTCGGGGTCGGGGCCGCCCTCGACCTCGATCGCGTCGATGAACTCGGCGACGCGGTGACCGGGGTTGTAGTCCTCGGGCGAGCTGCCGCGCACGACAATCGTGTGTACGTCAGCGCGCTGGATGAGCTGCGGCACCTCGCGGCTCAGGGTGGGGTGCCCGAAGACGATGGCACGCTCGATGAGCCCGCCGAAGTCGGGGTCGCGCAGGAGTTCCCGGTAGGCAGCGACGAGGTTGGGGCCGAAGCGGGCACCGCTCGAGACCTCGGCGAGGAGCGGGGCGCCGAGGGCGCGGGCGACGGCCTCGGCCTGCTCGCCGGCGCGGTCCCCGGCGATGACGACCGTGCGCGGCGCGGCGGAGAGGCGGTGGGGGCGGTGGGTTGAGGAGCGAGGCACGAGCGTATCGAAACCCGCAGCGTCGCCCGCGGCAGGCAACTCCGCGATCGCCGCCGAGAGGGGCTCGCGGAAGGCCACGTTGAGGTGCACCGGGCCCGGGGCATCCGAGTGCCCGCATGCGGCCGACCACGCCTCCCGGGCGATCGCACGCGCACCCGCGGGGTCAGCACTCTCCTGCGAGGGCGCGTCGATGTCGCGCGTGAAGCGCACGGCCGGGCCGAAGATACCGTGCTGCACGGTCGTCTGGTTGGCGCCGATGCCGCGGAGCTCGGCGGGACGGTCGCCCGTGATGACGATGAGCGGCACGCCCGCGTGGTGTGCCTCGAGCACCGCGGGGTGCAGGTTTGCGACGGCGGTTCCCGAGGTCGTGATGACGGCGGCCGGATGCCCCGACTCGGCCGCGAGGCCGAGCGCCAGAAAGCCCGCCGAACGCTCATCGATGCGCACGTGCAGGCGGGCACGGCCGGCCCGTTCAAACTCAGCCGCGGCGAGCGCCAGCGCCTGCGAGCGCGAGCCTGGAGCCACGACGAGGTGGCGCACACCGAGGCGAACGAGTTCTGCCAGCAGGCCGACCGAGAACTCGGTCGCCGGGCTCCCGGCGTTCATTCGCCCTTGGGCTCGTCGCTCGCGCCCTTCAGGCCCGTGTTGTCTTCGTCATCGAGCTCCGCGAGCTTCGCCTCGAGGTCACGGATGCGCTGCTCGCGCTCCGCCTCGGTGTCGACGCTGCGCAGGAAGGCGGGGTCGTCGTCGGGGTAGACGGGACGCGAGGCCGCGGGGCGGCCGCCGGCACGCGGCATCCGCTCCTTGCCGATCGTGAACCAGAGCAGGCCGCCGATGAGCGGAAGGATGATGATGACGAAGACCCAGGCGCCCTTCGGGAGCCCGCGGGCACGGAAGTCGTCGGTGCGGATGCAGTCGATGAGCGCGTAGACCCAGAAGGCCAGCAACAGTGCTGCCCCGAAGACAGGTAGGAAGGCGCGCATGCCCCGAGTCTACGCCAGCGGACTTGGCGGCCGCTGGGCGATCGTTCGACCGCGGGGACGGATGCCCAGGCCGCGCTGCGTAGACTCGTTGCGTGAAAACCTCCCACCGTTGGTTGCTCTACACGCTCTTGCGCCTCGGCCTCTTCGCCGGTGTCTTCGCCGCACTGATGCTGCTCGGCATCTGGTGGTGGCTGTCGGCGATCTTCGCGATGGTGATCTCGTTCTCGGTCGCATACCTGTTCTTCCGCGACACCCGCGACCAGCTGGCGCTCGACCTCCAGCAGCGGCGCGAGAAGCCCGAGGTGCACCCCGACGCCGAGGCTGAGGATGCGGTGACGGATTCGCCGGATACAGTCCCAGCTGAACGGCGCGACAAGTCCGGCCCCGAGGCGCGTTAGGCGCGACTCCCGCTAGAACACGATCGCGGCGGCCAACCCCAACGCGAAGGCGAGCGACGTGAAGCTCGCGAGCTTGAGCACGAGCAGGAACTCCTGCGCCGTCTTGCCCGTGCAGGCGATGATCACCGCGGGCACCGCGAGGAGCAGCACGAAGAAGACGTACTTCGCGAGGATGAAGAGCAGCGCGAAGAACACGAGAATGCCGAACGGCGCGAGGATCAGCACCGTGAACAGCACGCGGGATGCCGTGAGCCCGATGAGCACCGAGAGGGTGCGCTTGCCGGAGAGGCGGTCCTGCTCGATGTCGCGCATGTTGTTGGCGACGAGCACAGAGCACGCGAAGAGCCCCGCGATGACGGCGAGCAGCCACGCCTCGAGCGAGACGGTGCCAACCTGCACGTACATGGTGCCAGCGGTCGCGACGAGGCCGAAGAACACGAAGACGAAGAGCTCGCCGAGGCCGTAGTAGCCATAGGGATGCTTGCCGCCCGTGTAGAACCAGGCTGCGGCGATCGCGGCCGCCCCGACGGCGAGCAGCCACCACTGCCCACTGAGCACGATGACGGCGAGGCCCGCCAACGCGCCCAGCCCGAGGAACACGAGCGCGACGGTCAGCACGGTCCGCGGCTTGGCCGCCCCCGAGCCGGTCAGCCGCGATGGGCCCACGCGGTGGGCATCGGTGCCGCGGATGCCGTCGGAGTAGTCATTGGCGAAGTTCACGCCGACCTGGAGCAGCAGGGCCGTCGCGAGGCACAGGAGGGCACGCACCCAGTGCCAGCCCTCTTCCGGCGCGGAGAAGTGGGCCGCCGCCGTGCCGAGCGCGACGGGCGCGATTCCGAGCGTGAGGGTGCGGATGCGGGCGCCCGCGATCCAGTCGCGGGCTGTCGCCGGCTGCACCTTCGCCTGCGGGGGCACGGGTCGCTTGCTGCTGCGCGCCGCTGCCGCTGCCGCTGCCTTACGGGGGTCCATCCTCTGCTGCTTCGCTCTAGCCACGATCGAATCCTATTCGGGAGTGCACACGAGGCATCCGCCATGAGCGCTGCGACTTCTCACCAGCGCTGCCGAATATACGGGCGCCCTAATGAGAAGACACCGCGCTCGTCAGAATTGCCAGGGGAAGGGCGACCAGTCGGGCGCGCGCTTCTCGAGGAACGAGTCGCGGCCTTCGACCGCCTCGTCCGTGCCATAGGCGAGGCGCGTCGCCTCGCCCGCGAAGACCTGCTGGCCCACGAGTCCGTCGTCGACGGCGTTGAAGGCGAACTTGAGCATCCGGATGGCGGTCGGCGACTTGGTCAGGATCTCCTGCGCCCACTCGTAGGCTGTGATCTCGAGTTCCCCATGCGGCACGACCGCGTTGACCGACCCCATCTCGTACGCCCGCTGGGCGCTGTACTCACGGGCGAGGAAGAAGACCTCCCGCGCGTTCTTCTGCCCGATCTGACGCGCGAAGTAGGCGCTGCCGTAGCCGGCGTCGAAGGAGCCGACGTCGGCATCCGTCTGCTTGAACTTGCCGTGCTCCGCCGAGGCGATCGTCAGGTCGCAGACGACGTGGAGGGAGTGCCCGCCGCCGGCCGCCCATCCGGGCACGACCGCGATGACGACCTTGGGCATGAAGCGAATGAGGCGCTGCACCTCGAGGATATGGAGGCGTCCCGAACGCGCGGGGTCCTGCACGGTCATCGCGTCATCCGAATATTTGTAGCCGTCGCGGCCCCGGATGCGCTGGTCGCCACCCGAGCAGAAGGCCCAGCCGCCATCCTTGGGGCTCGGCCCGTTGCCGGTCAGCAGCACGACGCCGATGCGCGGGTTCTGGCGGGCGTCATCGAGCGCGCGGTAGAGCTCGTCGACCGTGTGCGGTCGGAACGCGTTGCGCACCTCCGGCCGGTTGAACGCGATGCGGGCGACGCGGCCCTCCGTGTCGTGGTGGTACGTGATGTCGGTCAGCGCGTCGGCGCCGGGCGCCACCACCCAGCGGGAGTCGTCGAAAAGCTCGGAGACGGTCATGCTCCCAGCCTACGGGGGCGCGGCGCGCGGAGTTTTGTGCGTCGCGCGTACGATCAAACGTGCGCGTGACGCACAGAAGTGCGCGCGGCGGGTTAGCTGAGGGCGCCGAGCACCGTGACCTGCAGCCACGGGTTCGCGAGCAGCCCGAGGACGATCGCCGGGGCGCCCCACCAGCGTCCGAGACGGGCCACGACCGCGACGAGGCCGGTCACGACGCCGGCCAGGGTCAGCCCGTTGGCGATCCACGCGAGCACGGATGCCACGGCCCAGGAAGTCTCGGTGGCAGACGCCGGTGCGGCGATGGTGATCGCGACGATCTCGACCACCAGTCCCACGAGCGCGAGCCCCAGCGCGACCATGCCGGGGAGCGCCTTCCCGCGTCGACGAGCGCTTGGCACGGGCTGCGGGGACTGCGCGGGCCCGGTGGGCACCGTCAGCACTGGCTCAGCGGTCCAGTTCGCCGCCGACCAGGGATCGGCAGATGGCGCTGTGCCCGCCCCCGCGGGCGCGGACTCACCACTCGAATTCATGCACGCGAGCCTATTCCACGTGTCGCGGGCACACTCACGGGGAACGCGACATCCGTTTTGCCAGACTGGGGCGATGCTCCCCACGATCGACGACCTGCTCGCAACGGCGCGAGTGGTCTGTCTCCCCCTGCGCACGCGGTTCCGCGGCATCGACACCCGCGAAGCCCTCCTCCTCGAGGGGCCGCGCGGTGCGACCGAGTTCTCCCCCTTCGTCGAATACGACGACACCGAGGCAGCCACCTGGCTTGCCGCCGCGATCGACTTCGGCTGGGGCGAGGAACCGGCCGTGTTCCGCAGCAGCGTGCGGGTGAACGCGACCCTGCCGGTGGTCGAGCCCAGTCGCGTCGCCGGGGTGCTCGACCGATTCAGCGGATGCCGCACCGTCAAGGTCAAGGTCGCCGGCCCGTCCCAGCGCATCGCCGACGATGTCGAACGGGTGCGGGCGGTGCGCGAGTACCTCGGCCCGGAGGGCCGCATCCGCCTCGACGCCAACGGTGCCTGGACGATCGACGAGGCCGAGCGGGCCGTGCACGCCCTGGCCGAGTTCGACCTCGAGTACCTCGAGCAGCCGTGCGCGAGCGTTGACGAGCTCGCCCAACTGCGCGAGCGCATCCGCTACATGGGCATCGGCATCGCCGCGGACGAGAGCGTTCGGAAAGCCGAGGATCCGCTCGCGGTTGCCCGGGCCGGCGCCGCCGACCTGCTCGTCATCAAGGCGCAGCCCCTGGGCGGCATAGCCGCCGCGGAACGCATCATCGCCGAGGCCGGCCTGCCGGTCGTCATCTCGAGCGCACTCGACACAAGCATCGGTCTCTCGATGGGCGCCCACCTCGCAGGTGTGGTCCCCGTGCTCGACTACGACTGCGGACTCGGCACGGCGGCCCTGCTCGAAGCGGATGTCACGGAGGAGCCGCTCTCCCCCGTCGACGGCTGCATCCCGGTGCGCCGCATCGACGTGAGCCCAGCCCTGCTCGACCGCCACGAGGCATCCGAAGACCGTCGCGACTGGTGGCTCGACCGGCTGCGCCGCTGCCACGCGCGCCTGACGAGGGTCGAGTAACGAGCGCGGGTGTCGATACGGCCGTTGCCGGCCTACAGCCCGCTGTAGCTGTGCAGCCCCTTGAAGAACTGGTTGACGATCACGTAGTTGAAGAGCACCGAACCGAAGCCGATGAGCGCGAGCCAGGCCGAGCGGGCGCCGCGCCAGCCGCGGGTTGCGCGGGCGTGGATGTAGCCGGCGTAGACGGTCCAGATGATGAACGTCCACACCTCCTTGGTGTCCCAACCCCAGTAGCGACCCCAGGCGCGCTCGGCCCAGATGGCCCCGGCGACGAGCGTGAAGGTCCAGAAGACGAAGCCGACGACCGTCACCAGGTAGGCGAGGTTCTCGAGGCGGTCGGCCCTGGGCAGCGTGCGGAGGAAGCCGATGCCCTTGCCGCTCGTCTCGCGGCGCGACTGCAGCAACTGCAGGAGCGAGAGCGCGGCACCGATCGCGAAGAGCGCCGTGCCGAGGGCGGCCACGAATACGTGGATGACGAGCCAGTACGAGTCGAGCGCGTCAGGCAGCGGCTTGACCGGCACGTAGAAGTTGACCGTCGCGACACCGAGCGTGATGAGCAGGCCGCCGACGATGTAGGCGCCGAGGAACTTCAGGTCCTGCCAGAACTGCAGCAGCACGAACACGAGCGCCACGATTGCCGAGGAGGTCAGCGAGAACTCGAACATGTTGGCCCACGGCACGAAGCCCTGGGCGACGCCACGAAGCACGACCGCGGCGACGTGCAGCAGCGTCGCGAGGATGGTCAGGGCGAAGGCGATCCGTTCCAAGCGGTAACGGGGTGCCGCGACATCCGTCGTCGTCTTCTCGAGGGTGGCGGTGGTGGTGCCGGATGCTGAGGCCACCTGCCGCTCCGACATGGCGAGCTGGTCGGCAGCGGCCGTCGCATAGGTGGAACGCTTGGCGAGGTCGATCGTGAACAGCACAAAGGCGAACACGTAGACCGCCATCGCCGAGTAGACGGCGACCAGCGAGTAGGAATCAAGCACGTCGGACACTAGCTAAGCCTAACCCCGAGCGCCTGGGCGTGCCGCTCGGCCAGATCACGCACGGCGCCGTCGAGGCCCGGGTCCTCACCGCGGGCGAGACCAGCGTATTCGAGGCGGATGCCCTCATCGCCATCGATCGCCTTGACCCACACCCGGCGGCGCGGTACGAAGAGCCCCGCGATGAGCCCGCCGATGACGAGGATCGTGAAGACGAGCACCCAGCCGGCGCTCGGGTCATGGTGCACGTCGAAGGATGCGAAGCGCAGCACGCTCTCCCCGTCGGGCGAGGCCTCGCTCATGTCATCGAAGGTGACGGTGCCGCGTCCACCTGGCAGCTCGTAGGACTCCCCCGGTCGCAGCTGGATCGAGTCGACACCGGAGTCGCCGCCGACGATCTCTCGCATGCCCTCGACATTGAGCGAGTACACCGAGCGGGGCGTGCCGTCATCAAGGCCAAGGTCACCTGTGTAGACGTTGAGCGTGAGCACCGGGTCGAGCAGGTCGGCGAAGTTCGAGGTGAGCGCGCCCGACTCAAGCACAGCCGCCGAGGGGTAGAAGAAGCCGCGCATGCCGATCTGCTCCGGCACGGCATCCGTGACCTTGATGATGCCGAGGGAGGTGAGGTTGTCATCCTGCGGGATGAAGGGCACGGGCCCAGTGAAGGCGATGTTGCCATCGGCATCCGTGACCGTCACGTGGGGTGCGTAGCCGTTGCCGACGAGATAGGTATCGAGGCCCATTATCGGCAGCGGTTCGTTGACACGCACCTGTGCCTCATAGGGGCTGCGCCCGCCTTCGTGCACCGTGACATCGGCGCTGAAGTTGCTCGCGAACCCGAAGGCGTTGACGTTCTCGGTCTCGTAGCTCGCGTCGAAGTCGTCGAGGATGAGCCGGTAGGGCGGCAGCGAGCCCTCGTCGAAGAAGCGGCCGGGGCTGAACGAGTCGTAGTCGTTCAGCACGTTGACGAAGGGCTTGCCCTCCACGACGACCTTCTGGCCGTTGTAGGCGAAGCCGCCGCCGATACCCACCGAGACAAGCACGCCGATGAGCGCGGTGTGAAAGATGAGGTTGCCCGTCTCGCGCAGGTAGCCGCGCTCGGCCGAGACCGACAGCTCCCCCGCCTTCTCGAAGACACGCACGCGGTATCCGGACTTGCGCAGCAGCGTCCGTGCCGACTCGATGGCGGATGCCGCGGTCACGCCTTTCGCCTCAGTCGAGCGATAGGCCTCCAGCCGCGACAGGCGCGCCGGCGTCTTGGGCGGCGGCGTGCGGAGCGCCTTCAAGTGGTGGAGCGTGCGCGGGATGACGCAGCCGATGAGCGAGATGAAGAGCAGCAGGTAGATGGCCGAGAACCACACCGAGCCGAAGACGTCGAAGAGCTGCAAGTCGTCGAGCACCGGGGCGAGGTCTGGGTGATCGCTGTAGTACTGCGTGACGCCGTTGGGGTCAGAAGAGCGCTGCGGCACGAGCGAGCCCGGGATCGCGGCCAGCGCGAGCAGGAGCAGCAGCACGAGCGCGGTGCGCATGCTCGTCAGTTGCCGCCAGAAGAAACGCAGGTAGCCGACGACGCCGAGGGAGGGCTGGTTGACTCCGCCCTCGCGCGGCGCGGGCGCCGGGCTGTCGTGATGGTCAGATGGCCGGGACAAAGCTGCCGATCACCGATCCCAAACTCGAGATGAACATGCCCCACAGCCCCGTCACCATGGCGAGGCCGACGAGGACGAGGAGTGCGCCGCCAACGAGGTTGACGACACGAATGTTGCGCTTAAGCCACGCAACGGAACCCGCCACCCAGCCGAAGCCGAGCGCGACGATCAGGAAGGGGATGCCGAGGCCGAGGCAGTACACGGCGCCCAGCAGCGCGCCGCGACCCGGTGAACCCCCCTCGAGGCTCAGGGCAAGCACCGCGGCCAGCGTCGGCCCGATGCAGGGCGCCCAGCCAAGGCCGAACACGATGCCGAGGAACGGCGCCCCCGCGAGGCCCGTCGCCACCTTCCAGCGCGGCTTGATCGTGCGCTGCATCGCGCCGAAGCCGCCGATGAAGACGAGCCCCATGACGATGATGATGACGCCCGCGATGCGCGTGATGATGTCCATCCAGCGAATGAGGAGCAGCCCCGCGACACCGAAGAGCAACCCGAAGGTGACGAAGACCACGCTGAACCCGAGCACGAAGAGCAGCACCCCGAGCAGCAGGCGATTGCGGGAGCGGCGGCGCGAGGCATCCGTTTCGCTGACCTCGGTGACCCCGCCGATGTAGCCGAGGTAGCCGGGCACGAGCGGGAGCACGCAGGGCGAAGCGAAGGAGACGAGGCCCGCGAGGAGGGCGAGGGGAATCGCGAGGAGGAGATTGCCCCCGAGGACAATCTCGCCGACATCCACTAGAGCTCCTCCGCGACGAGCTCACGGATGATCGTGTCGAGGTTGCCCGGCGCGGTGATCTGCCCCAGGAACCGGGCCGCGACGCGCCCCTCCTTGTCGAGCACGAGCGTCGTCGGCACGGCGCTCGGGGATGCCTGGCCGGCGAAGGCGAGACGCACCTCGCCCGTCTCCCCGTCCATGATCGACGGGTAGGTGATGCCGTACTTGCGGGCGAAGGCGAGCGCGTTCTCGGGCTGGTCGAGGGTGTTGACGCCGATGAACGAGACCCCGTCGTCCTTGTGCTTCTGGTGCAGGGCTTCAAGGTCGGGGGCCTCGGCACGGCAGGGGCCGCAGGCGGCGTACCAGAAGTTCACGACCACGACGCGGCCCTCATAGTCGGTGCTCGACACCTCGACGCCCGAGTCGGTCATGCCCGAGTACTCGGGGGCGGCACCGCGGTTCTCGGGTGTGATCTCCAGGATCGCGCCGTCGTTCGACTCCGTGTTGCTCGCCCCGCCGTTGCCGTACTTCTGGGCGAGCGGGTCGCTGGCGGTACAGCCCGTGAGGAAGAGCGCGCCGAGCGCGAGGATCGCCGCACCGCGGCGAAGAACGGATGCGCGCACGCTCACACCGCCCCATGGTCTGCGGCCTGCGCGAGCAGCTCGGCCGCGGGCTCAGCGTAGGAGTGCTCGACGAAACGGTCGTCCTCCCGGCGAAGCGTCGTGATGCTCGAGAGGCTGCAGCGGCGCTTGCGGGGGTCATGGTAGAGCTTGCGGCCCGTCACGTAGCGCTGCACCATCACGATCGGCATCTGGTGGCTGACCATGACGACCTCGCCGTCGTCGACGGAGTTCCAGGCGTCTTCGATGACCGCGAGCATCCGGTCGGCCACACTCGCGAAGGGCTCACCCCAGCTCGGCTTGAAGGGGTTCATGACCCACGGCCACGACTGTGGCTTGGTGATGATCTTGGGGCCGAACTCGAAGGTCTGGCCCTCGAACCTGTTGGTGGGCTCGATCAGGCGCTCATCCGTCGTGACCTCAAGGCCGAAGCGCTCCGACCACGGCTTCGCCGACTCCTGTGCACGCTCGAGCGGCGAAGCGAACAGCGCCTTGACGGGGTGGCCCTCGAGATGCTGGGCGGCGGCATCCGCCATCCGGTGGCCGAGCTCCGAGAGCCGGTAGCCAGGGATGCGGCCATAGAGCACGCCCTCGGGGTTATGCACCTCGCCATGGCGAACAAGATGAATGAGGGAGGCAGGCACGCATCAAGTCTAGGCAGACGGATGCCTGAGAAATGCCTGCCCGCGGGTTGAGCAGGCCCGCCGGGGCCGTATCGACACCGGAACGTGATGCGAGGGGTTTCGATAGGCTCCTTCGTCGCTCGCAAGCTCGCCCCGCGAGGTCCGCGCAATCGCGCGCAACTACACTGGAGCCGTGACTGAACGCACCCTCATCAAGGACCTCGCCGCGGCACCCGACGGCCCCACCTCTGTCTCCGGCTGGGTCGAGACGGTTCGCGATCAGAAGAAGGTGCAGTTCGTCGTGCTGCGCGACGAGAGCGGCGCCGTGCAGCTCGTGCACCCGCGCGTTTTCAACGAAGACGGCACACCGGCGGAGGATGCCCTCGCAGAGACGATCTCCGGACTCGCCCAGGGCACGTTCCTGACGGCCGTGGGCGAACTCAAGCACGACGAGCGGGTCAAGCTCGGCGGCGTCGAGATCAAGCTCGACTCGATCGAGGTCGCGGCGGCCGCGATCCCCGAGACGCCCATCGCCGACGACAGCGGCATCGACAAGCGCATGGACTGGCGCTTCCTCGACCTGCGCGTGCCCAAGCACGCCCTCGTCTTCAAGATCCAGACGACGCTCGAGCACGCCTGGCGCAGCTACTGGGTCGACAACGACTTCATCGAGATCCACACGCCCAAGCTCATGGCGAGCGCCTCCGAGTCACGCGCCGAACTCTTCGAGGTCGAGTACTTCGAGGGCAAGGCCTACCTCGCGCAGAGCCCCCAATTCTTCAAGCAGATGGCGCAGCCGGCCGGCTTCGGCCGCGTGTTCGAGATCGGCCCGGCCTTCCGCGCCGACCCCTCCTTCACCTCGCGCCACGCGACCGAATTCACCTCGGTCGACGCCGAGATCAGCTGGATCTCCTCACACGAAGACGTCATGCGGATGCACGAGGAACTGCTCGTCGCCGGCCTCACGGCCGTCAAGGAGAAGCACGGCGAAGCGATCCTCGAGCACTTCGGCATCGACCTGCAGGTGCCGACGACGCCCTTCCCCCGTATCCCCCTCGCGGAGGCGAAGCGCATCGTCGCCGAGCGCGGCTACGAGGTCCCCCGTCACGACGACGACATGGACCCGGAGGGCGAGCGCCAGATCGCGGCCTACGTCAAGGAGCAGTTCGGGCACGACTTCGTGTTCCTGACCGACTATGCCTCGAGCATCCGGCCGTTCTACCACATGCGCAATGCCGAGGATGCGGCGCTCACCAACAGCTACGACCTCGTCTACAACGGCGTCGAGATTTCAACGGGGGCGCAGCGCGAGCACCGCGTCGACGTGCTCGTCGAGCAGGCGAAGGAGAAGGGCCTCGACCCTGAGGAGCTCGAGTTCTACCTCGACTTCTTCCGCTACGGGGTGCCGCCGCACGGTGGCTTCGGCATGGGCCTCTCGCGCGTGCTGATGCTCATGCTCGGCCTGCCGAACCTGCGCGAGACGACGTACCTCTTCCGCGGGCCGAACCGCCTGCTGCCGTAGGGCACTCTCCCAATTCAGGAGCTGGCTCTCCTGTTTCAGGAGCTGGCTCTCCTGTTTCAGGAGCTGGCTCTCACAACTCAGGAGTTGGCTCTCACAACTCAGGAGTCGGCGTTCCCAACTCAGGAGTTGGTGCTCCCAACTCAGGAAACACCCATCGTTTCCTGAATTAGGAAAGCGTCACCACGCCTCGGCGGGCGCCTCGATGACCTGCGTCGGCGTGTAGTGCCAGTGCGAGCCATTGGCGTAGTGGCTGCTCGCCCACGGCGACGCCCAGATGGCTGCCTCGGTCACCTCCGTCGGGGCGGATGCCGAGAAGCCCTCGCGGATGCCCGCATAGCCCGGATGTGTGTGAAGGGCCTCCGCGGCATTCTGCGCAGCAACGCGCAGGTTCGGGTAGGAGCCGAGCCCTCCCCCGCCACCGGAGCCCCAACCGTTGTTGAGCGGGTTGTTGCGGTTCCACCACGACTTCTCGTAGTTCTCCTGCCGCATCCACCGCATGATGACGGTGACGTTCTGCTCCGTGACCGGCCACTCGCCATAGTGCAGCACGAGGCTCGCCCAGTCGCGATTGGTGCCGCCCGCAACATAGGTCTGCTCACCGGGCGTCGCCGTGAAGCTGTCGCGCGGGGTCGCCGCGAGTTGAGTGCCGACGACCTGCAGTGACTGGGCGGCGGGCGGAGCATCCGTCTGTCTGGTGCTTGCGAGCCCCGGCAGCACGGCGGCGGCCGTCAGCACCGCGAGCGCGACGGCAGCCGCCACGAGTGAAGCGAGGACGCCGGGTCGGATGCCGCGGCGCTTGTCCCCGAAACGGCGCCGTCCGCGCGGCCGGCCGTCGCCCGACGCGGCTCGGGTGTCCGCTTCCGACCCGGGCGCACGGGGCCGAAGGGTACCCGCGGGAAGGGTCGCGAGCATCCCCGTCCAGGTGGACGGTGTCTCGGCGCGGCGACGGCCGCGGGGACGCACTGGGGGCACAGTCATGACCGGCTGACTCTAGAAGCCGACCCTGAAGATCAGCTCAGGATCTGTGGGGCTCGAGAGCGCTGAGCCTGCAAAAAGCGGCCGTTTCGTACGGGAAACGGCCGCTTTCTGCAGGCTCACGGTGCCGACAAGACCGGAGAGGCTACTGCGGCGGCTCGTCCTTGCCCTCTTCCTCAAGGCGGTCGGCCTCTTCCTTGGTCTTGTGCACGGCGCCGTCCGCGTGGTCTGGCGGGCCGTAGACCGTGTAGAGCACGAGCGGGTTGGGGCCCGTGTTGACGAAGTTGTGATGCTGACCGGCGGGCACGACCACGAGGTCGCCCGATGCAATCTGCTTCTTGTTGCCGGAGACCGTCGCCTCGCCCGTGCCGCTCACAATCGTCAGGATCTGGTCGTTGTCGGGGTGGGTCTCCGCGCCGATCTCGCCACCGACCGGGATTGTCATGATGACGAGCTGGGTGTGCTCGCCCGTCCAGAGCACGCGGCGGAAATCTGCGCTCTTCTCCGCTTCGGTCTCGATCGAGAAGTTGATGAGTTTCGTCATGAGGCGGACGTTACGCCCCCAACTGTGAGAACCCTGCAAAGCCCTCCTCGCTGAGACGACACTCAAGCACCTTCCGGCGTCCCGTGAAGGTGCTTGAGTGTCGTCTCAGCGGTATGGGGGTGGTGCTAGCGTGGCGGAATGAGCAGCACCGACCCCGCCCGCACGTCCGCTATCGAGGCCGGGGAGGCGCTTCTCCAGATACTGCGTCGACACATCGATGTCGTCGCATCCGGTAACGGCTCTGAGGACGAGGCCGAGGATGTCGACCGCCGCCTGTGGGAGGCCGTCGGCGAGTACGGGGATGCGCTCGACGAGCTCTTCGACGAGCCAGAGGAGCCCGAGGAGGGCGTTGCCGACGAGCTCACCGTCACAGTGCGCACACGCTACGACTACACGGTCGTCGACGAGAAGGCCCTCATGCAGAGCAGCGAGGGCATCGGCGCCGCAATCGGGCGCCTCATCGAGCGGCACGGCAAGCCCATCCCGGCCCTCGAGGTCGACTCGCTCGAGACCGGCAGCGGTCTCGTGACGGTGCACCTCGGCGGGGAGCCGCTGGCCGCCTCTGATTTCGACACGGCAGAGGAGCCGACGGACCTGCTGCTCGTCGCCCCCGAGGAGCGCCTCGCCTTCGTGCTCGACGAGCCCGTCTACGAGTCCCGCGCCGAGGCAGAGTCCGCCGCGAAGCGCCGCTGAGCCGCGACTACTCGGCGGTCAGGGCGGCGCGGAGCCGCTCCGGGTCGATGCGCCAGATGTTGTGCACACGCCCATCGATCATGAGTACGGGGATCTCCTCCGAGTACCTCGCGAGCAGCGCCTCATCGTCGAGGATCGACTTCTCCTCGAGCGTGACCTGCACAGCGGATGCCGCGGCATCCAGCTCCCCAATGACCCCCGTCACGACGTCCCGGGCGTCGTCGCAGAGGTGGCAGCCGGGCCGGGTCAACAGCGTCAGGTGGGGCATACCCCAATGCTAAGTCGCAGGCCTGCACGCTCGGCTCGGCGCCGACCGCCCCCAGTTCGTGGGCGCGCCCCACGGGAACCCCAGAGGTTACGATGGCGCGGATGAATGCGCCCACCGCCAACGACGACGGGACCCGGCCGGTCATCGCCTTCTTCGATGTGGACAACACCCTCATGCGGGGTGCGAGCATCTACCACGTCGGGGGCGGCGCCTACCGGCGGGGCTACGTCGGTGTGCGCGACCTCGTGCGTTTCGCCTGGCAGCAGGCACGATTCATCCGGGTCGGGGAGAACCTGCACCACCTGGAGCGGCTTCGCGAGCGGGCACTCGGCCTCGCGGCGGGCGTGCGGGAAGCCGAGGTGCTCGAGCTTGCGGAGGAGATCTTCGACCGCCAGATCGAACGCAGGCTCTGGCCCGAGAGTGTCGGTCTTGCGCGCGAGCACCTCGCGAAGGGCCACCAGGTGTGGCTCGTGACCGCGAGCCCCTCGATCGTGGCCGACGTCATCGCCCGCCGTCTCGGGCTCACCGGCGCGATCGGCACACGCCTCGAGGTGAGAGAGGGATGCTTCACCGGCCGCCTGGTCGGCGGATTCCTGCATGGCGAGCAGAAGGCGAGGGCGGCACGCGAGCTGGCAGAGCGCACGGGCTCGCCACTTGAGGACTGCTGGGCCTACTCCGATTCGCGCAACGACATCCCGCTCCTCGAGCTGGCCGGCAATCGCGTCGTCGTCAATCCCGACACCGAACTGATGCGGCATGCGACCGGGAACGGCTGGTCGGTGATGCGGCTCAACAAGTCGAGCATCCGCGCGGCCCGCAGGCGCGTGCGGCGAGAGGCGAAGCCGGGCACGAACGCCTGAGGACGAGGGCCGGATGCGCGGGCTCGCGTTAAGCGCAGAAGCGCCGAGCCTTTCGGCTCGGCGCTTCGTGAACGCTTGCGCTACTTCTTGTTGCGGCGCTGGTGGCGAGTCTTGCGAAGCAGCTTGCGGTGCTTCTTCTTCGCCATACGCTTGCGACGCTTCTTGATTACGGAACCCATACGTACCTCACTGATTCTTGAACAGACGACCGGGTCCGTTCAGAACCGCGGAAAAATTGCCTCTCGACAGTGTAGCCGACATCGGCGCGCCTCGTTGACGGCCAGCCCCCGAACGGCAGCGGATGCTCAGCCGACGTCAGAGATGTGGGACTGGATCGCGGCCTGAACCGCCGACTCGGGCACGCGGAAGGAACGGCCGAAGCGAATGGCGGGCAGTTCACCCGAGTGCACCAGCCGGTAGACGGTCATCTTGGACACGCGCATCATGTCGGCGACCTCAGCCACCGTCAGGAACTTCACGTCGGAAAGATCGCGTGCCATCGAAAACCCCTCATGCGGAGCACCCGGTGCAGATGTGACTGGAGTGCTTGATCGCTACTCTAGAGCCGGAAGTGACAGAATGTCCATGCCCCGATCTGGGGCTGTGGACAGTTCGTCAGTCCTTCTTCAGCTTCTTCTTGATCGGCTCGATCACACGGCGTTCCACGTTTTCCGACGCCTCCTCGAAGCGGTGGCGCACACCGTGGGTCGCATCCGCCATGGCACGACCGACCGCGGCGCCCGCATCACCCGGATGCTGCAGGGTCTCACCCGCGCGGCGGAGCGGCTCGGTCAGCGGTGCGCCCGTCCATGCGGCGAAGGCGCCCCCGGCCAGCGAGCGCGACAAGTCCGCGTCATCCGTGCCGTAGCCGACGGCCATGAACGGCATCAGCCAGTCCTCGACGGTCTCGAGTGGCTGGGTCTCGAGGCGGTAGTAGCGGTGCTGGCCAACCTCGCGCACGGCCACGAGGCCGGATTCGCGGAGCACCTTGAGGTGCTTCGAGACGGTCGGCTGGCTCAGCCCAAGCTTCTCAACCAGCTCACCGACGCTGATGTCGCCCGTCGGCGAGTCCGTCGCCGAGTAGCGTTCAAGTAGAACCTGCAGGAGCTCACGGCGCGTCGCGTCCGCAATCACGCCAAAAATGTCCGCCATGGCAACAGGCTAACGGGCACAGGCGGGGAGTACCATGACATGCTGTCCGCGAGGCCAGCGGCGCCGTAGAGCGGAGTGGAGTGGCGAGGGAACGCATGCGTAGCAAGCCCGTATCCCGCAGCACGCGCTCCGAGCGCTTCCGCGACGCGCTCGATGACTTCGCGACAGGGTCGCCAGCACGGTTCGCGATCCTTGTCTTCACGGCCCTCATCGGCATCCTCACCGCCGTGCTCATGCTGCCGTCTGCGCGCGCGGGTGACGACACGACGAACTTTGTGGATGCCCTCTTCACGGCGGTCTCCACGATCTGCGTGACGGGGCTCTCGGTTGTCGACATGGGCACCCACTGGAGCCTTTTCGGCCACATCGCAATCCTCATCGGCCTGCAGGTGGGCGGCATCGGGGTGCTCACCGTCGCGAGCATGATGGGACTCATCGTGTCGCGTCGCCTCGGACTGCGCACCCGGCTCATGGCGGCGAGCGACAGCAACCCCTCCCGCATCCACCACGGCCCCGTGTCGGAATCGCAGGCAGTGCGGCTCGGCGAGATGGGCGGCCTGCTCGCGACCGTCGCGATCAGTGCGATCGCGATCGAACTCGTCGTCGCGATCTCCATCTACCCGCGCCTGCTCGCTGCGGGGTTCGACGGCTGGACCTCGGTGTGGCAGTCGTTCTACTACGCGGCATCCGCCTTCACCAACACGGGCTTCACGCCCAACCCCGACGGCCTCGAACCCTTCACAGGCGACCCGTGGATGCTGTCGATGCTCGCGCTTGCGGTGTTCCTCGGCAGCCTCGGCTTTCCCGTGATCTTCGCCCTCGCGCGCGGATGGCGAAACCCCAAGCGCTGGTCGGTGCACGTCAAGCTCACCCTGACGACGACGATCGGGCTCATCATCCTGGGAGCGCTCGCGCTCACACTCCTCGAGTGGAACAACCTCGCAACCCTCGGTGCGCAGGACCCGGTGCAGCGGCCACTCACGGGCACCTTCATCTCGATCATGTCGCGCTCCGGCGGCTTCTCGACGATCGACATCGGCGAAGCCAACGGCTCGACGCTGCTCGTGCTCGACATGCTCATGTTCGTCGGCGGCGGCTCGGCCTCGACCGCGGGCGGCATCAAGGTGACGACCCTCGCCGTGCTGTTCCTCGCCGCCTTCGCTGAGGCCCGCGGCGACGAGGACATGCAGGCATTCGAACGGCGCATCCCCGTCGACGTGCTGCGCCTCGCCGTCAGCGTGACCCTGTGGGGCGCCACGATCGTGGCGGCGGCGACCATATTCATCCTGCACCTCACCAAGGCGCCGCTCGACTTCGTGCTCTTCGACGTGATCTCGGCGTTCGCGACATCCGGGCTCACGACGGGCCTCACCGAGACCCTCCCCGACCCAGGAAAGTACGCGCTCGCGGCCACCATGTGGGCGGGGCGCGTTGGTACAGTGACGTTGGCCGCCGCACTGGCGGCCTCCCAGCGCCGGCAACTGTTCCGGCGAGCGGAAGAGAGGCCCATCGTTGGTTGACCGGATTCCCCACGACGCCCCCGTGCTCGTCATCGGCCTCGGCCGCTTCGGCGCCGCGACGGCCGGCCAGCTCGACCGTCTCGACCGCGAGGTGCTGGCGGTCGACACCGACCCGGCGCTCGTGCAGAAGTGGGCCGACCGCGTGACGCACACGGTGCAGGCGGATGCGCGCAGCATCGACGCGCTCCGACAGATCGGCGCGCAAGATTTCGCTGTCGCGGTCGTCGCGACCGGATCATCCGTTGAATCGAGTGTGCTCATCACGGCCAACCTCGTCGACCTCAAGATCCCGCAGATCTGGGCGAAGGCCATCAGCCAGTCGCATGGCAAGATCCTCGCCCGAATCGGCGCCAACCATGTCATCTACCCCGAGGCGGAGGCCGGCGAGCGCACGGCCCACCTGGTCTCGGGCCGCATGCTCGACTTCATCGAGTTCGACGATGACTTCGCGATCGTCAAGATGTATCCGCCGAAGTCGATCCGCGGCATGACGCTCGCCGAGTCGCAGGTGCGCAAGAAGTTCGGCCTGACGGTCGTCGGCGTCAAGTCGCCCGGCCAGGACTTCACCTACGCGACCGCGGAGACCCACATCTCGAACCATGACCTCGTGATTGTCAGCGGCAACGCGGCTGACATTGAGCGCTTCGCCGCCCAGTCCTAGCGTTCAGTATTCAGGAGCGGCGCTTTCTCGCTCCTGAATACTGAACGCCGGCTCCTGAATTGTGAAAGGGCGCTAGCCCTGGGAGAGCTCGCGGGAGCGGGCAGCGGATGCCTCGACCGCAGCCGTGAGGACGGCCGGCAGGTCGGCCTCCTGCAGCACAGCGATGGCGCGCTCGGTCGTGCCGTTGGGGCTCGTCACGTCGCGCCGCAGCTGCTGGGGTGACTTGCCCGAGACGCGCAGCATCTCAAGGGCACCGCGGAAGGTCTGCAGCACGAGCGTCTCGGCCTCCTCGGGCGTGAAGCCCTGCGCTTCAGCGCCCCGGATGAACGACTCGACCATGTAATACACGTAGGCGGGGCCACTGCCGGAGACCCCCGTCACGGCTTCCATCCGGCTCTCGTCGACGACCAGCACGGCGCCGACGGCCGCGAACATCCGCTCGACCAGGGCAAGCTGCTCGTCGGAGGTTCGAGTTCCCCGACTCAGGGCGGTCACGCCGAGCCCTACCGCCGTGGGCGTATTCGGCATCGTGCGCACGACCGCGACGTGCCCGGGCAGCGCCGCCTCCATGACAGAGGTCGAGACGGCCGCCGCGAGGCTCACGACGATCGCGCCCTCGGCGAGCGCTGGCGCAACCTCGCGCAGGAGGTCAGCGACCATGTGCGGCTTCACCCCGATGACGACGATGTCGGCGCCCTCGACGGCGTCGAGGTTGGCGCGCGGGTTCGACTCCAGGGAGAGGGATGTCACGGGCTCAGGCCACTCGCGCGCCGCGGCGCTCGCATCCGTGCGGTTCGTCACGCGGATGCTCGCGCTCTCGAAGCCGCCCGAGAGCAGGCCCTGCAGGATCGAAGACCCCATCGAACCGGCGCCGAGGAAACTGATGGTGGGCCGCAAAGTCGTCATTGCAGCATCCTAGGATTAGGCGCATGAGTACGAACGGCGGCGACACGGCAAGCAGTGTGAGCAAGGCTGAAAGCGACGCGATCCGCGATGCGATCAATGCGCATCCCAGGGTCCAGTCGCTCGTTGACCTCCGGGTGGTGCGCCTTGCCTCCGACGAGCTTCTTGTCGGTGCGTCGATCGCGTTCCCCGCGCAGGACCGCCTGGCGGAGATCGCCGAAACGATCGAGGAGCTGAAGGCAGCGATTCGCGAGGTCGCCCCCACCGCGAGCGGCATCTATCTCGAGCCCGACGTCTACCGCCGGCCCGACGAGGCCAACCCGCCGACCGACGTCTACTTCATCCGGGGTGTCGACTGAGCCGCACCGCACTCGTGCTGCGGCACGAGCCCCGCATCCACCTCGGCAACCTCGAAGCCGTGCTCGTAGAGCACGGCTACACCGTGCGCAACATCGAGGTGCCCGAGGCTGACCTCGCGACCGAGACATCCGCGATCCTCGAAGCCGACGTGCTCGTCGTGCTCGGCGGCGAGATGGGCGTCTATGAGAAGGAGGCCTACCCCTTCATCTCGCAGGAACTCTCGGTGCTGCAGCAGCGAATGGATGCCGCGGCCCCCGTCTTCGGCGTGTGCCTGGGTGCCCAGCTCATGGCCGAGGCCCTCGGCTCGCCCGCCTTCAAGGGGCCGAAGCGCGACATCGGCTACCGGGACATCCGCGTCACGGAGGCGGGGCAGGATTCTCCCGTGCGCCACGTCGCCGGCGTTCCGATGCTGGAGTGGCACGGGGATCACTTCGAGCTCCCGGCGGGGGCAGAGCGGCTCGCGACCTCCGACGCCTACCCCAATGAGGCCTGGCGCCTCGGCGATCGCGTGCTCGCAGTGCAGTTCCACCCCGAGGTGACGGCCGAGATGAACGAGGCATGGATCCGGCACAACGAGGCCGGGCTGCGCGGGGCCGACGAGCTGCGCGAGCAGGCCGCGCGCCACAGCGCGGCCATGCAGGATGCCTCGCGCGCGATGTTCGGGGAGTGGCTGGCCGGGCTGTCCTAGCGCAGACGCTCGAAGAACTCCCGGAGCTGGGCCGCGCAGGCATCCGCCTCGACCCCCGCGTGCACCTCGGCGCGGTGCGGCAGCCGCCGGTCGCGCAGCAGGTCGTAGATGCTTCCGGATGCACCGGCCTTGTCGTCCCACGCCCCGAAGACGACCACGGGCACCCGCGCCGCGAGGATCGCTCCCGCACACATGGGGCAGGGTTCGAGCGTCACGATGAGCGTCGTGCCGTCGAGGTGCCAGTCGCCCGTGGCATCCGCCGCCTGTCGCAGCGCGAGCATCTCGGCGTGGGCTGTGGGGTCGTGGCGCAGTTCGCGCTCATTGCGCCCCCGGCCGAGCACGGTGCCGTCGGCGGCGAGCACGACGGCGGAGACGGGCACATCGCCATGCTCTGTCGCGAGCGCAGCGTCACGAATGAGCGCGCGCATCCACTCGGTATACGTCGTCAACGACAACCCCTCTCGACTAGGTTTGAGCGTATGCGAGTTCACGTTGCCGACCACCCGCTCATCACGCACAAGCTGACCGTGTTGCGCGACGAGAACACCGCATCCCCCACCTTCCGGGCCCTCACCGAGGAGCTCGTCACGCTGCTCGCCTACGAGGCGACCCGCAACGTGCGCACCGTGCCCATCACGATCCAGACGCCTGTCGCCGAGACGACCGGCGTGGCGATCGCCGACCCGCGACCGCTCGTCGTTCCCATCCTGCGGGCGGGCCTCGGCATGCTCGAGGGCATGACCAAGCTGGTGCCGACGGCGGAGGTCGGCTTCCTCGGCATGGTGCGCAACGAGGAGACGCTCGAGCCCACGACCTACGCCGAGCGGCTGCCCGAAGACCTGTCGAACCGCCAGTGCTTCGTGCTCGACCCCATGCTCGCGACGGGCGGGTCGCTGCTCGCAGCGGTCAACTACCTCTTCGGGCGTGGGGCGCAGGATGTCACGGCGATCTGCCTCCTCGGAACCCCCGAGGGCCTCGAAGCGATCGACAAGGGCACCGACGGTCGTGACCTCACGATCGTGCTGGGTGCACTCGACGAGCGACTCGACGAGAACGGATACATCGTGCCGGGCCTGGGTGACGCGGGCGACCGCCTTTACGGCACGGTCTGATTCCCCGTTTGCAAAAACTGCCCCACCGGGCGGATACTTGACCGCATGACTACATTCGCGCGCACTTCGACCTCCTGTGAGGCTTCGAGGAACGCCGGCATGATGATGCCGGCACGCGCCATGTGTTGTCGAATGTGCGCCTAGACGGCCACGGCTCCTCAACAGAACCGAACGCCGGGTCCCGCACCCTCCGCGCCATATCGCGGAAGTGCACGACGGACTCCGGGTGGCTCCCCTTCATGACGGGGTGTCCACTCCCAGCGCACACCTGAAGTAACACCGAAGGATCGCACCCTCATCATTAGAGGCCCTTCACCCCTTACGAAGGAATTCGACCGATGTCACTTGCACTCAAGATCTCCGACGCCGTTGCCGGGCCCGCGACGGCGAGCCCCGCTGCATCCGCCACTGTCAGCCCCGCCGCACCCTCCGCTGGCGAGTCGGCCCAGCGCCGCCGTCTCCGCGCCGTGCCGGAGGGCACCGAGGCGCGCGGTTTCGTGCTCTACGTGGGCGTTGACGAGCTCAAGGCGGCCGCGGCAGGCACCGACCTCGGCGCAATCGTCGAGGCGCTCAAGAACCTGACCCAACAGCTCGTGCCGACCGCCGAGACCCACGCGGCCGTCGCCCTCGCACCGCAGGGCGTCGGCGGCCGCGACGTCGACGTCGTGCGGCTCGCCCTCCAGGACCCGGCCGCGCTCGCCAAGCACCGCCAGCAGGACGAGGCCCCCATCGAGCCCGAGTCGCGCGGCGGCGTCATCATCGACCTCTCCCGCAAGCGGGTCGTGCTCGAGGGCGAGGTCGCGCCGCTCACTTACAAGGAGTTTGAGCTGCTCCAGTACCTCGTGCTGCGCGAGGGACGCACGATCGACCGCGCCGAGCTCATTGCCGGGCTCTGGGGCGTCGACGACGAGGAGGCGCCCAACGTGCGCACGATCGACGTGCACGTGCGGCGACTGCGCTCCAAGCTGGGCGGCTACGAGGAGATCGTGCGCACGGTACGCGGCGCCGGCTACCGCTTCGACCGCCACGCGGATGTCTCGGTGCAGCACACGAGCACACCCTCGCCCGACCGCTTCTAGCCGTCGTCTGGCCGACATCTTGGGCGTCAGGCAACTGCCAGCAAAAATCACAGATTGGTAACTAGCGGTCGTTACCCTTCTGTTATACAGTCTTGATCAGCGGAAGTTGTTTGCTGTGGCAGCTCCCGCGGAATGTGATTGCAGGACACTCTTGGTGCAAGGGAGAGGGCCCGTCGTTAGCCTCTACGACGGGCCCTCAATCACTTAACCTGTAGGCACGAGAGGGGGCGATCATGGCGTCGAAGACAACCGCGGTGTCGGCATGGGAGGCGCTGTTCCGTGCCCAGGTCACGGTCATGCGACAGCTCGGACGCGAGTTTCCGACAGGGGAGATCTCGCTCACCGAGTACGACGTGCTCTTCAACCTGTCGCGACAGCCGACGCGCGCCCTGCGCATCCGTGACCTCGTCGCAGACCTACTCATCACACAGCCGAGCGTCAGCCGGCTCGTCGACCGCCTCGCAGCCCGAGGGCTCATCGAGAAGCGCCCAGACCCGAAGGATGCCCGCGGGGTCATCGTCTCCCTCACCGATGCCGGGTTCGAGCTGTTCCGCCGCGTCGCCGTCGTCCACATGGAGTCGATCAGCACGCACGTCGGTGCCGCGCTCGACGATGACGAGCTGCAGCAGCTGGAAGCCCTGTGCGAGAAGCTTCGCGCGGGGGTTGGCCGCTAGGGCATGCCTGTCTCTCGGGGTAGTAGCGGCCTTACTCCCGTGGGCGGATGCGGCGCGCACCCCCGCGAGTAGCATTCGAGCACGACAGCACCCCCGCTCGGCGCCGGCGGCTCCGACGACGCGTGGGAGCTGGCTGGGGCGCGCCCGCGATCGTCGCCGGGCGCACGGCTGCGCCTGTCGCAATCTCGCTACTGATCCAGGTACCGGGCGCGCTCTTCGGATGGCGGGGCCCTGGGCCCCGCGCCGGTGGCCCGTCATTCGCCCTGAGCGCGGACTGGCCGCTTGCCTCTCGATCACGGTTGCCGCATGCCTGGTGCTCCTCGCTGCGCGGCGCTGGCCGGGACCGGTCCTCGTCTTCGTCACCGCGGCCGCGGTCGCCGACCTGCTGTTGCGTCCCGAGACATCCGGGCCGCCCTTCGTCGCCCTCGCCTTCGCAATCGTGGGGGCGATCGCCCGAAACGCGCGCGTGTGGGCCTGGGTCTCGGCAGGAGTCATGTGGGTGACGGTGCTGCTCGCATCCCTCGCGCTCGAGCTTGCTCCGAGCCGGGTCGCGTTCTCGACGCTCGGGGCCGTCTCGAGGTGCTGCGTACCGGGAGAAAAGGGCTGACGCTCCACCTGAGCATGAAGAAGGGCCCCAGCGAAACTCGCTGGGGCCCTCTGCCTGTGCGCCCGAAGGGACTCGAACCCCTAACCTTCTGATCCGTAGTCAGATGCTCTATCCATTGAGCTACGGGCGCATGTCGGGTCAAAACCCAACTGAATGACTATATCAGGCCATGCGGGCAGGTTCGAACCGGTGGCCGAGTGGCCAAAGTTTCGGGCATCCGAGTGGCTTTGGCGAAAACTTTGGCCACTCGGGGAAATCGGCCGGGTTACGAGCGCACGAGCCGCGCTATCGCGGCCGAGGCCTCCGCGATCTTCTGGTCTGCAACCTCCCCGCCCTCGCGCGTGGCTTCGGCCACGCAGTGCTTGAGGTGGTCGTCGAGCAGGGCGAGGGCGACCGTCTCAAGGGCCTTGGTCGCGGCGGAGACCTGCGTGAGCACGTCGATGCAGTAGGCATCCTCGTCGATCATGCGGTGGATACCGCGAACCTGGCCCTCCGCGCGACGCAGGCGCTTGAGCAACTGCTCTTTGTGTTCTTCGTATCCATGCACATTGTCTTTTATACCCCCTAGGGGTATCGTTGTCCACATGAAGACCGAATACAGCGTGAGTGGAATGACCTGCGAGCACTGCGTCGCATCCGTCAAGCAGGAGGTCTCGAAGATCGACGGCGTCAACACGGTTGACGTCGATCTCTCGTCGGGACTCGTGACCGTCGAGAGCGAGTCCGCGATCGATGCCGAGGCCGTCGCGGCAGCGATCGACGAGGCCGGCTACGAGCTGAGCGACTCGCCAGCAGCACCATGACCCCGACGCCCGCGACATCCGGGCTCATCGACCTGGACCTCGCCGTGCAGGGGATGACGTGCGCCTCCTGCGCGGCCCGCATCGAGAAGCGACTCAACAAGCTCGACGGCGTTGAGGCATCGGTCAACTACGCGACGGAGAAGGCGAGCGTGCGGTTCCCCGAGATGCTCGACCCTGCGCTGCTGATCGCCGAGGTCGAGAAGGCGGGCTACACGGCGCAACTGCCACCGCCCCCGAGCGAGCAGCACGACCCGCACGCCGAGCACATGGCCGACCTCGGCGAGCGCGAGCTGTCATCGCTCAAGCACCGGCTCATCGTGAGCACGATCCTCGCCGTGCCCGTCGTCGTGCTCGCGATGGTGCCCGCGTTGCAGTTCACCTACTGGCAGTGGCTGTCGCTGACCCTCGCGGCGCCCGTCGTCGTGTGGGGCGGGGCACCATTCCACCGCGCGACCTGGATCAACCTGCGCCACGGCGCCGCCACGATGGACACCCTCATCACGGTGGGCACCTTCTCCGCCCTCGCCTGGTCGGTGTATGCCCTCTTCTTCGGACACGCGGGAATGCCGGGCATGACGCACGGCTTCGAGTTCACCCTCGAGCCCACCTCGGGTGCCGGCAACATCTACCTCGAGGTCGCCGCCGCCGTCACCGTCTTCGTGCTCGCCGGTCGCTACTTCGAGCACCGGGCGAAGCGCCGCGCCGGCGACGCACTCCGCTCGCTCCTCGACCTCGGAGCCAAGGACGTCGCGGTCCTGCGCAACGGCCAGGAACAGCGGATGCCCGTGGCCCAGCTGACCGTCGGCGACGCGTTCGTCGTGCGGCCGGGTGAGAAGATCGCCACCGACGGTGTGGTCACCTCCGGGGCATCCGCCGTTGATCGCAGCATGTTGACGGGCGAGTCGGTTCCCGTCGAGGTCGGCATCGGCGACGCGGTCGTCGGCGCCACCACCAACGTGAGCGGACGACTCGTCGTGCGCGCCACCCGCGTGGGCAGTGACACGCAACTCGCCCAGATGGCGCGGCTCGTGGAGCAGGCACAGTCGGGCAAGGCCGAGGTGCAGCGCCTCGCCGATCGCATCTCGGGCATCTTCGTGCCCACTGTCTTCGTCATCGCGGCCGTCACGCTCACTGTGTGGCTCCTGTCGGGCGCGACCCCCGAGTTCGCCTTCACGGCGGCCGTCGCGGTGCTCATCATCGCGTGCCCGTGCGCGCTCGGACTCGCGACCCCCACCGCCCTCCTCGTCGGCACGGGACGCGGGGCGCAACTGGGCATCATCATCCGCGGCCCAGAGGTGCTCGAATCCACCCGCCGCATCGACACCGTCGTACTCGACAAGACCGGCACGGTCACCGAAGGGCGGATGTCGCTGCTCGACGTGATCGCAGGCGATTCGACCACCCCCGAAGAGGCGTTGAGGCTTGCCGGT
Source organism: Salinibacterium sp. dk2585 (assembly GCF_008001035.1). Taxonomy (NCBI): domain Bacteria; kingdom Bacillati; phylum Actinomycetota; class Actinomycetes; order Micrococcales; family Microbacteriaceae; genus Salinibacterium; species Salinibacterium sp. dk2585. The sequence continues at coordinate 2,726,527 of NZ_CP042856.1, forward strand.
GCGCTCGAGGCGGCGTCTGAGCATCCGATCGCCCGGGCCATCGCGGACGCCGCGTCTGCCCAGGGTGAGCTGCCTGCACCCGAGTCGTTCGAGAACGTCGAGGGCCTCGGCGTGCAGGGTGTCGTCGACGGCCACGCGGTCGTCGTCGGCAGGCCGAGCCTGCTGGCCGACTGGGGACTCGCGCTCGATGAGACCCTCGCGCAGGCGCAGCGTGAGGCCGCGGCATCCGGTCGCACCTCAATCGCAGTCGGCTGGGACGGTGCCGCCAGGGCAGTCCTCGTCATCGCTGACACGATCAAGCCGACAAGCGCAGAGGCGATCGCATCACTCAAGGCGCTCGGGCTGACACCGGTGCTGCTGACGGGCGACAACGAGGCGGTCGCGCGCGAGGTCGGCGCCGAGGCGGGCATCGAGCAGGTGTTCGCCGATGTGCTGCCGGGCGACAAGGTGGATGTCATCACCCGTCTTCAGAGTGAGGGGCACGTCGTCGCGATGGTCGGCGACGGCATCAACGACGCCCCCGCGCTAGCGCAAGCCGACCTGGGCCTCTCGATGGGCACCGGCACCGACATCGCGATCGAGGCGAGCGACCTCACCCTCGTGCAGGGCGACCTGCGCTCGGTGGCGGATGCGATCACGCTGTCACGCAGGACGCTCGGGACGATCAAGGGCAACCTGTTCTGGGCGTTCGCGTACAACGTGGCCGCGATCCCGCTGGCGGCGCTCGGGCTCCTCAATCCCATGATCGCGGGGGCGGCGATGGCGTTCTCGAGCGTGTTCGTGGTGACCAACAGCCTGCGGCTGCGGGGGTTCACCCCCGATCGACGCTTCCAGTAGAGGCAGCCACTACTCCGCGAGTGAGCCGTGCGTGAGGCGCCCGTCGATCATGGTCGCGACGACGCGGGCACGCATGGCGCGCCCGTCGAAGGGCGTGTTGCGCGAGAGGCTGTAGTGCTGTTCTGCGTCGACGATCCAGTCGCCGGCGGGTTGCACGACGCAGAGTGTTGCCGGTTCCCCGACCCCCACGGGACGACCCGCGACCTCGGCGATCCGACCGACGAGGGCGGGCGTGTGCGACATCACCCGGGCGACCGCATCCCAGTCGGTCACGCCACCCTCCGTGAGCACCTCCGCGACGATCGGCAGGGCCGTCTCGAGCGCCGTGAGCCCGAAGGCCGCCTCCGTCCAGGGCTTACGCTTCGTCTCCATGGGATGCGGCGCGTGGTCAGTGCCGATCACGTCGATCGTGCCGTCGCGGAGTGCGGCACGCAACGCCTCGATGTCGCCCCCTGACCGCAGCGGCGGATTGACCTTGAGCTCGGGGCCGCGCTCGAGTGCGTCATCGTCACTCACCATGAGGTGGTGGGGCGTGACCTCGGCGGTGACGGGCAGGCCGCGGCGTTTCGCGTCACGCACGAGCTCGACCGTGCCCGCCGTCGACACGTGGCAGACATGCAGGTGGCCGCCGGTCTCCTCCGCGAGGGCGATATCGCGCGCGACGATCGCCTCCTCCCCCGCGACGGGCCAGCCGGGGGCGCCCGCGGCATCCGCCACTCGCTCATTGATGACGCCGGCACCCACGATCTCGGGATGCTGCGCATGCTGCGCGAAGACGGTGCCGAGGCGAGCCATGCGCGCGAGGGTCTCGCGCACCAGGGCGTCGGCGCTGAGGCATTTGCCGTCGTCGGAGAACACCGTCACACCCTCGGCGGCGAGCGCCTCATGATCGGTGAGCTCCTCGCCGACGAGGCCGACGCTCGCGGCCGCGATGGGGTGCACGCGAGCGGATGCGCCCTCAGCCCGGGCGCGGATGTCGCGCACGCGCTCGACCGTGTCAGTGACGGGGGTGAGATTGGCCATCGCAAAGACGTCGGTGTAGCCGCCGGCGGCGGCGGCACGCGTCCCCGTCGCGATGGTCTCGGAGGTTTCGCCGCCTGGCTCACGCAGGTGCGTGTGCAGGTCGACAAACCCGGGAAGCACGACAAAGGGATGCTCGGGATTCTCCTGCGATGGCGTGATCGACGCGATCACCCCGCGCTCGATCCGAATATCGACAATCTCACTGCCGCCCGCGATGCGGACCCCACGAATGCCGGTCATGCCGCAACCTCGCCCTCTCCCCTATCGACGATGACATCGAAGACCGGACCGTCGACACACACCAGCGGCCCCTCCTCGTTGGCTGCGCCAGCGACTGGCGCCGCACATCCATGGCAGTACCCGAGACCGCACGCCATGTGCGCTTCAAGGGATACCTGGACCGCTGAACCCCATTCGGCCGCGAGTTCCGCGGCAAGCCGGGTGAGTCGGTTCGATCCGCACACCATGATGACGTCGGGCCGATCAGTCTCAAAGCGCTCACGGAGCAACCCCGCAAGGGCGCCGACCGAACTGGTGCCCTCATCGTCACTCACCGCGACCGCGTCGACGCCGAGCTCAGCACAGTCGTTTTCGCCGATCACCGACTGACGGGCATTCGCGCTGAGCACGGCGGTGACGTGGACACCCGAGGGGGCGGCATCCTCCGCAACACCCATGACCGCGCACACACCGATGCCGCGGCCAATGAGCAGGGCACGTCGCGCCCCCGTCGGAATCTCGAACCCGCGGCCGAGCGGACCAGTGACGACGACGCGGTCGCCCGAAGTGAGCCCCGTCAGGGCAGCGGTGCCGCGGCCGACGACGTTGTAGATGAGTTCGATGATGCCCGTGGCGACCCGGCGCCGGTGGATCGCCATCGGTCGCGGCAGCAGGATGCGTGACCCGGTCGACTCCGGCACCGTCACCATGACGAACTGCCCAGCCAGTGCCGTCGCTGCGATCTCGGGAGCGTGGAGAACGAGCCGGTGGTACCGGCCACCGATGAGTTCATGCTCCGCGACGACCGCCGACTCCCAGGTCGGATCAGGTCGATGCGTTGTCTCGTCGGGCCGAGGGGTGATGAGCCCGTCGAGGCCCGCAGTGCCGGTCGAGCTCATGCCGCGGCATCCAGTCGTGTCATGGCGCGCAGCAGCACGGTCGTGCCATGGGCGAGTTCGTCCGCGGTGGTGAACTCTTCGGGCACGTGGCTGAGTCCGTCGCGGCTCGGCACGAAGATCATGCCGGCTGGCACGACACGGTTGATCTGCTGACTGTCGTGGCTGGCACCGCTGGGAAGGATGCGGTAACTGAGCCCGGCATCGGCGGCGCCGGCCGCGATGTGGTCGACGATCCACGAGGGCAACACGACTGGCGAGGTGTCACCAATGACTTCGACACTCACCTCGGTGCCCTGGTGGTTGGCGATGCGTTCGAATGCAGCTGCGAGGGCCTCTCCTGTGCGTCGCTGGCGATCACTGTCGATGTCGCGCACGTCGACCGTGAAGACGACCCTGCCTGGGATCGTCGTAATGGACCCGGGGTGCACGTCGAGGCGCCCCACGGTCACGCGGGTGCCGTGGTGCTCGGGATCAGTCGCGATCGCCTGGCAGGCGAGCACACATTCGGATGCTGCGACGAGGGCGTCCCGACGCAGGTGCATGGGGGTGCCTCCCGTGTGGGAGGCCTGCCCGACCATGGTGACTTGGAGGCGCGTGCTGCCCGAGATGGTGTCGACGACACCGACGGGCACCCCCTTGGACTCGAGGAGGCCGCCCTGCTCGATGTGCATCTCGACGAAGGCGAACCAATCGCTCGCGTCCCATCGCGCGGTCTCCACCGCGTGCGGCGCGAGGCCGACGCTCTCCATCGCCTGAGCGATCGTGACCCCGTCGGCGTCCCTGAAGTCGTGCAGGTCGGCGGGGCCGGTCAACCCAGCGATCATCCGACTGCCGTTGCAGGCCTGGCCGAACCGGGCACCCTCCTCGCTCGCGAAGGCGACGAAACGCCAGGGGCGCCGCCGGGGCAGTCCTGTCTCGACCGCAATGCGTGCCACCTCCATGCCGGCGACCACGCCGGCAATCCCATCGAAACGTCCTCCCTCCGGCACGCTGTCGAGGTGCGACCCCGTGCCGACCGCCCCTCGCGCGGACTCGGGCTCGGTTGGGGCGAGTTCCGCGATCGTGTTGCCGGCGGCATCCGTCGTCACAGTGAGGCCGAGTGACTTCATGTCGTCGGCGAAGATGCCGTGGGCGTCTCGTTCGAGCTGTGAGTAGGCGAGGCGGGTGACTCCGTGACCTGCTTCAGTCAGCGCGGCGAACCGCTCGATCCAGCGGGAGAGTCGTGCGGCTTCGACTGCGCCGGCAGTCTCGGTGGGGTGGGGCATGGTTCTCCAATGGGATGCGGCTCTGCGCCGCGCAGTCAATTGAGGGCGACGAAGGGGGTCTCGCCTACGTCGGCGGCGCGACCCTCGATCGCGGCGGCGAGCACGAGTTCATGCCCGCGCTCGCCCAGCATGGTGGCGATGGATGCGATTGGCGTCTCGGAGGTGAATGTCGACGCGACGAGCATGCCGCGGGTGCCAGCCTCGAGCTGCGGGTCGACACTGATGAGTCCGAGGTCGAGCGATACGACCGCTCTGGGGACTCCGAGCGCACTCGCAACCGCATGTGCGAGCACAATGTCATCGCCCGCCCAGCTGAGCACGAGGGACGGGCTGTGCTCACGCGCCCTGTCAGCGATGGCCGCGCCGAGCAGCTGGACAGCGGCGGGGTCGAGAGCCAGCTCGAGCCTGCGCGTCTCTTCGCCGTCCACCGCGATGGCGGCGATCTGCGCCGTGATGTCAGTCATTGGGATTCTCCTTCGTGAGTGGTGTCACTGGGCCATTTCGCAGCGGCCACCGGGTGATGAGTGGCTCACAGTCATGTGCGTCGGATGCACCGGGGACGACGCTGAGCCGCTGGGCAACCTCGAACGCGGACAGCCAATCGGGGTCTCGACGCTCCCCGTCGACCGAGATGACGACAACCGTCTCGCCCCGGTGCCTGGCGCCGAGGCTCGTTCCGTCGGGCTGCACCGCGCAAAAGGGCAGGCCCGTTGCGAGTGAGACAGCGCTTCCGAGCACGCTCGCACCCGGCCCGAGCGCGATGACCCGGTCGACATCGCCCGCAACGCGAGCGGCCATCTCGGATGCCACCCGGCGGAGGATCGAGGGACGCATCATCCATCCGTCGACGGGCACATCCGGGGTCGGCCACACTGCCGCGAGGTCATTCGCGAGCTCGCGGAGCCGGAGGGCTTCGGGCCGATCAACCAGGTCGGGATAGGGGTGCGCGTTGCTCATGGTGCCTTTTTCATCGTGGTGCCGTTGTCGAAGGGGTTGTCTGAGTCCCCGCCCGAGTAGAGGGCGAGCAGCTCCTCGCGCGTGGGGGTCGCAATGGGGCCGGCGTACCCCTGCGCTCTCGAGAGCGCCTCCGCCGCACGCATCACGATCTCGGTGTAGTCGGCGCGGCGCTCGATCGTCTCAACCCTGCCCGCGGCGGCCGCGAGCGCTATGCCGCACTCCACGTGCCCGGCGGCGTCGTACACAGGGGCGGCAACGGCCCAGACGTCATCGTCGAGTTCGCTGCGGCATACGTCGAAGCCACGTCGGCGGGCCGTGGCGAGATGGTCGATGAGCTGGTTGACCTCGCGCACGGTTCCGCGGGTGAAGGCCTCGAGCTGGTGGCCGGTGAGCAGCGCCTCGACGAGCGTTGGGTCCTTGTGCGCGAGCACGATGCGGGCGGATGCCGCCGCGTGCAGCGGCATCTCCTGGCCGACTCGCACAAAGAGACGAAGCGGATGGCGCGACTCGACCAGCGCAATGCACACGACCCGGCTGTCGACCATGCGGGTCAAGAAGACGGTCTCTCCGCTGTCGCGCCCCGCCACAAGGAGAGGCTCAGGCGGCGCGATGAGGTACGAGTCAAACTGTTGGTGGTAGCCGAGCGCGAGCGCCGACGGCCCCAATGAGTAACGCTTCGTCTGCGGCGAGCGCTGGACGAAGCGCTCGCTCTCGAGGGTGCGCAGCAGGCGATGGATGCTGCCGAGCGGGATGTCGAGCTCCCGGTGCAGTTGCTGCAGCGTCAAGCCCTCGCGGCGGTCGCTCAGGGCAGTGAGCACCGAGAGCGCCCGCACAACGACGTGCATGGGCTTCTCGTCGGACCTCAGGTTCTTCTCGACGGGTTCTGCAGCGGCCGCGATCATGGCCCCTCCTCCAGCTCAAGCAACATGTGGAGGTCGGAGGCCCCGGCGCGTGCGCAGCGTTCCTGCAGCTCGCGCGCTATTGCCACCATCGCGAACGGCGTACCGAAGTTCGCCGTGCCGATCTGGACCGCCGTCGCCCCAACCGAGATGTAGTCAAGCGCATCATCCGCCGTTTCGATACCGCCGCAGGCGATGACCGGGATCTCGACGGCGCGAGCAGACTGCCACACGAGCCGGGTGACGATGGGGCGGATGGCAGGACCAGAGAGCCCTCCCACGACGTTGCCGAGCGCGGGCACGCGTCGGCCACCCCGGCGCAGCAGCGGGAGCGACGGAACGGAGTTCGAGACCGCGACCGCGTCGGCTCCCCCGGCTTGCGCGGCGAGCGCGCTCTCGGCAATAGACGCCACCATGGCCGGCAGTTTGACGATGAGGGGCCGAGCGGTGACCTGCCGCACGGCACTCACGACCTGGCGCACCGCCTCCGGGTCGGCGCCGATGTCGGTGCCCTCTCGGTCGAGGTTCGGGCATGAGACGTTGAGTTCAAATGCGTCCCCGGCGTCGCCGAGCGCTTCGACAAGGGGCGCGTACTCGTGCACACGGTGTCCGCCGACGCTGATGATCGTCGGGGTGTCGAGGGCCGCGTATTGGGGGTGCAGTTCCTCGAGGTACCCCTGTGGGCCACGGCTCGGTATCCCGACACTGTTGACCATGCCCGCCTCGATCTCGGTGAGCCGGTGCACGGGGTTTCCGCCGCGCGAGTCATGGAACACAGTCTTGGTGACCGCGGCACCGATCTCAGAGCTCGGGATGAGCCGTCCGAGTTCCGGACCGAAGCATCCGGATGCCGGCATGACTGGGTTACGTAGGCGAAGCGACCCGATCGACACCCCGAGGTCTACCGCGGTCTGCGGCCGGGCGGCGATGAAGTCCCGACGCGATGCGGGAGCCGTCGTCATGCTGTGGAGTGTCATTCGTACCGCCGGGTGACCTTCTTCTCGACGAGCCCGACCAGGGCCCAGAGCACGTAGCCGATGAGCGACAGGAGGATGAGGGCGACCATGACGAGCCGGATGTCGTCGTTGTCCTGCCCCTGCTTCTCGAGGTACCCGAGACCTGCGGTCGCACCGATGAACTCGCCGATGACGGCCGCCGTCACACCCGCGAGGAGTCCGATCTTGAGTCCCGCCGCGATCGCGGGGAACGTGAAGGGGAACTCGATGCGGAATGCGCGGCGGAGCGGACTCATGCCGGTGATCTTCGCGAGGTCGCGCATGGTCGGCGGGATCGCCTGCAGGCGCGCGAGCATGTTGATGAGGATCGGATAGAAGACCACGAGCGCCACGAGCGTGATCTTCGACTCGATGCCGAGACCGATCCACAGCACGATGAGCGGCGCGATCGAGATCTTGGGGGTGACCTGGGCGACGACGATGATCGGCATCAGCAGGCGGTTGATCCAGGGCACGTGGTAGAACACCATCGCCAGCACGACGCCGATCACGGCGCCGATGGCAGCACCCTGGCCGACCTCAGCAAGGGTCTGGGCGGTGTGCAGCTGCAAGGAACCCGAGTTCCAGAGCCCGACGGCGCGGTCGACGACCTCGCCGGGAGACGGCAGCAAGTACGCCGGGATGTCGGAGAGCTCGGCGAGCGCCCACCACCCAGCGATCCCGAGGGCGAGCGAGGCCCCTCCCACAAGGAGAGGCCTCACCCGCTCAGCGTTCGAGATGTTAGAGGTCACCGGGCTCAACTACCAGGGACTCGGCGTCGAATGCCTCGCCGATCAGACCGAACGACACCTGGGCGTCGATGGCCGCCTGCCAGCGCTCGAGGTTGGCGTAGCCGAAGCCGTGCTCCTTGGTCCCCTCCGACTGCCAGAGGTCGGCGATGTAGACATCGGCGAGCACCTTGGCGATCTGCTCCTCTTGGCCAGCGAAGCTGTCGGCGTACTTCTTGATGACGCTCGCCGTCGACTCCTCGGTGTTGTCGATCACGTACTGGATGCCCTTGTCGAGCGCTGCCACGAACCCTGCAACCGCCTCCGGGTTCTCCTCGCGGAACGAAGGGCTCGAGACGAGCACGTTGCCGAAGGACGGAAGGAACTCGTCAGCGAGCAGCTGGCCAACGGGGAAGCCGGCGCTCTCGAGCGCGAAGTAGCGCAGGCGCGAGAACGCGATCGCGTCGACCTCACCGTTCTGGAGTGCGGCGACGATCGCGCCGGTGCCGACCGTGACGACCTCAACGTCGGCGAGCGTGAGGCCAGCATCCGTCAGCATCGCCTGCAGCTGGATGTAGTTGGGGCTGCCGAGGTCGGTGACGGCGATCTTCTTGCCCGCCAGGTCCTCAGGAGCGTTGATCGGGTTCGTCTCCTCGTTGAAGAGCACCGCCCCAATGCCCTGCTGGTAGGTCGTGTGCACGACCTCGACGTCGACGCCGTTGGCCTTCGCCGTGATGACCGAGTCGCCGTTGGGGAACCCGAATTCGACGTTGCCCGCGGCGACATTCTGCAGCACGCTCGATGCCTCGGCGTAGGTGAACTCGACGTCCAGACCCTCCGCCTCAAAGTAGCCCTGCTCGACGGCCTCATAGAGAGGCGCGTAGTAGGGAACCGCCGACCCGTCGATCTGGATGGTGACGCTCGTGAGCTCGCCATCCTTGTCAGCGTTAGCAGCGTTGTCGGCGGGGCTGCAGGCTGCAAGCGTGGCCACGGTGGCCACACCCGCAACCACGGCGAGTGGCCGACGGAGCGAAGTGAACTTCATTGATGGTGCCTTTCGTTTCTCGTGGTGCGTAAGGAGGTTGAGTCTGGTCAGTGGCTCCTGCGCCAACGCAGGAGCCGCTTCTCGAGGAGTCCAATTGCTCCGAAGCCGGCGAGGCCCGCCAGGACGGTGAGCAGCACCGCGGCGATGAGCATCGGGGTGTTGTAGGAGCTGTTGCCGAGCACCATCAGGTAGCCGAGGCCGACCTGCGCGGAGATGTACTCGGCGAGAAAGGCCCCCGTCATGGCATCGATGATCGCGATCTTCGCGCCCGACATGAGTTCCGGCATCGAGCCAGGGAGCTGCACGGTGCGGAAGTAGCGCCAGCGGCTCATCCCCAGCAGCCGACCGAGCGTCTCGACGTCGGACGAAATCGACTCCAGCCCGAGGCGCATCGACACCATCATGGGGAAGAACGACAGCATGAGGATGAGCACGAGCTGCGATTCGAATCCGAGGCCGAACCACAGCACCAGGAGTGGTGCGATCGCGATCTTCGGAGCGGCCTGCAAGACGACGATGTACGGCGCGGCGATCTCGCGAGCCCACCGGGACGCCCAGAGCACGTAGCCGAGCACCATGCCGATGACGATGCCGCCCACGAAACCGATAAGGATGTTCCGCACCGTGTAGAGCACATTGCCCCAGAGGAGGCCCTGCTCACTCATGGTGACGAGGGATTGCCAGACGGCATCCGGTGCCGGGAGCAGGTACACGGGCACGTCAGCCAGCGTGACGTAGAGGTGCCACACCCCGACGATGACGAGAAGGTACGCAAGTGTCACCAGGAGGTGACGGAGCGCGGGTGAGGCGGCGCGCGCGGCGGCGGCCTGCGTAGTGGCGACTGCCTGGGTCATGCCAGCTGTCCGCGGAGCATGTTGGCGAACTGTGCGAATTCGGGGAGTTCCCGCGTGGACTGGTCACGGTCGCGCGAGAGCGGCACGTCGTGGATGGCCCGGATGCGACCGGGACGCGGGCTCATGACGACGACCCGGTCTGCCAGGTATGCCGCTTCTTCGACGCTGTGGGTGACGAGCACGATGGTCTTCTTCGTCTGCTCCCAGATACGCAGCAGGTCGTCTTGGAGGCGGTCGCGCGTGATCGCGTCGAGCGCACCAAACGGCTCGTCCATGAGCAGGATGCGCGGGTCATAGGCGAGGGCCCGCACAATCGAGACGCGCTGGCGCATGCCGCCGGACAGCTCGGAGGGGTACGAGTTGGCGAAATCCCCGAGTCCGACCATCTGCAACAGTTCGCTGACACGAGCGTTGATCGCGGTCTTGTCCATCCCGCTCGTCTCGAGTCCGAGTGCGACATTGCGCTGGATGGTGCGCCATGGCAGCAGGGCGTGCTCCTGGAAGACGTAGCCGATGTCACGGCCTGCCTTGGGCGGCGTCTGCCAGGAGATGTCGCCCTGGTAGTCGGTGTCGAGGCCGGCGATCATGCGCAGCAGCGTGGATTTGCCGCATCCACTCGGCCCGATGAGGGCGACGATCTGGCCGTCCTCGATGTCCAGTGAGACGTTATCGAGTGCCGTGACGTCTTGACCCTTCGCAGCGCGGTAGACCTTCGTGACATCGGTGATCGCGAGAAATTTGCTCATTGCCGTCCTTGGGCGCTGCGTGCGCGGAGCCGACCTTCCGGCGTCGCACTCTTGATAATTTCTTTCCGTTTTACGGAAAGAAGCTTTCCGACAACGTGTTGGAAGTATCGGGGAGCTTCTTCATCCTTGTCAAACGCACTACGCCGCGTTTCACCCTCAAGTTACGGGGTTGTAAATAGTTCTGCGGAAACGGTCGCTTGGATGCCCGCGAGTCACAGGGGCGTACTGCGGCCCTTTAGAGTGATTTGCAAAAGATATGTTTCCGCGACGCGGAAGTTGGATCGGAGGCACCGTGGCGGTACGAACTGCAGCAGACCCGTGGCTTGGCGGACTCCCCCCGCACATCCCCACGGATGGCCGACACCTGCCGCCCGTCTGCCTCTTGCCCGGGGACCCCGCACGCGTCGACATGGCGGCACACGCCCTCGATGACTTCGAACTCGTGGGCAGCCGCCGCGAGTACCGACTCGCCGTCGGCACGCGCCATGGCACCGACATCGCCGTCTGCTCCACCGGGATCGGGGGACCGTCGACCGAGATCGCCATCGTCGAACTCAGCAGACTCGGGGTCAGCACCTTCATCCGGGTCGGCGGCATGGGGGCAACCCCCCCATCCATCACTCCTGGCACGATCACGAACGTGCGGAAGGCCCTTCGCGACGGCGGGGCAGCCCGCTTTTACACGCGGGATTCCGAGCCCATCACGGCGCACCCCGAGGTCAGTGCAGCGCTCGACCTCGCAGCACAGCGGGCGAACGAACGCCTCACACCCATCACAGTGCTGTCATGCGACTCGTACTATGTGGGCGAAGGCCGAGCGCTCCCCGGCCTGGAGGACGTGGCAGCCCAACGACTCGAGCACGTGAGCCGACTCGGCGCAGACGCGATGGACATGGAGTGTGAGACGGTCTTCGCCGTCGCCCGCGCCCTCGGCCGGCGCTACGGTGCCGTGCTGGCAACACACGGCAACCGCGCGACCGACGAATGGCTCGAGGACTACGAGCCCGTGCAGCGGCGCATGCTCGACATCGCCTGCGACGCCGCCGTGGAGCTCTCCGCGGTGGCCACGTAGCGAGCGCTTCTCCTGCGCGTCCAGCCGGGGTCGCGCGTCGACCGCGCTTTCGTGGAACTGGAGTAGGCGAGGCGATCGGTCAATCAGCGTCGGTGGCATCCGCCAGTATATGAGGATGACTAATTTGCACAGCGGGGGCGCGGAACAGACCGGCGTCCCCATCCCGGCATCGTCCTCCGCCACCACGGCTCCCGCCGCCAAGACCCCGGCAGGGCTGGCAATCGCCGCCCTGGTGGTCGGCATCGTCGCATTCCTCACCGGTCTCGTACCGCTGCTCGGAATCGTGCTTGGCATCGCCGCGGTAGTCCTGGCAGTGCTGGCACTCGTCAAGAAGCAGTCCAAGGGTTTTGCGATCACAGGCCTGGCGCTTGGAGCCGTTGCGGTGATCGCATCCCTTATCGCCACCCTCGTGGCGGGCGCATTCACGGCTGCCACGATCAGCGCGGTCGACGAGATCGTAAAGCAGGCGGAAATTACCACCGAGAGCAGCGAAGAAGAGCCTGCTTCCAACGACGGGGCCGCCGGCGCTGAGGGTACGCGCGAGAACCCGCTTCCCCTCGGCTCGACGGTCAGCTCAAGCGACTGGGATGTGACGGTCCTTGCTGTCCATACGGAGGTCGCAGACCAGGTCGCGGCTGCCAACATGTTCAACGAACCCGCACCAGAGGGATTCCAGTACGTGATGGTGGAGGTATCTGCTGCGTACAAGGGAGCAGAGGAGGGCATGTCGGCTTTCGTGAGTGTTGACTATGTGACCGCCGACGGCGCTGTCATCAACACATGGGACACCACAGTCGTGCCCCCAGAGCCGGTCTTCGGCCGTGCATCCATGTATGCGGGCGCAACCGATGCAGGCAACCTGGTCTTCGCCGTCCCGAGCAGTCTTGATGGGCTCATCCGCGTGACACCGGGGGTCATCGCGGACGACGCATTCTTCGCTATCAACTGAACAATCTCCTACCAAGAGCGAGGGCCCCGGAAGCACCCGGGGCCCTCTTCGTTTGGTTGCGCTCTGCAACCTAGGAACGCGAGCCGCGACATCCGCTCGCCCACTGCCGCGCTCAGCCCTTGACGGCGCCCTGCGTGACACCCTCCATCACCCAGCGCTGCGTGAAGAGGTAGACGATGATCGCGGGGGCCATGGCCATGAGGTACGACGCGAAGGACACGTTGTAGTTGTTGCTGAACTGCGTCTGGAACATGTCCTGCACGACCGGCAGGGTCTGCAACGCCGGGTCGGAGATGATGAGCGAGGGCATCATGAAGTCGTTCCAGGAGGCGAGGAACGCAAAGATGCCGACCGTCGCGCTCATGGGCGCGAGCAGCGGGAAGATGAGCCGCCAGAACGTCTGCCACGTGGTCGCCCCATCGATGCGCGCGCTCTCCTCAAGCTCGTCGGGGATCGAGCGCAGGAACGCCGTGAAGAGCAGGATGCTGAACGACAACTGGAACATGATGTGCAGCAGCGCCACCCCGGCAGGGTTGTCGAGCCCCGCGAGCCCGGTGAGCTGGATCTGCGGCAGCGCCACGACCGGGAACGGCAGGAACATCGCCGCCAGGAGGTAGAAGAACGACCACCGGAACAGGCGCCGATCCCAATTGCGGGTGATCGCGAAGGATGCTGCCGCCGCAAGGATCACGGTGCCAGCGACCGTCACCACCGTGATGAGCGCCGACACCGTGAACGCGACGGGGAAGTCGGTCAACTCCCATGCCTGCACGAAGCCGTCGACGCTGAACGGCGCAGGCAGCGCGAAGGCGTTGCCGTCGACTGCCTGTCCCGTCGTCTTGAACGACATCGCGATCGTCACATAGAGCGGCACCAGCACCGTGAGTGCGCAGAGGAACAGGATGATCGCGCCAGGCCAGTTCACGCGCTCCGCACCGACACGTCCTCGGCCCCTCGAGGGCACGCCCCCTGGTCGCTCCGGGTCGATCGCGTTGGCTTCCCGCGCCGCCACAGCGGGTTGCGTCTGGGTCATCAGAGCACACTCCTTCCCCGCGTAACCCGCAGTTGCGCGAGTGCGATCACGACCGCGATGACGAAGAAGATGGCGGCATTCGCCATCTGGTAGGCGTAGTCGCCGCTCGTGAAGCCCGTCACGATCGTCATCGCGATCGAGCGCGTCGCCGTGCCGGGCCCGCCATCGGTGAGACCCACGATGATGTCGTAGGCGTTGAGGTAATTCTTGAAGCCGAGGATCACATTGATGACGACGTAGCCCGCGACAAGGGGCAGGGTGATCCTGAAGAACTGCTGGCGTTTGCCCGCCCCATCGATCTCCGCCGCCTCGTAAACATCCCCCGGAATGGACAGCAGGCCAGCGATGTAGATGAGCAGGGTCCCCGGGATCGCCTGCCACGCCGTCACGATCACGATCGCGAGCCACGCCAGGTCGGGATTGGCGAGGATGCTGTCCGACAGCCAGCCAACCCCCATCGCCGCACCCAGCTCCGGCACCGAGTTGGAGAAGAGGAAGTTGAAGACGTAGGCGATGACGATGCCCGAGATGACCATGGGGATCACGAAGACCGTGCGCAGCGCCGTCTTGAAGCGGATGCGCGACACCAGCAGCACTGCCAGGAACAGCGCGATCACGTTGACGAGCACGACCGTGACGGCCGCGAAGCCGAAGGTGAAGCCATAGCTGGCCCAGATCGCCGGGTCGGAGAACACGGCGATGTAGTTGGTGAAGCCGATGAAATCCCAGTCCCCGAACCCGATCGAGTTGGTGAAGCTGAAGAAGATGCCGATGACGGCGGGCATCGTGATGCAGAGCGTGAAGAGGATCAGCGCGGGCAGGAGGAACGCGTAGTACACCGGGTCGACCGCACGGCGCCGGCCCGCCTTGCGCGACCTGAGGGTGCGGACATCGCCAGTCGAGGCATCCGGAGTCGTGATCGCGGTGGTGCTGCTCGTCATCGTGCCACTCCCCTACTGGCGCAGCGCGAGCCGCGCCCATTCCTGGTCGAGACGGCGGAGTGTGCTGTCGACGCTGCCGCCCGTGATGAGGCCCTGTAGGAGGTTGTCGATCGGGATGGTCAACGGCACCGCCTTGGTGACGCCCTGGTAGAAGCGGCCGTCGTCGTAGTAGGGCTGCATGGCGAGGATGCGCTCATCGGTCGCAGGGGCGGCATCCGTCGTCGTGCCGAAGCCCAGGAACTCGGCGTTGTACTCGTCCATGACCTCCTGCTGCATGATGTAGCTCAGGAATTCCCGCGCGCCCTCCTTCTGCTGCGACGACTCCGGGATCCACGCGGCCAGGTCGATGTTGACGCGCACCTTGAGGTCGTCCGGGTTGTCGGTCATCGGCAGGGGGAAAGTACCCAGCTTGAGCTGGTCGTCGGTCTTCGCGATCTCGCCGAGGGCCCACGGCCCCTGCAGGTACATGGCCGCCTCTCCCTTGGCGAAGGCGAGGTTGCCGTCGCCGTAACCGCGGCTGGCGGCATCCGGGTTCGCGTGCTCGGCCAGCTGCATCATGCGCTCGGCCGGCTCCTTGAGGGTCTCCTGGAACGACACCTCGGAGTCGGGGCCGATCTCCGTGCCGAGCTCGTTAATCTCTTCTACGAACGGCGCGACGTCGACCATGCCGCCGACCGAGTAGTCGAACCAGCCCTGGCCGATCGACCACGGTTCCTTGAACGTTCCGTAGAAGGGGGTGACGCCCGCCGCCTGGAGCGTGTCACAGACGGCGAGCAGCTCTTCCCAGGTCGTCGGCACCTCGAGGCCGTTCTGTTCGAAGATGTCGACGTTGTAGATGACGGATGCCGCCATCACGGAGTACGGCAGCACGCTCGTGCGGCCGGGGTAGGTCGCGTACTGGTCGACGAGTTCCTGCACGTCGGGTCGGATGCGCTCCGCCTCGGGCATGTCGCCCAGGTCGCTGAGGGCACCGCGCTCCATGAAGCGCGCCATCTCCATGTTGTAGTTCAGCAAACCCAGGTCGGGCGGATTGCCCCGGAGGAACCCCGCCTGCAGGTTGGATGAGGTGTCGAAGACCACTTCGACGTCATCCTGCGAGTCGTTGTATTCCCTGATCAAGTCGCGGAAGTACGGGATCGCCTCGGGCTTGCTCAGGTGGAAGCGCACCTCGGCGGGGCCGCCACTCGAGCACCCCGACAGAACCCCGCCCGCAAGCACGAGGGCCACGACTGCAGCGCCTGCACGAAGCAGGCGGCGAGGATGAGTGGCCACGGCATCCTCCGCTCTGCGCCACCCACGGTGGCGTCGCTTGCCCGGATGCTACGTCCGAAGCCACCCGTCGGGGCTGGGAGTTTTCTGCTTCGGCCAGCGCGCCGTGCGCAGCATTGGGGGCCGCGCGCATGTTCTAGCGTGTGCACTGCTACCAAACACGCGCGTGGCTGAACGAGGGCGGCTACGCGCTCTCGCTGAAGCGCGCCGCGTCCCACTCCGGCGCGATCTCGAACGCCGGCTCCTGGATGCCGCGCACGGCGTCGGCTGCGAGGCGGCCGATCGCCGGGGAGAGCTGGATGCCCGAGCCACCGGCGCCGAGCGCGCACACGACTCCGGATGCCGCGGGGTGCGCGCCCACGATGGGCTGGTGGTCGGGCGTCATGGGGTAGATGCCCTGCCAGCTGCGGTCGAGCTCGAGGTCGTCGGCGTTGCTGAGGCGCTCCGCGAGGAGTTCGACGATGCGCTCGAGCACGTCGTCACCGACCGAGCGCAGGAGCACGTCTGGGCTGACCGCGTCGCCGATGACCTCTTCCGTGTGGAGGCCGGCGATGAGGTGCTGCGTGCCCTCAGAGCGGAAATAGACACCGTCGACACCCGAGCCGGGGATGTAGTCCATGACGAAGGGCGTGGGGGTCTCGAACTCGGGCACGCGCACCGTGACGGCGCCGTGGAGCATGGGGAGCAGCGGGACGGGGGCGCCGAGCATCTCACCGATCACGCCCGCGTGGGGGCCTGCCGCGTTGACGACGACGTCGGCCTCGTACTCGCCCGCTGCGGTCGTGATGCGCCATACGTCGTCGCCGTCGCGGGTTGCCCCCGTGACCTCCTGGCCGGTCTTGACCGTGCCGCCCTGCGAGCGCACCCACGCGGCGAGGTTCTGGCAGACCTCGAAGCCGTCGACGAAACCGTCCCAGGTGCCGAGGAGGCCCCCGATGAGACCCTCGGTGATGATCTGGGGCCAGCGGGTGGCGATGTCCACGGCGCTGAGGATCTCGACGTCTTCGATGCCGAACTCGCGCTGGATCGCGATGCTCTCGCGGAAGCTCTCCATGTCGGCCTCGGTGCGCGCAAGCCGGAGGTAGCCGCCGTGCGTGAAGGTGAGGCCCTCCTGCTCGAGCTGGGCGTAGTGTTCACGCCCGTAGGCGCGCACCTCGACCGTGGGGCGCGTGAAGTACTGCGTCTCGACCATGCCGACCGAGCGACCGGAGGAACCGTCACCGGGGTGCGCCTTGTCAAGCACCGTGACCTCGATGTCCGAGTGCTGGAGGAGCTCGCGAGCCGTGAACAGCCCGAGCACACCTGCACCGATCACGACGACCCGCTGCTTCGACATTGTTTCTCCTCGTGCCTGCTGCGCATCACGCGCGATCTAAAACGACAGTACTGTCGTTTTAGATTATGCGCCTGAGTCGGGCCGCGGTCAATCTGATGGGCACATCCCATGCCAAGCTGTCGGAATGGGGGCGACACGCAGGCGACGAACCTGGGCTGGCATGCTCGCGCTCGCGCTGGTCGCGGGAATGAGCTCGTGCGCGCCGGGCGCGCAATCCGACGTGTGGCTCGCCGAACCCCTCACCTATGAGTCCGCCACGGAAGGCAGCCAAGAGTCCAGGCCAACGGATGTCACCTACGTCATGCACGTCGTCACGAATGACACCGACGGCGGCTTCTGGTCTGCATCGAGCGGATCCTGGCTGCACATCGACGCCAACGGCGAGACGGTCCGCCGATTCAACGACTTCGAGTCACCCACGCCGAACCACCTGGCCGCCGCGTCGCCCACCCTGCTGCTCGCCGCCGTCGGCGCGCCTCTCCTCAGCACACCCCACCCGCCCGGCCTCTACCGCATCGACACCACCACCAAGAGATGGGAGCGCCTGCCGGTGACGGCCACCCGCGTCGGGGCTATCGCGACAGACGGCGAGCGCATCACATACGTCGATTACGCCGACGAATATCCGCTGCCCGACGGCAGGGGCGGAACCTACACAATCCGGCAGGTCGACGCCTCAGGCGAGCAATCGGTCCTCCTGGCAGCAGACCCGGCGAGGCTCGCCTCCGACACGCGCCTCGCGACGGATGCCTCGGGCCTCCTGTGGGTCGCAACCGAGACGAACGTCTTCACGGTCGCCGCGGACGGCACGGTCACCCCGGTTTCGACACACTCGACGAGTGTGCCCGTGCTGGCTGTGAACGCTGGGGGCTCCGCGATCGTGGCGGCCGATGCATCCGACACCGAGATCCCGTGGCGGCTCTCGGGAGGCAGCCGCGACGCGCGATCGATCGTGGAGCATTCGCAGGGGCGCCCGCTCGCCGTCGTGCGGAACGGTGGCGAGAACGCGGTGCTCTCGTTCGCGGCCAACGCGGTCGCCGCCGTATGGCTCGATGACGAACGGCTCGTTGCCGTCATCCCCGGCAGCGGTGATGAAGCGGTGCTGCTGCGCGTGCGGGTTCCGGAGGCCCCCGCCGACTAAGTCAGCGTTCGGCTGTGCGCACGCTCTTAATGAGGATGCCCGCCGCGATGAAGAGTGCGCCCGCGAGCGGTTGCGCCGCCGTCCACCAGGTGCCGGAGAAGTCGAAGGGCCACACGGGGTTCCACAGCACGGCGACGACCGCGAAGACGGCCGTCCACCACCACTGCCCCGCCTGCCACGCGAACCACGCCACGACGAGCGCGAGGATCGCCACGATGAAGCGGATGATGAAGGCACCCGTGCCCTCAAGGAACAGCGGCGACACGAGCAGCGTGACGGCCGCGAGGAGCCCGGGGGCGAGCGCATTGCGCTGGAAGTTTGGCTGGGTCTGCGATGAAGCGGGCATGGGACAAGTCTCGCCTACCAGCGGTGGTGCACGTGCTCCGCGAAGCCCACGATGCATCCGCGCTGCCTTCTCTCATCACCGCGGCCGAATGTCCAGGCGCAGTGACGAAAAAGGCAGCGCTGATACGCCGGAGCGGGCGGCGGACGCGAAAACCCCCGGTAACCAGGAGGTTCCGGGGGTTTCGATTTGCGCGGAGACGAGGGGATTTGAACCCCTGGTCCCCTTACGGGGACTCCACCTTAGCAGGGTGGTGCACTAGGCCGGACTATGCGACGTCTCCAGTTGCTCGACCCATCATAGCGGCATGCGGGCGAGACTCCGATTCACGCCCGGAGCGGGTTAGTGCCGGTTGACCTTGGCGCAGGTGTTCTGTGCTGCCGACTGGCCGAGGAGGCCCTTGATCGCTTCGGGCGCGGCGGGGGTCGCCGGATCCGTGGGGGTCGCAGGGTCAGCGGGGGTTACCGGATCCGTCGGCGTCGCAGGGTCAGCCGGCACCTCGGGCGTCCCGGGATCGGTGGGAGCCTCGGGCTCCGTCTCGACCGAACCGCGGCCCGTCTCAGACGGGATGATCGGCTCGTCGTTCTGGAGTTTCTCCATGAGCTCCTCCGCGACGGACTTGATCGGCGCGACCTTCCCCTCATAGACGCCGCCGACGCCGGTCGTGCTCGGGTACTGCACGAAGGTGATGCGGTCGAGGCTCATGTTCCTGAACACGCTCGCCATCGACACGAGCGTCGTGACGTTCGTCATGCTGTTGGAGAGCGTCATGTTCTGCGTGGCCGCGTTCGCGAGTCGGTAGATGGTGGTGGGGTCGTCGAGCACGCCCTCAGACGTCACCTTTCGGGCGAGGGCCGAGAGGAAGACCTGCTGCGAGCTGATGCGGCCGAGGTCGCTGCCATCGCCGACCCCGTGGCGGCTTCGGAGGAAGGCGAGCGCGTCGTGGCCGACGAGGGTCCACTCGCCCGCCGTCGGCAGGTTGATGCCCGAGAGCCGGTCGACCATGGGGCCGGTCGTGCAGACGGTGACGCCCCCGACCGCGCTCGACATGTAGACGACACCGGTGAAGGTCGTCATGGCTGCGTACGGGATCTCGAGGCCCGTGAGCTCCTCGACCGTACGCACGACGCAGTTGAGGCCGCCGTGCGAGAGCGCGACGTTGATCGGCTGAGCCGACATCGAAGGGAGGCGGCCTTCGCCGTCCTCACGCTGGCACGCGGGAATCGGCACGACGAGGTCGCGCGGGAAGCTGACCGCGGTCGCGTTGCTGTGGTCCTCCGACACGTGCACGAGGATGTTGACGTCATTGAGGCGACCCTGGCGGTCGCGACATCCGCCCTCTGCCTCGCACTCGTCACTGCCGACGATGAGCACGTTGAACCCACCCTCGGCCGCACCGATCGCGGGCGGCGGGGCCTCATCCTCGCCCTCCAGCGCGACCGAGGTGATGCTCGACTGCAGCTGCTGCACCGTCAGGCCCGCGACCGCGAGACCGCTGACGAGCACGACGACGAGGGATGCGCCCACGAGCTTGAGCAGGCCGACAAGCGTTCCGGATGCGCGCAGGCGTCCGTGACGTGCAATCACGCTCGGCGCTGCACGTGGCGTCGTTCGGGTCACGCTGTCTCGCCTCCTGCAGTTCTGGCAATGGCGGAGGGCGTGGGATTCGAACCCACGAGGCATTGCTGCCCACTGGTTTTCAAGACCAGCTCCATCGGCCGCTCGGACAGCCCTCCCGGAGTCTCCCCCGACGGCCGATTCTAACGGATGCCCGGCGGAACGCTACCGGCGGGTTGAGTAAGCCCGCCACGGCTGTATCGAAACCGGGGTGCGACCGCTAGGTTTCGATGCGCTAGGTGCGCTCGTTACTCAACCCGCGCGAGGGCCGACGCCAGGCCGTCTTCGTCGTCACGGCCGGTCAGTTCGTTCGCCGCCGCCTTGACCTCCTCTGGCGCCTGGCCCATCGCGACGCCGCGTCCCTGCACTGCGGCCCACTCGAGCAGCTCGAGGTCATTACGCCCATCACCGACCGCGATGATGCGGGACCGTGGCATGTCGAGCCACTCGCGGACACGCTCCATGCCGGTCGCCTTGTTGACGCCGTCGGGGGCGATGTCAAGCCAGGCGGTCCATCCGATGTTGTAGCTCACCTTGTGCAGGCCGATCTCCTCGACAATGCCCAGGAACTCCTCCTGCCCGTGCTCGAAGGAGAGCACGACGACGCGGGTGGCCTCCACGTCGAGCAGTTGCTCGAACTCGACCTGCTCGCTTGAGATGCCGAGGGACGCGTTGGGAAAGTCGCCGACATAGCGGTAGTGGCCGTGTTCATCCTCGACGGCGAAGCTCGCGCCCTCGAGTCGGTCGTGGATCGCAGTGAGCACGCCGGTGGGGTTGAAGGTCTCGACGTGGGCGCGCGTGTAACCGAGCGGGGCATTCGGGTCTCGGCGCATCGTGACGGCACCGTTCGAGCACACGAGGTACTCGGGCGCGATCTGCAGCTGCTCCACGACGGGGAGCGTCATCGACACCGCCCGACCGGTCGCGATCATGACCTCGTGCCCGGCATCGCGCAGGCGTGCCACCTCGGATGCGACGGCGGGAGTGATCGTGCCATCGGCGAGCATGATCGTGCCATCGACATCGAGGGCGACGAGCCACGGGGCATCCGTCGTCGGGGTCAGCGTCCGCGCGGTGGCGGTCGCGGGCGCGTCGGGCGCGGGAATCGAGTCGGGAACGTCCTGCTGCTTCACGGGGTCGGTCACTGCTTGATCGGCTCCATCGTTTCGAGGCCACCCAGGTAGGGGCGCAGCGCCTCAGGCACGCGCACCGACCCGTCGGCCTGCTGGTGGGTCTCAAGGATCGCGACAAGCCAGCGGGTTGTGGCGAGGGTTCCGTTGAGGGTGGCGACCGGCGCCGTCTTGCCCGACTCGCCGCGGGAGCGGATGTCGAGGCGACGCGCCTGATACGTCGTGCAGTTCGAGGTGCTCGTGAGCTCACGATAGGTGCCCTGCGTCGGCACCCACGCCTCGATGTCGAACTTGCGTGCCGCGCTTGAGCCGAGGTCGCCGGCCGCGACGTCGATCACGCGGTAGCTGAGCTCGCACGCCTGCAGCATCTGCTCCTGGAAGCCAACGAGCCTCTCGTGCTCAGCTTCCGCATCTTCGGGCAGCGCGTAGCTGAACATCTCCAGCTTGTTGAACTGGTGCACGCGCAGGATGCCGCGGTTGTCCTTGCCCGCAGACCCGGCCTCGCGGCGGTAGCAGGTAGACCAGCCCGCGTAGCGCATGGGCCCGCCCGAGAGGTCGATGATCTCGTCGGCGTGGTAGCCGGCGAGCGCCACCTCGCTCGTGCCCGTCAGGTAGAGGTCGTCGGCGGGGAGGTAGTAGATCTCGTCGGAGTGCTCACCGAGGAAGCCCGTGCCTGCCATGACCTCGGGCCGCACGAGCGTCGGCGTGATGAGCGGCACGAAGCTCTCCGCGATGGCCTTGTCGAGGGCCATGTTCATGAGCGCGAGCTCGAGCCGGGCACCGATGCCGCGCAGGAAGTAGAAGCGGCTGCCCGAGACCTTGACGCCGCGCGGGATGTCGATCGCGCCGAGCAGTTCGCCCAGCTCCGCGTGGTCGCGGGGCTCGAAGTCGAATCTCGCCTTCTCCCCCACCTCCCGCAGGGTGACGAAATCCTCCTCGCCGCCCGAGGGCACACCATCGATGATGGGGTTCTGGATGGCGCCCGCCAACCTTGTGAACTCGGCCTCGGCATCCGCCGTTACCGCCGCGAGCTCCTTGACTCGGGCCGCCATCTGCTGCGCCTTGGCAAGCAACTGCTGCTTTTCGTCGCCCTTCGCCTGCGCGACCTGCTTGCCGAAGGCCTTCTGCTCGGCACGCAGCGACTCCGACTCGGAGATGGCGCTGCGGCGACGCTGGTCGGCGGCGAGCGCCTCATCGACCAGCTCGACGGATGCGCCGCGCGCTCGCTGGGAAACTCGGATGGCGTCGGGGTTCTCACGAAGCAGCTGCGGGTCAATCACCCTCCCAGTCTATTCGGGCGTGTCATGACGTAGCTTGGGAGTCGTGGCAACCTCAACTCGACGCGCGGCCGTCGTCTACAACCCCATCAAGGTCGACATCGAGGCACTCCGCGAGGTAGTGGCGATGGTCGAGCAGCAGGCGAATTGGGAGGAGACCCTCTGGTTCGAGACGACGGTCGATGACCCGGGCATCGGGCAGACCAGGGAGGCCGTCGCCCAGGGCGCGAGCGTCGTCATGGCGGCCGGCGGTGACGGCACCGTGCGCTGCGTAGCCGAGGGACTCCACGGCACGGATGCCCGGCTCGCCCTCCTCCCCTCCGGCACGGGCAACCTTCTCGCCCGCAACCTCGACCTCACCCTCGACAACCTCGAGCACTCGGTCGGCGCGGCATTCTTCGGCAAGGACCGTCCCATCGACCTTGGCCTCGTCGAGGCAGAACGTGAGGACGGCACGCGCGACAAGTTCGTCTTCGTCGTCATGGCGGGCGTCGGTCTCGACGCGCAGATGATCGCCAACACCAACCCCGAGCTGAAGAAGAAGGTGGGCTGGCTCGCCTACGTCGACGCCATCATCCGCTCACTTCGCGGCAACACCCGACTGCGCATGCGCTTCAGCGTCGACGACTCCCCCGCCCGTGCGATGTCGGCGCACACGGTACTCATCGGCAACTGCGGATCGTTGCCCGGCAACATCCTGCTGCTGCCGGAGGCCGCGATCGACGACGGCATCTTCGACGTCGTCGCGCTCCGGCCCAAGGGGCTCTTCGGCTGGGTCCAGGTGTGGATCACGATCGTGTGGGAGAACGGCGTGCTTCGCCGAACGCAGGTCGGCCGCAAGCTCCTCAGCTACACCAGGGAGGTGCGCACCATGCGGTACATGAAGGGCTCGACCTTCGTCGCGCGCCTCAGCCGCCCCGAGGAGTTCGAGCTCGACGGTGACGAGTTCGGCAAGGCCGTCGCCCTCCGTGCCAAGGTCGACCCCGGAGGCCTCACGGTGCGGGTGCCCGCCGACGCGTGACCTTACTAATTCAGGAAGGCGCTCTTCCTTGCTGAATTAGGGAAGCCGGCTCCTGAGTTGTGAAAGCGTGCTCCCGCAAGGAGGTCGACGTTCAGGCCTCCGGCACTGCCGCCTTCTGCACAGCGGATGCCACAGCATCCGCCACCCGCGGGTCGAGCGGCGACGGCACGATGTAGGCGGCCGCGAGATCCTCGCCCACGAGATCGGCGATCGCGTTCGCCGCGGCGAGCTTCATGGCGGGCGTGATGCGGCGAGCGCGCGCGTCGAGGGCACCGCGGAAGATGCCGGGGAACGCGAGCACGTTGTTGATCTGGTTGGGGAAGTCGCTGCGACCCGTCGCCACGACCGAGGCGTAGCGGGACGCGACATCCGGAAGCACCTCGGGGTCGGGGTTCGAGAGGGCGAAGACGATGGCACCCTCGTTCATGCCCTCGAGGTGAGTCTCGTCGACCTTCGCGGAGGAGACACCCACGAAGGCGTCGGCCCCCTCGAGCGCTTCGCGTGTGCCGCCCTCGAGTTGGTTCCGGTTGGTGATGGATGCGTAGTGGGACTTGATGCCGCCGAGGTCGGCGCGCGACTTCGAGATGATGCCCTTCGAGTCGAGCAGCACGACGTCGCCCACGCCCGCCGTCAGGAGTGCCTCCCCGATCGCGATACCAGCGGCACCCGCGCCGCTGACAACGACCCGCATGGCGGAGAAATCCTTGCCGACGACACGCGCCGCGTTCGTGAGGGCCGCGAGCACGACGACCGCCGTGCCGTGCTGGTCGTCGTGCATGACGGGGCAGTCGAGCGCCTCGATCAGCTTCTCCTCGAGCTCGAAGCAGCGGGGTGCCGACACATCCTCCAGGTTGACGGCGCCGAAGCTGGGGCGCAGCCGCACGAGCGTCTCGACGATCTCGTCGACGTCAGTCGTGTTGAGCACGAGCGGGATCGAGTCGAGGCCGCCGAACTCGCGAAACAGCGCGCTCTTGCCCTCCATGACGGGGAGGGATGCCGCGGCGCCGATGTCACCCAGGCCGAGCACGGCCGTGCCATCCGAGACCACGACGACCAGCCGCGACGCCCAGGTGTGGGTCGCGTGCATGCCGGGGTCGTTCGCGATCGCGCGGGAGACCTTCGCGACGCCGGGCGTGTACGCGATCGACAGCTCGCGCTTGCTCGTGAGGGGCATCCTCGAGACGACGGAGAGCTTGCCTCCCTCGTGGGCGGCGAAGATCTCGGCGTCGGTGATGTCGGTCGTGCTGGTGTTGATGACGGCGTCAATGGTCATGGAAGTCTCCTCAGAAGACATGGAGCGAGAGGGGCGTGTGATGGCGGCGACAGTGAGCGCGATGTGCCAGAGAATCGAAGCCCTCCGGTCGGGCCTGTGGGCCTCGCCGGAGCTCCGTGCCCGCGGTCCTCAGTGAAGTGCCGTGGGGCGTTCCAGGTATTGCACTCTACCCGATCCCCCGCTTTCACAATTCAGGAAGTCGGGTGTGCAACTCCTGAATTGGGAGAGGCCACTCCTGAGTTGGGAAAGCGGCGTCAGCGCTCGAGGCGCACGATGACCTCGTAGTGGCCCGTGTGCGGGAACATGTCGAGCACCCGCGCCTGGCGCGCCGTGAACGACGGCATCTGCGTGAGGTCGCGCGCGAGCGATTCTGCGTTGCAGCTGGAGTAGATGACCGTCCGCACCCGCGACGACTCCAGCATCTGCGCCAGGTCAGGGCCGATGCCGCGACGGGGCGGGTTGACGATCACGAGCTCGGGGGCGTCGGCACTGTCGTCGAGCGCGAAGGCCGCGGCATCCATCGCCCTGAACCGGGCGTCGATTCCGGATGCCTCCGCGCTCGCCTGCGCCGCGACGACCGCCTCCTCGCTCACCTCGACCCCCACGACGGTGCGGCCCGGCGCCGCGCAGTGGAGGGCGAAGCCGCCCACCCCGCAGTACAGGTCCCACACGCTCGCGGGAGCTGCGGCATCCACCCACTCGGCCGCCTGCGCGTACAGGGCGCGCGCGACCTCGGTGTTCGTCTGGAAGAAGCTCCGTGTGCGCAACTGCAGCTCGACGACCCCGAGCCGCATGGGGAGGAAATCGCGCTCCGTGAGCACGATCTCCTCCTCGCCCTCCAGCACGGCCTTGTGCTCCGGGTGGATGTTGACGGATGCCACGGCGAGCCGCGGGATCGCCTCCTGTAACCAGTCTAGGTGGTTACGCACGACCTCCACCGCGCTCTCGTGGGCGACGACGATGCGGAGCATGAGCTCGGCATCCGGCGACACCGTCACGATGAAGTACTTGAGCATGCCGCGGCGACCCGGCACGTCGTAGGGGTCCAGCCCGGAGCGAGTCACGAACTCGGCGAGCGCGGGAAAGCTCGACGCGAGCTCCTCGGGGTAGAGCGGGCAGTCCCGCAGGTCGACACCGGCACCGCGGCGGTCCAGGATGCCGAGGGTCGGCTCGGCGACGGAGCCGCCGACGACGAGTTTCGCCTTATTGCGGAACCCCGCTTGGGCGCTCTGCACGGGCGGCAGCCACTGGATCGCCGGGTCGAGCAGTGCACGCACCCGCTGCTGCTTGGCCGCGAGCTGCACGGCGTAGGGCTGGTCGAGCAGGGAGCAGGAGCGGCAGCGGTTCGCGTCGAAGTGGTGGCAGTCGATCGCGACCGAGCGGGTCACCGTCGTCGCCGTCATCAGGAGTCGGGATGCCGCTGCGCTGCGATCGCGCGCCGACGCCACGCGGCGGCGTGCCAGAACAGGAGGCCGAGGATGCCGAGCAGCCCGATGCCGATGACCGGCCCGGCGAGCTGGTTGATGACCGCGATGAGCATCATCTCGATCGGCCGCCCGTTGCCATTCCAGATCGGCGACATGTCGGAGTAGGTCCACGTGATTGCCCGCACACCGCCTACTGTCAAGGCCAGCGACAGCACCCACAGCACGACGATGAAGGGGTTGACGCGCGGCTCGCGCTCCTCGATGGCGCCCTCGGTTCGCGCCGTCGGGGCGGCCGCATCCGGGGCCGCAGTCACCTCCGAGGGATTCGCCGCGGCGACAGGCTGGCGTGCTGCGACCTCGTGGGAAGCGGCGCCCACCGACCCGGCCCCGTCACGACGTGCCTCGGCCCGCGTCTCGCCACCACCCGCATAGCCGCGCTGGAACACCGCGGGAAACCTCGGGTCCACGCCTGGTTGCTCACTCATGAGTGCCTCCCCCTCGTTGTCGTGCGCCGCGGCATCCGCTCGGCCCTAGTCGTCCGGCTCGCCCGCGATGAGCCCGCGCAGCCAGTCACGGGCCTCGATGAAGGCGGTGTCTTCGTAGCGCGTGATAACGGCGGGGCGCTTGCCGTCGGCCGCCGGGTACGAGCCCAGGAAGATGACCCTGGGGCTGAAACGCTTGAGGCCGAGCAGGGCGTCGGCGACCCGCTCGTCGAGGATGTGCCCCTCCAGGTCGATCACGAAGCGGTAGCGGCCGAGGGCGTCGCCGATGGGCCGCGACTCGATCAGGCTCATGTTGACGCCGCGGGTCGCGAACTGCTCGAGCATCTCGAGCAGGCGCCCCGCCTTGTCGTCGGGGAGTTCAGCGATGATGCTCGTCTTGTCGGCACCCGTGCGCGGCGGCACCGGCGCCGTGCGGCTCACGAGCACGAAACGGGTCACCGCGTTGGGGTTGTCGCCGATGTTCTCGGCCAGCACCGACACGTCGTAGTGCTTGCTGATGCCGGGCGGGGCGATCGCGGCATCCGCAAGTTCGTTGTCGAAGAGGGATGCCGCCGCCGCCACGTTCGAGCTCGCCGGGATGTGCGCGTGCCCGGGGAGGTTGGCGCCCAGCCAGCGGCTGCACTGCGCGAAGGCGACCGGATGCGCGTTGATGACCTTCACGTCGGAGAGGGGCGTGCCCGGCCGGGTCACCAGCACGAAGTTCACGGGCACGAGGTATTCGCCCACAATGCGGAGCCCCGGCATGGTGGCGAGCGCATCCTGGGTGGCGCTGACGCCACCGTCGATCGAGTTCTCGATCGCGATCATGGCGGCCGTGCTGCGCCCCTCGAGCACGTCGGCGAGCGCCTCGCCGGCGTTGTTGACCGGTCGCCAGTTCTTGCCCGCCGCCTCAGGCACCTGGGCGAGGGCTGCCTCCGTGAAGGTGCCGGCCGGACCCAGGTAGCTGAAGGTCTCATGTGAGCTGGTTTCGGGCATGCCCAAGAGTCTATTTGTGGGACAGTGTTGTGATTATGAACAACCGCGCCGGAACCCCCGCCGACGCTGACGACCTCGTGAACGTCTCCGAGCTCATCAGCGCGTACTACAGCATCACCCCCGACCTCACCGACCCGGCCCAGAGGGTCGCCTTCGGCACCTCCGGCCATCGCGGCTCCTCGCTCGACGGCTCCTTCAACCAGCAGCACATCGCCGCCATCACACAGGCGATCGTCGACTACCGCCGCTCGCAGGACATCACGGGTCCGCTCTACATCGGCCGTGACACGCACGCCCTCTCTCGGCCGGCCGAGACCACCGCGCTCGAGGTGCTCGTCGCCAACCGCATCGACGTCCGGGTCGACGCCTACGCCGACTACGTGCCGACCCCCGCGCTGTCGCACGTGATCCGCCGCTACAACGGCTCCGGCCCCATCGTGCGCGGCGGCGTCAACCGCGGCAAGGGCAGCGGGCCTGGCTTCGCCGACGGCATCGTCATCACCCCGAGCCACAACCCGCCCCGCGACGGCGGCTTCAAATACAACCCACCCCACGGTGGCCCGGCCGACAGCCAGGCGACCAACTGGATCGCCGCCCGGGCCAACGAACTGCTCGAAAACAACAACATCGACGTCAAGATGGCGGAGCCGAGTGGTGTCAAGACCTACGACTTCAGGGGCTTCTATGTCGACGACCTCGCGAGCGTCATCGACATGGATGCGATCCGCGACGCGGGCGTGAGCATCGGCGTCGACCCGCTCGGCGGCGCGAGCGTCAACTATTGGAGCGCCATCCAGGAGCGCTACGGCCTCAACCTGACGGTCGTGAACCCGGTCGTCGACCCGACGTGGTCGTTCATGACCCTCGACTGGGACGGCAAGATCCGCATGGATCCGTCGTCGCCGTCGGCCATGGCATCCGTGCTGAAGCACAAGGACGAGTTCGACGTCCTCGTCGCGAACGACGCCGACGCCGACCGGCACGGCATCGTCACTCCGGATGCGGGCCTCATGAACCCCAACCACTTCCTCGCCGTTGCGATCGAATACCTCTACACGCACCGGCCCGACTGGTCGGCGGATGCCGCGATCGGCAAGACGCTCGTCTCGAGCAGCATGATCGACCGCGTCGCCGAGTCGCTGGGCCGCAGGCTCGTCGAGGTACCGGTCGGCTTCAAGTGGTTCGTCGAGGGTCTCGTCGACGGCAGCATCGCCTTCGGCGGCGAGGAGAGCGCGGGTGCCTCCTTCGTGCGTCGTGACGGCACCGCCTGGACGACCGACAAGGACGGCATCCTGCTCTGCCTGCTGGCGGCCGAGATTCGCGCGGTCACCGGCAAGTCGCCCTCGCAGCTCTACGCCGAACTGGTCGAGCGCTTCGGCGAGCCCGCCTACGAGCGCACGGATGCCGCGGCCACTCCCGAGCAGAAGGCCAAGCTCTCCAAGCTCAACGGCGACGCCATCACGGCCACGGAACTCGCGGGCGACCCAATCACGGCCAAGCTGAGCGAAGCGCCGGGCAACGGTGCTGCGATCGGCGGGGTCAAGGTCGTCACCGAGCGGGCCTGGTTCGCGGCCCGGCCGAGCGGCACCGAGAACGTCTACAAGATCTACGCCGAGTCCTTCGCGGGCCCGGAGCACCTTAAGCAGGTGCAGGAGGAGGCCAAGGCGATCGTGGACGCGGTGCTCGCCGACTAACCCCTTTCCCAACTCAGGAGTTTCCTTTCACAATTCAGGAGGTCCTGAATTGTGGAAGGAAACTCCTGAGTTGGAAGGGCTAGACGCCTGGCGGGTAGTCGGGTGCGGGCGGGAGCCCGAAGAACTCCTCGAGCGTGGGGGTGCCGATCGCGTGCAACTCGGCCGCGAGGTCGAGCCCGACATAGCGGTAGTGCCAGGGCTCGAAGATGTAGCCCGTGACATCCGTCGCCCCCTGGGGGTAGCGCAGGTGGTAGCCGAAGCGCCACGCGTTCTCGGCGAGCCAGATGCCCTCTGGGGTCGTGGCGAAGCACTCCTGGATCGTGCAGGCGCCGTTGGCGGCCATGATGTCGGCGGTGAGGCCCGTCTGGTGCTCGCTGTAGCCGGGCATGGCGCTCTGGGCTCGCGCGCGCTCCTTGCCGAGCTGGCCGACCAGCCGGTCGTGGAGTGACACCTGGGTCGCGTAGGAGCGATAGGCGTTCTGCACCACGAGCGTCAGTCCGGCTTCAGCGGATGCCGCTGCGAACATCTGCTCCATGGCGGCCGCCGCCTCGGCACGCAGCGGGGCGCTGCCGGGCACGTTCGCCTGCACGAGGTCGGCGGGCGCGTAGTCGATCGGCGCGAGCGGCCTGAGCTTGTTGTTGACCACCCAGATGCTCGCGGGGTCGTCGATCGAGCGGGCGCCGCGGTTGAAGAAGGTCTTGGGCTTGTCTGGCTGCGGGGTGGGGGCGAGCGAGGGAGAACTGCTCGGCGACGCGGATGCCGCGGGTGCGACGGTGTGATCGGGCGCAGGTTTCGCCGCCCACCACACGGTGCCGGCGAGGGCTGCTGTGACGACGGCGACCGCGAGAGCGCCGACGATGGCGCGGTTGCGTCGCACGCGCGCGCTCGGCCCGGTCGACGGTCGCTCTGAGGTCATGCGGCCAGTGTATTGGGCGGCCCCCATGGGAGCGCTCCCAAGAATTTTCACCCCTCTGACCTGCAGTTTTTCCAGCTGAGGTGAATCCACGGTTGACAGCCGGTGACGGCATGCCTATCGTGAACTCGATTCCTTGGGAGCGCTCTCATGCCCGATCTTGGGAGCGCTCTCACGGAGCCCTCAACCCACCACGCACACAAAGGAGTGACCGTGAAGATCTCACGTGGCACCACCGCCGGCGTCATCGCCGGCGCAGCAGCATTCGCACTGCTGGCGACCGGATGCTCGTCCAACGCCAGTGCAGGAGACGGCGACGTCGAACTCACCGTCACCACATTCGGCACCATGGGCTACGACGACCTCTACGCGAAGTACGAGGAAGAGAACCCGGGCGTCAAGATCAAGGCGACCAACATCGACACGGGTGGAAACGCCCGCACCGACACCTTCACGAAGCTCGCAGCCGGCTCTGGCCTCTCCGACGTCGTCGCCCTCGAGGAGGGCTGGCTCGGCGCCATCATGGAGGTCTCCGACCAGTTCGTCGACCTGCGCGACTTCGGCGCTGACGACATCAAGGACCGCTGGATCGACTGGAAGCTCACGCAGGGCACCGATCCCGACGGCCGCATCATCGGCTACGGCACCGACGTCGCCCCGACCGGCATGTGCTTCAACGGCCCGCTCTTCGAGGCCGCTGGCTTCCCGAGCGATCGCGAGTCGGTCGCCGAGCTGTTCGGTGGCGAAGACGCCACCTGGGACCGCTACTTCGAGCTCGGCATGGAGTACCACGACAAGACCGGCAAGGCCTGGTTCGACCACTCCGGCTTCGTCTGGAACTCCATCGTGAACCAGCTCGACGAGGGCTACTACACGGCCGACGGCAAGCTCAACGTCGAGGGCAACGAAGAGCTCAAGGCCAAGTTCCTCCAGCTCGCCGAGGCGGCTGGCTCCGGTCTCACTGCGAACCAGACGGCATGGAACTGGGGCGGCGGCAAGGCGTTCGTCGACGGCTCGTTCGCGACCTTCGTCTGCCCGAGCTGGATGCTCGGCAACGTCAAGAACCAGGTTGAGGCCGGCGGCGGCGACGCCAGCACCGGCTGGGACTTCGCTGACGTCTTCCCCGGCGGCGCTGGCAACTGGGGCGGCTCCTTCCTCGGAGTTCCCAAGTCGTCTGACCACCAGGAAGAGGCTGCCAAGCTCGCCGCGTGGCTGACCGCGCCTGAGCAGCAGATCGCCGCATTCGAGGTTGCCGGACCGTTCCCCGCGAGCGTTGAGGGCGCCGAGACGCTCAGCACCTCGACCGACACCGACGAGTTCCTCAACGACGCCCCCACGGCGTCGATCCTCGCCTCGCGCGCACAGGGTGTTATTGCCCAGTTCAAGGGTCCGCACGACTCGCTCATCCAGGAGAACGTCTTCGGCCCCGCGTTGAAGTCGGTTGACTCTGGAGCGTCCGATGGCGAGGCCGCCTGGGCCGAGGCCATCGCCTTGCTCCACGACGTCGTCGACCAGTAGCTCGGCGCACACCCGCAGTAACACCTAGCCGGTGTGGGTCCCGCGCCTCCCGCGGGACCCACCACCCTCCAACGACGACAACGAGAGCGCAGGCCATGAGCACCCTGACCCCCCGCCAGCGGCTGAGCCGCCTCGACGTCAAGGCTTCGCCGTACCTTTACATCGCACCGTTCTTCATCCTGTTCGCGCTGGTCGGCCTCTTCCCCCTCATCTACACCTTCGTCGTCTCCCTCTTCGACTGGCACCTCCTCAAGGGCCAGGGCGACTTCGTCGGGCTCGGGAACTTCGTCGAGGTACTCGAGGACCGCTTCTTCTGGAACTCGCTCTTCAACACCTTCAGCATCTTCCTGCTCTCCGCGATCCCGCAGCTCCTTGCGGCGCTGCTCATTGCAGCGGTGCTCGACGCCAACATCCGCGGCAAGACGTTCTGGCGCATGGCCGTGCTCCTCCCCTACGTGGTCACGCCTGTTGCGGTGTCGATCATCTTCAGCAACCTCTTCGGCGACGACTACGGCCTGTTCAACAACCTGCTGCAGGGCTTGGGCCTCCCGGCCGTCGCATGGCACCAGGACACCTTCGCGAGCCACTTCGCGATCGCCACGATGGTCAACTGGCGCTGGACCGGCTACAACGCCCTCATCCTCTTGGCCGCCATGCAGGCGGTGCCGCGTGAGCTGCACGAGTCGGCCGCCATCGACGGAGCTGGCGCAGTGCGCCGCTTCGTGTCGATCACGATCCCGAGCATCCGACCCACCATGATCTTCGTCATCATCACGGCCACGATCGGCGGCCTGCAGATCTTCGCGGAGCCCAAGCTCTTCGATCCCGCGACTGCGGGCGGCACAGGCGGTTCGCACAAGCAGTTCCAGACGACCGTGCTCTACCTGTGGGAGATGGCCTTCTTCCGCCAGAACTTCGGTGAGGCCGCGGCGATCGCGTGGCTGCTCTTCCTCATCATCATCGGCATCGGCCTCATCAACTTCATGCTCACGCGGCGCATCGCTACGGGAGACGGCACCAAGGCCCGCCGCTCAATGCCGTGGTCGCGCCGCCGGCACGAACAGGTCGAGCAGACGGTCACGACACCGGGAACCATCGCAGAGGACGTGAAGCTATGAGCATCCGCACCGCACCAGAACGAACGCCGGATGCAGCGGCCACAACCGCCGAGGCGGGCACTGGGCCGCGCGACACTGGGGCACCACAGGTTCCCCGGCGCAGGCACGGCGGTGGCGTCGGCATCAATCGCCGCCCCGGCTGGTTCGTCTACGCGATCCTGCTCGTCGTGCTGCTGGGCTCCGTCTACCCGTTCTGGTGGTCATTCGTCATCGGCTCCCGCAACAACCAGGCGCTCGGTTCAACGTGGCCCCCGCTCATCCCGGGTGGCAACTTCTGGAGCAACGCCGCCAAGGTCTTCGACGCAATCCCGTTCTGGCAGGCACTCGCCAACAGCCTCATCGTCTCCTCGGTCATCACGATCTCGGTCGTGAGCTTCGCAACCCTCGCGGGCTACGCTTTCGCGAAGCTTCGCTTTAAGGGGCGCAATGGACTCATGGTCGCCGTCATCGCGACCATGGCCATCCCCACCCAGCTCGGCATCATCCCGCTGTTCATCCTCATGCGCGAGTGGGGCTGGACGGGTGAGATCGGCGCCGTCATCGTGCCGACCCTTGTGACCGCCTTCGGGGTGTTCTTCATGCGCCAGTACCTCGTCGACGTCATCCCGGACGAGCTCATCGAGGCCGCCCGCGTCGACGGCGCCAACATGATCCGGACGTTCTTCCACGTCGGTCTGCCCGCGGCGCGCCCGGCGATGGCCATCCTGGGTCTCTTCACCTTCATGACCGCCTGGACCGACTACCTCTGGCCCATGCTGGTACTGCCCGACAACCCCACCCTTCAGGTGGCTCTCGGACAACTGCAGTCTGGTTATTACGTGGACTTCTCGATCGTGCTCACGGGCGCGATCCTCGCGACCCTCCCGCTGCTCATCCTGTTTATCGTCGCAGGCAAGCAGCTCATCTCAGGAATCATGCAAGGAGCAGTGAAGGGCTAGTGCCTCAGCAACTCGAACTCTCGAACCTTCCCCAGGACTTCCTCTGGGGTTCGGCGACCGCTGCCGCCCAGATCGAAGGCGCCGGGCACGAAGACGGCAAGCAGGACTCGATCTGGGATGCCTTCGCTCGCGTCCCGGGCGCCGTCGCGGGCGGCGACACTCCCGAGGTGGCGGTCGATCACTACCACCGCATGCCGCAGGACGTCGCGCTCATGAAGCGCCTCGGCCTGCAGTCCTACCGTTTCTCAACCAGCTGGGCTCGCATCAAGCCGGGCGACGGCGACCTCAACAAGCAGGGCCTCGCCTTCTACAGCCGTCTCGTCGACGAACTCCTCGAGGCGGGCATCCTGCCGTGGCTGACGCTCTACCACTGGGACCTGCCGCAGGCCGTGCAGGACAAGGGCGGCTGGGCCAACCGTGACACCGCCTACCGCTTCCGGGACTACGCCTCAGCGGTGCACGACGTGCTCGGCGACAGGGTGAACCACTGGACGACCTTCAACGAGCCCCTCTGCTCGTCCCTCATCGGCTACGCGGGCGGCGAGCACGCCCCCGGCCTGCAAGACCCCGTCGCGGCACTGGCCGCCGTGCACCACCAGCACCTCGGCCACGGCCTCGCGACGCGGGCCCTGCGTGAGATGGGCGCCGATCAGCTCGGCATCACCCTGAACCTCACCAACGCGGTGCCGAACGACCCGAGCGACCCCGTTGACCGCGACGCGGCCCGCCGCCTCGACGCCCTGTGGAACCGCATGTTCCTCGAGCCCATGCTGCTCGGCCAGTATCCGGAGGATCTGCTGCAGGATGTCGCCCACCTGGGCCTCGCCGAGCGCATCCAGCCCGGCGACCTCGAGATCGTCTCCGCGCCCATCGACTTCCTCGGCGTGAACCACTACCACGACGACAACGTCAGCGGGCATCCGCTGCCGCCAGGCACCCCGCCCGGCCTGCAGCCGACCCCGCGGCCAAAGTCGTCGCCGTTCCCCGGCTCTGAGCACCTCACCTTCCCGAGCCGCAACCTGCCGCGCACGGCGATGGGCTGGGAGGTCAAGCCCGACGGCCTCCGCACGCTGCTCGTGCGGCTCGGCCAGGAGTACCCGAACCTCCCGCCGCTCTACGTGACCGAGAACGGCGCCGCCTACGAGGGCGACGAGGTCATCGACGGGCGAGTCGCAGACCCTGAACGCGCTGAGTACATCCGCCAGCACGTCACCGCCGTCATCCAGGCGGTCGAGGACGGGGCGGATGTCCGTGGCTACTTCGTGTGGTCACTCCTCGACAACTTCGAGTGGGCCTGGGGCTACGAGAAGCGCTTCGGGATCGTGCACGTCGACTACGACAGCTTCGAGCGCACGATCAAAGACAGCGGGCACCTCTACGCCTCCGTGATCGCCGAGCACTCGCGTGTGCGTGCCGCCTAGACTGGGGCGCACACGACGACAGCGCGAGAGGGGGCCACGATGACCCTCGAAGCTGAGCGCGCTGCGGCGCCCACGCTCGAAGAGGTTGCCCGCGTCGCGGGTGTATCGCGGTCCACCGTGTCGCGTGTCGTCAACGGCAGCCCGAATGTCACTGCGGATGTCATCGCGACCGTCAACCGCGCGATCGACGAACTCGGCTACGTGCCTAACCGCGCCGCCCGCTCGCTCGCGAGTCGACGCACGCACGCGATCGCCCTCGTGATCCCCGAGAACACGGCCAAGTTCTTCGCCGACCCCTACTTCGCATCCGTCATCCAGGGCGTCGCGCTCCACCTCGCGACGACCGAGTACACGCTCAGCCTCCTCATCGCCTCCGAGACCGAGACGGAGAAGACGCGGCGCTACCTGCAGGGCGGCAACGTCGACGGCGCCCTGATCCTCTCTCACCACAGCGATGACCAGGCCTACGTGCAGCTCTCCCGCCGCATGCCCATCGTCTTCGGCGGGCGCCCCATGAGCGGCAGCGACGGCACGCACTACGTCGACGTCGACAATGTCGCGGCCGCGCGATCGGCCACGGAGTACCTCATCGGCCGCGGCAAGACCCGCATCGCGACCATCAGCGGCCCGCACGACATGGCCTCCGGGCTCGACCGGCTGCAGGGCTGGCGGGAGGCGCTCGACGCGGCCGGCCTCGCGGCAGACCTGCACGAGGAGGGCGACTTCACCCCGCCGAGCGGTGAGGATGCGATGCGTCGCCTGCTCGAACGCGGCGAGGAGTTCGACGGCCTCTTCGCTGCCAGCGCCCAGATGGCATCCGGTGCCCTCATCGCCCTCCGCAAGGCGGGGCTGCGCGTGCCCGAGGATGTCGGCGTCGTCAGCATCGACAACGACTACTTCGCCCAGAATGCCCTGCCGCCGCTCACCACGATCGACCAGCCGTCCGTACAGCAGGGCTCGAAGATGGCCGACGTGCTGCTGCGGCTGATCGAGGGCGAGGACGTGCCCTACGCGACGATCATCCCGACGAGCCTCGTAGAGCGCACCTCCGTCTGAGCGTTCAAGATTCAGGAAGGTACACGGACGATTTCGTGGATCGCCCGTGTACCTCCCCGAGTGTTGAGGGCCACGGATGCCGCGGCGGCAACGCCATCGAAGGCACGTCGACGGGTCACTATCGGTCCTACGTTACGGTGCTGCGGCCTACTCGAACTCCACGTCGGCCTTCGCCAGGCGGGCGCGGATGATCTCCACGGCGTCAGGACTGCTGTCGACGAGCACGAAGCGGCGGCCGAGGGCACCGGCAACCGCCCCCGTCGTGCCCGAGCCCGCGAAGAAGTCGAGCACCCAGTCACCCTCCCGCGACGAGGCCTGGATGATTCGGCGGAGGATGCCCACGGGCTTCTGTGTCGGGTACCCGGTCTTCTCGTTGCCCGTGGGCGACACAATCGTGTGCCACCACACATCTGTCGGCAGCTTGCCCTTCGCCGCCTTCTCCGGCGTCACCAGCCCGGGCGCCATGTAGGGTTCCCGGTCAACCGCCTCCGAGTTGAAGTGGTACGTGGCCGGGTTCTTCACGTAGACGAGGATCGTGTCGTGCTTGGTCGGCCAGCGACTCTTCGACTTGGCGCCGTAGTCGTAGGCCCAGATGATCTCGTTGAGGAAGCACTCGCGGCCGAAGAGCGCATCGAGCAGCACCTTCGCGTAGTGCGCCTCCCGGTAGTCGAGGTGCAGGTACAGGGTGCCGTCGTCGGCGAGCAGGCGCCACGCCTCCAGCAGCCGGGGCTCCAGGAACGACCAGTAGTCGTCGAAGGTGTCGTCATACTGCATGAGGTCGCCGAGGATGCGCTCGTACTGCACCCCCTTGAAACCCGCGTTGCCCGCCGTGGCGCTGCGCACACTCTTGGTCGAATGACGCTGCTGGCTGCGGCCCGTGTTGAAGGGAGGATCCAGGTAGACGAGCGTGAACGACTCGTCGGGCAGGCCCGCGATGACCTCGAGGTTGTCGCCGAGGATGACCCGGTTGGGGGAGTCTGGGGTCCACGCGGCGGTCACGGCTCAATCCTCCCAGACCGCGGCCCGCGGATTGAGCGACGTCCCGCCCCGCGGGTTGAGTAGCGAGGCACGAGCGTATCGAAACCCCTCGCGGCACTCACCCCTCGACGGCGACGATGTTGAGCACCATCCCGTGTTCGCGGTGGGGCGGCACAGAGCACCAGCCCTCCACGTCATCCGTGATGACCCCCGCGTCGAAGGTCTCCGTCTTGCCCTGACCGAAGCGCTCCGTTGCCGGACCGGTATCCAACACCAGGTCGTGCAGGTCGGCGTCCTCATTGCTCAGCTCGATCACGAGTCGGTTGCCGCGGGGCACCTCGATCACGTCGGGCACGTAGGCCATGTCGACCATCGTCACCTGCACGGTCGTGGTCTCGCCGGTGCCCGCGGGCTCAGCGGCCGAGCATCCGGCGAGCGCCAGCGTGACAGCGAGGACGGCAATGAAACGGGAAGTGCGCATGGGATCTTTCCTGTCGAGTGATGCTGATGCCGGTGCAGCGGCGGCTAGGTGCGCACTGGCAGCACGAGCGGCCGACCCGATCCCGGCTGCCGGATCACCTGCACCTCAAGCCCGTACGCATCGCCGACCGTCTCGGCCGTGAGCACCTCATCGGGCGAGCCGACCGTCACCATGCGGCCCTCCGCGAGGAGCGCGACGCGGTCGGCATAGGCCCCCGCGAGCGAGAGGTCGTGCAGCACGACGACAACGGCACGACCCTC
This sequence comes from Salinibacterium sp. dk2585, assembly GCF_008001035.1. Lineage (NCBI taxonomy): Bacteria > Bacillati > Actinomycetota > Actinomycetes > Micrococcales > Microbacteriaceae > Salinibacterium > Salinibacterium sp. dk2585. The sequence goes on from NZ_CP042856.1 coordinate 2,764,678, forward strand.
GGATGCCAGCACTCGCGCCGTGCGCATGACCTCTTCCTGGTGCCGCAGGTCGAGCGCGGCCGTCGGTTCATCGAGCAGCACGACGTCGGTCTGCTGCGCCAGCACGCGGGCGAGGGAAACGCGGGCCTTCTCTCCGCCCGAGAGTGCCGTGTACCGGCGATCGAGGAGGTGCGTGACATCCGTCGCCGCCACGGCCGCCGCGATCGCGGTGCGGTCACGGTCGAAGTCGCCGCCGCGACCCCAGGGGCTGCGCCCCATCTCGACGACCTCGATCGCGCGGAAGGGAAAGCTGACCGTGTTCTCCTGCGTGAGCACGGCCCGGCGGCGGGAGAGCTCAAGGTGCGACCAGTCGCGCACCGGGCGTCCGTCGTAGAGCACGACCCCGTGGTCGGGCTTGCGGTCGCCCGCAAGCACTCCGAGCAGGGTCGACTTGCCGGCACCGTTCGGACCGACGAGTGCGAGCACCTCGCCCGCGACGATCGAGAGCGAGACATCGGAGAGGATCCGCACGTCGCCCGCGTGCACCGTCACACCGTCGGCCTCGACGCAAACGTCTCCCGCTTCGTGGCAGTGGATCATGCCCAACCCCCGCTCTGGCGTCGCGCCCGGTAGAGCAGGTAGAAGAAGAAGGGCCCGCCGACAAGCGAGGTGAGCATCCCGATGGGCAGGTCGGCGCCCGAGACGAGGGTGCGGGCGAGCACGTCGGCGAAGACGAGCAGCACGCCGCCGCCGATCGCACTCGCGATGATGAGCGGACGGTGCTTCGGCCCGATCGCCATACGGATGATGTGGGGCACGACGAGGCCAACGAAGGAGATGATGCCGCAGAACGCGACGGCGACCCCCGTCAGCAGGGCGACCAGCACGATCGAGATGACCCGCAGTCGCTCGACGTCGACACCGAGGTGCCGGGCCGCGCGCTCCCCCAGGGAGAGGAGGTCGTAGCGCCGCGCGAGCACGACGGCGGCCAGGGTGCCGATGAGCGTGATCGCGGCAACGATGCCCACCTCGGGCCAGCGCGCACCGTTCATCGAACCGAGCTGCCAGAAGACGATCTGCTCTCGGCTCGACGTGTCGCCCGCGAACATCAAGAGGGCAAGCCCGGCACCCGCGAAGGCGTTGATCGCGATGCCCGTGAGCAGCAGCGTGACGACCTCGGTGCGGCCGCTCGCACGCGACACGAAGTAGACGAGCAGCACCGCGAGCAGCCCGCCCGCGAAGGCGAAGGCCGCGACCGCCCAGCCGCCGAACGCCGTGATGCCGAAGACGATGGCGGCGGCCGCGCCAAGGGCGGCACCGGACGACACGCCGACGACGCCCGGCTCCGCCAGCGGATTGCCGAAGATCGCCTGCATGACGGCACCCGCCACGGCGAGCGCCGCCCCGACAACGAGGCCCATCACAAGGCGGGGAAAGCGCACCGCCCACAGCGTCGAATCGATGATCGGGTCATCCGAGGCCCACGCCGTCTCGATGCCGATCGCGCGGAGGATTGCGCCCAGCACCTCGCCGGGAGCAACGGGAAGCTGACCGACCATCGCAGAAAGCACGACGCCGCCCACCAGGGTCACGCCCAGCACGGTCGCGAGCACCGCCGAGCGGGCACGGCGGTGCGTCACGGGCCGATCGACCTCGGTCACGGAACCCGCTGCAGCCACTCATCCGTCGCGAACTTCTCATCGACGAGTTGCTGCGCGCGGGCCAGCTCGTCGGCCGTGAGTTCGCCCGGCGTGAGGCCATAGAGGGAACGGAAGGTACCGATCATCCGTTCGATGATCTCGTCGCGGGGCAGGCCCGTCTGCGACTTGAGCGGGTCCACGCGCTTGTTGGCGCTCGTCGTGCCCTTGTCGCTCATCTTCTCGCGGCCGATGCGCAGCACCTCGACCATCCTGTCGCGGTCCATGTCGTAGCTCATGGTGACGTGGTGCAGCACCGCGCCGTTGCCGAGTCGCTTCTGCGCCGCCCCGCCGATCTTGCCCTGGGGACTCGTGATGTCGTTGAGCGGCTGGTAGCTCGCGTCGATGCCGAGCGACTTGAGCGCCGTGATGGCCCACTCGTCGAGAAACGCGTAGGAGTCGGCGAAGGTCAGCCCCTGCACGAGCTCACCCGGCACGTAGAGCGACCACGTGATGATGCCACCCGCCTCCATGAACATGGCGCCACCCCCCGAGATGCGCCGCACGACATCGATGCCGTACTTCTTCGCATTCTCGAGGTCGACCTCGTTCTTGAGCGACTGGAAGCTGCCGATCACGACGGCCGGTTCGTTCCACTCCCAGATGCGCAGGGTGGGGCCGCGGCGCCCAGCGCCGACCTCCTCCGTGAGCACCTGGTCGAGGGCAAGGTGGAGGCGCGGCGACATGGGCCCGGCATGCACGAGCTGCCAGTCGTAGTCGGTCCAGGAACTCGCGCGCGAGAGCGAGCGCCGCACCGCGATCGCGACCGCCTCTGGGCTGAAGCCGAGCAGCTGGGCACCCTCGGGAAGCGCGCCGCGCACGGCGGCAGCGATCGTGGCGGAGTCGCTGTCCTCCGGCAGGCCCTCGACCGCGCGGTTGATGTCGAGCAGCGCGTCGTCGGGCTCAAGGAAGAAGTCGCCCGCCAGGCGGAAGTTCGCAATGCGCCCCCGCTCGACGTCGAGGTCGACCACCACAAGCTTGCCGCCGGGAACCTTGTACTCGCCGTGCATCCGCACTCCTTCCGACTTAGGCAAGCCTAACGCGCGGCGCCGCCACGCCCTCGCCCGAGCATCCGGTCGCCCGCATTTCCCCGCGATGCGTCCGATCGTGCGTGATGCGTGAGTCTGGCGGGGTGCATCGCGCACAGACGGACGCATCGCGGGGACGGGACGGGCGGGTGTCTCCCTCACACCGTCCTGCGACGTGACGAGTGCACACCTCGCGTCGCAACGCGACTGTCGCGGTGGCTTCGACTACGAACCTGAGCGGATGCAACGGTTTCGGTTTCCCGAATGGGCCGACGATTTCGTCCTTACGCGCGAGCTCAGGTCCCCCGCAGATCGCGCACACCTGCGTCGCCGCCGCGAGTCCGGTGAACTCGAGCGCGTCCTCACCGGCGCGTACTTCCCGGCCGAGGCGCTGGAGCCGCTCAACCCAGAACAGCGGCACCTCGTGGTGATGCGCGCGGCCGCACTGACGGCAAACGAGCCGCTCGTGTTCGCGCAGCAGTCTGCGGCAGTGGCCTGGCGACTTCCGCTCGTGGGGCGATTGCCGGACCGCGCCCACGTCAGCGCTCCGCCGCAGGGCGGCGGTCGGTCGACTCAATCGCTGATCCGTCATACCTCGTCGCGCCCTCTGGAAATCGCAGCAATCGACGGCCTTCAAGCGACCTCCCTGGCGCGCACGGTCATCGACCTCGCCGCGCGAGCACCCTTCGACACGGCGGTCGTTGCTGCGGATGCTGCGCTTCGCCGCGCGGCGTTCCCGCTGTCAGGCGTTCCGCGAACACCCCTGACGCGGGACGATCTTCGTCGAGAATTGTTGCTCCTCCCACGCGCGCAGGGAACCGTCCGCGCCCGCCTCGTTGTCAACTTCGCGGATGCTCGCGCCCAACTACCGGGCGAATCCCTCAGCCGGGTGAATATGTTGCGGGCGGGCATCCCAGCACCGTCGTTGCAAGCCGAACTGCGCGGAGCGAGCGGTAAGCGGTATTTCGCAGATTTCTCGTGGACGTGGGCGCGCCTCATCGGCGAGTTCGATGGCGAAGCGAAGTACTCCGACCCCGGGTTCCTCGAGGGTCGAACACCGCACCGGGCGCTGCTCGACGAGAAGGAACGCGAAGACGACCTGCGCCTCGCGGGCTACAGGATGTGCCGTTGGAACTGGGCAACCGCCCGAGACCCGCGTGCGCTACGTGCACTGCTGCTCCGCGCGGGACTGACCCCACCGAACTGACACGGCTGGCACCGGTCCCCGGGAACGAGCAGGTGCCACACGCACCAGCGATGCGTCCGTTTGTGTGCGATGCGCGAGTCTGCCGGGGCGCATCGCACACAAACGGACGCATCGCTGTGAAATGGGAGGTCCGGAGTGGATCCCGTCGGGGAGCCGCCGGGCGCGTGGACCGCAACGCCGCCGCTACTCCCCCGCGCGCTCCGGCAGGCGGTCGCCGAGCCACGCGAGCGTGTCGGCGAGCACCTCCTCGCGGTTGGTCTCGTTGAAGACCTCGTGGCGGGCACCCGTGTAGACGATGAGTTCGACGTCGGTGAGCCCGGAGCGGCCGATGTACGACTCCGCGAGGAGCTCGGCACTGCGTTCGCCGCCGAAGGGGTCGTCGCCGCCCACCTGGATAAGGAGTGGCACGTCGTGCGTCAGATTGCGCCGGGGCCGACCGAGGAGTTTGAGCGCGTCCCACAGCCCGAACTGCTTGATGGCGGATGCGGTGAAGCACAGTGGGTCGTCCGCGAAGGCCTGCGCGATGGCCGGGTCACGGCTGAGCCATTCGTTGCCGGTCGCGCCGAGGTGCCGGTGCCGCTTGTTGAGGTCGCCGCTGTTCATGTGGGCGAAGGTGCGGTAGGCGGTGCCGGTGAGGATGACGGCGTCGTATTCGTCGGGGTGGTCGTTGACAACGATCTGCGCGAGGAGGGATCCCCAACTGTGGCCAACGATCGCGAGCGGCACGTCGGCGTTCTCCCCACGGATGAGTCGGGTGAGGCTGCGGACCCCCTCGATGGTGGCGCGGAGGCCGCCCGGCCCGAGCATGCCCATCTTGCTGAGGTCGCCGCCCCACTGCAGCAGGCCGGTCTGCCCGTGGCCGCGGTGGTCGTCGGCGTAGACGGTGTAGCCGGCGGCGACGAAGGCCTGGGCGACATCCTCGTAGCGCGCGGCGTGCTCGCCCAGTCCGTGCGAGATCTGGATGATGCCGCGTGGCATGCCGACCTTCCACTCGTAGAAATGGATGGTGACGCCGTGGGCGTCGACGAAGGTGCGCTCGTTTCGGATCGCCGTGAACTTGACCACTCTGCCTGCTTCCTCGGGGGCTCCCAGTGTATTCCCTGCGCTGCTTAGCCGAACTAATTTGTTAGGCTAACGAATCATGGACTCCGAGATTCGCATCGCCATCGCCAAGCTCGCACGCCGCATGCGGCAGGAGCGCGGCGCGAGCGACCTCGGCCCGAGCCAGCTCGGCGTGCTCGCGTCGCTCGAGATCGTTGGCCCGCAGACGCTCGGTGAGCTCAGCGCCCAAGAACGCGTCACCGCCCCTTCCATGAACCGCACGGTCAACCTTCTCGAGGCATCCGGGCTCCTCAGCCGAAGCGCGTCGCCGGATGACGGGCGCAAGGTCATCATCGAACTGACGGATGCCGGCCGCGCCGTGCTCGACGACACCCGCCGGCGACGGGACGCCTGGTTCGGCGAGCGCGTCGCAACCCTCAGCGACGAGGAGAAGACCGCCCTCGAAGCGGCGACGCCCGTGTTGCGGAAGCTGGCCGAACTGTGAGGTCGATGTTCCGCTCTTTCAGCATCTTCAACTACCGCCTCTGGTTCGTCGGTGCCCTGGTGTCGAACGTCGGCACATGGATGCAGCGCACCGCCCAGGACTGGATCGTGCTCACCGAGCTCACCGACAACGACGCCGCCGCGCTCGGCGTCACCCTGGCACTCCAGCTCGGTCCGCAGCTGCTCCTGTTGCCCTGGTCCGGGCTCATCGCAGACCGTTTCGACCGGCGCCGGGTGCTGATGGTGACCCAGGCGACCATGGGGCTGCTGGCGGTCGGGCTCTCGATCATCGTCCTCGCGGGGGTCGCCGAGCTGTGGCACCTCTACGCCTTCGCCTTTGCGCTCGGCCTGGCATCCGCGATCGACGCCCCGGCACGCCAGGCCTTCGTCTCCGAACTCGTCTCGGTCGAGTACCTGCCGAACGCGGTGGCGCTGAACTCGCTGTCGTTCCACAGCGCTCGGCTCGCGGGCCCCGCGGTTGCAGGCATCCTGATCGCGATCGTCGGCACCGGGTGGGTCTTCGTGCTCAACGCGGCGACGTTCGCCGCCGTACTGGCCTCCCTCTTCTTCATGCGCCGCGGGGAACTCCAGCCGACCGAGAAGGCGAAGCGGGGCAAGGGACAGTTGCGCGAGGGCTTCCGCTACGTACGGTCGCGGCCCGACATCATGCTTGTGCTGGTCTTGGTCTTCTTGATCGGCACCTTCGGCATGAACTTCGCGATCTACACCTCGACCATGACGACGATCGAGTTCGGGCTAGGCGCGAGCGAGTACGGCGCGCTCTCCTCGATCATGGCGATCGGTTCGGTCGCGGGCGCTCTCCTCGCCGCCCGCCGGGAGCGGGCACGCGTCGGACTCGCGGTCGCGGCGGCCGCCGCGTTCGGCTTCGCGTGCCTCACGGCATCCCTCATGCCCAGCTATCTGACGTTCGCGATCTCGCTCGTGCTCGTCGGCGCCTGCTCGCTGACGTTCATGACGAGCGCGAACGCCTACGTGCAGACCACGACCGAGCCGGTCATGCGCGGCCGCGTCATGGCCCTCTACATGGCGGTCATGATGGGCGGCACGCCGATCGGTGCACCCATCGTCGGCTGGGTCACCAATCACCTCGGCCCGCGTTGGGGTCTCGCTGTCGCGGCGATCGCCGGCCTGTCGGCGGCCATCATCGGGCTCGCGTGGCTGATCCGGGTGCGCGGGATGCGCGTCACCTACCGCGCTTCGGGTCGCCGCCGGCTTGGCCTGCACTTCACGGGCGACGGTCGCGTCGACGAGGAGCCCGGCGAGAGCGCCGTCGAGGCGGCGACGACCGAGATCGCGGTTATCGAGACGACGAACCAGCGTCGCTGACGGTGGAGGTCGGATGCGCTGGCTCCGGCGCGATGGAGTTGCGGTAGAGCGCGGCGAGTGAAGGTCGCCCCCCACGCTCGTAGGCGTCCAGCTGCCGCGCAGCTCCCGTGCCTTCCTCAAAGATCCGGTCGACCCACTCCTCCACCAGCGCGAGGTCGCCGGCCTCCTCCAGCGCGCCCCGCACGTGGTCGACGAGCGCGTCGACTGCCTCGCGAGCGGGCACGACCCCGCCTGTGAGCGGGTGCACAAGCTGGTCGGCGATGCCGTCACGGGCAGAGAGCCACAGCGCCGCATCGATCAGTTCGGCGTCGAGCTCCTCGGCCTCGCCCTCACCTGCGAGGGCGGTCGCGACGAGGGCCCGGGTGAGCGCCGCGAGCAGCACGGTGTGCCACGCCTCAAGCTGCACGTCTGGCGTGCGGATCTCGATCGTCGGCAGGTGGTTGGAGAGGCGGATGTTCCACATGACGAGTGCGTCGTCGAAGGTGCCACCCACGCCGACCAACCGTTCGATCCTGCGGTCATAGTCGGCGGAATCCGCGAACCGCGGTGGCGTGCCGCGCGTGGTCCAGCGCTGCAGCTGGATCGTGCGCCAGCTGGCGAAGCCCGTATCGGCACCGTTCCAGAACGGCGAGTTGGCTCCGAGGGCGGTGAGCAGTGGCATCCAGCGGCGAAGGCCGTTCAGCGCCCGCACCCCGCTCTCGCGGTCATCGATGTGCACGTGCACGTGCAGGCCGTTGAAGTAGTAGTCGCGGCCGACCTGGCCGTATTCTTCGTAGACACGGTGGTAGCGGGGCTTGTCGGTGACGACGCTGCCGCCATCGAGCGAGGGAAACGTGCCGCTCGCGCACGGCACCACGCCGACGGATGCCGCGGCCTCGCGCAGCCGCCCGCGGAACGCCTGCAGGTCACCGAGTGCCTGCTGCAGTGTCTCGAAGACCGGGCTGGGCCGCTCGAGTTGGCTCAGCAGAAACTCGCGCTGCACGTTCTTGCTCTCCACCCGCTCCACGCGGAGGGCTCTGTAGACGGCGGGACTCACGTCGCGCGGCTGCAGGGTGTCGGAGTCGATGAAGCAGTACTCCTCTTCCACACCGAATGTGACCACCGTGCCTCCTCCTGCGCTGTTGCCGACCGGCGCCTGCTTCGAATAGTAGGCAACGCATCCGGTCGCCGCTTTCAGAAGATTCGTGGCGGAGCGGTGGTACGGGTGTTTGCGGGTGTGCAGATCGGGGCAGAAGACAGGAGACTATGCCAGTTGCGCGAGCACTCCCTCCAGTTTGTCAACAGCCCAGTCGAGGTCGGCGGCCTCGATCACGATCGGTGGCGCGAGTCGAACGGTCGAGCCGTGCGTGTCCTTGGCGAGCACACCGCGCTCCATGAGCAACTCGCACACCCGGCGCCCAGTGCCGAGTCGGGGGTCGATGTCGATGCCGGCCCACAGTCCCGCGCCGCGCACCTCGAGCACCCCGCGGCCCTTGAGGGCCCCAAGTCGCTCGTGGAGGCGAGCCCCGAGTGTGCGGGCTCGTTCCTGTGGTTCGCCTTCTGCGAGCATCCGCACCACCTCGGTGCCGACCGCGGCGGCGAGGGGGTTGCCCCCGAAAGTCGAACCGTGCTGGCCGGGCGACAGCACGCCGAGGATGTCGGCATCGCCGACGACGGCCGAGACGGGGACAATGCCACCGCCGAGCGCCTTGCCGAGCAGGTAGAGGTCGGGCACGACCCCCACGAGGTCACACGCGAAGGTCGCGCCGGTGCGGCCGAGGCCGGACTGGATCTCATCGGCGATCAGCAGCACGCGCTCGGCCGTGCACAGCTCTCGCAGCGCCGGGAGGAAGTCGGCCGGCGGCACCAACACGCCAGCCTCCCCCTGGATGGGCTCGACCAGAACGGCGACCGTGTCGGCGTCCATCAGCCGCGCCGCGGCGGCCGCGTCACCGTAGGGCGCAGTGCGGAATCCCGGCGTGAAGGGGCCGAAGTCCTGGCGGGCATCCGCATCGTCGCTGAAGCTCACGATCGTCGTCGTGCGCCCGTGGAAGTTGCCCGACATGACCACGATGTTGGCTCGATCAGGGGTGACCCCCTTGACCCGGTAGCCCCACGCCCGAGCGACCTTGATGCCCGACTCGACCGCCTCCGCGCCCGTGTTCATGGGCAGCACCATGTCCTTGCCGGCGAGCGCGGCGAGCTCCGTCACGAAGGTGCCGAGCCGGTCGTTGTGGAAGGCGCGACTCGTGAGCGTGATGCGGTCGAGCTGCTCGCGGGCCACCGCGAGCAGCCGCTCATTGGAGTGGCCGAAGTTCACGGCCGAGTATGCGGCGAGGCAGTCGAGGTAGCGGCGGCCGTCGACATCCGTCACCCAGGCACCCTCGCCCGAGGCGACGACCACCGGCAGGGGATGGTAGTTGTGCGGTGAGTGGGTGCTCTCGGCCTCGATGGCCTCACGTGATCGGATGCCCTGCGCCACGCTCATCGGCGAAGCTCCAGTGTGCAGCATTTGACTCCTCCTCCCCCGAGCAGCAACTCCGACAGGTCCACGCCGATGGTCTCGTAGCCTCGCTCCCGCAGCTGCCGGGCATAGCCGAGGGCTCGGGATGCCACGACCACCGTACGCCCGTCGCTGAAGCAGTTGAGCCCCAGCACCGCGGCATCCGCCTCGGTGACGACGATGGCGTTGGGGAACCGTTCGCGCAGCTCCCCTTGGCTCGCCTCGCTGAACGCGGAGGGCAGGTAGGCGATGGTCGCTTCGGTGCCGGGTGCTGGCTCGGGGTCGAGCACGGCGAGCGCCGTGTCGAGGTGGTAGTAGCTGGGGTTCACGAGTTCGAGCCCCACGACCTCCCGGCCGAATACCCGCGCCAGTTCGGCCTGGCTGGCGGTGCTGCTGCGGAATCCCGAGCCGGCAAGGATGACCTCGCCCGCGAGCAGGAAGTCACCCTCGCCCTCGTTGATCTCCTCCGGCACGTGCACGGCGAAGCCCGCGCGCTCGAACCAGTCCATGTAGGCGGGCCCCTCCGGCGCGCGCTCCGGATGCGTGAAGCGTGCCCCGTAGGCGATGCCATCGAGCACAAAACCACCATTGGCGGCGTAGACCATGTCGGGAAGCCCAGCGATGGGGTCGACGAGGTGCACGTCGAAGCCGAGGTCGACGTAGGCCGAGCGGAGCGTCTCCCACTGCCGCACGGCGAGGCTCGTGTCGGTGGGGTTCGCGGGGTGCATCCACGGGTTGATGCGGTAGCTCACCGTGAAGTGATCGGGTCGGCACATGAGCACGGTGCGCGCCGAAGCGGCCCGGTGTACGGGCACGGCAGCAGTGTCGGTGAGGGTCATGCCTCCAGTGTCACAGCGGTTGCGGGCATGATTTCGTGAATCTGCGCACGAAATCGCTGCACTGACCCGTTGCTTTGCAAAATTTCCCCGTAGAGTGCCGCTATGGACAACCTCGACCACGGCATCCTCGCACTGCTCCGCAAGAACGCTCGGGCCGGTTACGGCGACATCGGCGAGCGCATCGGGCTGTCGGCATCCGCCGTCAAGCGACGCGTCGACAGGCTCGTCGCCGACGGCGTCATCCGCAGCTTCACGATCCAGGTCGACCCCGCCGTCGACGGCCTGGGCACCGAGGCCTACGTCGAGCTGTTCTGCCGGGGAACGGTTGCACCCGCCGAGCTGCGACGGATGCTCTCCGACATCCCGGAGGTCGTCGGCGCCGGCACGGTGAGCGGCAGCGCCGATGCCATGCTGCACATGAGGAGCCGCGACATCCACAGCCTCGAGGTCGCGATCGAGAAGGTGCGCGATGCGCCGAACGTCGACCACACGCGCAGCTCGATCGTGCTGTCGCGGCTCATCGAACGGGCCCGCGACTGAACAACCGGCTCAGATGATCCAGCCGTCATCGGTCGTGAAGTTCTCCAGCAGCGGCTCGACGGGTTCGTAGCGGCGCTCCCAGAACTCGCCGTACTCGAGGAGCCATCGGGCGGCGTCTTCGAGGGGGTCGGCTCGCAGGGAACTGATGGTCGCGGTGCCGACCGGCCGACGATGGATGAGGCCGGCCGATTCGAGCACGCGGAGGTGGCGCGAGATGGCCGGCTGGCTGAGCGGGAAGTGGTGCGCGAGCTGCCCGACTGTGGCGTCGTCGTCGCGCAGGAGCCCCAGGATGGCGCGTCGTGTAGGGTCGGCGAGCGCCGCGAATACCGCGTCCAGATCGGCCTTTGGCATTCATAACCTCCATGTTTCAAAACAGGAAGGTTAAGAATAGCGAGCTTTTCACCGAGATACCGCGAAAACGCTGTCACGATTTGAGGCGCGCCAAGGCGTGACGAATTGCTACAACTGAACAATGACCTCGGCAACACTCCCAACGCTCGACCTCTCGCGCCTCCAGCAGGGCGAAGAGGAGGCGGCCGCCTTCCGCCGCGACCTGCGCGAGGCGACGCACGACTACGGCTTCTTCTACCTGACCGGCCACGGCATCCCGCAGGAGCTCTTCGACGGGATGATCGGCACAGCCCGCCGCTTCTTCGACCTGCCCGAGGTCGACAAGCTCGAGATCGAGAACGTCAAGAGCCGGCACTTCCGCGGATACACGCGCGTCGGTGGAGAGCGCACGCAGGGCAAGGTCGACTGGCGCGAGCAGATCGACATCGGCCCCGAGCGCGCCGCCGTGGAGAAGCGCGAGGGGGTCGCCCCCTACTGGACACTCGAGGGCCCCAACATGTGGCCGAGCGCCCTCCCCGAGCTCCGCGACGTCGTGAGCGAGTGGGAGGCGAACATGAACAAGGTCGCCATCACGCTGATGCGGGCGTGGGCCGAGTCACTCGGCGCCGACCCCGACACCTTCGACGCGGCATTCGCGCACGACCCCTCGACGCTCATCAAGATCGTCCGCTACCCGGGCAAGGAGGACCCGACGCCGCAGCAGGGTGTCGGCGCCCACAAGGACTTCGGCGTGCTCACGCTCCTCTACGTCGAGGAAGGCAAGGCCGGCCTGCAGGTCGAGAAGGACGGCGAGTGGATCGACGCCCCGCCGATTCCCTACACCTTCGTCGTCAACATCGGCGAGCTGCTCGAGGTCGCGACAGGCGGCTACCTGCGCGCGACCATCCACCGCGTCATTTCACCCAAGGCGGGCGAGGACCGCATCTCGATTCCCTACTTCTACGCCCCCGCGCTCGACGCCACCATCCCGACGATCCCGCTTCCGCCCGAGCTTGCCGCTCGCGCCAAGGGTGTGACTCCTGATGCCCATGGCGAGCCCCTCTACGCCACCTACGGCGAGAACGCACTCAAGAGCCGGCTGCGGGCCCACCCGGATGTCGCGGCGATCCACCACCCGGAACTGGTGAAGGTCCCCGTCCCAGCTGCCTGAGCCCGCCCGGTTTCACGCGCGAGTGGCCAAAGTTTCGCCTAAGGGAGGACTCTTGGCGCAATGTTTGGCCGCTCATCGAAGCGCCGGTCATCCGCTCGCTCGCAGATAGCCGGCAGCGAGCCGCATCCGCGGACGGGTCGAGGGCGTCCATACGTGAGCGACACTAGCAAGCCACGTGACGCGTGAGTGGCCAAAGTTTCGCCCAAATGACGAGCCTTGGCGCAAAGTTTGGCCACTCACGGAGGCCTCTGCACTCGAGGAAAGCCAGAGCACGAGGAAGCTCGGAGCACGAAGAAACTCAGAGCACGAGGAAGCTCAGAACTCGATCTGCGCCACCATCGGGTCGGGGCGACCATGGCGCTCCGCCGCCATGCTCACGACCTGGGCGCGCAGGAACGGCAGCAGCTCGAGCCGCCCAGACGTCGTGACGGGTGCGGCGTAGAGCGCGACATCCGGCCGAAGCGAGAGCACTGTGGCCAGCACCGCGGGGTCGCCTCCGAGCAGCCGAATGTGCGGGGTCGTCACCTCGCCCGATTGCAGGCGGGCGTGCCAGCGCGTGTCGCTCTCGATGAGCACCTCGCTGACGCGGAGCGGCGACAGCGGGTGCGCGAAGAGCTGCACGAGTCGCTCGGGCAGCGGCTGCGCGGTGCTGATGTGCACGCGCGCCCCCGCGCGCGTGGCCGCCGCGAGCACGCGCACGAGTTGTGCGGGCGAGACACCGTCGGAGAGGCGCACAGTCGTCTCCACGGGCAGGTAGCGCACGACTGTGCGGATTCCGGATGCCCCGCTCTCCTCCCGCGCGTCGCGATAGCGCTCGATCCACGCGCGTTCGTCGCTCACCGCGCCGGCGCGCACGAGGTCGAACTCGAGGAACTTCATGTTCGGCTGCGCGGCCTCGATGAGCGTGCGCACCGTGTCGCCGATGCCCTCGAGTCGCACGCTCTGCTGCGGCTCACTGAACTTGGGAACCCACTCGCCGAGGGCCATGATGCGCTCGGCGCTGCCACGAGGTGCACCGGCCCCGCGCCATCCGCCGCACTGCAGCGAGTCGAGCGGATGCCCAACCGTGGCCTTGTTCACATGCAGCGAGCCACAGTCCACCGAGTCGAGCCACGCCGCAAGCTCATCGACGTCGAGCGTGTGGATGCCGGCCGTCTCGCCCTGCAGTTGGTTCTGCAGTCGGATGGCCGCCTGCAGGTCGGGGACGCTCGTGAGCACGAGGGCGGGGGCGTCGACGGTGCGCTGCGCCGCAACCTCCGATTCCACGCCGTCGCGCACACCCGGCCGCCACAGGGTGAGCCGGTCATCGAGGGCCTCGGGTTCGACCAGCCAGCTCTCGCCGTCGCCCGCGAGGGAGAGCAGGCGGCGCACGCGCTCTGGCGGTGGTCCGATGAGCGGCCCGAGCCTCGCCGAGGCCTCGAGGGACGAGGCGGGATGCCGCGAACGCACCGCATCCGCAATGCGACTGCGCAGCTCCTTCGACTCCCCCATGCCGCCAACGAGGATCACGAGGCGTGCACCCTCCGGGTGCTGCCCCGCGTGGTGGAACGCCCCCGTGACGATGTCACGGGCGGCGGCGTCGATGTCGGCACTCGCGGCGACGATGACGGATGCCACTCCCCGCACCTCACCGAGCGGGGGCCGTTCGGGCCGCCACGACCGCAGAAGCCGTGCGGTGTCGCGATCCCCTGAAAACATCACCTGCTCGACCTCGGGGTGCGAGAGGGCCCGCCGGGCGACGGCGGGATCCTCGGGCACGACGAGCGTCACGAGTCCGGGCTCGATGCCCGACTCGTGCGCTGCCCGCACGACGGCCGCGGCGCTGTGCCTCGCCTGGTGGGCGGGTTGCACGACGACGGCGCTCCCGGCGAGCAGGGCGGCGGCGATACCGTCGGCGATGTCGCTCGCGGGTGCCGTCCAACTGGGGGCCAGCAGCACGGCCGCGGCCGGGGCGAACTCGGCGTTGTCGATGGCCGCGACGGCATCGTGTTCCCGCACGAGCCTGCGTGTGAAGGCGACGGCGCGCACGATCTCCTGGTCGGCTTCGGCGATCGTCATCCCGGTTTCGCGCACGAGGGTCGCGACGAGCTGTCCTCGCATGATCTCGAGGGCGTCCGCGAAGGCGCTGACGGCCTCGACGCGCTCGGCGGCGGATGCCCGGGCACCCCACTCCTCGCCCGCTGCGACCGACTCGGCAATGAGTGCGTCAAGCGCCTCGACGTCGCGCATGATCTCGAACGACTCGAGGGCGTCGTCGCGCGCCCGGGTGAGCACGTCGCGCGCCCACTGCCGCCCCTCCGGCGTGGCGGGGTCGACCAGAGCGGGCGCGTCCCCGAGAGAGGTGTGCGGGGTGTGCTCCGGCAGTGCTTGCTCCATGGCATCGAGCGATGCCCGGAATCGCGCCGCCTCGCGCTCGAACAGTGCCTCGTCCTCGGCGAGCGCGGGCATCGCCGACCTAAAGCTGGCGGGATCAGCCTGCTCGCGGAGCCGCTCGAGCAGGTACCAGGCGACGCCGCCATAGGCCACATCGTCGACGACGGGCGCGTATGCCGTGACGGTCGCACCGGAAGCGAGCACCGCCTCCGCGTAGGGCGTTGCGCCCAGATGCATCTCGATCTCAAGCCGCGAGGCGACCCCGCGGCGCTCCGCCAGCTCCCGCGCGAAGGCCAACTCGAAGAGGTTGTTGCTGGCCATCACGACAGACAACGATTCCGAGCGATCTGTGCGAAGTGCCCAGTCCAGCATCCGCTTGACCTGCGCATCCGTCGCTTCCCTGCTCGGCAGGGCTCCCGGCTGCGGCACGCCCTTGACGAGGCGAACACGGGTGGACGCGCCACCTTGCGCTCGGCGTTCGCGCGCCCACGCGGCGACGCCCTGCAGGAGCGACAGGGAGTCCGGCAGGTTCGCCGGAAGGGTGATGCCGCCCTCATAGGTGCTGAGCGACGGCCGCGAGAGCAGTCCCGTGAACACGTCAAGCGTGTAGTCGACCTCACTGCGGCCGCCCATCTCGAGCGTGATGCGCTTGGGGGTCGCGGCGGCAGCGGCGGCCTCGTAGAGCGGCTCCAGCCGGTCGATCGCCCGCTCGACCGCCTCGTCGTGCGCCCAAGGGTGGTGGGGGCCGACAAGGTCCGCGAGCCTCACCGAGACGCTCTCCACCTCGGCGCGCGCGAGCAGTTCCGTGACGGAGGCGAGTCGGCGATCGGCCGAAGTTCCGCCGAGCACGGCATTCCCGAATGGGGCTACATCGACACGGATGCCGCGTTCCCACAGGTCTCGGATGCGCTCGCCCAGCTCCGGCGCGTCGACGACAAACTCGCGCATCGAACGCCTGAAGCTCGCCCGCACGATCGGCACGAGCGCCCTCGGCGAGAGCAGCGAGAAGCCGCCCGCGAGCTGCACGAGCACGCGGAGCCCGGCGGGAAGGTCCGGCGGCATCTGGCGGGAGAGCCGCTCGAGGTTGCGCGCGGCGGCGCCCTCGTCTGCGGCACAGATCACGAGCTCGATGAATTGGGTCGCGAACTCGAGTCCCTCGGCGTCGCGGACGATGTCCGCCGTCTTCCAGGCGCTTCGCGACAGTCGAGGGCGCCGCATCCCATCGGCGGGCGGGGCGAGCCACTCGCGCACGGTCGCGATGACGGAATCGGTGAGGTCGGCTGCGCGAGCGGGGGTCTGCGACGCGGACGGCATGGCCCAAAGGCTACTGCGGGCATCCTGTGAATGGTTGCCCGCCGCGCCCTCGCATGCTGTGGGTGCGCTGAGCGACGGATGCCACGCCTTTACGTCGTATGCACCTGCTGGTTAACTCGTGCTCATGAGTTTCGACCCGTTTGCAAACCAGGGCGGCCCCGCCGCGTGGGACCCCAAGGCGAGTGAGGAATCCAACCGCGCGGCCGATGAGTTGTTCGCCGCTGAGCGCAGCGAGATTCACGACGACGAGTTGATCCCCAACGACGGCAACCCGGAGCAGCCGGGAAACCTCCCCGACCCCGACCTGGAGTCGGACGAAGCGAGCGAGTAGCCCTAGTCCTCCCAGACGCTCGGCGTTGGCTCGCGCCGGGACGGCAGCGTGACATCGTCGGCCCAACGCCCCACCCATTCGGGCAGGTGGTGCTGCGACACGTCCACCCCGACCGCCTCGGAGATCTCGGCGAGCGGCACGGAGCCGCCGCTGCGCTTGAGGAAGCGTCCGCGCAGCACCAGACGGCCCGCAAGTTCACCCTTCACGACGAAGCGGTGCTCAAGGTAGACCGACTTCTCGTCGAAGCCCATGATGCGGCTCTCGATCGTGAACTTCTGCCACGGCTCTAGCGACAAGCGATGCGTGATGGTCGAGGACTGCACGACGGGATACCAGCCGCGCGACATGAGCACCTTCCAGAGCCCCGTGCGCTGCAGCATCTCGAAGCGGGCGATGTCGGCGATCGACAGGTAACGCCCGTTGTTCATGTGCAGGTTGATGTCGAGGTCGGTCGGCAGCACACGGAACTTCGAGGTCACGACGTCGAAGACGCCCACGCGCGACATCCGCCGTGCGCGCAGGAGGTGGATGAGGGTGCGCCAGATCACGTTCACCGAGTCAGGGTAACGACAGCTACCGCAGGGCGGCCATTTGACTGTGGGAGTTCAACAACGCCCGCGTAGGCTTGTGCGGTGTCTGTGCCGAAGATCCTGCTCTACTACTGCTTCACCCCTCTCGCCGATCCCGAGGCGATCCGGCTATGGCAGCGCGACCTGTGCGAGTCACTCGGCCTGGGCGGTCGCATCCTGGTCTCGCCCCACGGCATCAACGGCACGGTCGGTGGCGAGCTCGATGACGTGAAGCGCTACGTGCGCAAGACCCGCGAGTATGCGCCTTTCAAGGGGATCGACTTCAAGTGGAGCGAGGGCACCGGCAACGACTTTCCCCGGCTGAGCGTGCGGGTGCGTGAGGAGCTCGTGAGCTTCGGCGCCCCGGATGAGCTCGCGGTCGACCAGCACGGCGTTGTTGGCGGCGGACAGCACCTGAGCCCCGAGCGGCTGCACGAGCTGGTGGAACAGAAGCAGGTCACCTTCTTCGACGGGCGCAACGCCTTCGAGGCCGAGATCGGTCGCTTCAAGGATGCGGTGGTTCCGGATGTCGCAACCACCCGCGACTTCGTCGCCGAACTCGACAGCGGCAAGTACGACCACCTCAAGGACCAGCCGGTCGTTACCTACTGCACTGGCGGCATCCGTTGCGAGGTGCTCTCGAGCCTCATGGTGAAGCGTGGCTTCACCGAGGTGTACCAGCTCGACGGCGGCATCGTCCGCTACGGCGAGGCTTTCGGCGACTCAGGCCTCTGGGAGGGCTCGCTCTACGTCTTCGACCAGCGCAAGGCCGTGCAATTCACGGATGCTGCGGCCACCGTCGGCCGCTGCCACCGCTGCGACGCCCCGACGAGTCGCATGGAGAACTGTCACGAGCTGTCGTGCCGCACCCAACTGGTGGTGTGCGATACGCACGCCGATGAGGCGGCGTGCTCCGAGCATTCGCTCTAATCGCTGAGCTCGGTGCCGAGACCGAGCACCCGAGACCTTGGTGCAGCGGAGACCTAAGGGCGCGTGCGCCGTACCGTTCGCTGCACTCCCATCAGCCCAAGACCTATCGCCAGGAGTAGCGAGGCGGCCGCGCCCCACCCAATGACCTCCGCGCCCGTCACCGGGAGCTGGGCGAGCTCCTCCGGCTCGACTGGGTCGACGGGGCCAGCAACCACCGGTGCCGCAGAAACCGCGAAGACCAGAACGCCCGTGGCCGCCTCGAACGTGGCATTGCCCGCCGATTCTGCCGCGATACGGCACTCCCCGACACCCGTGAACGCAATGGTTGCCGAATCGACGGTGCACAGCGACGGCGTAAGACTGGAGTGTGTGATGGCTACGCCACCCGCGGTTGTGGAGGCGAGAGTCAGGCTCTTGCCGACCTCGGCCTCAGTCGTCGGGGGCGCCGCAATAGTGTCGGCCGCGAGCGCGATGGCGAAGGATGCCGTTGCCGACGAGGCGAGGTAGGTAGCGTCACCCGCTGTGGTCGCCTCGATCGTGCAGGCACCCGCCGCGACGGGACTCAGGTCGGATCCCGTCACCGCACATGTGCCGGGCGTGAGGCTCTGGAACGTGACGGGCAGGGCCGACGCCGCGGTCGCCGACAACACCACATCACTCGTCATCGTCACTCCGGTAGGAGCTACGAACGTGATCGTGTCTGCCTGCGTCACCTGGAGCGCGCCGAGCGTGAACGTTCCCCTGAGAATGAGTGCGCTGTCCGCGTGGGAGCCGCCAACGCGAAACCCGTAGGTCTCTCCCGCCGTGACGGTGAAGGTGTGCGACCCGGAGAAGCCGAAGCTGTCAGACGCGCCCTGGTTTACGAGCACAGTCGAGCCGTCGTCGTCGAATGCGGAGAGGCTGGCGCGGGCCGCGAACCAGGAATGGATCCCATTCCAGGTGTAGGGCACCGTCACGGTGCCGGTCACCGGCGCGGTCGACGAGAATGTCCACGTGCCATTGAATGCCGTTCCGCCGTCGTAGCTGAACTGTGCCGGGGCGCCCACGCCATCTGACACCAGCGTCACTGAGCCGGGACCCGCCGCAGACCAGGGCTCGGGCGCGGCGTGTGCGGCGGGCGCAAGGCCACCAATGACAAGTGCGGCGGTGATGAGGGGCGTGAGCGCGAGGGCGCGCAGACGTCGGCGAGGCTGTGGCACGGGTTGGACTCCTGGCGGGTAATGGAGGCAACTGCAACTTGTATATCGGGTCAAGGAGCAGAGTCCTGAACAAGGCGGACTCTGAGACTACTGCCCACACACCCTGCCCTCGTGACCCCGGTTCGGGTGTCAATTGCAGTGCGCCCACCCCTGCGCTCCCACGCTTGCCCCCGGCTAGGGACATTTCACGCCTAGGTGCAGCTGATGGTCGTGCCGTTGTCGAGTTCGTAGACGCCCGCCTTGCGGCCGTCGCAGGCGCCGCCGATGCCCATGCCGCTCGCCATGAGGAAGAGCTGGGTGCCGAGCAGCACGGTCGTGACCGCACCGACGATCATGGCGGTCATGCCGAAGCCGCCGCCGTAGCCCACCGCGCGGGACTTGCGGTACGACAGGAGACCGAGCACGATCCCGACGATGCCCACGCCGAGGGCGATCACGATGCCGACGATGCCGAGCACCTTGCCGGGGTCCTTCTCGGGCAGCGATTCCTCCGCGTCGTCGACGGCGGGCGTCGGCACAGCGGATGTCGCGGGCTGAGGTTCGGGCGCGGTGACCGTGTCGTCTGCCTCGGGTGTGGTCGCGGCATCCGTCGCCTCGTCGGGCTCGGGCGCCTCAGAGACCGCCACCAGGTTCTCCGCGTCGTCGTTGACTGCGGTGTTCTTCTTCACCATGCGAATGCTCCCCCATGCTGCGACGGGTGTCGCCGTATCACCGTCGCGCGACTGTACCGCGAGGGATGCTCAGTCCGCTAGCGCCGTATTCGGGGGACAGAGTTTCATCATCTCTCCCGCGCGGGCCACACACCCACCAAGATGGGGGTATGCGTATTGGAATCTTCACCAGCGGGGGCGACGCTCCCGGACTGAACGCCGTCATCCGCGGGGCCGTGCTCAAGGGCGACAAGCTCTTCGGCCAGGAGTTCGTCGGCTTCCGCAATGGCTGGAAGGGCGTTCTCGAAGGCGACATCGTGCCCCTCGGACGGCATCAGGTGAGGGGCATCTCCAAGATGGGTGGCACCATCCTTGGCACCTCGCGCACCAATCCCTTCGAAGGCGGCGGGGCCGACCGCATCCGCGAGGTGCTCGAGGCCAATGACATCGGCGCCATCATCGCGATCGGCGGCGAGGGAACGCTGGCTGGGGCGAACGAGCTCTGCAACCAGGGCCTGCCGATTGTCGGCGTGCCGAAGACGATCGACAACGACCTCTCCGCGACCGACTACTCCTTCGGCTTCGACACGGCCGTGCAGATCGCGACGGATGCCATGGACCGGCTGCGCACGACCGGAGACGCCCACGGTCGCTGCATGATCGCCGAGGTCATGGGCCGACACGTCGGCTGGATCGCACTGCACTCCGGCATGGCGGCCGGTGCCCACGCAATCCTCATTCCGGAACAGCGCACCTCGATGGAACAGATCACGGAGTGGGTGACGAGCGCACACGACCGCGGGCGCTCGCCGCTCGTCGTCGTCGCCGAGGGCTTCGTGCTCGACGGCATGGATGACCCGTACTCCGAGCGCGGCCTCGACACCTTCGGCCGCCCCCGCCTCGGGGGAATCGGTGAGGCGCTCGCCCCCGCCATCGAGGAAGCGACGGGCATCGAGACCCGCGCCACGACGCTGGGGCACATCCAGCGCGGCGGCACGCCCTCCGGCTTCGACCGCGTGCTCGCGACCCGCCTCGGCATGGCCGTGCTCGACCTTGCCCGCGAGGGCAAGTGGGGCCAGATGGTCGCGCTGCGCGGCACCGACATCGCGACGGTGCCGATCACGGAGGCGGTGGGTCGGCTCAACACCGTGCCAGAGGATCGCTACGAGGAAGCGGCGATGCTCTTCGGCTGATCCGGTCGTTCAGTCCGGTTTCCCGGTGGAATTCCGGGCCGATATGATGCGTTACCCTTAATCGCCATGCTGCTCACGATGCTCAAAGCGAAGATTCATCGCGCGACCGTCACACAGGCCGACCTCCACTACGTCGGATCCGTCACCGTCGACAGCGACCTGCTTGAGGCATCCGGAATCCTGCCGGGCGAGAAGGTGTCCATCGTCGACATCACGAATGGCGCGCGCCTCGAGACCTACACGATCGCCGGCGAGCCCGGCAGCGGGGTGCTCTCGATCAACGGTGCAGCGGCGCATCTCGTGCACCCGGGAGACCTGGTCATCCTCATCGCCTACGCGCAGATGGAGCCCGCCGAGGCACGCGAGTTCCAGCCATCGATCGTGCACGTCGACGCCGAGAACCGCATCGTGCACCTCGGCACGGATGCTGCGGATGCGACCGGCACGTCCGGCATCCGCCCCCCGCTCGCGCTCTGAACCTCCCATAGTCTGGGTGCATGCGTGCACTCAAGGTTGAGAAAGACGACAACGGCATCACGACCAGCCTCATCACCGACCTGGGCGATGATGACCTCATGGCGGGTGACGTCACGATCGACGTCGAGTACTCGAGCATCAACTTCAAGGACGGCCTCGCCATCACGGGGCGGCCCGGCGTCATCCGCGACTATCCCCTGATCCCCGGCATCGACCTTGTCGGCACGGTCGCCGAAGCGGATGCCTCAAGTCCCTGGTCTGCGGGAGACCGCGTGCTCCTCAACGGCTGGGGCATCGGCGAGACGCACCACGGGGGGCTCGCCGAGCGTGCGCGCGTGAAGTCCGACTGGCTCGTTCGCGTGCCGGAGTCCCTGAGCTCACACCGGGTCGCCGCGATCGGCACCGCGGGGTTCACCGCGATGCTCGCCGTGCTCGCGCTCGAGCGGGCTGGCGCCCTCGACCACTCCGATGGCAGCGTGCTCGTGACGGGTGCGGCCGGCGGCGTCGGGTCGATCGCGATTGCGCTGCTCTCGCGCCTCGGGCATCACGTGACGGCATCGACCGGTCGCACGCAGGAGGCTGACTACCTGCACTCACTCGGGGCGGACGACATCATCGACCGCGCCGAGCTCAGCGAACAGGGCAGGCCTCTCCAGGCGCAGCGGTGGGCCGGAGCGATCGACTCTGTCGGCGGGCCCACCCTCGCCAACGTGCTGGCCCAGACCTGTTACGGCGGCACCGTCTCCGCGTGCGGCCTCGCCCAGTCCGCGGACCTCCCGGCAACCGTCATGCCGTTCATCCTGCGCGGCGTCACCCTCGCGGGCATCAACTCCGTCATGGCGCCGCAGCCCCTGCGCGAGCAGGCCTGGCAGCGCCTCGCGAGCGACCTCGACCTGGAGCTACTCGACAGCCTCACGCAGACGGTGTCGCTGGCGGATGCCCCGGGCGTGGCCGAGCGCATCCTCGGCGGCGGGGTGCGAGGACGCACCGTCGTCGACGTGCGCAACTAGGGAGCGCTACTCTTCTTCGTCGCTCGTCGTGTCGTGGGCATAGTCGGCGAGCGCTTCAACGAGCGCTTCGGCGGTGCGATCCTCGGAGATCACGTCGACCTTGAGGCCGGCGGCGCGAGCGTCGAATGCCGTCCGCGGGCCGATGCAGGCCACCACGGTCGACTCGGGCAGGGTTCCGAGCTGCTCGTTCACCTCGCGGGCGACCACGCCGGAACTGATGAGGATGGCGCTGATGCGCCCGGAGGCGACATCCGCCGCCACCCGCTCCGGGATGGGGATGCCCACGACGCGGTGTGCGGTCACAAAGTCGAGTTCGAGACCGAGTTCGGAGAGGCCCTCGAGCACGCTGTGCTCGGTTGTGTCGCCCTCGGGCACGAGCGCGCGCCCGCCCCTCGCGTCTTCGGGCCAGGAGGTGAGCAGCCCGCGCGGGGAGTTGTCGGGCGAGGGAACCAGGTCGGCCTCGTAGCCCGCAAGCGTGAGGGCCGCGAGCGTGGTCTCGCCGACGCACGCGATGCGAGTCTCGGGCGGTACCTGTACGCCGCGGATGTTGAGCACATCGACTGTCGTCGCGCTACTCACGACGATCCAGTCGTAGTAGCCCTCCTCGAGGCGGCCCAGTGCTGCGTCGAGCGGCGCAGGATCCTCGGGCATCGAGAAGTTGATCATGGGCGCGACGACGGCGGTCGCCCCGAAGGAGCGGAGCGTCGCTGCGACGTTCTCGCCGTAGGCGCCGCCGCGCGGAACAAGCACGCGCCACCCCGTGAGTGGTTTGGCGCGACGCAGAAGGGTCATGGTCCCATCCTGCCCCTCAGGGGCGAGTCCGCAAAAACGTGCGGCCGCCCTTGAGCGGCCGCACGCATCGTCAGTCGTCGCCGAAGATCGCCCAAGCGACGAGTCCGCCGACCGCGATGATGGTCGCGGTTGCGCCCACGATCCACGGGGTCGGGTTCGTCTCATAGGAGCGCTTCGCCTTTTCGCTCCACTCACTCGTGCGCTTCTTGACGTTGAACTTGTCCTCGATTGCGTCGAGCGTCTCGCCCAGTGACTCGCGCGCTGCCTCGACGGCCCTGCTGGCGTCCTTGGCGTTGGCGGGGGTGCTCTCGCTCATGGTTCTCCTCGTGTGTCGGGTTCGAATCTCAGGATGCCGGTGGCTACGACGACCAGGGGCGACGGATACCGCGCACCACGTCGACGTCGCGCTTGACGCTCTCTATGGTCGCCTCGGGCATGGGCGGGATACCCGACTTCAGCTTGGTGTAGCCGATCCACCCGAGGATCGCGGCGACGATGAGCAGCACTCCTGCGACGATGAGCGCAGCGGCCCAACCTGGCATGACGAGCGCCAAGGCCAGCACTGCCGCCGTCAGCAGCACGCCGACCATGAAGAGCAGCACGACCGCCGCCGCGGCAATGAGGCCGCCACCAATGCCGAGCGCCTTCAGCTTGGCCGTCATCTCGGCCTTGAGCTGCTCGATCTCGGCGGTCACCAGCTCGGAGACCAGCCGCGGCACGTCGCTCAGCAGCTCGATGAGCGAGCGCCGCCGCGCACGGGGTGGAGTGCTCTGGTCGGTCATGGGTGGGTCCTAGCTCGAGGCCGCGTTCGTGCTGCCGCCGGAGGTGGAAGGCTTCGACGCCGACGTGCTGGAGCTGGAGCTGGAGCTACCGGCCTTCGACTTCTTCTTGCCGCCCACCTGGGAGACGACCTTCTTCGCGTTGTCGCTGATGAAGTCGGCGACCTCAGGAGCCTTGTCCTTCGCGAAGTCCTCCACAGCCTCGACCTTGGTCTGCACTCGAGGGTCGTTCCAGAACTGGGCGGCCTTGCTCTTGATGTCCTCGTAACGCTGCCGCCCTGCTCGGGCGCCCAGCACGTAGCCGACGGCCAGACCTGTCAGGATGAGAATCTTTCCACGCACGGTGTCTCCATTCCGTTGGGGGTGGTCCTGTGTCGTCTCAGCGTAGTGCTGGGGCCTCCAGCGGATGTTTGGCAAACTCCCAGAGAGTCACTTTCCTTGCCGTCGCGCAGTTCAATAGACGAACTCGAGGATGTCGCGGCCGACCGTGCGCATGGCGTCGAGCACCCTCAGGCGCTCGTGCAGGCTCGAGTCGGTGAACTCGACCGTGACCGCGTAGGAGACGCCGCCCTGCCGGCCTTTCAGCATGCCCGCGTCGCAGCGCACGCCGTCGTCGGTGCCCGTCTTGTTGACGAGTTGCAGTCCGTGGCTCGTCGCGCGGTGCGCAAGTGGGTCGAGCCCGAAGGCGCTCGCGACCATCGAGAGGTCACTGTTGAGCGACAGCCAGTCCAGCACGCGCTGGCTCGTGACCGAGTCGACGACCTGGCCGCGACTGAGGGCATAGAACAGCCAGGCCAGTTCGGCCGTCGCGCCGACCGAGAACTGGGGCGCGTCATCCGGCCCTCGCTTCATGCGCACGCGGTCGAGCAGCGCGGTACGACGGAGCCCCAGTGACTCGGCGCGTTCGCGCACGGCATCGAGGCCGATGTGGCGCAGCAGCACGTTGGTCGCGACGTTGTCACTCGCCGCGCCCACCAGGAGGGCGAGGTCGCCCAGCGGCAGCGTCGGCACCTGCATGCGGTGCCAGAGCCCAGAGTCGGCGATCGCGTCATCCGGTGTCTTGTCGAGGATGCCGGGCACGCGCGGGTCCCGTGTCGTGATGCGTGCCGCCGTCTCAATCAGCAGCAGCACCTTGCCCACGCTCGCGGTGGGAAGTGCGACGCGGTCATCGATCGCGAGGAGCGGCAGGCCCGTCGTGAGGTCGAGCACGGTGGCCGAGACACGGGCGCCCGCGAAGGCGAGCTCGCCAAGGGCGGCGAAGCTCTCGGTGAAGTTCTCAGCGTCGTCCGTGCCGCGGTGACGGGCGACTGCGGCGGCGCGCAGGCGTCGACGACGGTGCTGTTCTTTGGAGTTCACGGCTCCTTCTTCTTTGCCACCGCGGGTTCGGGTCGCGCGGGGGCTGGGTCGCTGCGGGGTCAGGTCACCAGATGCTGACGCGCTCGGCCGGGGCCAGCCACAGCGCGTCGGATTCACTCAGGTCAAAGGTCTCATAGAAGGCGTCGATGTTGCGAACGATCTGGTTGCACCGGAACTCGTTCGGCGAGTGGGGGTCGATCGCGAGCAGGCGGATGACCTCCTCGTCTCGCGCCTTCATCTGCCACGCCTGCGCCCAGGAGAGGAAGAAGCGTTCGGCGCCGGAGAGCCCGTCGAGCACGGGCGCCTGCTCGCCGCCGAGCGACAGCTGGTAGGCCTTCCACGCGATGCCGAGACCGCCGAGGTCGCCGATGTTCTCACCGATCGTGAGTGAGCCATTGACGTGGTGCTCGGGCGTCTGCTTGGGCGCGAGCGCGTCGTACTGCTCGATGAGCGTTTTCGTGAGCTTCTCGAACGCGGCACGGTCCTCTGCCGTCCACCAGTCGATCAGCCGTCCGTCACCGTCGAAGCGCGAGCCCTGGTCATCGAAGCCGTGCCCGATCTCGTGCCCGATGACAGCGCCGATCGCACCATAGTTGGCAGCGTCATCCCGGTTCTCATCGAAGAAGGGGTACTGAAGGATGGCCGCGGGGAACACGATCTCGTTAAAGCCGGGGTTGTAGTAGGCGTTGATCGTCTGCGGCGTCATGAACCACTCATCGCGGTCGAGCGGCTTGCCCACCTTGCCCAGTTCGCGCTGGAACTCGAACTCGCTCGTCGCCCGCACATTGCCCAGCAGGTCGGCCGGGTCGACCTCGAGTGCCGAGTAGTCCCGCCACTTCGATGGGAAGCCGATCTTGGGCGTGAACTTCTCGAGCTTCTCGAGGGCACGCGTGCGCGTGGCATCCGTCATCCAGGGCAGCTGCGAGATCGACTGGCGATAGGCCTCCACGAGGTTGTCGACGAGCACGTCCATGGCCGCCTTCGCCGTCGGCGGAAAGTGTCGCTCGACGTAGATCTTGCCCACCGCCTCGCCCATCGCACCTTCGACGAAGGACACCCCCCGCTTCCAGCGCGCCCGCATTTCCGGGGTGCCCGTCAGGGTGCGGCCGTAGAAGTCGAAGTTCGCCTCGACGAAGGCGCTGCTGAGGTATGGGGCGGAGGAACGGATGACCTGCCAGCGCAGCCAGTCGCGCCACGCATCGAGGCGGTCGCCCGTGAACAGGCCCTCGACCCCGTTGATGAAGCTCGGCTCACGCACGACCAACTCGTCGAAGCTGCCCGCGGGCGGGTCCATCGCCGACAACCAGGCGCCGAGGTGTTCGCCCGCCGTCTCAGACCACGACGTCAGGTTGTAAGTCGCCTCGGCGTCGCGCGTGCGCACGTTGTCCCAGTGGTGGGATGCGATGGCGGTCTCGACCTCGAAGACGCGTGCCGCGGCATCCGCAGCCCCCTCGATGCCGGCAAGCGTGAACATCCGCTCGATGAAGGCGCGGTACTTGTCGCGCACCTCGGCGAAGCGCTCCTCGCGAAAGTACGACTCATCGGGCAGCCCGGTGCCGCCCTGCTCCATGAAGACGAGGTAGCGCTCGGGGTTGCCCGGGTCGTTGTCGACGAAGAGCTGGAAGAGGCCCGCGACCCCCTGCCGCTCGAGCCTGCCGAGGGTGGCCAACAGGTCGGCGAGGGATGCCACGGCGTCGATGCTCTCGAGGGCGGGCCGCAGCGGCTCGGCGCCCAGCTGCTCGATGCGCTGTTCGTCCATGAAGCTCGTGAAGAGGTCGCCGACCTTGCGCTGCTCCGTTCCGGGGTCTGCGTGCTGCGACTCCTCGATAATTGCGCGGACGGCCTGCTCCGCCTCCTCGGCAAGCACATAGAAGGAGCCGTAGCGGGCCTTGTCTGAGGGGATCTGCGTGCGGGAGATCCACTTGCCGTTGACGTGCCTGAAGAGGTCGTCTTGCGGGCGGATGCCCGGGTCGAGTTCGTCGAGGTCGATGCCGGATGCGCGCGTCATGGACCCACCATAACGAGTGCCAGCGACACGCCCCCTGAGCCGCTAGTCTCTCGGATGGTCCACGCCCGTCACGGGCCGCGATACACGAAGAGGGAGCAGCATGGCGATCTGGAAGTTGCACGGCGACGGCAAGGATGTTGCCGCATCAGAGATCGTGTTGCCGGAGGAGCGCCTCAGCTGGCCCCGCACGATCGGCTTCGGCGGCCAGCACGTCGTCGCGATGTTCGGCGCGACCTTCCTTGTGCCCCTCATCACGGGCTTCTCGCCCTCGACGACGCTCCTCTTCTCGGGGCTCGGCACGCTGCTCTTCCTCCTCATCACCCAGAACCGCCTGCCCAGCTACCTCGGCTCGTCCTTCGCGTTCATCGCGCCGATCACTGCCGCCGTGGCATCCGATGGCAAGTCGGTCGCGCTCGGTGGTGTCGTCATCGTGGGCGCGCTGCTCGCGATCGTCGGCATCATCGCGCACGTCGCCGGCACCCGCTGGATCAACGTGCTCATGCCGCCCGTCGTCTCGGGCGCGATCGTCGCGCTCATCGGCTTCAACCTTGCACCGGCCGCGCGCGACAACTTCTTGCAGGCGCCGCTCACGGCGCTCGTGACGCTCCTCTCCGTCATCCTCGTGACGGTGCTCTTCAAGGGCCTCATCGGCAGGCTCTCGATCGTCATCGGTGTCGTCATCGGCTACGCCTTCGCCTGGTCGCAGGGTGAGGTCGACATGAGCGGCGTCGCGGATGCCGCGTGGATCGGCCTGCCCGAATTCATCACGCCGACCTTCAGCACCGACCACCTCTTCATCTACCTCATGTTCCTGCCGGTCGTGCTCGCCCTCGTGGCCGAGAACGTGGGGCACGTCAAGGGCGTCGGTCAGCTCACCGATCGCAACCTCGACCCGCTCACGGGACGCGCACTCTTCGCCGACGGCGTCGCGACCGTCGTCGCGGGCATGGGCGGCGGCTCCCCCACGACCACCTACGGCGAGAACATCGGCGTCATGTCGGCAACGCGGGTCTTCTCGACGGCCGCCTACTGGGTCGCCGGCATCGCCGCGATCCTGCTCGGCCTCTCGCCCAAGATCGGGGCCATCATCTTCACGATCCCGCCGGGAGTGCTGGGTGGCGTCACGACCGCGCTTTACGGCCTCATCGGCATCATTGGTGTGCGCATCTGGGTTGAGAACAAGGTGGACTTCTCGAAGCCGAAGAACCAGTTCACGGCCGGCATCGCGCTCATCGTCGCGGTCGCGCCCTTCGTCTGGGTCATCCCGGCCGGCGAGGGCTCAATCGAGTTCAGCGGCATCATCCTGGGTACGGTCGCGGCGCTCGTCGTCTACCACGTCATGAACCTGCTCGGCCGGCTGCGCGGCACCGACAAGTAGCCGTCCCCCGTTCCGAATTCAGGAGTTGGCTCTCAGAATTCAGGAGTTTGGGCTGGTTCGGTGACACGAAGGCCGGCGCCGCCACCTACGCTCCTGAATTGTGAACGCCAACTCCTGAGTTATGAAAGTCGGCTCCTGAATGATGAAAGCGCTCGACCGGGAGATCCTGCGGCTCGCCGTGCCGGCCCTCGGCGCGCTCATCGCCGAGCCACTCTTTCTGCTCGCCGACACCGCCATGGTCGGCCACCTGGGTGCGGATGCGCTGGCCGGTCTCGGCATCGCGAGCGCGGTGCTGCAGACGGTCGTCGGGCTGCTCGTGTTCCTCGCCTACGCGACGACGCCCACGGTCGCCCGCCGGCTCGGTTCGGGTGACCGGGCGGGCGCCATCCGTGCGGGCATCGACGGGATGTGGCTCGCGCTCGCCCTCGGCGTCGTGCTGATCCTCGCCGGCCTGCCGACGGCGGTCCCCCTCGTGGAGGCCTTCGGCAGCACGGCTGCCGTGGGCGTCGAAGCGATCGCCTACCTGACGATCTCGCTCTGGGGACTGCCAGCCATGCTGCTCGTGATCGCGGCATCCGGACTCCTGCGCGGACTGCAGGACACCCGCACTCCCCTGGTTGTGGCGACGGTCGGCTTCGGCGCCAACATCGCCCTCAACGCCTTCTTCATCTACGGCCTCGGCTGGGGGGTCGCGGGCTCCGCCGTCGGCACGGTCGTCGCCCAGTGGGGCATGGCCGCCGTCTACATCGTCATCGCCGTGCGCGCCGCCCGCCGCGAGAGCACGACACTGCGGCCCGGCCTTCGCGGGGTGAGCGGCGCCGCCGGGGCCGGCGGCTGGCTCCTGCTGCGCACCGCCTCGCTGCGGGTGGCGATGCTCGCGACGGTCGCCGTGGCATCCGGTCTCGGCGTGATCGAGCTGGCAACCCTGCAGATCGCCATGACCGTCTTCTCGACGCTCGCCTTCGCGCTCGACGCCCTCGCGATCGCGGGGCAGGCCCTCATCGGCCACGGGCTCGGCGCGAGCGATGTGCAACGGGTTCGTCGCATCACGCGTCGGCTCATCACGCTCGGGCTGCTCGCGGGCGTCGCGCTCGGGCTCGTGATCGCGGCGCTCTCCCCTGTGCTTGGCCTCGCGTTCACGGGTGATGCGGCGGTGCGCGCCGCCCTGCCGCTCGTCGCGGTCATCATGGCGGCCGGCATCCCGCTCGCCGGCTACGTCTTCGTGCTCGACGGCGTGCTGATCGGCGCGGGCGATGCCCGCTACCTCGCACTCACCGGCCTCGTGAACCTGGCCATGTACGCTCCGCTGCTCGCGTGGGTCGCCATCGCCGCCCCCGTGGACGCGATGCCGTGGCTGTGGCTTGCCTTCGGCTTCGGCTACATGGGCGCGCGGGCGCTCACACTGGGCGTGCGTGCCCGATCCGAGCGCTGGATCGTCACCGGCACGCGCTGACGGATGGCGCCGCTCGCGTCAGTCGAGCGGTGACGACGACGGCGCACCGGGTGCCGCCACCGTGGTGCCGTTGCGGAGGGTGCAGCGCAGCAGTGTCGGCTGCGGCTCCTCCCCGTCGAGTAGTCGCAGCACGCCGCGGCCGGCCGCGCGGCCCTTCTCGAGTGCGGGCTGCACGAGCGTCGCGAGCTCGATGCCGCCGTAGGCCTCCGTGCGGATGCCGTCGAAGCCCAGCACGCTGAGCTCCTCCGGCACCGAGACGCCCAGCTCCTCGGCAGCCCGGATGACGCCGAGGGCGAGGAGGTCGCTCTGCGCGATGACGGCGGTCGGGCGATGGCCTGGGTCGGCGAGGATCGCGAGGCCTGCCGTGTATCCCGACGCGGTCGAGCTCGCGGGCGCCATCCAGCCGCGAAGGCTCGTGTAGACGTCGAGCACTCCGCGCAGGCGCTCCGCCGCCGGGAACGAGGTCGCGCGCTCCTCCCAGTCGTCGCGGAGCGGTCCTGCCGCATGGCCGGCGCCGAGCGGGGGCGTGACGACGGCCACGTCGCGGTGGCCAAGTTCGTGCAGGCGCGCGGCGCCGAGTGCGCTCGCCCGCCGATTGTCGAGTGCGATGTCGAGCACGCCCTCCATCGGTGCCGCCTCGATCGCGACGATGGGGATGCGCCGCTGCCGCAGGAGGGCGACGGATGCGTCGAGTCGCGTGCTGCATCCGACCAGGACGACGGCATCCATCGGCGCGGTGTCGATGGGCGATGCGGCGTTCGCGTTCGCATCCGGGCCCGCGGGGTCGGTCAGCAGGAGGATGCTGAACCCTGCCGTGCCGAGTTCGTCGGCGAGCCCGTCGAGCATGGGGATGTTCATGGGGTCGCGGAATGCTTCGCGCAGGCGGTCTTCGATCACGACCCCGACGATGCCGGTGCGCCCGCTGCGGAGTGACCGCGCGACGGGGTCGGGACCCCCGTAGCCGAGGGCTTCGGCCGCCGCGAGCACCTTCTCGCGCGTCTCGGCCGCGACGGGCCCCGCACCGCTGAATGCGAGGGACGCGGTCGAGCGGGAGACGCCGGCGCGCTCGGCGACGGCGGCAAGGGTTGCCCGCGGTCTCGTTGCGTCGTCGGTCATGGCTTGTTAGCCTACTCGAATCGGTTCGATCGAATCGATTCGACCTGTCGTATGGCGGTCGGCTGCCCCTCTTCCTCCGCGAGCACCATGACGACTTCCGCCCTCACCCGCGCGCAGGCGACCACTTGGCGCAACGCCCTCTTCGTGATCTTCGCGCTCTGCGGGCTCGGCATGGCCAGCTGGATGGCTCGCACGCCCGCCGTGAAAGACGCGCTCGGCGCCTCGACCGCCGACATGGGCATCCTGATCCTCTTCCTCGCGAGCGGCTCGATCGCGGGCCTGCTCGTGTCGAGCCACGCGATCGCCGTCTTCGGCACCAAGCCCATCATGGCGTGGGCGCTCGGTCTGGGCCCCGCCGGTGTCATCGTGGCCGGCTTCGGTGTCTCCCTCGGAACGGATGGGTTCTGGGTCGTCGCCGCCGGGCTGTGCTTCTTCGGCGCGGCCCTCTCGATCGCCGATGTCGCCATGAACCTCAGCGGCGCCATCAACGAACGGATGCTCGGACGCACCGTCATGCCGATCTATCACGCCTTCTTCAGCGGCGGCACGATGCTCGGGGCGGGCGTCGGTGCACTGGGCGAGCTGCTACGGGTGCCGATCCTGACGCAGGCCATTGTCGTTGCGGCGATCATCGTGATCGCGGGGGTCACGAGCGTGCGCTTCGTACAGCACGAGAGCGTCGGGGACGACCCCGCCGATGCTGACGAGCCCAAGGGCACCTGGCGCGACCGCCTGTCGATCTGGCGCGACCGCCGCACCCTCCTCATCGGCCTGATCGTGCTCGGCATGGCCCTCGCGGAGGGCTCCGCGAACGACTGGCTCGCCCTCGCGATGGTGGAGGGGCACGGCGTCGACCGGGCATCCGGCGCGCTCATCTTCGGCGTGTTCGTGACCGCGATGACGGTCGGTCGCCTCGCGGGCGTGCGACTGCTCGACCGCTTCGGCCGCGTTTCCGTGCTGCGTGGTTCGGCGCTCCTCGCGATCGCGGGCCTGCTCATCGTGATCTTCGTGCCCGTGCCGTGGATCGCGGTCGTGGGTGTCGTCATGTGGGGCCTCGGCTCGGCACTCGGCTTCCCCACGGGCATGTCGGCGGCGGCGGATGACCCGCGAACGGCCGCCGCGCGCGTGAGCGCCGTCGCGACGATCGGCTACCTCGCCTTCCTCGCCGGCCCCCTCACGATCGGCTTCCTGGGCGAGCAGTTCGGGCTGCTCCGTGCGCTGCTGCTCGTGCTCGTGCTCGTCGTCGCGGCGGGACTCGCCTCGCCCGCGGCGCGGGAGCCCCAGCGCATGCGCTGATCCGGGCCGCGTCAGCCTGTGCGGCCAGCGACGACTACCCTCGATGGGGTGCGCCTCGTCATTGCCCGCTGCTCGGTCGACTACGCCGGCCGACTCAGCGCCCACCTTCCCCTCGCCACTCGCCTCCTGCTGTTGAAGGCCGACGGCAGCGTGCTCGTGCATTCCGATTCGCTGAGCTACAAGCCGCTCAACTGGATGAGCCCGCCCTGCACATTCGCAACCATGGAGCCGGAGCCCGAACAGGCGGATGCCGGCGTCACCGAGATCTGGCGGGTCACGCAGGCGAAGACGGCCGACCTGCTCGTGATCTCGATCCACGAGATCCTGCATGACAGCCAGCACGAACTCGGCGTGGATCCTGGCCTGCAGAAGGACGGCGTCGAGGCCCACCTGCAGAAGCTCCTCGCCGAGCAGATTGAAACCCTCGGAGACGGTTACCGGCTCGTGCGCCGCGAGTACATGACGGCGATCGGGCCCGTTGACATCCTGGCGACGGATGCTGCCGGCGCGAGTGTCGCGGTGGAGATCAAGCGTCGCGGCGACATCGATGGAGTCGAGCAACTCACTCGCTACCTCGAGCTCATGAACCGCGATCCACTGCTCGCCCCAGTGGCCGGGATCTTCGCGGCGCAAGAGATCAAGCCGCAGGCGCGCACGCTCGCGCAGGACCGCGGCATCCGCTGTGTCGTGCTCGACTATGACGCCATGCGAGGCATGGACGATAGCCACCTCCGCCTCTTCTGATTGGAGCAAGACATGAGTATCTTCGCCGTGCTCTACGAGTACACGGATGACGCCGAGGCGCGTGACCGGCATCGGGCGCCCCATCGGGCATTCCTCGCACCGCTTGTCGACGAGGGGGTGCTGATTTCGAGCGGCCCCACGGTGGAGGACGATCGCGTCGGCGCCCTGCTGCTGCTTCGCCAGCCCTCCGCCGAGGCTGTCGCCGAGTTGCTCAACGCAGACCCGTTCATCATCGAGGGCGTCGTCGCGAAGCGTCGGATCCTCGACTACACGGTCGTCTTCGGGTCCCTCGACGGCAAGTGACCGCAAGACTGCCCGCTCGACGTACGTTTGAGGCATGACGCAACAGCCCTGGACGTGCATCCTCTTCGACCTCGACGGCACGATCTCCGACTCGGCGCCCGGCATCACCTCCTCGCTCGGCTACATGTTCGAGAAGATGGGCCGCGAGGTTCCCGGGCCGGAGGAACTCCTCGCCTGGGTGGGCCCGCCCATCCTGGAGTCGTTCCGCGTGCGCGCAGGGATGGACGAGGTCGAGTCGGCCCAGGCACTCGCGATCTACCGCCAGCACTACCTCGAGAACAACGCACAGGGCAGCCCGATCTTCGAGGGCGTCCCCAAGGTGCTGCGCGCCATCCATACGGCGGGCATCCCGCTCGCGCTGGCAACATCGAAGCCTGAGTTCCCGGCATCCGTCATTCTCGACAACGGAAACCTCACGCAGTACTTCCGTGTCATCGCCGGGTCCTCGATCGACGAGATCCGCAGCGCCAAGAAGGATGTCATCGAGGAGGCGATGCGTCGTTTCGGCATGATCGGGGTCGACACGAGCCGACCCGTCATGGTGGGTGACCGCAAGCACGACGTCGAGGGCGCGGCGGCCCTTGGCATCCCGGCGATCTTCGTCGAGTGGGGCTACGGACCCGACGAGGAGCAGGATGGCGCGATCGGCGTCGTCTCGAAGCCCGCCGACCTGCACGGCCTGCTGCTGCCCTGAGCCCTCAGTTCAGCGTGCGAGTCGCTCCATGACCGCGCCGAAGACCCTCGGAGCCCTGACCGCCGTCGGCACGATGCCCGAGCGCAGGCCGGAGCTGCCGAGGCCGACGAGGCTGGCCGTGATGATGTTGACGGGGCGGGTCACGCGGTGCCACTCGCGCTCGTAGTCGCTCGGGCGGCCTCGGCGGATGGCGGCGATCGCCGCCCTCGCCTGCGCGAAGCCGACCCTCAGTCCCTCGGTCGTGAGTGCGTCGACATACCCGGATGCGTCGCCCGCGAGCAGCACACGGCCGGCGGTGCGCGCCGTCGTGCGCTGGGGGAAGGGCCCAGCCCCACGCGGCTCCGTGACGGCCTCAGCGTCACCGAGTTGCTCACCGAGAGCTGGAGTCGCACGCACTGCGGCGTTGTATCCGATGCCGCGCGGGCCAAGCACGGTGACGTCGACGAGGTCGGGACTGACGGGCACGACCGTGACCTCCGCGTCCGGTCCGTAGTGCACCTCGATGAGGTCGCTCCACGGTTCCACACGGAAGTGCCGGCGCACGCCGAACCGCTCAACGCGGCGGCGTGAGCTGTCAGTGAGGCCGGCAAGCCGCGCCGTCGCCGACCGGAGGCCGTCGCATCCGAGGAGCCATTTGGCGCGGATGGTCTCGCCGAGGTCGGTGAAGGCGGTGACGGCGTAGTCGTCCTGGGTCAGGCCCTGGAGCCTGCCGTAGCCGCGAACGATGCCGAGTTCCTCGGCGCGATTCGTGAGGAGTGCGTGAAGCACGGTGCGTCGCAGGCCGACCGCGACCCCGCGTTCGAATCTGTGCTCGACGCGCCAGGGGTCATCGTCGGGCCCCCCGTGGAAGGCGATCCCGCGGAGCGCCTGGCCCTGCGGTTCGACGCCGAGGCGCTGCAGCATGGGCAGGGCGCCGGGCAGCAGGCTTTCGCCGCAGGCCTTGTCGATCACGCCGATCCGCGGCTCAATCACCGCTACCGACATCCCTTCCAGGCGGGCCTCGATAGCCGCGGCGAGGCCCACTGGACCGCCACCCACTACGAGAACCTCACTCATCAGACCACCCCGGCTCCGAAGCCACGGCGGGCTCGAACGGTGGTGGGGCTGGACATGGGCAGACCGTAGCACGGGCCCCGCAAATAGAGAGGTGTGAGTTTGCTCAGCGGTATCGACCCGTGATCTGCGCGTACACTCGGAAGCGGTGAGTCGGGAAGTCTGGTCGACGCGTCCCTCACCAACCCTGCACACAGGAGAGCCATGTCACAAGGCCAGCACCGCACCCTCTTCGGCTTCGGTCGCTACAGCGAAGCCGTCCGCATCACCGAGATCCTCCGCAAGGAGACCGTCGGTGGTGCGATCCTCGTGGCGGCGGCGCTCGTCGCCATCGTGTGGGCGAACTCCCCCTGGGCGGATGCCTACTTCGCCCTGCGTGACTTCCGCATCGGCTATGCACCGTGGCACCTCGAGCTAAGTATCGGCCATTGGGCCTCCGACGGGCTGCTCGCAATCTTCTTCTTCCTCGTGGGCCTCGAGCTCAAGCGCGAGTTCGTCGCGGGCGACCTCCGCAAGCCCGTCACGGCCCTCGTGCCGGTCGCGGCTGCCATCGGCGGAGTCGTCGTGCCCGCCCTCATCTACGTTGGGATCAACTGGGGCAACCCGCTGGCCATGCGCGGCTGGGCCACCCCCACGGCGACCGATATCGCCTTCGCCGTCGCAGTGCTCGCGATCATCGGCTCGGGCCTCCCGACGGCGCTCCGCATCTTCCTGCTGACCCTTGCAGTCGTGGATGACCTCATCGCGATCGTCATCATCGCCGTCTTCTACACGACCGAGATCCAGCTCACCCCGCTCCTGATCGCCCTCGTGCCACTCGCGGTCTACGCGTTCCTTGCGCAGCGCTACCGCCACATCTTCGGGCGTCACCGTGCGAGCGCGTGGATCATCCTGCTCCCCATCGGCGTGGTCGTCTGGGCGCTCGTGCACGCCTCCGGCATCCACGCGACGATCGCTGGCGTCGTGCTGGGCTTCATGATTCCCGTGCTGCGCAAGAACACGAGCGACAACGGGCCCGGCCTCGCGGAGATCCTCGAGCACAGGGTGCGGCCGCTCTCGGCCGGCGTCGCGGTGCCGATCTTCGCCTTCTTCGCTGCCGGCGTCGCGATCGGCGGCTGGGAGGGCTTCAGCAATTCGCTCGGCGACACCATCACACTCGGCATCATCGCGGGCCTCGTGATCGGCAAGCCCATCGGAATCCTTGGCACCACCTGGCTGCTCTCCCGCCTCCGCGGCGTCAATCTCGACCCGACCCTGCGTTGGGTCGACCTTTTCGGCGTCTCGCTGCTCGCCGGCATCGGGTTCACGGTCTCGCTGCTCGTCGCGGAACTGAGTTTCGGCGCCGGTGTGCTCAACGACCACGCCAAGGTCGGCATCCTTTGCGCCTCCGTGCTGGCCGCCCTCATTGGCGCCGTCGTGCTCCGTTCGCGCAGCCGGCACTACAAGAGGCTCGCCGCGATGGAAAAGATTGACGAGGACGCCGACGGCATCCCGGATGTCTACCAGCAGCGAGGCGACAGCTGACCTCTCACCCTCCCAAGAGCACTTTCCTAACTCAGGAGTCTCGGGTCGCGACTGTCGTCTCTGACCATGACTCCTGAGTTAGGAGAGCGGCGTCAGCGGGGGCGGCGTGCGAGGTACTGGAGCGCGAACTCGTAGCCGAGCGTGCCGGCGCCCGCGATGACGGCGGATGCGACGTCCGACAGGTAGGAGTGGTGGCGGAACTTCTCGCGCGCGTGCACGTTCGTGATGTGCACCTCGACCATCGGCACCTCTGAGGCAACGACGGCGTCGCGGATCGCAACCGAGGTGTGCGTGTAGGCGCCCGCGTTGAGCACGATCCCGGCCGCGCGTCCCCTCGCCGAGTGGATCGCGTCGATGATCGCGCCCTCGTGGTTGTTCTGCATGAACTCGACCTGCACCCCCTCGGCTTCGGCCGCGCGGGTGACCCGCGCCGCGACATCCGCCAGCGTCTCGCGCCCGTACTTCTCGGGCTCGCGCGTGCCAAGCAGGTTCAGGTTCGGCCCGTTGATGACAAGGATGAGCGGCAGATCGGTGTGCGACATGCGCCCATTCTCGCAGCGTTCGCCCCGCAGCGCCCGTCCCCCGTCGCACATTCAAGGGGCACAGCGGATGCCCGCCCCGCCTAGTGTGGAAACGATGACTCACGGCGACCACCCCGAAGGCCCGCAGCCGCCAGCGCGATCACTGCTGCACAGGGTGACGGACCTCGTGCGCGGTTCGGGCGCCCCCACGCAGATCATCTCCATCATTCATCCGAGCACGGGGGTACCCGAACGCCAGGAGCGGGCGGTCATCGACTTCTGCCTGCGCGCGGGCGAGGCCATGCTCGCGATCGGGGCCTCGGCAGCGGATGTCGTCGCGATGCTCCTGCGCATCAGTGAGAGCTACGGCATCAACGGCATGCACGTCGACATCGCGTTCACCTCGATCACGGTGTCGGTGCACCGCGGCATGGATGACGAACCCACTTCGGTCATGCGCGTCGTGCGGGTGCGCACGACCGACTACACGCGACTGCAGAAGGTCTACCGGTTGATCTTCGAGATCACGGAGACAGACCAGCCCCTTGATGTCGAGGTGGCCCGTGCGCGCCTCGTCGCGATCCTCCACGCACCGCACCCCTACCGGCGCTGGGTCATGACGGCGGGGCAGGCGATCCTCGCGGGCGGAGTCGTCGTGATGTTCAACGTGAGCTTCGTGCTGATCCTCGTGGCTGCGGCATCCGCCGTCATCTCGAGTTGGCTCGCGAGGCGGCTCTCGAAGTGGGCGGTGCCGGCGTTCTTCTCGCAGATGGCGGTCGCCGCATTCACGACGTGGATCGCGGTGCTGTTCTTCTGGTTGCGCGAGATGGGCTTCGAGTTGCCGGGCGCGAATCACCCCACCGTCATTGTGATCTCCGGCATCATCATGCTGCTCTCGGGCATCGGCCTGACCTCGGCCGCGCGTGACGCGATCGACGGGTACTACGTGACGGCGTCGGCCCGCGGCCTCGAGGTCGTCATGTTGACGCTCGGCCTCGCGGTGGGGATCTCACTCACGCTGGGCTTGGCGTTGCGTATGGGCGTTCCCGTCTCGGTCGCGACCTCGCTCGGCCCCGAGATCGAACCGGTCCCCGGCATCATCGGCGCGTCGCTCATCGGCGTCGGCTTCGCGCTGACCTCCTACGTGCGACTGCTCTATGTGCCGCTCATGGCGGCGGCGGCCGGAATCGTGTTCGCCGTCTACGCGGTGCTCGCGCCAAGCATCCCGCAGCCGGGAATCGCACCGGCCTTCGCCGGCGTCGTCGCGGGAATCATCGGCTACCTCCTCTATCGCTGGGTCAAGATTCCGGAGTCGGCCATCACGATGGCGGGGATCATCGGGCTCATCCCGGGGCTCGCCCTCTACCGCGCCCTGTATTCCTTCATGGAGACCGAGTTCGGGGTCACGGCGTCGCTGCCCGAACTCGTCATCGCGCTCTCGACCGGTGTCGGACTGGCGGCCGGCACGACGATCGGCGGGTTCATGACCCGCAGCGCCTTCGGCCTCGACCGCGCGGCACGACTCGCCCTGCGTCGCTCGCGCGTCGTCCGCTGATCGAAAAGCTCTGTAAACGACAACAACCCCTGACCGCAGTGCTTGGCACTCGATCAGGGGTTGTCATGTTCCGTGGGTCATTTGCAAAACTCAGATCAGTCCCAGAACCCATATAGTCACTCGGGAGTCTAGACCGGTATTCGACAGCATTCTGCGCAATCCTCCAGCGATACAGCGATAATCCTCCACCTTCGACGCTTCGAGAGGACCTGGAATTGTGACCCACGGGTTGGATCTCGACCTCGGTGCCATCCGGGAAGACGAGCCTTCTGCCCTCGTGGTCACAGTCAAGCTCTACAGCCTGGTCAAGATCCTCAACGGCCAACGGCGTCAACTCCGCGCAGGGCTCTCTCGCTAGCGTGAGGAGGTCGTAGCTAGAGCCCCTGCACGGTACAACCCGCGACCATAGCGACCGACATACCCACTGCAATCAGTCCCGCTAAACGCAGTTGCAATCGCTTTTGAACCACATCGACCCCGATTCGCAGACTGAAGCCCGCTAAGGCGAATATAAGCCGCCCTAGGCTCCAAATCATGGTGGGGCCTCCGTTTGATCCCGGGCGACCTGCTCCACTTGACCTATTTGCGGAATCGGCAGCGCCTTCTATTGCGATGGCGTCTTCTACTGGCGTCGCATCAACTGGTGCCGTCGATGGTCAGCCATGGTTTGTGGCCCCAAAATTGTTCCAATGAGATTCCAGAGGAGGATGACCGCAACCGCGCAATAGGACGTCGCGATCCAGAGGTCAATTGCAGCGTGTAGCTCTTGTTGCGAGTGTTGAGTAGACCTGCCCGCTCGAATTTCCAAGATGGGTCGAAGCATGTACTCGAATGCCACCACTGCCGAGAGTATGAGCGCCCCTGAGGCAGCGCCCCCTTTCCACCATCGAGGCTTCCCTCTCCTGATGAGCGCTACCGAAGGATAGTGATGGAGCGTAGTTCCGGGCGTCCCATAGGCCATCCAACCGAATAGGCCCAGCACCACGATCTCGAACACAGAAATTGGGTCGCGCCCCACATCTCGATACGGCTCGGGCCATACGGCCATATTGAAGAAGAACGACGCAGTTGCGGTGGCGAGATACACGATCGGTGTTCCGATGACCGCGATGCGGCCAGCGCGGTCGCGGGCAGAAGGCGATCGAACACCATAGGGACGCTCATACGTCGGCAGGCGGGCCGCGCATCCTACGCAGAACTCTTCATCGATCTCAGAAGGCGTCCCGCAATCTGGACAAGGCAACATGAGTCCTGGTCCTGACATCCGAGACGCCCTCCGTCCTGATCACATACCGAGGTAGCGCATCATCCTGCCGCTAACACGACTGTTCGAAGAATAGATCAGACCCGACCATGCCGCCCAGTTGACGATGGTCGGCCCCAGCATCGTGAATACAGGAAGGACTGCGAGCCCAACCTCCACCACAGCCGGCAGCAGGGAGGGAGAAACCGCGGCCGCGATGAGTCCCACAGCAGCAGGAAGGACGGGAGCTGATATATTGGGCATCAGCGCAGCCTCGAGATCCGCGATCGCAGCTTCAGGCGAGTCTCCTGCAACTCGCGACTCGATGAGCTGCGGAACGAGCGAGCGCGCCGTGTCCGCGGTGAACCCAAGGCTCGTCAATTCGACCAGTGCAGCACCGTAGTCCCCAAGTGTTTCGAGGCGAAGAGTGAGATCCCGCGAAGTCGCGAGCGAGGGAGCCATGGAAAGGGCAGTCCCAAAATCGGACACAGCTCCCGCGAGATTCGTCGTCGACAAGAACTGGTTGTACGCGCTTCGGTCACTGTCGGTAATCCACGCGCTGTAGCGCGGAGCGCCGGAGTTGTGATTGCAAGAGCTTCCTACATGACTCGGCGACATGTCGATGTAGTGCGACAAGTACATGTACATCGTTTCTTCTGCCGCTGTACCCGCGTTCTGATCCCGGGCGGAGTTTATGGCGGCAATCTCAGCGGCGTATGCGGCGCGGCCACCTTGAGTGCAGGGAGTAGCGGGGGTGGGTGACAGGTTAGGGTCTTCTGCGTTCGAGAGCGCGATCGCAGCAACTTCCTCGAAGTACTCTCTGTCCTCTTCTGGCAAAGTGACGAAGTCACCTGCAGTGAGCCCAAACTGCTGCCACGTGCTGGCCGCAGCCGCGGCAGCGTCAATAAATTCACTGGTGCTGTTTGCTGTCGAACCTTGGTTCGTTTCACCGCTAGCTGCCTGAGAAGCAGAGGCGGGTTGCACAGTAGCGAGAGCTACGACTAATCCGATTCCAAACGCAGCACTTGCGTTGAATGCCTTACTCATTGCACCCTCCAGGAGTAAGTGATCAAACTTCTGGTCAAGACCCTATTGGGGCACTGCACTAAGTCGTCTACTCCCCCATTTGGGGGGCGATGAAAGGCTGGGCGACGGCGGATCACCATTGCGCCGAGCGGGTCTGAGAACAATCCCATTCGCCCAGTGGCGTCAGCACTACGGAATGCGCTCACTGGTAGAAGCCCCCAACATGCCCTCCGGGGGCGGGGCCTCCGCGGCGCCCGCAGCCCAAGGGCAACGACTCCTCTGACGCCGTGACGTGCCGCTCAAGTCTGAAGTATCTCTAGTGCAGCGGTTTGCGCGTGGGCTAAGTTTTCCACGGGACTTAGGTTGTGCCCGAGGCGTTGGGAATCCTAGATGTTGCCCGCCTGCACACTCATTTCACGAGGTTCGACACGGGGGAAGCCTGATGAAACGGTCAGTCATACCAGCAATAGCTGTTGCAGTTCTCGCGCTGACGTCCTGCGCAACCGCCCCAGAGGAAGCCCCGGATCCGTACTTCGCGTTTTCGAGTGTCGAATCGGCAGCTCAGTATGCCGAAGCAAAGGGCCACACGCAGCAGGCAGCTCTACTCGCAGACGGTGAAGCGACCGAGGAGGACTACAGAGCTGCAAATAGTCTCTTCCGAGGATGCTTGGAGGAGCTTGGCTACCGGTTCGGCCCGGATATCGCCGTAGATCCGATCAATGGGCTTCAGCTTCACAACACTTGGGAAGTGGTCCCGGAGGTGAACGTGGCGACGGAAGCGGAACATTGTCAAGATGCCTTCGACACGGTCGAGATGTCATACATCGGCACTCATGAAAAACGCATGGACGCCGCACTGCGGGCATCCGTCGAAATGTGCGCCTCATCGCACGGCATCGAAATTGGCGACGATGCGATGACGATCGATGCCATGTTGGAAGAAAGAGGGGACGACCAGCGCGCAACGATTGAGGGCTGCTTATTCTCCGAGACGGAACGTCTCTTCCCGGCCCTTGAGTTCGCCGGATATTAGGCTCATCTTCACCGTCTTCGCCTCCCCTGAGAATTCGATTCACGGACGTAGGTTCACGGTGTGATGCGTTGCCCAAAATCTCCTCCATACCGGTCCGCAACCTGCTAGGTTCGGCACCAGGGGGGGGTGACTTGCACTCTTCCTCATCTTATAGCGAGGGCTATAAAGTGAGACGCAGAAGTGTAATCAAGAGCTTGGTGGCGACCGCGGCTGCTCTGGCGATTGTCGCGGGATCACCGCTTGCGGCGAACGCGATCGGTACCAAGAGCGTGGGAAACTACACGGGCAAGTCGATGTATAGGGGACTGCTGAAGGTCTTGGTGACTCTTCGGGTTAGGCCGCGAGTGCGGCCGGTGTGGTCATGATGGTCTCGAATTCGATCGGCGTCAAACGGCCCAACGCTCGCTGTTTCCTGCGGCG
Source organism: Salinibacterium sp. dk2585 (assembly GCF_008001035.1). Classification (NCBI taxonomy): domain Bacteria; kingdom Bacillati; phylum Actinomycetota; class Actinomycetes; order Micrococcales; family Microbacteriaceae; genus Salinibacterium; species Salinibacterium sp. dk2585. The sequence goes on from NZ_CP042856.1 coordinate 2,807,183, forward strand.
GTGATAGGTCGCCTCGATCCAGGACACGATCGCCAGGCGGAGCTGCTGGCGAGTTGCCCATCGGTGCTGGTTCAGGAGGTTCTTCTGGAGTAGTGCGAAGAAGGACTCCATCGCGGCGTTGTCTCCGGCGGCACCGACCCGTCCCATCGATCCGGCGAGCCCGGCGGCGCTGAGTTCGTGAACGAAGCGCCGGGAACGAAACTGACTGCCGCGGTCCGAGTGAACGATCGTGCCGACCGGGCGGCGGCGTTGGATCGCCATCCGCAGCGCGTTCACCGCCAGTTGCGAGGTCATGGTGTCATCGATCGAGTAACCCACGATCCGGTTCGAGAACACGTCCTTGATCGCGCACAAATACACCTTTCCCTCGGCGGTCCAGTGCTCGGTGATGTCGGTCAACCACAGCTGGTTCGGTCCGGCCGCGGCGAAGCGGCGACGAACCAAGTCGTCATGGACCGGCGGGCCGGCCTTGCGGTTCTTGCCGCCCTTCTTCTTGGCGAACACGCTCCAGATTCGCTGCTGAGAGCACACCCGCCACACCCGCCGCTCCGAGACTTCAAAGCCGAGGTCGGCCAGCTCGTCGGCGATGAACCGATACCCAAACACCGGATCCTCCCGATGCACATCGATCGCCGCGTTGATCAGCTGGGCCTCATCCCAATCCCGATCCGCCACAGGCCTGCGCAACCATCGATAGAACGGTTGCTTGGCGATCTTCAACACCCGGCACGTCACCGCGACCGGCACCCTGATCGGGGCGCCGGTCGCGGCCAGCTCGCGGACGAGCGGGTAGATCATTTTGGGCTGCGCAGAACCCCTTGCGACAAATACGCCGCCGCCCGACGCAGCACCTCGTTCTCCTGCTCCAGCAAACGGATGCGCTTCTTCGCCTCTCGCAGCTCGGCATGTTCGGTCGAGCTCACCCCGGGCTTGACGCCGTCGTCGACCTCGGCGATCTTGACCCACCGCTGGACACAGGACTCGGAGATCCCGAAGTCCTTCGCGATCTGAGCAAACGAGGCCTCACGGCGCCTCGCGATCGCGACGACATCATCGCGGAACTCCTTCGGAAACGCTCTCGGCATGGCAAACATCCTTCCAGAGGCGAGCATCTCGCCCCAGATCAGGAGTCACCTAAACCTTCAGCAGTCCCCCCGACGCAACTCAGCGTTTTCGCGCTTGAGCTTCTTGATCTCCGCCTGCGCCTCGGTCGTCAGCCCGGGACGCTGCCCGGTGTCAACCTCGGCGCGGCGGCACCAGAGACGGATTGTCTCCGGTGAGCCGACGCCGAGCATCTTCGCGACCGCGCTCAGCGCGGCGTACTCGCTCGGATAGTCAGGGCGCACCTCGGCGACCATACGGACAGCGCGCTCACGAAGCTCGCGCGGATACTTGCTGGGTCGTGCCATGAGACAGATCCTTCCAAAGAACTCTGTCTCCGGACATGCCGGGGCGATTCAGCTCAAGCGAATTGTTTGTTGCGGGATGTTCCTCTTTTATTTGTTATGAGGGAAGCTAGTACTTGTTAGTCCCGACATTAACAAAGCAGTTAAGTGAAATTCTTATTTGCTGTCTGCACAGCTGCGCAGGCCCGAATTCAACCACTGACGCGTTGCTACGGGATAGGGCTTTGTGCCGCAAATCCTTCCCGCGCCAAACCCTCACCAACGGGCGAGGCCCTGAAAACCAAGAAGCCTCTGGGCCATCGCAACGTCTTCGAGGCGCATGATCACTTCGCCGCGGAGGACCCGCGCGAGACGCTCATACTTGAGTCCTGCGAGGTCGGCGAACTCGGACAGCGACGGATATCTCTGCGCAATGCGGGCTCGAACCTCAACAGCGCACTGGTGTTGAAAGCGCGAGGCAACCAGTTGATCGACTTCGCGGTCGTCGAACTCTTCCGTGCTCCTCCACCTGATATCCGCTCTCTTCCCGAAATCGAGCGGATCGAGAGTGAATGACCGGGGGCTATATCTGAAGTCGGCCATGCCCAGACCGTACCGATGTACGCGCTAAAAGCGCAAATTCAGGTCTAAAGGCAGTTTTGCGCTAAAAGCGCAGATGTCCCTCCGCATATCCGAGGGTATGCCCACCTTCTCACCGAACTCAGTCGACCCTGCCAGGCCACAGGTCCACGCCCAGACCCTGTTCCAGCTTGGCGATCGTCTCCAGGTCCGGCCACACCCGCCCCTGCAGGATCGCGACAATCGTCGTGTGCGCAACGCCAACGTCGCGTGCGGCAGCGCGGATGCTCTGGTCCCCGATAGCAGTCCTGACGTTTTCGGCGAAGCGGCGCGCAACCTCGGAGACAGGGTCTGCCGCCGTCACGTCGGGCCAATCCCTCGAACCGTCGCGCGGCTGCGGGCGCGACGGTCTGGACATGGTTCGAGAGTAGACGATGGTCGGACGGTGAGCGCATGACTCCGCTGGGCAGGGGTATTGAGCACAACAACCATGCTGGTTATAGTAATGAACAAAGTTCTGCTTGTGTGACTCATGTCATCGAGGACTACACGCCCATGTTGCCCAGACGATTCTGGAATGACGTGGCGGAGTTCACGCGGTCCGCCACCACAGACTTCGCGCCACGCACGGAGCGCGAAGCCCGCCGAGTCATGTCCGCTGTCGCAAGACTCGCCATCTGGACGACGGATGTGGCCTGCCTACCGCTGGAGCGGCACATCGTCTTCGATGGCCGACACATCGACCGCTACATTCTTCACGGCGCACCCACCAGCAACGACTACGGGCTGCGACGCCGACGCCTCCAACTGATGAATGTCGCCGCGGAGCTTCACGAGTTCGACGAGGCTCGACGCGACGCTGGGGCCACACCTCCCCGTCAGGTCTACGCCCCCTACACAGCTGCGGAGGTCGTGCGCTTCCGCAGCCAGGGCTCCACCCGCACCACGGTCCTCCGCCGCCACAACTGGATGGTGCTGATGGCTCTCGGAGCCGGGTGCGGCCTCACCACCCCTGAGATCTGCGGAGTCACCGTCACCGACATCAATACCGCGAGCGGGACGACCCGCGTCAGTGTGGGTGGCAAGCATGCACGAACCGTAGTCTGCCTTGCGGAATGGGAGGAGGAAATCGCCTCGCTCGTCACTTCGACGTTGGTGCGCGACTACCTCTTCGTAGCCTCGACGGGGCTGCCTCGCACCGCCATTCAGGTAAAAGGGTTCATCCACGACGCCGCCAACGGCCGGGAGAGATTCACCGTCGAACGCCTCCGCTCCACATGGATCGTCGGGCATCTTCAGCACGGCGTGCCACCAGTCGAACTCATCAACGCACTGGGCATGACCACGTTCGCGACACTCCAGCGATTCATCCCCTATATCGCGGGCCTCGACGAAGAAGAACGAACCATCCTGTTTCGGCGGGAGGTCCGCTCATGACCAAGGGCGCCCCCTCCCCCGGCATGCTGGACCGGTTGCGCGAATCTCTGCCGAGCCATCGTTTCAGCGGTGCGTCCAGCCGTATCAATCACAAGCAGATCGAATTCCTCGGCAGCCTCATTGATTCTGCCGGGATAGTGGACAAGATCGAGGAGTGGCAAGACCTCGATAGGAAAAAGCGCGGGCCTGGAGGGCGTCCCCGCGTGGCAAGCACTCGGACAGTGCTAATTCTTCTCCTCGTCTTGAGCACCGAGAACAATGCTCTGCTCGCCACGCGACTCGCAGTCGTCGCCGCGGAGCGACTGGGCGGGAAATCCAGACGCTATCTCGGAATCACAGCCGGTCGAACGCATCGACAGTGGTACTTTCCGCTGTGGCGAGCGCTGAAACGAACTATCGCGGCGATCGACCCTCAACCCGGACAACGCAGGAAGTTCCCCACACCGGAGGAAATCGAAGAGGTAATCCGACAGCGAGAAGCTGACGGAGCAGAGACGAAGCAGGAGCGGCTGGACTGGGTCTGCAACCAACTCATCGAGGCGACATTGCGGCTCATACCGACGGAGTTTCAGCAGAACTGGAACGGCGATGTCACCACTGACGCCACGGTCATCGCTGCGTACGGCAAGCGCGGGGCGCCCTGGGGATCCAAGCGCGGAGCTATTGAGTACGACGCGGGCTGGTACCTCCGCACTGCAAATCATGAGGTGCCCGAAGACCACAAGAAAGCAAAGAAGGCTGTATTTGGGTGGGACGTCACCCTCGCCATGCAGGCAAACTTTGAACCGGGGACGTCGCCCGGTCATCCGCTGATGATTGCCGGCATGGGGATGACTGTTCCGGGAAGAGACCTCATCGAAACCGGACGATGCATCCTGGAATCCATCGTCGAACGAGACCACCCGATTGGCCGCGCCGCCGGGGATCGAGGCTACGCCGCCAGTGCCAAACCGGAGGACTACCAGATCCCGCTGCGTCGCCTCGGCTACAAGATCTTCACCGACTACCGGGATGACCAACTCGGCAAGAAGGAAGGATACGCTGGCGCGATCCAAGTGGAAGGCGCGTTTTACTGTCCTTCCATGCCGAAGAAGCTCGTCGAGGCGACCATCGACTACCGCGCCGGAGTCATTGACCCGACCACGTGGCGGCTCAGGATCAAGGAGCGCCGCCAGTACATGCTGCGCGCGAAGGAAAAACCCGACGCCGCCGGCCGCGTGCCGATGATGTGCCCGGCCCGCGGCCCTGGCGCCACCGCAAACTGCCCTCTCGCCAGCGGAGGGTGCGGGAAAGCCGACGATGCGAAGACCACGATCTACAACCCACCAGCGGAGAACAAGCGAGACAGCATCTGCACCAACTCCTCTTCTGTGTCCTTCCCTATAGAAGCTGCAGCAAAGTTCATCCAAGAGGTCCCGTATGGATCCCCGGAGTGGTCGAAGGTCTATGCCACCGATCGCAACACCATTGAAGGGCAGAACGGGTTCCTCAAGGACGGTTCGAACGAAGCGATCGGCGACGGAACCAGAAGGCGAATCCGCGGGTACGCCGGCCAGTATCTTCTCATCGCGGTGCTCGTCGTCACAGGGAATCTGCGAAAGCTTCAAGCGTTCAGGGACGAGATGCTCGAAGGCAGCGAAGATCATCGACGGGTTCGGCAAGAGCGAAAGCTCGCCGCACGCGAGCGCCGACGAAACAAGAAGGACCGGATAGCGCCCTGGGACAACTTCGCACAAAGGCAACGAGCCGAGAGGGACGCTGTAGCAAGAGCCGCGGATCCTCCTGCCACCTAGCACTCCAGCCGCAGCAGCCGAGACCTTCCTCCGCAGAACCATGACAATCAAGTGAGCCCGAAAGCGCTCAAAGCGATGCTCGCAGAGCAGAATGCGACGCCAGAGCTGCGTGTTGAACCACTAACAACTCGCTAGACAGGAAAAAGGCCCCCGATCGCTCGGGGGCCTTTCAACTTCTTCGAGTTTTGCAAACAACCCTCCGTGCGCGAGGGGGGACTTGAACCCCCACGCCCTTGCGGGCACTGGCACCTGAAGCCAGCGCGTCTACCATTCCGCCACTCGCGCAGACTCAGCGAGATTACCACAGCGTGAGAGGCCTTCCCTGCGCGCTGCGGTCGTCACTCTGCGGTCTGAGGGGGTCATCCCGTGGGGGGACATCGCGTCCTGTTCCCGCGCTCATCAGGGCAATGCGGCTAACATCGTGTGTGCCATGGCGGCGCGATAGGCCGACAGCACGTGAGGGAAACCATTGGGACTTCTGGACAGCTTCGAGCGGGGGCTTGAGCGGGCCGTCAACGGCGCGTTCGCCAAGACCTTCAAGAGCGGCGTGCAGCCAGTCGACATCACGAGCGCCCTCAAGCGGGAACTCGACACCAATGCGGTCGTCGTCGCCCGCGATCGCATCCTGGTTCCCAACCGCTTCGTCGTGCGCCTCTCCCCGCCCGACCACGAGCGCATGACGTCGATCGGTCCGACCCTTCTCGACGAGCTGACTTCACTCGTGCAACAGCACGCATCCCGTCAGGCATACCAGTTCGCGGGCGGCGTCTCGATTCGACTCCAGGCCGACGCCGAGCTCAGCGAGGGAATCATCCGTATCGACTCGGAAAACGTCAAGGGCGATGTCACCTGGGTTCCCGTGCTCGACATCAATGGCAGGCGTCACGCCATCACGAAGGCACGCACCGTGATCGGTCGTGGCAGCGATGCCGACATCACAGTCGATGACAGCAGCATCTCCCGCAAACACGTCGAGATCCTGTGGGACGGCAAGCGCGGCCAGGTCAACGATCTCGGGTCCACGAACGGCTCAGAACTCAACGGCAAGCGCGTCTCGAAGGCGCCGCTGCCGACGGACTCAGTGATTTCCATTGGCAGAACCCGTATCGTTTTCCGAGTGCTCGCCCAGTCCGCAACGCTCGATGGCGCTTCGGATGCCCGGGGCGGGCCCTATGGCGACGAGCGACGGGGCGAGCGGTAGATGAGCGAACTGACACTCCTGCTCCTCAAGATGGGCTTCCTGCTCGTGCTCTGGGCGTTCATCTTCGCGATCGTCTACGCCTTGCGCTCCGACCTCTTCGGCGAGCGCGTGCGACGGATGCCTGCCCAGGCTGGCACTGCCGAGGCTCCCCCCTACGAGGCGCCCGTTGCGCAGGCCGCCGCGCCGCGCCCTGTCGCCGCTGGTTCGCCGGCGGGCGGCGCCTCTGGCGGGGCACGGCGCCTCGTCATCACGTCTGGCGCGAAGGCCGGCACGGAGTTGAGGCTCGACGACCAGCCGCTCACGATCGGGCGCTCCGGTGACAGCGGCCTTGTGATCCGTGATGACTACACGTCAACCCACCACGCTCGCCTCATGCTCTGGGGCGACGAGTGGGTCATCCAGGACCTCGATTCCACCAACGGCACCTTCCTCGACGGCAAGCGCGTGATGGCGCCGACACCCGTGCCCATCGGGGCGAGCGTCAAGATCGGCACGACGAGCTTCGAGCTGCGGCGGTAGGCGTGTCGACAACCGTCAAGAGCGCTGCGGTCTCGCACGTCGGCAAGATCCGGTCCAACAACCAGGACTCGGGCTATGCCGGCCGTCAGCTCTTCGTGGTCGCCGATGGCATGGGCGGTCACGCGGGCGGGGACATCGCATCCGCTATCGCCGTCAACCGCATCGCGGAGGCAGACCGGGTCTTCAACTCCGCCCATGACGCCGAGTTCGCGCTCCAGTCCGCGCTCATCGCGGCGAATTCGCTCATCGCCGAGACGGTTTTCGATCACCCCGAACTGACCGGCATGGGCACGACCGTGACGGCAATCCTGCGGGTCGGCCACCAGCTGGCCATCGCCCATATCGGCGACTCGCGCCTCTACCTCTACCGTGCCGGCGTGCTCGAGCAGGTCACGATCGACCACACCTTCGTGCAGCGGCTCGTCGACAGTGGGCGCATCACGGCGGAGGAAGCGGCCGTGCATCCCCGGCGTTCCGTGCTCATGCGCGTGCTGGGCGATGTCGAGGCGTCACCCGAGATCGACACGGCGATCGTCGAGACCGAACCGGGCGACCGCTGGGTGCTGTGTTCCGACGGGCTCAGCAGCTACGTCACGGAGGACAAGATCGCGGCGACGCTCAAGTCGCACCCCTCCCCCAAGGACGCCGCCGAGCGCCTCGTGCGGGAGAGCCTCGACCAGGGCGCGCCCGACAACGTCACGGTCGTCGTAGTCGACGTCGACCACACGCCCGACTCGGCGTCGAACCCGCCCGTCACGGTCGGCTCCGCCGCGCTTCCGCTCAGCTTCGAGTCGGATGCGGGCCGCAGACCCCTGCGTCTGCCCACCCTCCTCCTGCACCCCCTCAAGGCCGCGCCGGAGGACAGCCACTTTGAGCCCGAGTCCGATGAGTACCTGCAGGAGCTCATCGCGGAGGACCGGCGCCGCGCCATTCGTCGTCGCGCGACCTGGCTCGTCTCGGTCGGGCTCATCGTGGCACTGATCGTGACGGGCCTCGTCGTCGGCTACCGCTGGACGCAGACCCGCTACTACGTGGGCGCGAACGGCAACACGGTCGCAATCTTCAAGGGCGTGCAACAGGGCATCGGGCCGATCTCGCTCTCCGAGATCCATGCCGAGACGAGCATCCGCATCGACTCGCTCTCGGACTTCGAGCGTCGCCAGGTGCTCGACACGATCACCGCTCGCGACCTTGACGACGCCCGCGACATCATCGACAGGCTTGACCATGACGAGTGATACCGCCTCGGCCACGACCGACACCACGAGCATCCGCGTGAGGCTGCGCCAGCCGGCGCGCCTGCGCAACCTCGAGCTCATCCTCGTGCTCGTCGCCTGCGGCATCAACGGCGCCTCGATGGCGCTCGTGCAGCTGGGGGTCAACGGCGCGGTCGACACGAGCGTCATCCTCGTCGCCGGCGGCCTCGCCGTGCTCGTGCTGGCGATGCACCTGGTGCTGCGCATTACGGCACCGCAGGCAGACCCGTTCATCCTGCCGATCGTGACGCTGCTCAATGGCCTCGGTATCGCGCAGATCTACCGCATCGACCTTGCTGAGGGCTTCAGTGGCTGGGGCGCCGCGGGCGTTCGCCAGATTGCCTGGTCGGCGATCGCGATCCTTGCCGCCATCGGCGTCGTCATCGCGATTCGCAACCATCGCGTGCTGCAGCGCTACCGCTTCGTCTCGATGTTCACGGGCATCGTGCTCCTGCTGCTGCCCATGTTGCCGCTGCTGGGCCACGAGGTCTACGGCGCGCAGATCTGGATCAAGATCGGCGGCTTCACCTTCCAACCCGGCGAACTCGCCAAGATCGCCCTCGCCATCTTCTTCGCCGCCTACCTCGTTGAGAGCCGCGACAGCCTCTCGATGGTGGGCAAGAAGTTCCTCGGGATGCGGTTCCCGCGGGCACGCGACCTCGGGCCGATCCTCGTCATCTGGGCGGCCGCGATGGCGGTGCTCATCTTCCAGCGCGACCTCGGCACCTCGCTCCTCTACTTCGGCCTCTTCCTCGTCATGATCTATGTCGCGACGGGCCGGGCGAGTTGGATCCTCCTGGGGCTTGGGCTCTTCGTCGGCGGCGCCGTACTCGCCAGCCAGCTCCTCGGCTATGTGGGCGGCCGCTTCCGTGGCTGGCTCGACCCCTTCAACCAGGAGGTCTACGACGCGGTCGGCGGTAGCTGGCAGCTCGTGCAGGGCCTCTTCGGCATCGCCAACGGCGGGCTGATCGGAACGGGCCTCGGACAGGGCCGTCCCGACTTGGTGGCCCTCGCGCAGAGTGACTTCATCATCGCGAGCCTCACTGAGGAGCTCGGGCTCACGGGCCTCTTCGCGATCCTCGCGCTCTACCTGCTCTTCGTCTCGCGCGGCTTCCGCATCGGCTTCGCCGGACAGGACGACTTCGGCCGCCTGCTCGGCGTCGGCCTCGCCTTCGTGGTCGCGCTCCAGGTCTTCATCGTCGTGGGCGGGGTGACGCGGGTCATCCCGCTGACCGGACTGACGGCACCCTTCCTTGCTGCCGGTGGTTCCTCGCTCGTGGCCAACTGGATCATCGCGGCGATCCTGCTGCGCCTCTCCGACACGATTCGCAACCAAGCGAGATTGGTGGTGTGACGTGAACAGGGAACTCAAGCGGGTCAGCGCGGCGGTGCTGCTCATGTTCGTGGCACTCTTTGCCTCTGGCACGATCATCACGGTTTTCCAGGAGGAGAACCTGCGGGCCGACCCGCGAAACGTGCGCACGCTCTACGCCAGCTTCTCAGCCGAGCGAGGCCCGATCCTCGTTGACGGTGCACCCGTCGCTGAGTCCATCCCGGTCGACACCGACTTCAAGTTCCAGCGCGTTTACACCCAACCGCTGCTGTACTCGCACGTCACGGGGTACTACACGCTCAACCAGGGCACTGCGGGCATCGAGGGTGCATTGAACGACTACCTCACCGGCACGGCCAACGACCAGTTCTTCGACCAGCTGAGCTCGATCTTCACGGGCGCCTCCCCCAAGGGTGCCGCGGTCGAGCTCACGATCGACCCGGTCGTGCAGCAGGCTGCATGGGATGCGCTCGGCGACTACCGCGGAGCCGTCGTCGCGATCGACCCGGCAACGGGGGCGATCCTCGCGATGGTCTCGAAGCCGTCGTTCGACCCAAACCTCCTCGCGTCACATGACACGAGCGCCGTCATCTCGGCCTATGAGCAGCTCAGTGCCGACCCGACGAAGCCCCTCGACAATCGCGCGATCGGCGGTGACCTCTACCATCCCGGATCCGTCTTCAAGGTGCTCACGACGGCGGCCGCCCTCGACAGCGGCGCATACGAGCCCGACACCGCGATCCCGAACCCGCCGACGCTCAAGCTGCCGCAGAGCAACTCGATCATCTCCAACGCGGAGGGCGGCACGTGCGGCGGCGGCGAGACGGTGTCGCTTCGGGATGCCCTCCGGCTCTCCTGCAACATCCCCTTCGCCCAGATCGGCGCCTCCCTCGGCGAGAACGTGCTGGATGAGTACGCGGATGCCTTCGGTTTCGGCGACCGCATCCGGGTACCCATGCCGGCCACCCCAAGCATTTTCCCGGATGACATGGACGAGCCGCAGCTCATGCTGTCGTCGTTCGGGCAGGCGAGCGTGCGCACCACGCCCCTGCAGATCGCGATGGTGACGGCGGCTGTCGCCAACGGCGGCACACTCATGCAGCCGACGCTCGTCGAGCGGATCCTCGCACCCGACCTGACGGAACTCGTCGCGTTTGAGCCGAGCGTCTACAGCGAACCAATCAGTGCCGAGACGGCGGAGACGATGGTGCCGATGATGGTGGCGAACGTCGCCAACGGGGCTGCCAGTAATGCAAGAATGAACGGAGTCGACGTGGGCGGTAAAACCGGCACGGCACAGAACTCGGAGGGGTCACCAAACACCCTCTGGTTCACGGGGTTCGCTCCCGCGTCAGACCCACAGATTGCGATCGCGGTCGTGGTCGAGAATGGTTCCGGTTTCGGCAACCAGGTCGCCGCGCCGATCGCCAAGAAGGTATTTGAGGCGGTGCTGAGCAAATGAGACCCACGAGTGGCCTCACCTTCGGTGGTCGTTACCAGCTGACGAGCCGTGTCGCGATTGGCGGCATGGGCGAGGTCTGGCAGGCAACCGACCTCGTTATCGGTCGCACCGTCGCGATCAAGATCCTCAAGGATGAATACCTGGGCGACCCAGGATTCCTCGAGCGCTTCCGCGCCGAGGCACGGCACGCCGCCCTCGTCAACCACGAGGGCATCGCCAATGTCTTCGACTACGGCGAGGAAGACGGCAGCGCCTACCTCGTCATGGAGCTCGTGCCCGGCGAGGCGCTCTCGACGATCCTCGAGCGGGAACGCGTGCTCTCGACCGACCGCGTGCTCGATATTGTCGCGCAGACGGCATCCGCGCTCCATGCCGCCCACGCCGCGGGCCTCGTGCACCGCGACATCAAGCCGGGCAACCTGCTCATCACGCCAGACGGCCGCGTCAAGATCACCGACTTCGGCATCGCGCGCATCGCCGACCAGGTGCCGCTCACGGCAACGGGCCAGGTCATGGGCACCGTGCAGTACCTCTCGCCCGAACAGGCGAGCGGACATCCGGCCTCCCCCACGACCGACATCTACTCGCTCGGCATCGTCGCCTACGAGGCCCTCGCGGGCCGCCGCCCCTTCACGGGCGAATCGCAGGTCGCGATCGCGATGGCCCAGATCAATGAACAGCCGCCGGACCTTCCCGCGAACATCGCGGAGCCCGTGCGCAACCTCGTCTACTCGTGCATCGCGAAGAGCCCCGCGGAGCGTCCCGCATCCGCGGCACACCTAGCTCGGGCGTCCCAGGCGCTGCGGCGCGGGGATGTCGCGGGCGCGACGGCCGCGGTCCCCGCTGTCGGCGGCACGGCCGGATTCACGACCCTCATCACGCCCGGTGCAGCCGACACCTCGGCGGCGACCCGTGTGCTTCCCGCGGCGGGCGCCGGCACAGGTGCCGCGCCCCAGTCCCGCGCGGAAGCCGCTGCGCTCGACGAGGAAGAGAAGAAGCGCAATCCGTGGACCTGGCCGCTCATCGTGCTCGTCGGCGTGCTGCTCGTCGCCCTCATCGGCGTCATCGTCGCGATGGCGCTCTCCCCCGACGATGACCCCAAACCCTCGGAGTCGACCACGAGGTCCGCCAGCCCCCGCCCCTCGTCGGCGTCTCCCTCTCCATCCGACACGAAGGTACGGCTGACGGAGGCTGACCTCCTCGGCAAGACCGAGGCAGAAGCGCGCAGCATCCTCGAGGGGATGGGCCTCACCCCCGACATCACGCCGGGCGACTACGCGCCCGACCCCAATCAGGCGGGCCTCGTCTACCGGGTGAACCCGACGGGCAACCTCGACAAGGGTGCCGTCGTGACGGTCAAGGTCTACGCCGCCATCCCAGACCCGACCCCGCCCTCCGCCCCTACGGGGCCGGCAAGCAACGTCGAGGTGCTGCCCGGCCAGAATGTGAACATCACCTGGCCCAGCTACCAGGGCTGCCCTCCCGGCACGACCCACACGGCCTACCGCGTGACGGTCAACGGCGCGACGCACTCGGTCTCCAACCCGATCGCACCCTCGACGACCAACATCACACTCGTGTCTGACGCGCCGGGCACCGTGACGTTCTCGTACCACGCAGAGTGTTCCGGCATCCGCTCGCCCGAGTCTCCCCAGATCAGCTACATCGTGAGCCCTGAGAAGGAGATTCCGCCGACCCCCGGCAACGGCGAGGGCGAGGGCGGCGAGTAGCCCGCTCGTCGCCGCAGGGAGACGTCCATGCAGCGAATAGACTGCTAGGCGTCGACCTATTACCTGGAGAGAGAATTGACTGAAGATACTCGGCTGCTCGCCGGCAGGTATCAGATCGGCAAGCTCATCGGCCGGGGCGGTATGGCCGACGTGCACGTGGGCACCGACACCCGGCTCGGGCGTCGTGTCGCGATCAAGCTGCTCAAGCCCTCTCTCGCAACCGACCCCAACTTCCGCCTGCTCTTCCGCGAAGAGGCGCAGAAGGCGGCACGGATGGCGCACCCGACGATCGTCCGCGTGTACGACGCGGGCGAGGAGACTGTCGCCGACGAGAACGGCATCGAGACCCAGGTGCCCTTCATCGTCATGGAGTATGTCGACGGGCGACTGCTCAAGGACATCATCGCCGACGGCCCCCTCGAACCGCGTGAAGCTGTGCGCATAGTCGACGGCATCCTGACGGCTCTCGAATACAGCCACCGCGCGCTCGTCGTGCATCGCGACATCAAGCCCGGCAACGTCATGGTCACGCACAACGGCCAGGTCAAGGTCATGGACTTCGGCATCGCGCGCGCCGTGAGCGACAACTCCGCGACCGTGGCCGACACAAGCAAGGTGCTCGGCACGGCGCAGTACTTCTCGCCGGAGCAGGCGAAGGGCGAGACGGTGGATGCCCGCACCGACCTCTATTCGACGGGCATCGTGCTCTTCGAGATGCTCACGGGCCAGCCGCCCTTCCGCGGTGATCGCGCGGCCGCGGTCGCCTACCAGCACATCAGCGAGACACCGCTTCCCCCAAGCTCGCTCAACCCCAAGGTTTCCCCCGCCCTCGACGTCGTCGTGTTGCACGCGCTCGAGAAGGACAAGTTCGAACGCTTCCAGACGGCGGCGGAGTTCCGCCAGGAGGTGGAGCTTGCGGCCTCCGGTGAGGTCCCGACCCGCAAGCTTCCCGCCGCCAGTGACTTCAACGCAACCCTCTTCGGCGTGAACCCAACGGCGGCCGCCGGTTCCGAGGCCGCGATGCGACAGCTCTCCGCTGAGAACACGGAGCGCGCCGTGCGTACCCAGAACAGGCCGCCCGTCGCCTGGATCTGGGCTGGCGTCGCGGTTATCGCGGCCATGCTCGTTGCCCTCGCGATCTGGGTCGTCAACCTGCCGCCGAGCACGATCGGCAACACGATCTCGGTGGAGGTTCCCGACATCGTCGGGCAGCAGTACGAGAGTGGCGCACAGGAGATGCAGGATGCGGGCCTCACCCCGTCGCGCATCGACACGGCGAGCGACGACGTCCCGCGCGGAGAGATCATCCGCACCGACCCGACGCCGGGCACGAGGGTAGCTGCTGAGCAGGTCGTCCGCATCTATGTGTCGCAGGGCCCAGCGTCCGTCTCGGTGCCTTCGCTGTCGAACCTCACGCAGGAGGCCGCCACGCAGGCCCTCGCCGACCGCAAACTCGAGGTCGGGGCGGTCAGCGAGGAGAACTCCTCGACGCTGCCGCCGGGAACCGTCATCCGAAGCGCCCCCGACGCCGGTGCGATCGTTCAGGAGGGTGATTCGATCGACCTTGTGGTCTCGAGCGGACTCGTGACCGTTCCGGATGTAAGGGGTCAACCCATTGAGACAGCCAACGCAATGCTCAGGGCGCTCCAGCTCGTGCCGGTGCCGAACCCCGACTTCAATTGCTCGGGCAACGCCGTGACAGGGCAAAATCTCGCGCCCGGTGATCACCCGCAGCAGTCACAGGTGACGATCACCTACTGCGCGGGCTGAGCCAGCCTCGCCTCGGAGACCGGGGGCGTCTCTGACGAGGGGCGCGAGCCCCTTTGCCCGCTCGGGGGCCTCGCTGAGCCCCGCGACGCTGAGCCAGTTGGCGAGCATCGCGTGGCCGCCCTGCGTGAGCACCGACTCGGGGTGGAACTGCACGCCGAAGATGGGCGCGCTCGCGTGGCGCAGGCCCATGATGACCCCGCCATCAGTGCGCGCGTTCACCGTGAGGTCGTCGGGGACCGTGGAATCGACGACCGCGAGCGAGTGGTACCGCGTCGCGGTGAATGGCGCGGGAACTCCGTTGTAGAAGGCGCTTCCATCGTGCTCAACGAGCGAGGTCTTGCCGTGCATGAGTTCGTCGGCGTGCGTCACGACGCCGCCGAAGGCCTCGGCGATGGCCTGATGCCCGAGGCAGACCCCGAGCAGCGGCGTCCCTGACTCAAGTGCCGCGTGCACCATGGTGATCGAGACCCCGGCATTGGCCGGCGTTCCGGGGCCGGGCGAGAGCAGCACGGCGTCGTACTCGGAGATGCGTGCAGCCGCGTCAGCGGCGGCGAATGCGTCGTTGCGCACGACCTCCGTCTCGGCGCCGAGCTGCAGCAGGTAGCCGTTCAGGGTGTAGACAAAGCTGTCGTAGTTGTCGATGACGAGCACGTTGGTCATTCGACTGTCACCTCCGGAACGCTGATGAATGTGTTGACCCATGGGAAGACCCAGAGCACGAGGGCCGCCAGGACTGCCGCGATGATGATGATCACGAGCAGGATGCGAAGCCAGAGCGGGCCCGGCAGTATCCGCCACAGTGCAGCGTACATCAGGCGGCTCCCTCCAAGACTGCGGCGAGCTCAGCGGGCATGCCAGCGGATGCTGGCTGCCACGACTCCAGGACGCCGTAGGCGATGATGCGTTCGGCCGCAGAGAAGCGCGGGTTGCAACTGGTCAGGGTGATGAACCGCTCCCCCGCCACCTCGATGCCGGGGGCCTGCGGCACCGGTTCGAGCACCCCTGTTCCCGTCGGCAGCACATACTCGAGGTTGCGGAACGCGTAGGTGTACCAGCCGTCGACCGTCTGCACATAGATCTTGTCGCCGAGCTGCAGTTCACCGATCTCGGCGAAAGGCTTGCCCCACGTCGTGCGGTGGGCGGCGAGGGCGAAGTTGCCGACCTCGCCCGGTAGCTGCGTCGAGGGATAGTGGCCCACCCCGAGGTCCTCTCGGTTGAGCACTGCCGTGAGTCCGACGCCCTCGCCGATCTTGCGCACATAGTCGGCACCGAAGCGCGGCACGAAGAGGGTCGCGAATGCCTCATTCGTGACGGGTGCGACGGTGCTGACAGGCTCGCCCGGCTCGCCCGGGTCGACGGGATCGACGGGTTCCTCGTCCTTGTCGGCCGGCGCCGGCGCCTCGTTCGCGAGGTCCTCACTGAACTCGATCGCAGCATCCCTCTGCTCGTTACCGACGATGATGTCGTTGAGCCAGAGCTGCCAGCCGAGGAAGAGGAGCACGAGCACGCCCGCAGTGAGGAACAGCTCGCCGAGCACGCCGATGATGGCCAGGCCGACAGATGCCCGGGGCCTCGCCCGTTGCCCCCCTCGTGCCCTCGCCATGCAGCGAGTCTATTCGAGCACTTCCCGCTAGAATTCCGGGCATGGCCAAGTCGACGAACTCCACGCCCGATTCCTCACGGGAGGTCCGCTCCGGCGACGACGCCCCCAACCCGGTGTGGTTCAAGCCGATCATGTTCGGGTTGATGCTGCTTGGGCTGCTGTGGATCATCGTCTACTACATCAGCCAGACCGCCCTGCCGATCGCGGAACTCGGTGACGGCAACATCCTCGTCGGCTTTGGCATCATGTTCGTCGGCTTCCTCATGACCACCCGCTGGCGCTGACCTTGCCCCTCGAGGCACCACTTCGGGGGCCAACTACACCGGTGTAATTATCCCCACTGTGGAATCACCTGTGGATAACTCCACTCGCTGAGCGGAGAACGATCACCCGAAACGCGCGTACATCAGCACGACGCCGATGACCGTGAGCACCACGAGCCCTCCCGCAACAGCGGCGAGGAGCAGCCGCTGTCGGCGCGCGGCGTTCCTGTGGCGCGTGCGCAGCAAGATGAAGCCGATGAGTGCGCCCACGAGGATGCCACCCACGTGCGCCTGCCACGCGATTCCGGGAACGATGAATCCGATCGCGAGGTTCAGCGCCAGCACGATCACGAGCTGAACACTGTTGCCGCCGAGCCCGCGGTTGATGACGAAGAATGCGCCGAACAGTCCGAAGATCGCGCCTGAAGCACCAACGACGGGCGTGAGCGGAGACAGCAGCAACACGGCGACCGAGCCGCCCAGCGCACTCAAGACGTAGAGCGCAAGGAATCGCCAGTGGCCGAGCATCCCCTCTAGCATCCGCCCGAACAACCAGAGCGCATACATGTTGAAGAGGATGTGGAAGAAGGAGTTCTGGGAGTGCACGAGTGCCGTCGTGATCAGCCGCCATGGCTGCACGTCGGTGTACGGGCCCCAATATAGGAGGGCGTTGGTCACGACCCCGCCGGTGACAAGCTGAAGGAGATAGACCAGGACCGTCAAGCCCAGGATGCTGTAGGTGACGACCGCGCCCTCGCCCCGCCGAGCACGATTGATCGCGGTGACGACGGCGGGCTTGCGGCGAGGAGCGGAAGCCTGGTGTTCGCGCACGCACTCGGGGCAGTGCACGCCAACGGGTGCCTGCGTCTGGCACTCGGGGCATACCGTGCGCCCGCATCGCTGGCACAGGATGAAGCTCTGCCGATCGGGATGCCGATAGCAGTAGTTGTCGGGACTGGAGGGCAGGCTGCTCACAGCCCGCCCTCCGTCCTCGCGAGAATCACGGGATTCAGACCTCGTCGATCGTGATGCTGTTGATGACGATGTCCTCGAGGGGCTTGTCGCCCGGGCCCTTCTTGACAGACTCGATCTTCTTCACGACGTCCTGCGAGGCGGCATCCTCGACCTTGCCGAAGATCGTGTGCTTGCCCTGGAGCCAGGTGGTGGGCACGGTCGTGATGAAGAACTGCGAACCGTTGGTGCCGCGACCCATCTGGATGCCCGCGTTCGCCATTGCCAGCACGTAGGGCTGCGTGAAGTCGAGCTCAGGGTGAATCTCGTCGTCGAACTGGTAGCCGGGGCCGCCGATGCCCTTGCCCAGGGGGTCACCGCCCTGGATCATGAAGTCGTCGATGATGCGGTGGAAGATGACGCCGTCGTAGAGGGGACGGTTGGTCTTCTGGCCCGTCGCGGGGTCAGTCCACTCCTTCGTTCCGCTCGCGAGGCCCACGAAGTTATCGACGGTCTTCGGTGCGTGGTTGCCGAAGAGGTTGACCTTGATGTCGCCCATAGAGGTGTGGAGGGTCGCTACGTGTGTGTGCATGGCCCAAGTATTTCATTCGAGCCCGGCGGATCGCGGCGTGTTCGCTGACGGCGACGCATCCACCGAATACTCAGTGCGCTCACAGAAGCGCCCGTGGTTGTATGGAAGTTGCTTCACACACCCGCCGACTGGAGGTCACTCATGGCTTTGTCCCGTAAACGTGCACGTGAACTGAAGCGGCTGAAGCACTCCGCGTCCGATCTGTGGGAGAGCCAGCGCGAGGTACTCGACCAGGCGAGCAAGGTCGTTCGCGAGGCTGGCCGGCAGGCAGGGAACCTGGGGCGTGACGAGGTCGTTCCCCGCGTGCGCGACACGATCGACCACCGCGTCAAGCCCGTCATCGCGACGGGAGCAATGGCTACCAAATCCGTCGCCGAGGGCGCACGCTACAAGGTGCAGCACGATGTGCTCCCCTCCGTCGCATCCGCCGTCGCCACCGCGCTTGCCGTGATCGAGGTCACGAAGGATGCCCGGGTGCGCGACGCCATGAAGGCCGTCTACAAGGCAGGCGGTGCGGAGAAGGTGCTCGACATTTCGAGCCGCAAGACCAAGAAGAGGGCCAAGCAGATCCGTAAGGACCTAGAGAAGCGGGTGAGCATCGTTCCCCCGAAGTCGACTCCGGGCCCCGGTCGCTACATCGTCATGGGCGTCGGCGTCGTTGCCCTGCTCGGAGTGGGCTACGCCGTGTGGCAGACCCTGCGTGCCGACGACGACCTCTGGATCTCCGACGAGGCCGAGGAACTCCCCGCGAGCGACACGCTCTGATCAAGTCTCGCCGAATGCCGTCCGGAACGCCGGGCGGCATTCGTCGTTAAGCCACGAGAGCCCTGACGGCGAGGCCCACCATGAGGAGTCCTCCCACGATGGCGGTCCAGCGTCGGGCGCCCTCGCCCCGCAGGAAACGGCTGAGCATCGCGCCCACCGCCGCGAGCACCGCGTGCCACGAGCCCGAGCCGGTGGCCACTCCGGCCACGAACCATGCGCGGTCGGCGAGGGTCACGGAGTCTCCCAGGGCATTCCCCGTCGTGAGGGCCAGGAAGTAGATGATCGTCGCGGGGTTGACCACCGTCAGGGCAACGAGGCCCAGATAGACCCGGAGTCCTGACGACGCGAATCCCGACGGCCGTGCCGCCTCATCGGGGTCACTCCGCAGCCAAAGTGGCTTCATGATGACGTCCGCCAGCACGAGGAGTACTCCAGCGGAGACATAGCGCAGCGGCTCCTGAGCGACGGCAATGAGCGACGGCAATGAGCGGGGTGATCGCGGCACCGAGGGCGACGGCGACCGTCGCGTAGGACGTGTCTACCGTCGCCGCACCAGACGCCGCTGCCAGGCCGCGACCGACACCGTGGTCTGCGGCAATGTAGAGGATCAAGAGCGCGATCGCACCGACCGGGATGGCGATAGCGAGGCCCGCGATGACCCCGGACGAGGGAACTCACGGATCACGACACTATCGCGATGGAAGGGCTGCCCCTGACGGGAGAAGTGGAGTGGAGACGAGGGGAATCGAACCCCTAACCCCCTGCTTGCAAAGCAGGTGCTCTGCCAATTGAGCTACGTCCCCCGGCGGGCCAAACCCTGTGGGTGAAGATGCGGATGAGACATCCGGATCTGCGTGGGGATACCAGGACTTGAACCTGGGACCTCTTCGTTATCAGCGAAGCGCTCTAACCGCCTGAGCTATATCCCCGTTTTGGAGCAGATACGAGAGTATCGTACCGGCGCCCGATTGATGAAATTGAGGTTTCGATACGGATCGTCGCAGCGAGGGCGGCTCAGAGGCGAGCGCGCCTGCGAGCGACGAAGGAGCGTATCGAACCCTCGCCTCCAGCTAGTTGTTAGTGAAGCCGACGAGCAGGCCGCCCGTGATTCGCACCGTGAAGTTGTAAATGAGCGCCCAGATCGCGCCGAGGGCCGTGCCGACGATCGTGTTGAGCAGCGCAACGACCACCGAGAAGCCGATGATCTGGATGAGCGAGAAGCTGCCCATGATGCTGAAGTTCTCGTCGCCCGTGATGTCACCGAGAAGGCTGTCGAGCTGGGAGAAGATGCCGGTCGAGGCGAGGATCGTCCAGACGAGGATCGTCATGACGATGAGGATGACGCCCAACACGACCGCGATCAGGAACGACAGCTTCACGGCCGACCAGAAATCGACGTAGACGAGCCGCAGGCGCACCTGCTTGCTCCCGACGGACTTCTGTGACTTTCGCTGCAACTTCTCGGCGATGCTACTCATCGAGCGCCTCATCCTTCTTCTCGATCGCGGGGTCTGTCTCGCTGTCGCTTGCGGGGAGGTCCTGGCCGAGGTTGCGCTCACTGTTGCGAGCCACCGCGATGATCTTGTCCTCGTCCGCAAAGCGGGCGAAGACGACCCCCATGGTGTCACGGCCAGTGGCAGTGACTTCAGCGACGGACGAGCGTACCACCTTGCCGCTGGCAAGAACCACAAGCACCTCGTCCTGCTCAGCCACGATAAGCGCGCCGGCAAGGTCGCCGCGCGACTCCTGCAGCTTGGCAACCTTGATGCCGTAGCCGCCGCGATTCTGCACGCGGTACTGGTCGACCGCGGTGCGCTTGGCGAAGCCGCCCTCCGTCACGACGAAGACGTAACCGTCTTCACTGACGACGGATGCCGACAGCAGCTGGTCGTCACCCTTGAAATGCATGCCGATGACGCCGCTCGTCGCGCGACCCATGGGCCGCAGCGCGTCATCGCTCGCGGTGAAGCGGATCGAGAGACCCTTGCGCGAGACGAGGAGCAGGTCGGAATCTTCCTCCACGAGCATGGCGGAGACGAGCTCATCGCCCTCGCGCAGGTTGATCGCGATGATGCCGCCCGTGCGGTTGGTGTCGTATTCGCTCAGCGCCGTCTTCTTGACGAGACCGCCGCGCGTCGCGAGTGCCAGGTACTTTGCCGCCGCATAGTCACGGATGTCGAGGATCTGCGCGATCTCCTCCCCCGGCTGCAGGGCGAGCAGGTTGGCGACGTGCTGTCCCTTCGCGTCGCGGCCACCCTCCTGCACCTCGTAGGCCTTCGCGCGATAGACGCGGCCCGTCGTGGTGAAGAACAGGAGCCAGTGGTGCGTCGTCGTGACGAAGAAGTGCTCGACGACATCATCCGCTCGCAGTTGTGCACCGCGCACGCCCTTGCCGCCACGGTGCTGGGAGCGGTAGTTATCGCTGCGCGTGCGCTTGATGTAGCCGCCACGCGTGACCGTGACCACCATCTCCTCTTCGGGGATGAGGTCTTCCATGTTCATGTCGCCGCCGTAGCCGTACATGATCTCGGTGCGACGGTCATCGCCGAACTTGTCAACGATCTCGGTGAGTTCCTCGCTGACGATGTCGCGCTGGCGCTGCGGGCTGCCGAGGATGTCCTTGAAGTCGATGATCTGGCGTTCGATCTCGTCGTGCTCGTCGACGATCTTCTGGCGCTCAAGCGCGGCCAGGCGACGCAGCTGCATGTCGAGGATCGCGCGGGCCTGGAGCTCGTCGATGTCGAGCAGCTCCATGAGTCCGTCGCGGGCGTCCTCCACGGTGGGCGAACGACGGATGAGCGCAATGACCTCGTCGAGTGCATCGAGCGCCTTGAGGTAGCCGCGCAGGATGTGGGCTCGCTCCTCGGCCTTGCGCAGGCGGAATTCGGTGCGACGAACGATGACCTCGATCTGGTGTGCGACCCACGCCGTGATGAAGCCATCGAGCGCAAGGGTGCGCGGCACGCCGTCGACGATCGCCAGCATGTTGGCGCCGAAGTTCTCCTGCAGCTGGGTGTGCTTGTAGAGGTTGTTGAGCACGACCTTGGCGACCGCGTCTCGCTTGAGCACGATCACGAGGCGCTGGCCCGTGCGACCGGAGGTCTCGTCCCGGATGTCCGCGATGCCCGAGAGCTTGCCGTCCTTCACGAGGTCGGCGATCTTGAGCGCGAGGTTGTCGGGGTTGACCTGGTACGGCAGTTCCGTCACGACGAGGCAGGTGCGACCCTGCAGCTCCTCGACGTTGACGACCGCCCGCATCGTGATCGACCCGCGACCCGTGCGGTAGGCATCCTGGATGCCCTTGGTGCCGAGGATCTGCGCGCCGGTCGGGAAGTCGGGGCCCTTGATGCGCTGCATGAGCGCCTCGAGCAGCTCCTCCTGGCCGGCATCCGGGTTCGCGAGGTGCCAGAGCGCGGCATCCGCGACCTCGCGAAGGTTGTGCGGCGGGATGTTGGTGGCCATGCCGACCGCGATACCGACGGAACCGTTGACGAGCAGGTTGGGGAAACGCGCCGGCAGCACGGCAGGCTCGCGGGTGCGTCCGTCGTAGTTGTCCTGGAAGTCGACGGTGTCTTCCTCGATGTCTCGCACCATCTCGAGCGCGAGGGGAGCCATCTTCGTCTCGGTGTATCGCGGGGCGGCGGCACCATCGTTGCCCGGCGAACCGAAGTTGCCTTGGCCGAGCGCGAGCGGGTAGCGGAGGCTCCACGGTTGCACGAGACGCACGAGCGCGTCATAGATCGCCGAGTCACCGTGCGGGTGGAACTGGCCCATGACGTCGCCGACGACACGCGAACTCTTGGAGAACGCCTTGTCGGGCCGGTATCCGCCGTCGTACATCGCGTAGATCACGCGGCGGTGCACGGGCTTGAGCCCGTCGCGAACCTCCGGTAGGGCTCGCCCGACGATCACGCTCATCGCGTAGTCCAGGTAGGAGCGCTGCATCTCCAGCTGGAGGTCGACGGGCGTGACCTTGTCGTGTGACGTGTCGATCTCCTTGCCGGGGATCTGCTCCCCGGGCGTGGTGTCTTCCATATCAGCCATGAATTCTCTGTTCCTAAGTTCTGCTGCGTGAGCCTGTCGCCTGGTTTCCTCGCTGGCTGGATTTCGACAGGCTCAATCCGCGAGGCCGGGCTCAGATGTCGAGGAAGCGAACATCCTTGGCGTTGCGTTGGATGAAGTTGCGTCGCGACTCGACATCCTCACCCATGAGGGTCGAGAAGATCTCATCGGCCGCAGCGGCATCGTCGAGGGTCACCTGGAGGAGCGTGCGAGTCTCGGGATCCATCGTGGTCTCCCAGAGCTCCTTGTAGTCCATCTCGCCGAGACCCTTGTAGCGCTGGATGCCGTTGTCCTTTGGGATTCGCTTGCCTGCGGCGATCCCGGCCTCGAGCAGCGCATCACGCTCACGGTCGGAATAGACGTACTCGTGCGGCGAGTTCGTCCACTTGAGCCGGTAGAGCGGCGGCTGCGCCAGGTAGACGTACCCCATGTCGATGAGCGGGCGCATGTAGCGGAACACCAGGGTGAGCAGCAGCGTCGTGATGTGCTGCCCGTCCACGTCGGCGTCGGCCATGAGGATGATCTTGTGATACCTAGCCTTCTCGGGGTCGAAGTCCTCACCGATTCCGGCACCGAATGCCGTGATCATGGCCTGCACTTCGGCATTGCCGAGCGCGCGATCGAGCCGGGCCTTCTCCACATTGAGGATCTTGCCTCGCAGCGGGAGGATCGCTTGTGTCTCGGGGTTGCGTCCCTGCACGGCGGAACCGCCTGCCGAGTCACCCTCGACGATGAAGATTTCCGAGCGACTCGGGTCCTTACTCGAGCAGTCGCGCAGCTTGCCTGGCATGCCACCCGACTCCAGCAGGCCCTTGCGACGGGTCTGTTCGCGCGCCTTGCGGGCCGCCATGCGGGCCGCGGATGCCTGCAGCGCCTTGCGAATGACATCCTTCGCCTGCACGGGGTTGCGATCAAACCAGTCACCGAGCGCCTCGCCCATGACCTTCTGCACGAAGGACTTCGCCTCGGTGTTCCCCAACTTCGTCTTGGTCTGGCCCTCGAACTGCGGCTCGCCCAGCTTCACCGAGATGACCGCGGTGAGGCCCTCGCGCACGTCGTCGCCCGTGAGGTTGTCGTCCTTTTCCTTGAGGATTCCCTTCTCACGTGCATAGCGGTTGACGAGCGTCGTCAGCGCCGCACGGAACCCCTCCTCGTGCGTGCCGCCCTCGTGCGTGTTGATCGTGTTCGCGTAGGTGTGCACGCTCTCGCTGTAGGAGGTCGTCCACTGCATCGCGACCTCGAGCGCAATGCGACGCTCCGTGTCTTCCGACTCGATCGAGATAATCTCCGGATGCACGACCTCTGACTTCTTCGCAGAATTCAGGTATTCGACGTAGTCAACGAGGCCGCGCTCGTAGAAGAAGGACTCACTGCGCTGCTCGTGGTCAACCTCCCCCTCGACCTCGCCGGTCTTGGCGGGGCGCTGGTCTTCGAGCGAGATGCGAAGGCCCTTGTTGAGGAATGCCATCTGCTGGAAACGGGTCCGCAGGGTCTCATAGTCGAACTCGATGGTCTCGAAGATGTCGCTGTTCGGCCAGAAGCTGATGGTGGTTCCGGTCTGGTCGGTCTCCTCTCCCTTCTCGAGCGGAGCATCCGGCACACCGTTGTGGAAGGTCTGTCGCCAGATGTTGCCCTGGCGGCGCACCTCGACCTCAAGCTTGTGCGAGAGCGCGTTGACGACAGAGCTGCCGACGCCGTGCAGTCCACCCGAGACCGCGTACCCGCCGCCGCCGAACTTTCCGCCGGCGTGCAGGATCGTCAGCACGACCTCGACCGTCGACTTCTTCTCGACGGGGTGGATGTCAACGGGGATGCCGCGGCCGTTGTCGACGACGCGAACCGCGCCGTCAGGCAGGATTGTCACGGCGATCGTGTCGCAGTAGCCCGCGAGTGCCTCATCGACCGAGTTGTCGACGATCTCATAGACGAGGTGGTGCAGGCCGCGGGGGCCCGTCGAACCGATGTACATGCCGGGGCGCTTGCGCACAGCCTCGAGGCCCTCGAGCACCTGGATCTGGTCGGCCCCGTAGCTCGCGTTGTCCTGTTTCTGCTCGGCGGCAGTGCGCTGGTGCGCTACAACCTCAGGCGTCGGGGTAGCACCGTCGCCCGGAGTCTGGTTCTCGATGGGGTTCTCGGGCGACGATTGTGACATCTGAAGTGGGACTCCTGTCCTGTAAGCCGGGTGTCGTCCTGGGCCGGGCTCCCCTCGGGAAGCTGCCATGGCAACCCTTCGATTCTACCAAGGAACGACCCCCCAAAGGGTGAATTCCGCCGTCTGAGCGCCTAAATAGGCGCGTCCGGACTGTTTTGCCTCCCTACCCGTAGGTATCGCGAGGACCGCGCCCCTGAATCGATCTGGGGCCCCGTTTCCATGAAGGGGCGTCCGGTCCCAGAAACTTGACGGACTCGACGCCCGCCTCGGGGAACTCTCGCCCAATGCGAGTGAGGATGTCTCCCCTGATGAGTCGCAGCTGGGTCGCCCACGCGGTCGAATCACACCGCACGCTCATGACGCCGTCCTCGATACCGATCGGTTCAGCGTGCTCTGCCAGGTCCTCACCCACGATGCCCGACCAGGAGGAGAGCAACTGCGAACGCGCAAGTGGAGATGTCCATCCGAGCGTCGTCGTCATGGCATCCATGACCTCAGCGATCCCCCGCGGGTCACGGCCCTTGCCGAAGGGAACGCTTGCCCCCTCCTCGCTACGGCGCGCTGACCGCCGGCGGGCATCCCTCGATCGCACGGAACCATCCCCGAAGACACGCCGGAAACGCTGGTACACCTCGATGTGTTCCTGCTCACGCTCACCACCCTGGCGTGGATCAGTCATTCGTGATCACCTCGTCGTCGAGGATCCGACCCTGCGCAATGCGCACCGTGTGCGCGCGCAGGGCATCAGGCACATCCTCATAGACCGCGGCCGTGATGAGCACCTGCTCGACTGAGACGACGGCATCCGCCAGCCGTTCCCTGCGCGCGGCGTCGAGCTCAGCGAAGACGTCATCGAGCACGAGCACGGGATCCCCCGTCGCGGAATCGCGGCGCAGTTCCTCGACCGAGGCGAGCTTCAGCGCCAGCGCGAACGACCACGACTCGCCGTGGCTCGCATAGCCGCGGGCCGGCATGCCGTTGAGGCGAAGCAGGAGGTCGTCGCGGTGTGGCCCGACGAGGGTTACGGCGCGTTCGAGTTCGCTTCGACGAAGTCGCTCGAGTGAGGTGCGGAACGCGGATGCCGCATCCGCCGCCGAGACGACGCCGCTGACTCCCGGCTCATCCCCCGCCTCATCGTCATCGCTGCCGGAGAAGATGCTGAGCCGGTTCTCAAGTTCAGCCGAATGCTGGTCGCCCGCGATCGACACATAGGCGCGCGCGACCTCCGGTTGCAGGCGGGTCACGAGCGCGGTGCGCGCCTCGACGAGCTGGGAACCGAGTTCGATGAGTCGCTCGTCCCACACCTCGAGCGTGCTCAGTTGCGAACCCTTCACTCCCGCTGCGCGGGCCGACTTGAGCAGCGTATTCCGTTGCCGAAGCACCCTGTCGTAGTCGGCGATGATGCCGGCGAACCGCGGAGAGAGCAAGACGAGCAGCTCATCCATGAACCGCCTGCGGCCGGAGGGTTCGCCGCGCACGAGCGCCAGGTCTTCGGGAGCGAACAAGACGCTTGAGAAGTACCGGGGCAGCTCGCGCGTCTTGATCGCCGAACGATTCACCTGCGCCTTATTGGCCGAGGAGCGATTCAGCTGCACCTCCACCAGCAGCTGGCGGGCACCGTGCGCCAGCTTCGCGCGGATGATGGCGGCATCCTGGTCGCGGCGGATCAGCGCCTGGTCACTCGAGACCCGGTGCGAACCCACCGTGCTGAGGTAACCGAGTGCCTCGATGAGGTTGGTCTTGCCCTGGCCATTGCTGCCAACGAAGAGATTGGCGCCCGGCTCGAGCGCGACTTCTGCGCGCTCGTAGTTCCTGAAGTCGGTGAGGGAGAGGTGGGTGACGAACAACGCTAGCGAAGCAGCAGGTTCGGCTGCAGGAGGTACTTGTAGTTGTCGGCGCCCGGCTGGTCCTTGGACGACTGGCTCGTGATGAGCACGGGGCCCGGCTTGTTGGGGTTCTCGGTGCGCGTGAAGGAGATGCGCACGAACTCCGAGTGCACAGCGCCGAGGCCATCGAGCAGGAACTGTGGCTTGAGCGAGACGACCATGTCGCCACCGTGCAGGTGCGCGTCGATCGTCTCGGATGCCTGGGCCTGCTCGCCGCCGATCGCCTCAAGGGTCAGGCCATCGATCGTGAAGCTGAAGCGGAGGGCTGCCTCCCGCTCCAGGACGAGGGCGACACGGCGGACCGCCTCGACCAACTCGCCCGTGTTCATGACGGCGTAGTTCTCGACCGTTTCGGGGAACAGGCGCTTGACGGGCGGGAAGTTGCCCTTGATCAGGAGCGAGGTGACGGTCTTGCGGTCAGCGCTGAAGGCGATGATCTCGCGGTCGTCGGTGTTCGTGATCGCGACCGAGATCGTGCCGCTGTGGCCGAAGGTCTTGCCGATCTCCTGGAGCGTGCGGGCGGGCACGAGGGCGGTGACGCCCTCGGAGAAGTCGCGATCCCCCGAATCCCAGTCGATCTCGCGCACCGCGACGCGGTAGCGGTCGGTCGCGACGAGACTGAGGGTCGTGTCGCTGACCTCGAGCTGCACACCCGTGATGACGGGGGTCACGTCATCACGGGATGCTGCGACCGCGACCTGGGAGACCGCATCGGAGAAGGCATCCGCCGGCAGGAGTCCAGACTGCTCACCGACCTGCGGGAGGGTCGGGTATTCCTCGACGGGCATGCTCAGGAGTGTGAAGTTGGCGGAACCACACCGCACCGTGATCTTGGAATCCTCCGTGGAGAACTCGACTGGCGCATTCGGCAGGCGGCTGGCGATGTCGGCCAGCAGTCGCCCTGACACGAGGATCGTGCCGGGAGTGTCGACGCTTGCCTCGATCTCGGTCTGGGCGGAAACCTCGTAGTCGAACGAGGAGAGCCGAAGGCCAGTGTCAGTCGTCTCGATGAGCACACCGCTCAGGATCGGCAAGGTCGTGCGCTGGGGAAGCAGTTTCACGGCAAACGAGACGGCCTCGCTGAAAACGTCGCGATTCACCTGAAACTTCATGCGATTCCCTTTCGACGCGGAAGTAGACATCCGGGGGCTTAATACTGGCACAGCGCAGGAGAAGCCGGACCAGACGGCGCAAAGGGTTATCTGAGCCCCAAATCTGAATTAATGAACGGTAAAGGCATTAACAGCTGTGGAAACTGTGGATAAGTCGGTGGATGCCTTTCAGCGTCGGAGAACTACACGCGTGTGAGTTGTGGGCGTTCTGTTGACTGCCTGTCGAGAACTCGTCGCCGGCCGTTTCCTTTTCGATCGCGATTCCACAGGGAATTTCTTGTCATCCACATTCGAGCGGCGTGTTG